>DATFNR010000036.1:0-92231 GCA_035266285.1 Candidatus Sulfotelmatobacter sp.
GGCTCGACGACGATGCGATGGTTCTCGCAGCCCAGGTGGCGCGCCAGGCGGGTGGCGACTTCGGGATCGTCGAGCGTGGTTTCTCCCACTCGATATTTTCGCGGGAAGGTGATCGTGTACGTGCGAACCGGCCGGTTGGTCACGCGGCTCATCATGGCGACAATGCTGGAGGAATCGAGACCTGAGCTCAGAAACGCGCCGATAGGAACATCGCTGACCATCTGCGCCTGCACCGATCGAGAAAAGCGTTCGCGAATCTCATTCGCAAGATCGGCCTCGGATCGCGGGTAACTCTGATCCACCGCCGGAAACGTCAGATCCCAGTACTGAGTCAACTTCAGTTCGCCGTTGCGCAACGTGGCGTAATAACCGGAAGGAAGCTTGACGATCCGGCGAAACATCGTTTTCGGATCAGGAACCCAGAGGAATGTCAGGTACTGGTGAAGCGACTCGGGATCCAATTCCGCCTGGAGTTCGTCAAGCTGCAGAAGAGCCTTGATCTCGGAGGCAAAGGCAAACCGCTTGCCATCGTGAAAATAATAGAAGGGCTTGACGCCGAAGTGATCACGAGCGACGAACAGAGTCGGCGTTCCTGTGCGCAGATCGCAGATGGCGAACGCGAACATCCCGTTCAAGCGCTTCACGCAGTCAGGACCTTCTTGTTCGTAGAGATGGAGGATCACCTCGGTATCGGTGTGCGATGTGAAGCGGTGTCCCTTGCTCTCCTGTTCACGGCGTAGATCGGCAAAGTTGTAGATCTCGCCGTTGTAGGTGATCCAGATCGTGCGATCTTCATTGCACATCGGCATGTGGCCGTCTGCAGACAGATCGAGAATGGCGAGGCGGCGGCTGCCCAGGCCGATGTAGGAACCATCCGGGAACCTACGCTCCCATACGCCGGAGTCATCGGGACCGCGATGCGCCTGGACGTGCGTCATCCGCGCCAGCGTCTCCCCATCTCCGCAATTGACCAGACCGCTAATTCCGCACATGCTTGCTTCGCCTATTCAGCCGGCCTGCACTTACTCGACTTCTTTAGTTCGTAGATCTTCGATTTTGTATGGAACATTTGTACGGCCTGGAAACCGCAGTAAATCAGGCCCGGAACGCCGTCCAGAAAACCCAATCGCAGAAAGTATCGATAGAAGAACAGCAGAACCGGCGAGCCGGGCAGAGCATAGAGCCGTTTTTTGAGCCAGCGGCGGCGTTGGGCCTGTGTGCCGAACAGGGCGGGCCGAAGCTGATCGTCGCCCTGCTCGCCTTGCAGGAGCACGCGCGCTTCCCAGTTCGAATACTCATCATGTTTTTCAATATAGCGCGACAGCGACTCTACGTTGTGATGAACGATTGGATTCTGCAAACGCCGCGTGGGGCCGTCGACCACGACATGCTCATGAACTTCCATGTCGGCCATTGACAGGTCTTGATCCTTGAGACGGCATTCGTAGCGGCCCTTGCCCCGCCGAAACAAAGCCAGTTTCCAGAAGCCGGCGTCGCCGTGCCGCAGCATCCGTCCAAGAAAGTGCATCTGCAACGAGAGGTAATAGCCGTTCACATCCGGCGCCTGAATAGCGCGGCGAATCTCTTCTGCCAGTTCCGGCGTCAGAACCTCATCGGCATCGATGAGCAGAATCCAGTCGTGTTCGAGCGGAAGATTTTCCATGGCCCACTGCCGCTTCTTGGGCCATCCTCCCTGATAGTGAAACTGAACCACCTTGGCTCCGAACGAGCGCGCAATTTCGGGCGTGGCGTCAGTGCTTTGCGAGTCGATGACGTAGACTTCGCCGACCTGGCGCAATGCCTCCAGGCAGCGCGGCAGGTTGTTCTCTTCGTTGCGCGCAGCCACGATGACGCTCACGGGCAGCGTCCCGGTTCGCGCGGCAGACGGCGACTTCACGATTTCTTCAACCTTTGGCATGCGGAGAGCTGTTTATAAATGCAGTTCGCACCAGCGCTGCAGTACGTACAAAGCCCACGGGCGCGACCAGGAAACGGCGCCACGCAGAAAATCCAGCCAGACGCGTTGCACCTGGCTCCCATCCAGGAAGCCAGCCAGCGGCCCGCTCTCAATTCGTTCTGCGGCCAGTACCGGTTCCATTTCCTGTCGCAGTTCCTGGCGCAGCCAATGCTCGAAGGGGAGCGTGAAACCGCGCTTCGGGCGATGCACGATCTCATCCGGCAGCGGATCCGCCAGCGCTCCAACCAGCAACTTCTTGGGTGTACCGTTCAGTTTCCATGCGCCGGGAAGAGCCAGCACCGCCTTGGCCAACTGATGATCAATGAGGGGAACCCGAACTTCCAGACCCTGGGACATGCTCATAAAATCAGCGTCACGCAACAGTGTATTGAGCATATAACAGCGCGACTCGAGATAGGAAACACGATTCACGGGGTCAAGAGCACGGGTCCGGTCCAGGCTCATGCGCTGGGACTGTGTGGCCGCCTCGGCAACCGGCAGCCCGACGGCGGGCAATAGAAGATCGCCCTGCTCCGGCGTGAACAACATGCGGGAAAGAAAATAGGGATGCAGAAGCCGGCCATTGGCGCTCGCCAGCGTGGCCAGCTTGCGATTGTGATCATTGTCGGCGCGAAAGGCAAAAAAGGCGGTGGCCAGCGGTCTGCGAACCGGGCCGGGAATATGGGTCCAGACCTGCGCCAGGCGCTCCATGCGAGGCACGGTGCGGAAATTGGAGTATCCTGCGAAAACCTCGTCGCCGCCGAGCCCGGAGAGAGCGACTTTGACCCCGGCGCGGCGCGCTTCCCGCGAAACGAAGTAGGTGTTGACTCCGTCCATGGTGGGCAAATCCATGGCGCGCAGGGCGTCGGGGACGGCAGCCAGGACATCTGATTGCGAAACGCTGATCTCATGGTGATCAGTGCGGAACCTGGTGGCGACCGCGCGGGAGTGTTCGGCCTCGGAAAACTCGGCTTCGCGAAACACGATGGAGAAAGTAGCCGGCGTCACCCCGCCGGAGCGCAGAATGCTGACCAACGCGCTCGAATCGATGCCGCCCGAAAGAAATACACCCACAGGGACGTCGCTGACCAACTGCAGGCGCACGGCCTCTTCCAGAATCGGCTGCAGTGGTTCCACCGCGTGAGCTTCGTTTTCAGCCGAAGCCGCTGCCGATGTCCGCCCGGCCCCTTCCCTGTCGTCGTCTTCAAGCAGATCCCAGTAGCGCGATTGGTGCAATGCGCCCCCTTCCCAAGTCAGCGTGTGTCCGGGAGGAAGGGCGCGAATACCGTCGATCAAGGTGAGGGGATCATAGGCAGAACCAAAGGTCAGGAAGTTGACCAGCCCGGCCGGGTCGATGCGGCGAGGGACAAGCCCAGTGCCGAGCAACGTGCGGACTTCGGACGCGAATATAAAGTGCGCAGCAGTTTGCGCGTAGTAGAGCGGCTTGATGCCCATGGGATCGCGCGAGAGAAAAAGGCGGTGACGGCTCGCGTCCCAGATCGCAAAGGCGAACATCCCGCGGAATTTGGCAAGACACTGATCTCCCCAGCGGGCATAAGCCTTCAGCAAAACTTCAGTATCCGAGTGGCTGACGAAGCGTGTCCCGGCTCGCTCGAGTTCCGCGCGAACATCGCGGAAGTTGTAGAGCTCGCCGTTATAGACGATCCAGTTGCCGGTTTCGGCGTCGTGCATGGGCTGATGAGCGAGAGGCGAGAGATCGAGAATGGCGAGGCGACGATTGCCCAGGCCAATCTCCGCCGGATCAGGCACTGAATCGCGCAGAAGAACGGTCCCTGAATCGTCCGGTCCCCGGTGCGCGAGCGATTGCGTGGCGCGCTCGAGCACTCCGTCAGGAATTGCCGCGTTCCGTGCGACGATGCCGAAGATTCCGCACATGGCGAAAGGCTAACTCACCGCCGGCTCGGGCGAGGCCTAACTGGCTCGCCGGCTGAACGCAAGCAATTTAAGTTTCTTAGCCGCATTCGTGACGTGGTCGTGCTCGACGACGGTCAGATCATTGTAGAAGGGTAAGCGAACCAGCCGGTCACTGATCTCCTCGGCTACCGGGCAACTCGACTGGCGAGCGGCAAACTTTCTCCCCGCTTCCGAAAGATGAAGCGGCGCGTAGTGGAACACGCTGAGGATGCTCTCAGACTTGAGATGTGAAATCAACGAATTGCGGTCCTCCGGGGAAGGCAGGAGCATGTAGAACATGTGATAAGCCTGCTCGCAGTCGGCAGGAATGACGGGCAGTTTCACGTCATTGCTCTCCGCCCAATCGGCCAGTGATTCGTAGTATCGATTCCAGATCTGTCTGCGCTTTTCCTGAATGTTTTGCTTCGCTTCAAACTGCGCCAGCAGGAACGCAGCCAGCAGATCGGACGGCAGATAGCTGGAGCCGAGGTCGACCCACGTGTATTTGTCCACTTCACCGCGGAAGAAGCGGCTGCGGTTGGTACCCTTTTCGCGAATGACGAGCGCTCGTTCGAGCAAATCAGGATCGTTGACAATCAACGCTCCCCCTTCGCCACAAGTAAAATTCTTGGTCTCATGAAAGCTCTGCGCAGCAAGACACCCGAGCGTTCCTGTATATGCGCCCTTATAGCGGGAGAACAAGGCGTGAGCGTTGTCCTCTACCACGCGAACTCCGTGCCGGGCCGCAATCGCGAGAATCGAATCCATCTCGCACGGCACCCCGGCATAGTGAACCACGACGATGGCCTTGGTTCGCGGCGTGATCAGGTCCTCCACACGGCTCTCGTCCAGATTCAGAGTGTCAGGCCGGACGTCGGAATAGACCAGGCGGGCGCCCCGCAACGCGAAAGCATTGGCGGTAGACACAAACGTAAACGATGGAACGATGATCTCGTCCTCGGGGCCGCAATCCAACAGAAGCGCTGCCATCTCCAGCGCATGCGTGCACGAGGTCGTCAGCAAGGCCCGAGCAACTCCCAACTCGGTTTCCAGGAACTCGTGGCAGCGGCGGGTGAACGGGCCATCGCCGGAGGCGTGTCCGTTGGCAATCGCTTCCGAGATGTACTTGTACTCGTTGCCTGCAAGGCAGGGACGATTGAATGGAATGCGATAGCTCATAGTTTGCGAAAGACGAACAATTTTTGTGTGCCGAAGTCTCCCGCCGCCGGCAATTGCGAAAACCAGCGATTCCACTCAGCATTGGGGTCCGCCACGGAGATCGGTGCATTGGTTGCCAGCGCAAGGAGAGGCTTTAAGAGACGAGTGCCGACGTAGTAGGTGCTCGCGAAGTTCGACAGCTCGACCAATTCCGCCTCACCAGTGACGGCCGCAATCACTTGATCCTGATCCACGTACTGGTTGAAAGATGGCATAGGGATGTCGTCCAGTCCCCACTCTGAGCGCAACGAGTTCAGCCTTCGCCAGCCCTGCAGGGTCGCTTCGGACAACAAAAGCAGGCCGCCAGGCTTCAGCACGCGGATGCATTCGTGGAGGCCACGGAGCTGGCGCTCCCATGTTCCCAAGTTGATCAGCACGCGCACCACGATGACCTTGTCATAAGCATTCGAGGGCTCTGCCAGTTCTGTAATGTCGCCCACCCCAAACTCAACCGAACCGACCAGCTTGTCCCTTACAGAGTCAAGGCGGTCTCGCGCCTGCTCAATCATCCGCGGAACGTAATCCACGCCCCGCAGCATGACCCGCCGCGCGCAGGCGAACTCCACCGACGAGAATCCGTTGGCGCACCCTGCATCGAGGACTCGATCGCCATCGCTCAAATGCTTGGTGATCTCCGCGATCTCCATCTCGATGACGCGGATATCAGACCACGAGGCCGACGGCGACTGGCCGTACTCACTGGCTTGCTGATTCCAGTATTCGTAAACTTCGGTTTGTGTAAGTCGTGCTGCCATTAGAAAGAACCTGTTCTGCTGCTTGTCTCGCGCGCGCTCTCGATCTTTCTTTCCCGCAGTCCTCGGTCACGAATAACATACGGAGGCTTCTGCATGCTGCGAAAATGGATTCGAGCCAAATATTCGCCAATGACCCCCAGGGCAAAAAGCTGCGCTCCAGAAAACACCGCGATGATCGATGCCAGGAACGGGAATCCTGGAACGGGATCGCCGTGCAGGAAGTAACGAGCGACCACGTAAGTCAGCACGAGAAGACCGAAGAGAGTAAAAACGAAGCCGATCCCGCTGGCGATCTGCAGGGGCACTGTACTAAAGCCCGTCATCATGTTCATGGCGTGCGTCATCAGCCGGCGGAGGGTATACCCGGAGGCGCCATGCTGCCGCGGCTGGTGAGCTACGCGGACCGCGGCGAAGCGATTCGTTCCCCAGGTCAGCAGAACGTCGATGGAAACGAAGGCACCCTCATAGTGCTCAAAGGCCTTGGCCACCTCGGCACGAAAAGCACGAAACGCGCTCACCTTGCGGGCGATCTCGGCGCCCATCACGTTCTGCAAAGCGATCTTGGTGATCCAGGAGGCGAAGTCGCGGCCGAAGCCGTGCTGCTCCTGCTCGGGCGTGCCGTAGACGACGTCGTAGCCGGCGGCCAGCATCGCCAGCAGTTTCGGAATCTCCTCAGGAGGATGCTGCAAATCGTCGTCCATAGTAACGATCACGTCGTAGCGGGCTTCCCGGATGCCGCACAGCAGCGCATTGTGCTGCCCGTAATTGCGCATGAGGTTGATGGCGCGAATCCAGGGGTACTCTTGCGCCAGGTCAACGATCACGTCCCAGCTGCGGTCGGGGCTGCAGTCGTTGACCAGGATGAGCTCGAAGTCTTCCGCCGCTGCCTTCAGCGCACGATCTAAGCGCTGTACCAGCTCCGGGAGGATGCTCTCGCTGCGATAGACGGGGATGACAACCGACAATCGGTAAGGCTCAAGCCCGAGGTCGCTGGAAACTGCACTGCTTCTCGACATCCACGCACCCGTTGATCGGAACAGAATGGCTCGGAGCGCGCCTGGTAAGACCCTCGTTCCGTTCGCCTTCGCCGTTTCCCGCGCTTTGCGGGAGCTTCCAATTCATCATGAAAACAGCTTTCGGTCAACTCTTTCGGTCAACTATGGTATGGTACTTTCACTCGGAAATGCCCAGAATTCTCTCCGAGCCGAAAAACCGCTTCATTCCATTCCTTGAATACTTCGTCTCCCCGGTTCCGAATCTGTCTTCTCTGGTCGCTTGCGTTTTTGGGGCTGGCCTCCCTGCTGATCATTCTTCCCCGCAGTCCCTTGCCCTGGTTCGACGAAATCTTCATGGAGTCCACTGCACTGTCCATGGTGCGGGGGCACGGCCCGGTCCCGACCGTGCTGGGCGCCTTCAGCGGCATCAAGTCGCTGAGCCTGTTCTTCGGTCCGGTGGCTCTCGCGGTGGGGGCCGCGGATGTCAGGCTGTTCGGGATCTCGATCATTGCGTGGAGGTCGATCGGATGGCTTGGCGTCGTCGCCGTAGCTCTGCTGGCCTCGTGGCTGACCAGGAATCTGGCAGGAGCCTACGCCGGTGCGGTTACGGCAATCCTGGTTGCATTTTCGCAGGGCACAGGACGCGCGGTTAGCGGCCGGCTTGATTCTCTTGCGGTCGCGCTGGAAGTCGCAAGTCTGGCATGCGCGGTCGCGGGTCTTCCTTGTGAATCTTCCAGCAGGAATCGCACCCGCCTCTACACCATGCTGAGCGGTGTTTTCTGTGGGCTGGCCATTCTGAGCACGCCGCGGGCCTTCCCTTTTCCGGTCAGTCTGTTCCTGGCATTCGGGGCCGAGGCGCTTTGCAATAAGGAACAGCGGAAGAAGATCCTGTCGCAAATGCTCCAGGTTGCGGCAGTGATCGGCGCTCTCATTCTGGCCTGGACCACGTTCGAAGGGACCAATCCGCTGGGATGGTTGCGCTTCATTCTGAGCGTCAGTCATGGCGATCCGGGGAATGTCTCGCCTTTGCTGGGCGGGCATTGGCACCTGTTCGACAGCCCCCTCCTCGAACAGGCAAATGGGTTGGGGTTTCTCCTGGTTTTGCTGATGCTGCTGATTTCCGCGACGGCTGCAAGACGGACGGCGAACGCGACCGATAGCGCCACGCCGGGATTAAGATTCGCTCTGGTAGCGGGGCTCGCCTGTTACGGCGTGACCTTCGTCCTCATCTCCAGATTCTGGGATTACGACATTTTCCTGGTTCCATTGCTGCTGCCTGCCGCGATCGCGCTTACTGGAAACATTTGGCGAAGGCCTGGCAGACGGTCTTATCGATTCGTCGCGCTCATTGGAGCCTGGGTTCTTTGGGCGACGGTCTGCCTCTTTGTGCGAGGCGGAAAACTGTTGGTCTCAGCAGCTTCTTATCAGAGCAGCGATCCTTCTCCCATGGAGAAGTTCGTTGCGCAGCACGTTCCCCCTGGCTCAATCGTCTTTGGCCCGCTGCACGATTACTTCTATGCCGTCGAGAATGCCGGATCTCGCTTCCTTTACCCGCGTCCCTGGATCGCGCCTGGATTTAGCCGTGAGGTCGCGAACGAAAGACCGCCCTGGGGTGAGATGCTGCGCGCAAATCGTGTGTATGTGATCTGGCCGGCGGGATCTCGAGTGCCCGAAGAACTCACACCCAACTGCCTGGAGCTGGTCGGGCGCTTTGAACCTCAGGAAAACCATGGGCGGTGGTCGCGGAGATGGTCAGCCATCGGCCAGGATAGAGGCTACCCGCCGACACTGATTTTCCGAGTAATCCGCGCCCCCCAATAATTTCCGCCTGCGAAGGGCAATGGCTTTCCACCCTGCTATGATCTCTTGTTTCATCCACCGGTGCGTGCCCTTGCTAAGCGCGGCGGCATGACTTTAACCACGAATACCGGTTGCAATTGCGCAGGAGAAGTCCCTTTGGGAGCCGCTGGAGCGTTACATGATCGCTTGGTAATCAACCGGCGAATTGACGTTCTGTCTTCCTTGTTCGCACGGATGGCGCCGGCAGGTTCTCGGATTCTCGACGTGGGCTGTGGGGATGGATTGCTCGCGGCGACGCTTTTATCCAAGAGGCCCGATCTTCACATTCAAGGCCTGGAGGTTCTTCCCCGTGAGAACACGCACATCCCGGTCGGGGTCTTCGATGGCTCACGCCTTCCGTTTGACGATGACTCGTTCGATGCAGTTCTCTTCTCCGACGTCCTCCATCACACCAGCGATCCGGTGGCGCTGCTTCGCGAGGCTCGGCGAGTAGCTCGTTTCTGGCTGCTCCTGAAGGACCACTATTGCAAGGGACTGGCTGCCGCCCAGCGGTTACGCTTTATGGACTGGGTAGGAAACGCGAGATTCGGTGTGGCCCTTCCGTACAACTATTGGACCGAGCAACAGTGGCGGGGGGCCTGGCAGCAGTTGGGTCTTGAGCCGGAGGAGATCGTCACTCGGCTGCGGCTTTACGCGGTTCCGGTGGATTGGGTCTTCGGAGCGCAGCTCCATTTCATGGTTCGGTTGCGCAAGCTGGCTTAATCAGGAACCTGCCGGAGTAATCCAGCCGGTTGAGTTTTACGCCGATCCCACGTGCAGCGAAGAACTCGTCAACCGCCTTACGAGCGCCTTTCCAGTACCCGTAGTCGTCGAACTGAATCACACCGCCTGGAGCAACCCTGTCGTAGAGGTTGTCTAGGCATGCCTTTACACTGTCGTACCAATCGCCATCGATGTGAAGAAGAGCAATCGTCGAAACGGGTGCGCTGGGGAGCGTCTGTTGAAAGAGGCCTTTGACCAGTTGCACGCGGTCAGCGACGTGAAGGTCCTCGAAGAGGTGCTGGACCTCGTCAACAGTGCCTACACAAGTACCGGTAAACAAGTCAGCAATTTCGAAATCGGGGTCGTTGGGAGTCGGCGCTGGGAGGCCTTCAAATGTGTCGAAAAGCCACAGCTGGCGGCTTTCCCCGACTTGACGCAACGTTAGTGCGATGAGCGCGGCGCTGCCTCCCAAGGCGCATCCGCACTCGACGAAATCGCCAGGGATTCCTTTCGCAACAACGTGCTTCACTCCGTGATAGAGACCTCGTAACCGTGCATTGCTGCACATTGTGTGGCGACGGATGCGCCGGTGGAGTCGTGAGAATTGCGAGGGCGAAATCGCGTCCCACATCTGCGTCAGGACTCGGAGGGTGCTGTCGGCTATCCACACGGGATCGTGGATGCGATGAAACAATTCCTGAGTCGGGTGCTTTATACGCTCAGCGACACCCGGGCTGGCCACGCTAAGAGGTCTCTCCATAAATCTCATTACAAAATGATCGCCACTTTTTTCAGCTCCGCCTACGCAGCCCCAGCACGCTCAGGAAGAAGCTGGCGAAGACGGTCTGCACCCCCAGAACCAGAGACAGAACGGCAGGAATGACCATCCTCATCGAATAGGGGTAATCGAGCGCGCCGAAGTGCCTGGCTTCCCAAAAGCCCACGGCGTAAATCGAACCGCCCAGTCCCAATGCGATCAGCGCGGCTCCCGCGAGCAGGCCAGTCTCCAAGGTAATGTAGCGGAAGAGCTTGTCCAGAGTTCGATCGGGAGGGAGCAGGCCCTCAGAGATGGCGAACAGTTTGGTGAAAACCGCAAAAGCAATGGCTTGAAATCCGAGCAGGACAAAGGCGGCTGCGTACAGAATCGTGTGCACATCAAGAGTCGCGTGGCCGACGGTTCTCGATCCCGGCAACAGCCACACCCCCAATGCCATGCCGATCAGCATGAAGGCGAGCCCCGGGTACAGGAACAACCAGCGCGGGCTGTAGAGCAGGAAGAATCGCAGGGTTCGCCAGCCGTCGCGCCAGGTGCGGAGGTGCGGCGGGCGAGTACGCCCATCCGGGGACAGTGTGGTCGGTACCTCGGCAATGCGCAGATCCAGCAAAGTGGCTTTCACCACCATTTCGGTGGCAAATTCCATACCCGTGGTGCGCAAACCCATTTTCTCGTAGGCATCTTTGCGAAAGGCCCGAAGGCCGCAATAGAAATCCCCCACCACCCGGCTGCGAAAGAACAAGCGTCCCAGGCGCGTCAGCATGGGATTGCCGAAGTAGCGGTGCAAGGGAGGCATGGCATTGGGCTGAATGCCGCCGCGGAAACGGTTGCCCATCACCAACTCGGCGCCGCCGCGCAATTGTTCGACGAAACGCGGGAGGTGGCCGAAATCGTAGCTGTCGTCGGCATCGCCCATCAGGATGAAACGGCCCGAGGCGGCGGCAATGCCGCCCATCAGCGCGCTGCCGTATCCTTTCGCGCGAACCCGCACCACGCGAGCGCCCAGCCGTTCGGCGATCTCCACCGAGCCATCCGTGCTGCCATTGTCGGCAACAATGACTTCCCCGCTGATCCTGGCCTCGCGCAACGCCCTCTGGGCCTTGGCAATACAAGCTTCCAGCGTTTCGGCCTCGTTCAGGCACGGCATAACCACGGACAACTCGACCGGCTTCGGCTCGTGCAACGGAATGACTACCGGCTGGGATTCTGTTTGCGATCGCAGAGGAAGGGCCATATTCAACTAACTCCGTGCCCAAGACCGATCTGAAGGCAGGCCCCGCACATTCGGCTGGCTGCAGGGAAAGCCCGCATCGTCGGCAGTTTTGTTCGAGGTCTTTCGGCTTGAAGGAAGCATTCCGGTGTGACAGAGTGTATACGAGAAAGTTCCTGATTTGAAGCCCCTTCGGCAGCCTGGCGGCGCTCCAGAGTGTGCGCTCGAGCCGCCAGATCCGGGCGAAGACTAACCTTTGGAGGAATTTTGACACAGCCCAGCCCACTGGCGGACGTCCCGACCGTGGCTTCTCCCGTCCTGGTCAAACCTAAGGCAGCAACAGAACCGGGATGGCAGGAAGTTCTGCTGCTGGCGTGTGTGTGCTATGCCATCTACGTGGGTCTGGTCATGCTGCAGGACAGCTATGGAGCTCAGATCCGGACATTCGGCGACAACCAGCCTTACATTTCCATCGCCAACGGCATCCGCCATTGGGATTTCAGCTCCGTCCGGGCGTGGCAGTTTTGGGGATTGCCCTATGCCATGGTCGTGTTCTCCTTCCTGACTCGCACGTCTTTGCTGACCGCTCTCATGTGTTTGTCGATCGGCGGTTCGTTAGTCGCCGTGATGCTCTCGAATCGGCTTTGGGGTGGCTGGGTTGCCGGATACTTCGCGATCGCGAGCCGGGAATGGATGGAACGCTCCTTGCTGGGAGGTGCGGAGCCTCTTTTCCTTGCCCTGGTGTTTGGATCGTTCCTCGCGGCTCGGCGAGAACGTTGGCTGCTGGCTGCCTTGCTGGCGGGGCTGAGCGCCACTGTACGCCCGATGGGGATCTTCGCGCTGGCTGGAGTCGGCCTCGTACTCTTGTACCGTAAGAACTACAAGACTTTCCTTGCCGCGCTGGCGATCGGGCTTTCCATCGGCATAGCGTATGCACTGCCCCTCCGAATCTATCTCCGCAGCCCTCTGGCGAACGTGAAGGCGTACGGTCAGGCTGACGGCAGCGGGGGACAAGCCATCACCTTCCCGTTTGTCGCTCTGATTCATGATGCTCTCTCCGGCCGGGCGACGAAGCTGAATCTTGCCCGAACCGCCTTATGGATGGGCATTGTCCTGCTGGCGGTGGTGGTCATGTTCTGCAACCGGAAACTGCGCGAGTTCGCGCGCCAGCACCCGGTCGAGATCATCTTTGGCGGGCTGTATACCGTCCTCCTCTTCACCTACAATTCACCGTGGGCGCGCATCGCATTTCCGCGGTACTCGATCCCAATTGTTCCCTTCCTGGTCATAGCGTTCCTGCCCTGGATTCCGAAAGACCGGCGTTTGCTATGGGGATTTGGGATCTTCTCGGCGGTGCTGTCGGCAGTTGAGACTGTAGGCTTCACCGAGGTTGCGGCTAAGATACACATGCTGCTCTGAGGCATCGGCAGGCGGTGGACGTCGCTGCACGCTGTCGCTACACCCGGCTGTGGCGTTGAAAAAGGTTTCCAATGGCTGATACTCCCGTTCAAGTGCCGTACCTCGATTTGAAGGCGCAGTACCAGAGCATCAAGCCCGAGATCGATGCCGCGATCGCCAGAGTTTTGGAGAGTTCACAGTTCGTGCTCGGCGATGAGGTGGCTGGATTCGAGCGCGAATTTGCCCCGTATTGCGGCACGGCGGAGTGCGTCGCGCTGAATTCCGGCACCAGCGCCTTGCACCTGGCGCTGCTGGCAGCAGGAGTGGGTCCGGGCAGTGAAGTGATCACGGCGCCGTTCACGTTCGTAGCCAGCGTCGCGACGGTCATCTATACGGGAGCACGCCCGGTGCTCGTGGACATCGATCCGCGCTCGTTCACCATCGATCCGGCGGCGCTGGAGGAGGCGATTACGCCACGCACGAAAGCTATCCTGCCGGTACATCTTTACGGCCAGACTGCCGACATGGATCCGATCATCGACGTAGCGCGGCGGCATGGCCTGGTTGTCATTGAAGATGCCGCCCAAGCCCATGGCGCGAAGTACAAGGGCCGGCCCGCGGGAAGTCTCGGCGACATGGCGTGTTTCAGCTTTTACCCGACCAAGAATCTGGGCGCTTATGGCGAGGGTGGCGCCGTCACCACCAACAATGCAGAGTATGCGCAGAAGGTTCGCATGCTGCGGGATTGGGGACAGGATCGCAAGTATCACCACGTGCTGCGCGGATACAACTACCGCATGGAGGGATTTCAGGGCGCGATTCTACGGGTCAAGCTTCGCCACCTGGAGCAGTGGACTGAGGCGCGCCGCGCCATTGCGCGAAAGTACAGCGAATTGCTGGCTGTCTCTGGAGTGGAATTGCCCGAAGAGATGCCCTGGGCCCGCCACGTCTATCATGTGTATACGGTGAGGTCCGACGATCGCAATGGGCTGCAAGCTGCTCTGCGAATGGAAGGAATCCAAACTGCCATTCACTACGCGGAGCCTGCCCACCTGCAGCCTGCCTACGCCGATCTTGGCTACCGCAAGGGATCGTTGCCCCACTCGGAGGCTGCCGCCGAACAGGTGCTGTCTCTGCCGATTTATCCTGAACTCTCCGAGCCGGCGATCGCCAGGGTCGTCAATGCCGTGAAGAGGTTTGTCACTCGGAGCGTTGCAAGCTCTGTGTGAAAGCAGGATTCGCAGCCGCGTTCTGCTCGCCGCGTGGCAACTTCTCCGGCACACCCAGGTACAGGAAGTAGAGAAGCAGACCTGCCAGAAGTATCAAGCACCAGACTTCATGAGAGAGCACGATCGTGCTCCACCACCACGCGTGCGCGACTTGGGGTGGAATTTTGCGCGACCGGGTGAATTCCGAGAGCATAACCGAGCCCGGCAGAAAGAACGGTGCGATCGCAGCCAGGCTCAGGACCGTCGAAGAACGCCTGCTGAGTAACAACAGCGCCCAGGCCAGCGGCCAAATCAACAAAGTGGCATCGTAGAACCTGTGGTAGATGGGAATCAGGCTCAGGACAGAGATCGCGCTGATTTCCAGCAACTCCGAGCCGGTGCGTCGCCGATAGCAGAGGTAAGCCCAACAACTCAACAGCGCCCCTCCCAGAAACCGCGCAAGGAGATTGGCCAGGCGTGGGTTGGGGAATATGTCGAAGAAGAGGATCTGCGCATTGATCATGTTGAACCGGATGCGATCAGCCTGCGTAAAATCGTCGACTGACCCGGCCGCGAACATCCTTCTGGAATTCTCGAGGTAGGAGTGAATCCAGGGAACCCCGGCTGCGGAAAGACGAATGAGGCCGACACAGCCGATCGCCGCCGCGACCGCGCCAGTCGTCGCCGCGATCGTCCACCTGCGGCGAATCAAGTAGTAGAGCAACAATCCCCCGGCTACTGTGGGCTTGAGACAGACAGCCAGAGCGAGGAGCAATCCGGCCGTCCTGTCCCTGCCCCGACCCGCCGCCCACAAAGACATGACCGCAAGGCTGACAGCGAGGATCACCGGATTCGCGGTGCTAACTCCGGTGTGCACTGGCGCAAGGCCAAAAACAGCTGCCAGGAATAATTGGGAGCGTATCTCGGCCACCTTGCAGCGGCAGATAGAAAGCAGGGCAAATGCCGCCAGGATCACTGCTGCCATGTTGAGAGCGCACCAGCATGACAGGGCCACGGTCCAGGGAAGTGAGGCAAACGGGGCGAGTATCACGAAGGTAGTCCATGGATAGGGGGATGGCATTCCCCGCTTCGATTCGAGCGTGCCAGCAGCAGCCTCGTCGTCAACAAAAGCTGGACGCGGATCGTCCGAGGGCCACCAGGCAACCAGCGACTGCGCGCTGTATGGGTCCTGACGGTGCGCCCACGCTTTCGTCTGAATGTAAGGCGAGAGGAAATCGTTCCAGCCCGGCGAGTGCGTCAGACGAAGCGGCCCACGAACCGCGAACTCCGCGAAGGAGGCGGCAAGCAACACCGCAGCCAGAATAGCGGCCCACCTCTTGCTCATTGCGGCTTCTCCGGCGGTCTGCCGTTCGAAGAAAATCGCTTTCCGGAGTCTGCCAGCGACCGCACCAGCGACAAGAGCTCGTCCACATGTTTTTTCCAGCTGAAGGTGGCCGACCGTGCCCGGCTGGCGCTGGAGAGTCGTGCCCGCAGGTCTGCTGACGAGGCGAGCTCCACAATCCGGTCGGACAGTTCCTGGGCTGAAAAACGGGAAAAGTACAACGCTGCATCTCCGCATATTTCCCGATGCGTGGGAAGGTCTGAGGCGACTATTGGGAGTCCGATAGCCATGGCCTCGACCAGGGGGTGAGCGAAAGTCTCCGTATAGGCTGGGGTGACATAGACGTCGGCTCTGCCATAGAGCTGATGGAGCTGACGATATGGAATCGCTCCCAGTTCGAGAACGAGGTCGGACACACCTAACTCTCGAACCAGTCTTGCCGCAGACGCCGGATCATACGAGCCCGGATTTTCTCCGCGGGCCAGCTTGCAGGTCAGGAGAAGTTTAATGTCTTGCCCTCCCAAACGTCTGCGCAGGAGTGGCAGTGTGCGGAAAAGAGTCTCGAAGTTCCGGTAGTAGTTGTAGTGACTGACGAAGAGAAGTTTGAGACAGCCCTCTGTCCCCTGCAGCTTCTGCTCAACCTCCGCCGCCAGCGGACTGTGGTCATCGGAAAACGCTTGCAGGTCGAATCCGTGATGGATAGCCCGGACCGGCTTGCCAGACCAGCACCGCAACTCCGCAGCAAATGCTTCGCTCGGAGCAACCGTAACGTCAGCCCAAGTGATGGACCTCTTTGCTAACCATCCTGTCAAATGGGTCGCAAGCCAAGATCGATATTCGTGACGCAAGAGTAAGTCGTGATAGAAGTCATCCGAGGTATAGATGGAATTGCGCGAAAGCAGAATCTGCGGCACCGGCGAATTCCGCGTCGCGAAGTTTCCGGCGGAGACCAGAACCTCGGCGCTGTAATGCCGAATAAGCCCTGGAAGTTCGGCCTGTTCGCGCCAGAAGCGCCGAGCGGACGAGCCTTCCAGGGTCACGAAGTCGATGTTGGTGAACGAGCAGAACTCGTTCCTAAGGTCGTGGCTGAGGGCGATCACTACCTGAAGATCCGAAGCGGAGGCAAGCTGCGGAATTACATTGCGGATGTAGGTGAGGCCTCCACCTGCGCTGGCCGCAAGAGAGTTAATGAACAAACGCGTCATCGGCTAGGAACGATGCCATCCACGTTCCCCTGGATCAGCGGAGGACGCCAAACGGCAAAGGCGGCAAGCGGTCGCGCCGGGGCAAGATCCACGAAAACGAAGGCCAGAGTCCAAAAGAAGATACAAAGATAGTAGCCCACCGCAAACAGCCAGTCCTCAAAGGCAGCATGCAGCAGGCCAGCCAATACGATCATCGCGAGGGGGAGGGCCGGGTGGTAAGCATTTCCGGTCTTCCGTACCCAAACGAGGGTGCGGATCACCTTGCCGATCAGGACGAGCAGCAGCAGCACGAAGGGCGCCACCCCCGCCACGCCAACCCAGGTAACGATGGCGAGGTAGCTGCTTCCGTTCTCAACAGCCATCTCAGCGGTCGAGGAAAACTTGCCGAAGTGGTCGCTGGCATCCCGGCCGCTGTCGGAGGTACCGAAGCCCGTACCAAACCAGAAATGGGTTTGGAGGATATCCATCGCGGTTTGCCAGGGTGACATTCGGGATCCCAGCACGCCCAGAGATGGGTCTTTCCCCTTGTACACCACCGATGCGGTGAACGCGGAAGTCCTCCTCGAGAATCCAAATGGATCCACAATTGCGGAAGATGCCGCGAGAACGAGAAAAATGAGAAAGATGGCCAATCCCTGGGCGAGCATCTTGTACTTGCGCAAAATGACACAGAGTAACCCGCAAGAGAGAAAGGCTGCAGCGAGGCTTGCCCGTGCCTGACTGTGAAAGGTGAGATACATGCAGAGCGCATATAAAACCCACCGGCGCCGGCGAATAAAAGGATTCTCCTCAATCAGAATCCCCCAGAGGAGAATCGGCGCTGCCACGCCTGACACTGCACCCAGAGAATTGGGATTTCCCATGATCTCGATGCCAAGAAAATAAAGGACCGCAAGGGCCACAATGAAACCCTCGCACCCAAGGAGCAATCCCGCGAAGAACTGGTTCTCCCGGGACCTGACCGCGAGCCTGGCTCCGGTGCCGGCGTAAACAAACAACAACAACAAACTTACCGCCTTCAGCATAGCAATCTCGGGATAGTGGGAAACGGCGGCAGACACCAGCGCTGCCAGAACAGCAAACGCCGCCAGGAGATGAAACAAGCCGAAGCGATGGCTGCGCTCCTTGAGCATAACGAACGAGCCGACCAGCGCGCCCGCGCCTAAGAAAAACCACCGCGCCATGGTCCAGCCGCCCGGCAGGCCCACGCCCGCGAACAAGAAGGTAAGGAGCACTAGCGGAAAAAAGACCCGCCGGTAATTCCACACAGCTGCAATCAAGCACTCCACTAGCAGGAAGCCGCCAATAAAAATCGGCCGAGTGAAATAGCCCGGGCGAGAGTAGGCTAAGTAGGCGAGAAAAAGCAGACCCAGAATTGCGCCAGCAGTGAGCACGATTCTAGGATTGCGCTCACTCACGGGCGACTCCCGGTTGCGGCGACGGCTCCGACTATCCCAGCGGACCAATGGTACGGGGAAAACGCCGCAATGCGCTCGAGGCTCTGGGCACCCATGGTCTCACGAAGCTCGCTGTGCCGAGCCAGGCTATCCATCGCCGCGGCCAGCGCGGCTACGTCGCCCGGTTCCACAAGCAAGCCGTTCTCCTTCTCTTTCACCAGATCGGAGGCACAACCGGCCGCCCGGCTAAGAATCACGGGCAAGCTGCAGGCCATGGCTTCATTTACCACCAACCCCCAGGGGTCGGTATAAGTAGGTAAGATCAGCGCGTCGGCGAGCGCGTAATATGTGGCCAATTGCTCGCGCTGGGCAAAGCCAGCAAATCTTATCACTCCCGGCGAGATTGCGGCGGAGCGTTCTTCTAACGCTGGCCGCGAAACGCCGTTGCCGGCGAACACCAGGCCCACCTGCTGCCGCAGGGACGGATCCAGTCTCGCATAAGCGGAAAGCAAATCAAACACTCCCTTCTCCGGCACCAGGCGTCCGACAAATAGAAAGTAACGGTCGGGTAAATTCAGATCTGTGCGCCCTGCGGCTGCATCACGACGAGCGGCTTTTGCGGCACAACTAAAAAGCGCGTTGTCCACGGCGTTCGGCGCGGTGAAGATGAGTTCCTCCTTGATCTTGTGCGCGCGCAAGTATTCGAAGGCGGAGCGCCCGGGCACGACAAATCCGCTGCAGCGTTGAAGAAACTCGCTCTTCAGGAATTCCACCAAGGCGTGACCGCGACGCAGGTCCTGCCGGTTGCTCTCCGACCAGAGAAGGAAAGGAGTGTCACGCAGCCGCGCCCAGACGAGTGCCTGCCAGGAGGCAACGTAACTATACCCACCGCAGAGAATGACGTCCGGAGCGGCTGCTGCCAGCGCCTGAGCCAGGCCGCGGTTCAGAAGCACGTTATACCGGCCGAGCCGCTTCCTCCAGGAGGGCAAAACCTGGTACGAAAACCGGATTTCCTCCTTGTAGATTTGCCACTGGCGCAGCTGGGGATCGGTTTCTGCCAGGAAGATGACGTGCAGATCGAGCTCCCGGCACCCGGCAAGAGCATTGAAAAGCGGAATACGATAGGGAGAAATAATTTCCGTGAGAAGCAGCAGACGGCGATTCATGCCACGGACTCCCGGTAGATTCGAGCCAGGCGATCCGCCTGCTGCGCCAGCGTGAGCCGATCCAGAACCGTGTCCCGCGCTGCCACGCCGAGATTGCGGCGCAGCCTTTCGTCGCGCAGCAGCATGGCGATCGCCAGAGTCAGTTCTCTCTCGTTGTCGGCGCCAACCAGAAAACCGTTGGAGCCGTGCTGAACGATTTCGGCGATTCCCTGCCCGCGACAGCCGATCACCGCCTTTCCCGTCGACATGGCTTCCAGGTAAACGCACCCCAGGCCTTCGTAGCGGCTGGGCAGGACAAACAAGGTGCAGCGGCGCATAGCCGCAGCAACCTCCTGGCGCGATTGCCGTCCACGAAAGACCACGCGGTCGGCAACTCCGCTCCGCTGGGCTTGATTCTGCAGGCGGGCGCCCTCGGGGCCGTCGCCGATGATTTCCAATTTGAGCGCAGGAAATTCTGGGACGAGCGATGCCAGCGCTGCGATAATCAGTTCGTGCCCTTTGATGGGAATCAAGTTGCCGACGCTGAGCAGGAGCGGTGAGCCAGCCGGCGCGTCGTCTGGCGGCGCGAACCGCTCGGGATCCACACCGTTGTGCACCACCGACGTGCGACAGCTTCGCCCCACGCCCTCGAGCACCCGCTCCCGCACCAGCTCGCTGATGCAGATCACGCGGCGAGAGGACCGGTACACGCGCTGGGAAATGCGGCGGCACCACTCGCCGGCGCGTCCACGAACCTGCTGGGTTGAAAAGGCATCCAGGCCGTGAACTGAGACTACATAAGGTATGCCGAGCTCGGCGCTCAACAGCATGGCCGCGTGCCCGCAGGGCAGCGGCGCGTGCGCATGAATCAGATCAATGCGGTCGGAGCGTTGCAATTCACGCACCTTTCCGACGATACGAGCAAACAGGAACGCGCCAGCGGTGGGCAGGCCAAAGCCTCCGGGCATGGAAAAATAGCGCAGCCACTGCGCCGGGACTTCCGATTCCGGCGCGTGCATGCGTCCGCGGTACATGGGTTGCGCTGCGAACACTGTGTTGATGATGTCAGTCCCGGCCAGCCTGTCGAGGGGCTCGGAGACGAAGCAGCCGCTGGCGTCGTCGTTGATCGACGGATAGAACGGAGTGAGCGTTAGAACATGAATTGGGCTAGCCAGCTTTGTCATCGATTCGGCTGGCAATTGGCCAACGACTGGCGGCAGATGTGGAGCTTCGCTCACGCGGACTGCACCTCCCGGTAGTGCCCACTCACCGACAGGCAAGCGAGCGACGCGTCGAAGATTCTGGGGAGGCCGCGCATTTCACCGTTTTCGCCGCAAGGTTGCGGTCCGTTCGAAAGCTTCTTGCCACTGCATCGCGATCACGTCCCAGTCGAACTTCTTGGCGTAAAGTGCAGCAGCTTCTCCCATGGCGCGCCGCAACTCAGGCTGACGAATCAACAAGTCCAGCTTTTGGGAAAGTTCGTCGTCCGATTCGACCAGAAAACCGGTCGTACCCTCCACAACATAGTCAGGACGATAGATCTTCATGGCGATGGCGGGAAGCCCGCAGGCGGCAGCCTGCCCCAACACTTGCGGATGTCCTTCAACGACGCTCGGAAAGAAGAAAACGTCCGCCCGGCGCATCTCATCGCCAAGTCGTGCCGACGATAAGTGTCCCAAAAACTCTACGTTCTCACACTTGTAGTGCGACGCAAGCGCCCTGCACTTCTCTCCTTCCTCTCCGGTTCCGGCAACACGAAATCGCACTTGGGGCCAGCGCGCAGCCTGTTGCACCACCAGAGGCACGCGCTTGTAGGGCCGGAGTGAACCGGCATAGAGGACAGAGAGAGTGCCCTGGGAATCTTTTGCCGTGTTGGAAAGAAAGAAATAACGGTGGTCGATGCCATCGTACATAGTTCCTGCATCCACGTTCATCTTTTCTTTCAGAAGCTGTGCGAGGTAGATATTGTTGGCGAAAACGGCGTCCGCCTCGCGGATATTTCGCACCCTCGCCGGTACATAGGGTTGCGAATACAGGCCGCCGGAAACGATGTAGGTGACTACTGCGGTGCTGAGCTTCAAATGGCGGCGCAAACTGAAGAACACCGCGTCGAGTGGGCCTTCGCGAGGAAAGAAATAGACATCCGGCGCGTTCCGCAGAATCTGCCAGGCCATGCGCAGCGTATTTCCATGTTTTTGCCAGGAGATGAGCTTCGTGTTCGGACGGGCTGCAATGCGTGGGTCGACCGCGCCTTCGTGCAGCATGGTTACTGCGATCTTCTCGGGATCGAGCCGCGCCACGATCTCCTTGACCGAGAGATTTTGCGCGTTGGTATTGGCTTCGTCGGCAAACGACGGCGTAAAAAGCGTAATCATCCAATTGCGAAATGTGAGTGCCAAGATAACAACGCGCGAGCTAGGAGGCCACCGGAGAAGACTTGTCCGTTACTGCTGTCCATTCTAGCTGAAGTTCCCGGATACGTGCCCGCATGCGGATGCGCTGGTCGCGTTGCTCGCGCGAATGTTGCAAATGCATCCGCGCGATCTCCAGCAGACGCCGTCGCTCGGGCTTGTGCGCGCTCGGCGAAAGCGGCGCGTGTTCGCCTGGGTCCGCCTCCAGATCGTAGAGACGCTCCGCCGGAGGGTCAAAGTGCATCACCAGCTTGAAGCGCGCATCCCGCACCGACAACACCCGCGGGCCCAAGCGGTTCTCGCGCCGAAACGGATTGTTATGGCTGGCGACGCACTCGGAGATCGCGACTGCATCGAAGGCTGTTCCCTGCTGCAGTTGCGGCCAGCAGCTGGCGCCTTGAAACTCGGAGGGAACGGGCAATTGAGCGGCATCCAGCAGAGTAGGAGCAAGATGCAGCAGGCTGAACGGGGTCTTCGTCAGTTCTTTCTTTGGAGACCCGGGAACGCGCAGCAGCAGCGGAACGCGAATCAGTTCCTCCATCAGCCGCGCCGGAGGATGAAAACGGCCTCCGTGATCCAGAAATTCCTCACCGTGATCAGCCGTGAAAGCGAAGATGCAGTTGTCCCACGTTCTTGAGCTGCGCAATCTCTCGATCAGGCGAGCCAGTTGCGAGTCGACCCAGCGGATTCCGGCATCGTACAGCGCGACGACCTGGTCGCGATGGCGAGCCAGGCGCCCGGATCCGAGATCCGATCGATTCCAGTATGAGTTCAAATAGCGTGCCCGGAAAGGTGTGAGCGAGCGGAATCCCATGAGCGCAAGAGCCTCGTCCTTGGGATAGTAAGGAGCGTGCGGATCCATCAGGTGTAGCCACAAGAAAAAGGGCCTTCTGCCGACCGACGCCAGCCAGGTGCAAGCCTCGTCCACCATCGCGTCAGCCGCCGGAAATCGCCGGAGCGAGTCGAGCGAATCCGCAACCGGGGTGATCCGCTGGCAATATTGAAAATAGAGTTCGTCGTAAACCATGCCCAGCGGACCCATCGCCGGACGAACACGCTGCAGTTTCCGGTTGAGACGGCTTGCCCATCCGCCTCCGGGAGCGCTGTGACCCTCTCCGTCAGAGAGTGGCGCAGGCGCGTCCTTGAGAAAATCGCAGAATGTGTCGAAGCCCGCCTCGTAGCCAAAGCGCGAGGAGATGTAGGGATTGGCCGCTCCGAATGCGGCCGTAGCGTAACCCGCTTGTTTGAGAACCGATGCCAGAGTGCGCTCACCAGGGGCAAGTCCAAGCACATCTCTTCCCAGAGCCAACGGATAGCGGGAAGCCAAAATCGCCGGAAGCGAGTAGTAGGTCGGCGCTCCGGCAACGATCGCCGCGGGGAAGACGAAACTCTCGCGGGCCAGAGAATCCAGAAACGGAGAGGTTGGCCGCTCGTAGCCCACGAAGCCGACGTGATCGGCGCGCAGGCAGTCCACGGTCACCAGCACGATCGACTTCTGGTCCCTCATCTATGCTCTTGCCTTTTCCTGCCGCGCCACCTGGGCAAAGGTAAAATTCCTCCGCACCGCGTTCACCTGTACCGCACCCTGCGGACAAAGGTAGGAGCCCTTCTCCACCAGATCGCGGATATCTTCGTCGCAAAGATACAGCAGGTCCGGGTGTCGTGCCTCGAGAGCGGTCAGAAACTCGTCCAAAAACCGCAAGGTGGAACTGCGGAAATCCCGCAGCGTGGAATGGAAATTGATGGAGTGCACCGAGATGATGGCGGGAAAACCTCGCTGGAAACGGCTCTCGGCAGCACTCATACAAGCGTCGAGGGAAAAATTCGGATCGACTGCCGGCTCGAGTTCTATGGAGCGAGAGACATTGAACAGGCCCTGGCGGTCGAAGTGGGGCGGGGCAAAAAGTCCCGGTCCGTTCTGCGCCACGCGGATTCCATGTTGCGCCCAGGCGCGATGTGTATCTTCATTCCCGCGATAGCCCGGGGCGCAAGCCGAACGGGGAAGCGCGCCGAATAATTTGGCAAACGCTCCCACGGATTTGCCGATCAACTCCCGCTGTGTCTCTGCCGACAAAAATCTCTGATCCTCGGGTTTCTCTTCATCCCAGTATTCATAGCCGATCCAGGGCATACGCCAGTGAATATAGGGCGTGCCCGCTTGCCAGAAAGTGCGCAGTAAGCCGGCCCGGCCTTCATCCTGGTTCAAGCTGCGCTCAACTGCGGTCTGGCAGAAGTGCGTGGCCCCATGCAGCGCCGGATGGAAGATCCCTTCGGCAATTCCTGCGCGATACGCAGCCATCAGCCCGGGCCGATTCCAGCCTCGCGGAAGTCCATCCGCCAGTGGGAGAATGTGGATCTGGCGGAAGGCATCCGTTCTCATCTTCTCGAAATCCAGATTGGCCAGGACAAAATTCATCCCTAAGCAGGGGTAGCGGCCTCTGTAATCGCGGTGGCGCTTCAGCATCTCGATCGCAGCACCGAGGTCTTCGGCAGTCTCAAGGGTGTGAAAGTCGTAGGGATGCTCCCCGAGCCGCACGCCGGCTGCGCGCAACTGCTCCAGGCCTTCGTGGTCGCGCACTCCCACGCGACCCCAGTCGTCGCTTTGCAGCAGCACCAGGGGCTGGTCAAAATGAAATCCCGCCGTGGGCAGCAGATCGCGCCCGCGCCGCAAGACCTTGCGTGCCAGATTCATCATCGTGAGCCCTCGTCCTTCATTGCCGGGCCCGCGCCTTCCCGATTGACCACGTCCAATGTCTCCATGCCGTCTGTTACTCTGCGACGCTGAACGAGCGCGAAACCCGCCGTCAGCAGCTCAGAGATAGCCAAGCTCCCGCAGCCGTTCTTCGATGACGCGCTCCTCCATCTGGTCGTGTTGAGAAGCTTCATCGCGCGTCAGATCGCGCAGGATAAAGGTCAACAGTTCTTCCAGACTGCCGAAGGTCTGGGCAAACCGCTTCTCGGCCAGGGCACACAAGTCCTCGGGGAGCCGCACGTCTCTGGTGCCTGTCATGCTTCCGCCTCGGCGCGACGAACGAATGCATCGCGAATCCGCGCCCACATCGCGTCGGCGATCAGGCGGTCATCAGCGTCCAATCGCATCATGAAAGCGACGGCGACGAAAACTGCATAGGCCAGGGCGAACGCCGTCCCCACTGCCAGCCAGTCATGGTGAAAAATGTGGGAATAGCTCCTCAGCACGAGGATCATGGCGAGAGCAGCCAGGGTGGGGGGGAAGAGCCGAAGATAGCCACGATTGTACGGAGTCAGGCCCAATGCCGCGCGCACCTCGAGCAGGTTCCACACGTTCACTCCCACATTCGTCGCCGCCGCTGCCAGGGCAGCACCCACGATCCCCCATCTTGGGATCAGGGCCACGCTCAGGACCACCATCACGGCGGTCATCACCGTCAGGACTTTCATAAAGCGCTTTTGATTCCCCGACATCAGCAACAGAAATCCCACCGAGCCGACTGCGCAGTTTACCAGTTGACCAACGGTGCCGATGATCAGAACGGGCCAGCCCACCTCGAAGTCGTGGCCGAAAATGCGCATGAGTGGACGGGCAAAGATGATGATCACCAGAGCCAGCGGCAAGGTCAGCCCGACCACCCACTTCGTGAGCGACTGAAACAGGCGCGCCAGCATCGCACGATCGTCGCGGGTGTGCAGATCGGCTATGGTGGGAGCGAAAATCTGATTCACCGAGCTCAGCACCAGCGGGACATACACCACCACCGCGGCGGCGATCGAGTAGATGCCCACTTCCCGGGCGTTCGAGTAGTAGCCGAGAGCAATCTTGTCTACCTGACCCATGATGAATTCCAGAGACCCGATTCCCAGCATGGCTGCCGAGAATGACCAGACTTCCGGGCGCGGGAAGAAACTGGTCTGCGCCCGGAACCGAGCGGCGGAGGGGGTGAACCGCCGCACCGCCGCCAGCAACATCAGCCCAACCATCAATGTGCTGAAAACCTGTGCCAGCATGTATCCGCGAAGCTGCATCCCCGCTGCGATCAGCAAGACCGCGATGAGCATGTTCAGAGGGCTACCCAGAAAATTTACAATCAGCGTTCGCCATTTCAGATCACGGTACCCGGCCAGAACTTTGCCGTAGAAGCTGTTCAGGCTGCCGAACAGCATGATCAGGGCAAACAGCGGCAGATAGGGCACCAGCGCCGGGGAGTGATATATCCGAACCGCAGCCGTCGGGCCAAACATCAGAAGGATTACTGCCAGAGCTATGTTTGCCGCCAGCAGCAATCCGCCGCCGCCCCATAGAAAAGCGTGCAACTCCTTTGGCTTTCCCGCCGCTTGATATGCGGCCACAAACCGCACCGCGGATTGGTGCAGCCCCAGCATGTTGAAAATGCCGACAAATCCGGTCAGCGTCAATCCCAGCGCGTACAAGCCCAAGTTCTCCGCGCCGAGAACGCGAGCCAGATAAACCTTGAAGACGTAACCCAGGGCGGCAGTGAAAATTGTGCCGGCGAAGAACACTCCCGACTGGCGGGAAATGTGCCCGACTTGAGAGCGAAACTGTTGGTCGGCGACTGCTTCAACGGTGGGAAGGGTCGCGATCGTTTCGTTCATGATGCCGACCTCACACCAGAGGGATACCGCAATCCGTCAGTCAGCCATTGCTGCAACATCGCGGGGTCTGCCGGCGTCGACTCCGTCGGTGGCAGCTCTTCCCTATTCTGAGACTTCTCGAGCAGCGTGGGGATCTCCAGAATCTGCTCTGCACTTTGCAAGATCTTTCCGATTCCAAAGCGAGCGAATTGCTGGACATACTCGTAGGGCGAAAACTTCAGCCATCCGCACAAGAAACAGGCAATCCCTCTTTGCTGGCATTCGACCACGGTCGATGATTCTACGGTAATTCCGAACCAGGCTTGCGCCATCAGGTCGTCGGTAAGCGGGCCATCGACCACCGTAACCTGCGTGCGGTCCTCGGGAGTTAAAACGTCGCGGAGAATCCTGCGGCGCTGCGACAGGCTTTCAAACGGATGAAGCTTCAGGATAAGTCGCCGCCCATGTTTACGCGCCACCTGGACGACGGCGGGCAAAATCTCGCGATAGATTTCCTCCGTGCGTATGCCGGCGGACTCGAAGGGTTCGGAGAAGAAGATCGCCGAATTCCGCTCCGCCGTGTTATGCATCCTCGCGCCAGTATGCGAAGGCAAAGGAGGCCCGAGGACGACTCGCTCTTCCGGCAGATTGCAGATCCGGAGCAAATAGTCGCGTTCCATTTCACTTTTGGCAAGGTACACGTCGCAGGGCAAATCTTTCAGCAGATAACGCCCGTCCAGCGCTCCGTGGTGAAAATCCACGGTGGGTATCTTCCTGCGGGCGGCCAGCGCGACCGGCAACCTGGTGTAGAGATTGCTGTCGTCGCCGCACAGAAGACCACAGACCGGCTCCCGCTCAATTGCCGTCCGCCACGCATCGCGGGTGCAAAGACCGTCGTGAAGCCAGGCTGGGAACGGATCCATCACCCCAACCTGCATAAGAACCCGCAACTCCGGGACCGAGTCCAAATCTTCAGCAATTTGTTTCCAACGTTCCGCCAGGAACGCAATTTCGTCAGTGGGAGTCTCGCCTCGCGCATACACTGCGAGATCACGCACTCTGACGTTCGGGGGCGGGACGAACCGCTTTGCGCTGCGCCTAGTCGCCACCAGCAGAAAAGACTGTTCCGGCAACAGACGGGCGTAGGCAGCGGCCGTGCTTGAGACATTTCCGTAAGCACTGGGCACAAGCACGACCGGGCTGGCGCACTTTTCCGGCTTCGACGCAACGCGCGACCGCCAGCGATAGCCGGGGTCGTACTTGTCAAAAAAAATCTCCTTGATCTGGCTCGCTGAAAAGCGCTGCGCCAGACCTGCATAGTGAGCGGCGAACGCCGTTGCACGCGCCACAGGGTTTTGCCCGAAGCTCCGGATAGGACGCTGAAGCAAAACGCCTAACAGGTTGGCGGGCCAACTGGGACGCGTGGCCCACAGCTCGGCCGCCGGACTGATCTCGGCAGCAATCCTGCTCAGGGCCAGAGCCGTCAGGGCCTCCGGTGCGACCAGCAGTGACATAAAGTCCCACCAGTCGATTCCCTCCTCATCAACCATCCGGTGCCGGCCAGCGGAGAAAATCTTACGCACTTCCTTTACATCCGCGATTCCCCGGCGGAACGATTGCGCGCGCCAAACAGGGCAGCCATACTGCTGCATCCACGAATGCTCTGAGAACAAGGAGGACGCGCCAAGATCGATGACCAGATCCCAACGCTGCCGGGTCCATGGCCCGCGCCGGGGTGAGTCATCGGGATGAAGAAGGAGAACACGCATGGCAGTTTCCGCTGTCCCGTCAGATCCGGGCTGAGACCTCCGCGGCTCGAGCGTCAGCAGGAGGAGGAATCGCACCCTTGATCCATTGCCATCCCAGCAGCCGTTGGCGCTTAAGCGAGTAGCGTTGTTGAAATCCGGCTCTTTCCAAATCCTGCAGAGAGAAAACATCGCCGGCTGCGGTGCAGCAGATCCAGGGCCTCTTTCCCTCTTCCTTTATGCGCTTTGCCACAAGGCTCAAGGCTCGGACGTGGTGTTCATGACCCCGCACAGCGTCGGGTGTCCAGCAATCAAAGAGCAGAGCGCACTCGGACGAAGGCGCTTCCACCTTGGCGTTCAATTCCAGAACGAAGAAACGGTCGAAATCGCTGACCCAGACAAAATTCAGGAAGGTCCCGTCTTCGGCAACGAGCCCGAAGCCCCGAGCCGCCCCATTCCGAAGGCGGGACGCTGAGCGCAACAGGTACGCGAGTGTCTCACTGTCGTCAACGTACTGGCACGTAGCGGATGCCAGGTGGTTCGTATCGAGCGGTTCCAGTTTCGTCGACGCTGGATCCGGCTCCGCAGAGCCGGTCCATTCCAGAAAGCTCACTTCTGTCTCCAACCAGAGTGAGGCCTTCATTCGCTTTCTGATTTGCGAAAAGCCACCCGCAATACCGTTGCGACTAAGGAAGGACGATGCGAAACGAAGTCCTGCCTCCAGCCGCGGCGAGCGCTTGGCGATCTCAGCCGCGCGGTATCGCAAAACCTCGCGCGCGGGCTGGATTGCAGACGGCGCCAGTGTCACCTGCAGCGTTCCCCTGACTTGATTCGCAAACCGGTCTTTGTATTCCTCAGCGCCCAGCCCGAGATCGACGACTTTCAGTGCGGGATCGTCCGCCGCTTCTTCGATGATTTTGGCCAACAGGCAAAAGCCGGGCGAATATTTTTCCAGATCGCTGTCAAAACTGGGCTGATACCAGAACCATGTGCCCTCGAATTGAAAGCCATAGTTCCAGGCCAGCGTGCGGTTCCCCGACACCATGCGCGTCAGGGTGAGCCAACCCGACTGCGACAGCAGCCTCGCCAACTGTTCCAGGAACACTCGGCGCTCAGGGTGCGCCATATTGCTGATGCGTCCGGTATACAAGAACCTGGCCACGTGAGCCTGCATGAACTGGGGCAGGATGGGCTCAATCTGCTCCCAGGAGCGTGCATGATCGAGGCGGACTGGTCCATCCCGGCTCATGGCGCTCAGGGAGCGGCGCAGCATTTTCCTCCGCGGCAGCAGCAGCATGTTCTCGCCAGGCCGACGCTCCACGTTGGGCAGCGAAACCTGGGCGCACTCATACGCGGTTCGCACGAAACGGTAGTAGCCGTGCCCGGACGCCTGCTCAAGAGCTGCAACTGTGTCGGAATCCGCGGGCAAATTCGTGAGGGTAATCTCGCCCAGGCATTGCCGGTTTAGCTCTGCCGATATTGCCGCCACGATCGTGGGCTTTTGTTCGGGAAGGCTCAGGATATCGCAGTAGTCTCCGGTAGTGGCGCATAAGAATGAGACTTTCCTCGCCGAATCTGAGGCCAGAGCCGCGACGCCGCACAAAGCTCCTTTATCGTCGCGGGCCAGAAAAAGCAGCGGCTGCAGGGTCGCGCCATAGGCCCTCTGCACGGCAAGCGACCACTCATAGGTGTAGAACACCTGAGGCCGATGCACACGCTTCACCAGCGCATTCCATTGCCGGCGCAAACTCTCGTCTTCCGGGATTTCTCTGAGCAGATCCAATTGCACGGCGAGATTCACAGCCTCCCGGGTTTGACGAATACGCAATAGTACCAATCCGTGGCGAAACGGTGGCTGGGTCGGGGATAGTCATCGCCCAGGATTCGGCAAGCCTGGAAACCAAGCGCGCCCACTTCGCCAACGGCGCGGTCCGGGATGCAGCAGTGCGTGAGCAGGCCCCCATGGGCAGAATCAGCGAAACACCCAGTGCCGCTCCAGAAGGCGCGTGTCGGCATTCGTTGGAAAAGTCGGGGCAAAGAGGCTCCGATCGCCTGGCCGAGAGCCAGCACTGAACGGACGAAAGTGAGAAGAGCCAGAATCATCCGAGACAGTAACTTCGATCCCGCGGAGACTCGTCGCGCCATACGCGCCAGCCGATTGTGGTTCCAGCCGGGGCGAACCAAAACGGCCCGGGCATTGTGCGACGAGAAAATCAGCATGCCGCCCGCTTTCAGAATCCGCTGAATATGAGTGAGGCAAGCAATCCGCGCCTGGTCTGGAAGCACCGAGTCAATCCCGTTGTAGGCGAAGACCACGGCATCGAAAGATGCCTCGGGGATCATCGAAAGATTCGCCGCGTCCGCCTCGACAAATTCCAGACCAGGGAACCTCGTCCGGCAGGCCTTAATCATCTCGGGGGCATAGTCCACGCCAACGTAACGCGACGCTCGGCTCGCAAGATAGGCTGTCGTGCGGCCTCCGCCCACGCCCAGGTCAAGCACTGCGCTGCCCGGCCTGATATACGTCTCGAACAACAGCCGCTCGCAAGGAGTCAAATAGTCAAGAGACGCGTAGTGTGCGGCGATCTCGGGAGTAGCCCAGGTTCGACGATTCGTTTCTGGGGTTAAACTCGACATGTAAGATCCGGCATGCAATCTCTAGAGGCGGGCCGTCCCGGGATTGCCTGCAGTCCGGCCCGCGCGTCGCTGCAGCCAGGCATAGAAGCCTGAAACGTGCGCCTCGAATTCCGCTTCGCTCATCTCTGCCGTCACGTGCAGGCGAGGCAGCGCATAAGGTGGCAAGTCTGTGCCCAGTCCGCCGCCAAAGTTCAGGAACGCTGCGGCGAAACCCGCGTCTTCTGCCATTTTCAACACCTGCGGAGTAACCGACTGCGCATCACCGAACGGATATGCGAACGCCCAGACGCGACTTTGAACAGCAGCTTCCAGTCTGGCGCGGCTTTCGACCATTTCAGCTCGTGCCAAGTCCGCCGGCATCTGCGACAGCATGGGATGGCTCAGCGTGTGAGCGCCAATCGTCATTCCTGCCGCGGCCAGTTGCTGAAGCTCTGAGCGCGTCAACAACCCAAAGCGGCGGCTCGAGACCGAATCCCCAGCATCGACCGCTCGCCATGAACTCGAGCCCAGCTGCTCGCGTGCTACGGCGAGGAAACGAGCGCGCGCATCTGCATCGACCTGGGAGATCTGCATGACCAGCTTCCACCAGACGGCCTGGCGCTGCGTCCGCGTTCCAACGTCGCCATTGGCCGTAACTCCTCCGCTCGAAATCTCGAAGCGCCCGGCCGGAGCGCCGAGAAACAGCCGCAGGAGATCTTCATACCAGAGCGTTGTTCGCGCCTCACCGCACGAGGCGCCGGTCACGAAGAACAGGCAACGCACGGCCTCTTGCTGCAGGACGGGCAACATATCAGTCAGGCAATTCAAAAGCCCGTCATCGCAGGTCAACAGCACTGCACGCGGAGGCAACGAATACCGGCCCTCACGCCAAGCCAGGAGATCTTCCGGGGAAATCACGTGATAATGCTCTTTAAGCAATCGCAACTGCCAGCGCAACTTCTCAGCCCTGATGAGATTCCCGTCGAGGGTTGGATCGACCAGTTCGTATCCCGCCGGGAGCACACCGTGGTACGTCACGATTGCCACCCCGGAGGCGGAAGTGTGACGAAAAATGCCCGCGGCAGCCAACGAGGGATACAGCACGCGCTTTAGAAAAGGACTGACGATCCTCATTGCCGGCTGATCAGATCCCAGCTGAGTGGAGTTCCGCGCTCGATATCGCGGGAGGCATAGCGTCCCAGGATTTCTGCAAGATGACGCGTGTGCAGGCCGTGGCCGGGGCGAATCGACCGAACATTCTTCGCAGAGAACGCCTCGCCTTGCCGGATATCCTCCACCACGAAGAGAGACCGCCGGAACACGCGGCTGCTCTCCTCGTGTGCGCTGACGCCAAAGTGGACCTCACCCAATGCCTTCTCCGCAACGCGCACCGCGTCGACCATGGCCTTGAACTCGCGCGGTTCGAGAGAAAACGCACTGTCGGGCCCGGGTTGCGAGCGCGACAAGGTCAAGTGCTTTTCGATGATGCATGCGCCCAGCGCGACCGCCGCGATGGGAACGGCGGTACCCATAGTGTGGTCGGAAAGCCCCGCTGGCACGTCGAACCGGCGGGCCAACTCTGGGATGGTGCGCAGATTCATATCCTCGGGCGGCGACGGGTACGCGCTCGTGCACTTCAGCAGTGCGATCTGCGTCGCCCCGGCGTACCGTGCCGTCGCCACGGCTTCCTCAATTTCATCTGCCGTTGCCATTCCCGTCGACATAATCAGCGGTTTGCCGGTTCGCGCCATCTTCTGAATCAGCGGGATGTCCACCAGTTCAAACGACGCGAGTTTGTGGGCAGGGACATTCATCTTCTCCAGAAAATCAACGGCCGTCTCATCAAACGGGCTGGAGAAAAGTTCGAGCCCAAGATCATTCGCCACTTGCCTCAGCCTGGGTTGCCACTCCCATGGCGTGAACGCCTCGCCATAGAGTTCGTATAGATTGCGCCCCTCCCAGATTGTGCCGTTGATTCGGAACTCGGGACGGTCACAGCGGATGGTAATCGTGTCGGGTGTGTAGGTTTGCAGCTTAACCGCATCGGCGCCGGCGCTCTTCGCAGCCTGCACAATCTTCACCGCCTCGTCGAACTTCTGGTGATGATTGGCAGAGACCTCTGCAACCACATACGTGGGATGCCCGGCCCCGACGACTCGCTCCCCGATTCTGATTTCAGCCGGCATTGGTTACTCCGGTTGCGGGCGAACGCTACGCACCAGCTCGAAAGCTTCCGCGGCTCCGCATCCCGCCACGCTTCCCCACCGGACGGCTATGGCTCGCAGCGCTTCCGGAGACCGCGGGTGGGGAAATTTGCGCCGCTCACTTTCATAACACTCCATGGCAGCAATCTTAGCTTCCAGTGTGCGCGTGACATCTACGAACACGTTCGGCCGGAAGGCTGGCTCCAGGCGCTGAAAGGCCCATTCGGTCGAGGACGGAACCTCGAAGGCATATATCTCCCGGACCGTCTGTCCGGCGAGGGGGCGCGTGGCGGTCAGCACGGCACGGTGAATCACCGCGTGGTCGATGTTGAGATCGCCGCCGTGATGGGTATAGATCACCTCCGGTTTCAGCCGGTCCACAAGCTCTTCAATGATCTTCACCACCTCGAGCAGAGGAAGCGTGTCGAGGCGATTGTCTGGTAGCTTGTGGAGAATCACATTCTTCACTCCGACTTTTGCCGCCGCCGCTTGCGCCTGCTGATGCAGTGCAGACAACTGCGGAGTGTCCGCATCGCCTCTCTGCCGGCATCGCGCAGTGATCCCTTCACCCAGAATTGCGAAGTGTACCTCGTGGCCTTCCGCGACCAGCCGCGCAGCCGTCGCGCCGCATCCCAGCACTTCGTCATCGGGATGGGCCGCGATCACGAGGATGCGGCTAGCTGCGGCCATGGCTCATCTCCACCAGCATCACCCATTTTTCGTTGACAAACTCCTGGTGTTCGGCAAAGTGCGCCCGCAGTAGCTGTTCAAACGGCTCGCGCTTCGCGGCATCATAGAAAGTGGTGTTTTGCCAGTAATTCAGCACCCGTTCCGCGGCACTCCAACGCACCGGGTTCACCATGGTGTGGACCGAAGTCGATGCGAAATTCTCCGCGCTCCAGGGCAAAACCGTCTGCAGCATGAACCTCTCGCTCGAGTACACCACCGGCTCGGATAGGACAACCCCGCTGGCGCGCACGAGATCGAACAACTGCCGGTTGTTGGGTCCAAAAGGGCCCACCATCACAATCCTGCCTTCCCGCTTCAAACGGGATCGCATTTCGCGCAGCGTGCGCTGGGCATCGGAACTGTAGTAAAGGCCGTAAGCGCAAAATATCAGATCGAAACCATCCTGCAGTACTCCCGCCCGAGCGCGGCCTGCCTGCAGCAAGGAGGATGAAAACTCATCGATGTTGGCTTCGACGCAGGTGAGCCTTTTGCCATTCTCGGCTCCGGCCTTCGCCATCAGCGTGTCCAATGCGCTCCTGGAAATATCGAGCGCTACAACTGAGCCCTCGTTGCCCACCCGTTCGAGCAGCGGCAAGGTCTGTCCGCCGGTCCCACAACAGAGCTCCAGCACGCGGGCGCCTGGCTGAACTCGCACTCGCTCGAAAATCCATGTCGCGAGATCGACCCCCTGCGCCGAAGTGTTCTCGACAATTCGCTGCTCCAGCAGCTCCGACTGAGTTGCGCGGGACATCATTCGCTCCTCGAGGTTGATCGTGCTCTGCTGCACACATAGTGAATTGCGGGCTGGCCATGCACCGTTTCCTCGCCGATGCTGGCAAAGCCGGCCTGCTCGAAAGCCCGGCACGAGGGTACATTGTCGCTTTTTACGAAGGCATGCAGGCGCCCGCCTCCTTCGGCGAAAGCTCTGCTCGCGCCGAGTTCGATCAGCACAGCTCCGAGCCCGCCGCCTCGCCGCTGGGATGATACGCTGACGTCGATTTCACCGTCATGCTCAGAACGCCAGTCCACGCGAAACTGTCCCAGTGCCCGGCACTGGTCGTCTTCGGCCACCAGAATATGGCAGCGAGGATCTTTCATCTTACCCGCGAACCAGACTTCGTGCTGTTCCCAGGGAATCGGCACCATCGAGAACGCCGCGGCCCTCACCCGCGCGTCATTGGCCCACTCCCATAGGAGCCGGCTGTCACTTTCTTTCGCCGCCCGCAAGCGCAACCCAGCGCGCATGATGGAGACCACACGCTCCGCGCCTTTTCCATCCACCAGTTCGCGGCTGCGCAGTGACATGGTGCGCCGGGTCTCAACGGAACCGAGCAGCATCTGCAGCTTTTCTGCGAGTCCCTGGACGCTGAAATCGTGCGTCTCTCCCAGATAGACCACGCAGCCCTGCCGACCCAGTTCCTGCGCCACCGCGGCCTGGTTCGCCGCCACGGCGATCAGGACGGCGGGCAGTGCCAGCAGGCAAATCTCCCAGCAAGTCGTCCCCGCGGACGAGACGGCTGCGTCGGCCCAGGACATCCATTCCGCAACATCGGTCACATCCCGCCGCACGGTGATTCTCCCGGATCGAACGGCCTGTCGCGACAACAGATCATAGTAGGGACTGCTGCCACCTACCACGACCGTGGCTTCCAGATCCTCGATCTCGACGAGGGCCAGCGCTTCCATCACTCGCGTTGTGAGGTTCTCGGGATCACTGCCTCCCATCATCACCAGCACGCGGCGGCCCGCGAGACGAATCTGTCTCTTCCAATCCCGCCAGACCGCGAACTCCCGGCGCAGCAGGCAGTATCGCGGGCCAAGGAGAAGCTCAGTGTAAGCCTCGCGGTTAGCGTAAAGCTTTTCCTCGGCTGACACATTCTGATTCAGAACCAGATCCGAACTATAGTGAGCAGCGTGGCCGTAGTCGTCGAGAAAGAGGATCTTAAATCCCTCGGCTTTCAGCGCGCGTTGATATTCGCCTGTGAACGGATAGCCGTCGACTACGATCCACTCGGATTGCTGTTCCCGCGCAAGCGCGATGGTTTGGCGCGCATCCTCCTCTGTCCCTGCAGCGGCCGTAACAGGATGAATCTCACACGACTCGGCTGAGAGCCTGGCGGTGAGTGCGGCCGTAGACTCCGCCATGGCAAACGCCGTGCCTCCACCGGCATCCTGCCAGGCCTGCGCCAGCGCAAGGCAACGCATGGCATGACCTGTACCGATCCTGACGCTGGCGTCCGCCCGGAAGAGGAGATTCATCGTACGCGGAATACCGGTTGAGTCATGGGCCCTTCCAGAAAGCGCGCGGGATTGGAATCCTCCAGCCACATCGCCAGCGTCTTCAGAACTTCCGCGTAGACTTCGAGCGTCTGATGAATGGCCTGAGCATCGTGCGCGGCGGTGAGATTATGTGTCACCAGCAACAGCACGCCCCGCTTGACCGCTCCCTGCTGGAATAGATTCTTCAACAGCGGGCTATCGGCACCATTCTGATCGCTGAACTTCATGAGCGACCACTGAGGACGTCCAACGGCCCGAACACGCTGGTCGAGTCCGGCCTCCCTCGCCATAGCGGCGATTCCATCCTGCAGCGTGCGCCCGTTCGCTTCCATCCGCGCCAGAGCATCAGTCTGCTCGAGCACGTCGAGCACCTTCATGGCCGCGGCCATCGCCGCGACCTCACCGGCGAAAGTGAAGCTGAAAAAGATCTCATCGAACACGCGCATCGCGTCCGCGCGTCCCACCACGCACGAAATGGGGAACCCATTCCCCATGGCTTTGCCGAAGCAAGCCAGGTCCGGGGTCACGCCAAAGAGTTTCTGCGCGCCTCCCAACCCAAAGTGGAAGCCAGTGCAGATCTCGTCAAAAATCAGCAGGGCTCCGTGCCGCTGAGCCAGATGTTTCACTCCTTCCAGAAAACCATGCGCAGGCTCGACGAAATTCACCGGTTCCATGATCACCGCGGCAAACTCGCCGTGATGTTCTTCCAGCAGTTTTTCCAGGCTGGCAAGATCGTTGTAAGGGAAAGGATGCGTCAGTTCGCGCACCGCCTTGGGAACGCCAGCATTGCGGGTCGTGCTGCCGACGTACCAGTCCTGCCAGCCGTGATAGCCACAGCAGGCGATGCGCTCGCGGCCGGTGAAAGCGCGCGCCGCCCGCACCGCGCCGGAAGTGGCATCCGATCCGTTCTTGCCAAAGCGCACCATCTCGGCACAGGGAATAAGCCGGGTCAACCGTTCCGCCAGTTGCACTTCGAGCGGATGGGGCAAAGAAAAGCTATGCCCCTGGGAAAGCTGGGCCGCTACGGCCGCGTTCACTCCCTCGTGCGCGTAGCCGAGAATGTTCGGCAGCAATCCCTGCACGTAGTCGATGTACTGGTTGCCGTCCACGTCCCACACGCGACAGCCTTTGCCGCGCTCGAGAAATATCGGCGCCACGCCCTGTACGTATTGCGTATATCCCTTGCTGAACGTTTGCGCGCAGCCGGGAATCACTTTCCTGGACCGCTCCAGCCAAGCCTGAGACTGCGCCAAAGTGAGCCTGGGTGCCGGGCCCGTCTTCGCCTGCTGATAGAGACTCTTGTAATACCCTGCGTTCGTAATGGTTTCTACCTGAATGGTCGCCAACTCGGGCCTCTCTTTCAATAAATCGAGCACTTCTCGCAATCCGAAATCTCCGTTCTGCGAAAACGCCTCGTAGATCTTACGCACGAACTCCAGGTCGGCAGGATGATCCACGGTCCAGCGCTGTTGCCCCGGCGGCAGCGCCACATGACTCTCGACGCTTGCGACCCGAAACTTGTCCGTGCGCAGATAAGGAGTAACGTGCTCGCGCTCCGATGGCTTGCGGGCTTCGCGCCACGCCCGCTCCAGCGCCGCAAAGGAAAATACTTCGGTATCGAGTCCGTCGGGATACGTGTAGCGAATAACGTTGCACGCATAGTCACAGTCGCCGCGCTCGAATCGCGTCACGACTTCGTCGATGACCGCGGGGTCGATCAGCGGACAATCAGCCGTGACTCGCACCACCACGTCGCCGCCATTTGCCCGTGCCGCCTGATAAAAGCGGTCCAACACATCCGCTTCGCTGCCGCGATAACATCCAATTCCTTCCCGCCGGCAAAAATCCGCAATCGCGTCATCCGGCGACTGGTCCGTAGTCGCCACCACGACCTTGTCCGCGCCCTTGGCTCGGCGCGCGCGGTTCACAACGTGCCACAGCATGGGACGCCCGCAAAGATCCTGCAGGACCTTGCCCGGAAACCTCGAAGATCCCATTCTCGCCTGGATCAGAACTAAGCGCACCGCGTAACTTCTCCCACTGCAAGCATCTTCCCCTGTTCAGCGGAAGCTTTGGCCGCAAACACGACCCGCATCAGAGCCGCCGCATCCGGGATCGTCAGCACCGTAGGCCGTTGCTCGCGCAAGCAATTGAGGAAGTGCTTCATCTCGTCAACATACATCTGATTGAGTTCCCACGCCTCCGGCTGCTTGTAAGTCGTCCATTCCTTGCTGGCGGCGTTGTACCAGCGGACCGCCTTGCTGTTGAAGTCCCAGAAGACGGATCCCATTTCGCCGACGACCTGGCATCCTCGCTCGTACGTCCGCTGCACGTAGTCCAGATGAATCTCCGACATCGCTCCGCTCGCATGATGGCAGACCAGAATGGCAACATCTTCGGTCTCGATCTCAAGCGAACTCAGATGACCCGCGCTGCAAAACACCGTCTGCACCTCGCCGAGATACCAGCGCGCCAGGTCGATCTCATGGATGCAATCGAGCAGGCACCCTCCACCAGTTTCGGTTCGTGCCGCGTAATTCTGGCGGTAGTCCGAACCCGGACGCCACTCGGGCAGGTAAGACCCTGTGTGCACGCGCGCAAAAAGAACCTTCCCCAGGCATCCTTCGTCGAGCAAATTCTTGACCCTGGCAGGGCCGGGATGGAAGCGCATGTTGCAGCCGACCAGAGAACGAATTTTCTCGCGCGCAACCAGTTCTTCGATTTCGGCGAGCCCAGCGTCGGTATGCGCCAGCGGTTTTTCTACGAACACAGGGAGACCTCGCCGCACGATCTCCAGCGTCTGCGTCGCGTGCAGATGGGTCGGGGTGGCCACCACAACGAAGTCCGGAGCCCAGTCCAGCCCGTCGCCCAACCGCGAAAACCCTGTCGCGGAAAGCTCAGCCGCCACGGCCTGTCGCCGGGAAGGCTCGGTTTCGACCAATCCCATGCGCTCGACCCCCAACTGCCGCAGGTTCGCGAGATGCCGTCTGCCGATCGAGCCGCCGCCCACCACCAGCGTTTTCATGCCATGCTTTCCGATTTGGATTGAAATACTATCATCGCGAACTTGGTCGAATGACACGTTCTGCGCCGCTCATCGCAATTCACTTGAGCCCGAAATATTTTTCCAAAGAATCCGTTTGCAAACGCATGTGTGCCTGCAGCAGACGCGCAGTGAAGAATTTTTCCGCCACCATTACCCGCCGCGTATTTCCCCGATCCCAGCCTTCCTTGAAGTGACTGATGCCTCGGTTCTTCTCGCTCGGCAGCGACATGAACCCGGGCCAGCCTGACTTCGGCCCCAGTTCATAACTCTCGAAGCCACGATGCAGCAGCTCTTCGATCGCTTTCCACTTCAACAGATGCGATACGTATTCATCCTGTGCCTCAGGATCGACTGCCACTGAGTTGTCGTAGGCAGCTTTCTTGTATGCGCTCACCAGCAGCATTCCCGCGATTTCATTGCTGGCCCGCTTTCGGGCAATCACAAAAAAGGCTTCCCCGCACCGCGCCAGATCGGCCTGCAGGCGATAACTCTCACGGGAGCGAAACTGCCCGCCCGCATCTTTGACATGCAATTGAAAGTAAAACTCCTCGAGAGCCGGCGTCACCGCTTCGCACTCCGCGACAGACATCTCGTAGGCCGGGCCAAACTTCTTCACATAGCGCCGGTATCGCTCCCGCACTCCCGCCAGCGTGTGCTCGCCGAGGCGGATCCAATGACTGTCGTACGAGCTGTCCAAATAATTCAGGCGCACAGCTCGTTCCAATCGTTGAGGATCATCCCCCGCAGGAGACGGCGCCTCCAGCCGTAACCGGATTCGCTCCGCCCCGGCTGCGCGCGCCCACTTCTCCAGTTCGCGCAGTGCGAATTCCTCAGCAGCCTCTGCTTCCGGCAGTCCGGCGATGAAAGCTGGCCAGGGCAACGGTCCACCGTAGCACGACGCGTCGTACGCCGCCTGATCCGCGACCTGGATTCGGTTCACAAGCAAGGGCGCCAGCCCCACCGGCTGGGCATCTCGCATTACAAAAAACGACAGGTTGCGCGGCTCGCTCTTCTCAGCGGCAATCAGATTGAATTGCAGGTTCGCCCAGGTGTGCCAGAACCAGGCGTCGGGACAATCGCGCGCCAGCCGCTGCCACAGCTCTTTGCAGCCTGCAACGTTCTCGATGGGCTGGATACTCAGAGTCATTGGCAGTGCTGTGCGCTCGCAGGTATCGTCAGAAGCAGGTTCAGGCGGAGCGCCTCACAGTCTCAAGTGATTTCCTGCGGTTCATGAATTGCCGGTATGAGCGCCAGTTTGACGACCGCGGGCAAGACTATTCTACTTGCCCTTTTTTGCCCGCGGCGTCTTGTACTCGGACTTCAGCAGGCCCATCCACAGATGATTCTTGTACTTCCCGCCCTGGTACATCTGCTCGCGCAGACACCCTTCTACCTTGAATCCCACGTTCTGATAGCACCGTACCGCGGACTCGTGCTCCTCAAAAACTACCAGGCCAACGCGGTTCAGATTGAGGCGATCAAACGCATATTCCACCATGAGTCGCGTAACTTCTTCGCCCACTCCGCGTCTCCAAAAGCGTTTGTCGCCGATCATGATGCCGAACATCGTCCGCCGATGCACCCAGTTGATCGGTCCCAGCTTCACGTTTCCGATATGCGCGTGGGTCTTCCGGTCGGCGATGGCAAAAATCACTTCCGTCGATGATCCCGTAACCTGGGCGTAAAACTTCTCCAAATCATCCCGGGTAGTGGGGAATGCTCCCGTCTCCAGATACTGGGTTACTTCCGCATCGTTCAGCCAATGCAGATAGCGTTCATTCAGATCGGCGCGTTCCAGGGGACGGAGGTAGATCTTCGAACCGCTGAGGAACCTGGGTTGGTCAGGCAATCCGGGCCTCCGGGGAAAGTGCTACTTCAGATAGGCGGAGCACACCTTGGTCACCGCGGCAATCACGTCTTTCACATCCTGGGTGATCATGCCATGGAACATGGGAAGACTGATCAAGCGCGCGTAGGCATTCTCGGCCACAGGAAACTCGCCGCCGCGATATCCGAACCGTTCCCGGTAGTAGGGGTGCGTATGCACAGGGATGTAATGCACATTCACGCCGATATTTTCCGCTCGCAGAGCGCGGAAGATTTCCGAGCGGTCCGCCGTCAGCTTCTCCAGATCCAGTCGAATCGGATACAAATGCCACGCTGGATTCACGTCGCTCCGAACAGCGGGCGAAATCACGCCCGGCACTTCACGGAACGCGGCCGTATATTCGGCAGCGATCTGCCGCCGGCGCGCCAGATTCGCATCGAGCCGCTTCAACTGCTCGATGCCCAGCGCGCACGCGACATCCGGCAGGCGATAGTTGAATCCCAGCAGTACCATCTCGTAGTGCCACTGGCCAGCTTTCTGGCGCTGCCGGGCATCGCTCGAGATTCCGTGATTACGGAAGCGGCGCAGCGTCTCGGCGAGTTGAGGATTGTCTGTGGTGACCATTCCACCTTCACCGGTCGTAACGTGCTTGACCGGATGAAAGCTGAACACGGTCATGTCGGCGATGCTTCCCACTCGCCGCCCGCCATATTCAGCGCCCAAAGCGTGACACGCATCCTCAATCACGATGAGCCCGTGTCGGCGCGCGATATCCGTGAACGCCGCCATGTCCGCGGGGTGTCCGGCATAGTCGACAGGAATCACAACGCGCGTCTTCGCAGAGATTTTGCTTAACGCCCGCTCAGGGTCGAGATTAATCGTGTCATTGCTGACGTCCGCAAACACAGGGGTCGCGCCTTGATACAGGACACAATTTGCGGTGGCAGCAAAGGTGAGGGGTGTGGTGATGGCTTCATCGCCGGGCTTCAGCCCCGCGGCAAACGCGGCAGCGTGCAGGGCAGCCGTACCGGAAGTGAAGCTCACCGCATGCGCCGCGCCCACGCGGAGGGCAAAGATCTCTTCGAATTCCCCGACTTTGGGCCCGGTGGTCAGCCAATCGGAGCGCAGAACGTCCACCACGGCTTGGATATCCGCCTCGTCGACCGATTGCCGTCCGTAGGGTAGAAGAGTCTTGCGCACCGGCGAGCCGCCGTGGAGGGCGAGAGCCTGCATCGCGGCAGTCAGCGGGATGACCGAGGTCGCACTCATGATGACAGTCCTACGCGGGAATCTGGGCTGGGATGGGCTGTTCCTCAGGCTCATCCGGCGCAATTAGCTCCTGCAACTCGCGTCCCGTCAGCCATCTCTCGTTGGTGTCGCTGGCATAGCGGAAGCCTTCCGGCAGCGGTCGGGCGTTCACCCAGTTCTCCCGCCTCCACCAGGGGTGTGCGGGCTGAATGATGTAGCGGTCTTCGACCTCAACCGTGTTCCGCGCCTCGTCGTCGGAAACCAGAACCTCGTGCAATTTTTCTCCCGGACGAATTCCAATCGTCTCGATCTCGCATCCCGGCGCGATCGTTTCCGCCAGATCCGCCATCCGCATGCTGGGAATTTTGGGAACAAAAATCTCGCCGCCGTGCATCTGCTCGATGCAGCTCACCACGAACTCCACCCCCTGCTCGAGAGTGAGCCAGAACCGGGTCATGCGCGCATCCGTCAGAGTGATGCGGCCACGGCGGCGCTGCTCCTGGAACACCGGAATGACGCTCCCCCGGCTGCCCACCACGTTGCCGTAACGCGCACAACTGAAGCGCGAGTCCTGTGCGCCCGCGTACGCGTTGGCCTGTACGAACATCTTCTCGGCACACAGCTTCGTGGCTCCGTAGAGGTTGATGGGGTTGACCGCCTTGTCGGTGCTCAGGGCCAGAACCCGCCGCACCCCCTGATTGATGGCGGCGTCAATCACGTTGCGCCCGCCCATGATGTTGGTCTGAATGGCTTCGAACGGGTTGTATTCGCAAGCCGGGACCTGCTTCAGCGCCGCGGCGTGAATCACTACCGTGACCCCTGCCAGCGCCCGTTCCAGCCGCCCCGGATCGCGTACATCGCCAATGAAGTAACGCAAGCTGGGATGATCCAGGCCCGCCGCCCGCATGTCGTGCTGCTTGAGTTCATCGCGGCTGAAGATCACCAGGCGCTTGGGCCGGTACTCCTTCAGCATGATCTCGACGAACTTCTTCCCAAACGACCCCGTCCCGCCCGTCACCAGGACCACCTGTTCCGACCAATTCATCCTGTCTGCCCCGTCGAATCCGACATCTCTTCTATACACGCCTGATCGTGGTTCCAGCTGGATCGCACGTTGCCCGCTAGTATAGCGGACTTTCATTAGAATCGAGCGCGGAAGGCGGCATAACTGGAATGCGCCGGCTGAAAATTCGCCATTACTTTCCCGAATCCAATGCTAGAATGTCGAACGAACTCTCCAGTCGTTCAGTGCGAAACAGTTCCCCGCGCGATGAACCAGCCTGTTCGAACCGGAACTTTTTTGTGCGCGCGCAGATGGCAGGACGGGCCCTTTCGGGCCTGGAACCGTAGCGGAAATTGTTGAGGAGCAGGCATGGAATTCGGACCCCTGGTACCGGCGAATAACCCCAATATTCGCGAAATGCAGCCCACCCAGGCTTTGGACCTGGGCCGGCTGATGGGGTCGCAGTATTCCCAGCCGGCTCCCCATGAGTCTGTCCTGGGCGAGTATGTCCGGGTTCTGCTCAAGCGCAAGTGGATCGTCCTGAGCTGTTTAGCTGCCATCTTCTCCGTGGTGACCCTTGCCAGTCTCCGCATGACCAAGATCTACGAGGCCGGAGGCTCCATCGACATCGGCAAGGCGGACGCCACTCTGCCCTTCCAAAACTCCGCTACTTTCAATCTGGACTACTACGATCCTTCCGAGTTGGACACCGAAGTAAAAATCCTGCAGAGCGACCTGCTGGCGCTGCAGGTGATCCGGGAACTGAACCTCGATCGGCGGCCGGACTTCGGCGGCGGGGCGGCGCCGACGCCCTCCTCGCTCGACCTCGCTCCCGATCCCCTGCAAATCGATCCCGCGCGGGCTTCCGCGGCGCTCGGCGCCTTTAAGGGAAATCTTCGCGTTTCACTCAGTCCGAATACGCGCATCATCGATATTCACTACCGCAGTGCCGACCCGGACATGGCTCAAAACGTGGTCAACACGCTGATGAGCACCTATGTGGAGAACAACTTCAAGGCCCGCTTCGAATCCACGATGCAGGCCTCGGACTGGCTCCAGAAGCAGCTCGTCGACATGCAGATGAAAGTCGAAACCTCCCAGGAAAAGCTGGTGCGCTATCAGAAAGAGCACGAGATCCTGGGCATCGACGAGAAACAGAACATCACCACCGAGAAACTCGACGAACTCAACAAGGAACTGACGTCTGCCGAGAGCGAGCGCATGGACAAGGAGGCCTTCTATCGCCTGGTCGAATCCGGAGATCCCGACGCAATCGCCTCCAGCGCCGGGGGTATTGCCGATGCCGGCTCCGGCGCCCAATCGACCTCCGCGCTGCTGGAAAACTTGCGCAGCAAGCAGGCCGATCTGAAGATTCAGGCGGCCGACCTGAATACGCAGTTCGGTCCCTCCTATCCCAAGCTCGCTCAGTTGAATAGCCAGCTGAAGGAAGTCGATGTCCAGATTCAGAACGAGATGAAAAAGGTCGTGAGCAAGGTTCGCGGCGAGTACATGACCGCTCTGCAGCGCGAAGGCATGCTGCGCGAGGCCCTCGAGAAGCAAAAGCAGGAAGCCAACAAGCTCAACGAGAGCGCGATCGAGTACAACCTGCTCAAGCGCGACTCGGATACCTATCGCGCTCTCTACGAAGGCCTGCTCCAGAGACTGAAGGAGGCAGGAGTCTCGGCGGGGTTGCGCGCCAACAACTTCAAGATCGTGGATACGGCGCGCCGGCCGACCTCTCCCATCGAGCCCAACATCCCCCGCAACCTTGGTTTTGGAGTGGTTGTGGGACTCGCAACCGGCATCCTGATTGCTTTTCTATTGGAGGGGTTGGACAACACCATTCGCACTACCGAGCAGGCTCAGATGATCTCCGGACTGGCTTCTTTGGGCATGATTCCCCTCGGCTCCAAGTCGGCGCAGGAAGGTCCGCACGCCAAAAGGCTGGTCATTGCATCTTCGAAGGAAGCAGTTGAGTTGGTGACGCAGGTTCGCCCGCAATCGCAGATGGCAGAGTCCTACCGCGCTCTGCGCACCTCGCTGCTGCTCTCCAACCTTGGCGCACCGCCCAAAGTCATCATGGTCACCAGCGCGCTGCCGCAGGAAGGAAAAAGTACGACCAGCATCAACTGCGCGGTGGTGCTGGCGCAGAAGGGAGTGCAGGTGTTGCTGATCGACGCCGACCTGCGGCGTCCCAGCATTCACAAGACTCTCGGCATGGGCCCGCGCAGCGGCTTGAGCAACGTCCTGACCGGCAGCACCACGCTGGAGCAGGCGATCACGCGCAGCCCGCTCCTTCCCAATTTGATGGTCCTGACGGCAGGCACGCCGCCACCGAATCCTGCCGAACTGCTGGCCTCGACGAACATGCGGGACGTGCTGAATAAGCTTTGCGAACAGTACGATCACATCGTGGTTGATACGCCGCCCACGCTTTCGGTGACCGACGCGGTGGTGCTTTCCCCGCGCGCCGACGCCGTTGTGCTGGTCATTCGCTCCGGGCAAACCAGCAAGCAGGCCCTGCGCCGGGCCCGCAACATTCTCGCCCAGGTCAATGCCAAGGTCATCGGCGTACTGCTGAATGCCGTGGATCTGAGCTCGCCGGATTACTACTACTACTACGAGTATCAGGGAAAGTATGCCCGCTATTACCGTGAGGGCGAACTCTCCAGCAACGAAGACGAAGTCGACGAGGCCGAGGAGGCTTCGCCGTCCTCCAGCAGCGCGTAGCCGACTCATACCTCGCACGACATGAAGATTTCCTTCCAGACAGCCGCGCGGAAACGGACGCTCGCGGTCCTTGTCATCGTTGTCGCAGCTGTATACCTGAGCCTGGCGGCGCGGGAAGTCGTGGCCTCGTGGCTGGGCAGCCGGGTCGAATTGAGCAGTCTGCGGCGGGCCGCCTGGCTCGATCCGAGCAACGCCGACTATCGCGATCACCTCGGACGCTACTACGATCTGGTGGGTCGCGATCCGGCCAGCGCGATCGGACTGTATCGCGCCGCGGTCCAACTCAATCCCCACTCCGCCCGCTACTGGTTCGATCTGGCCAGCGCCTATCAAGTGATGGGAGACACCCCCGGTCAGACGGCGGCCCTCGAGCACGCCATCCACGCCGATGCCATGACTCCCGATGTGGCCTGGGAGGCGGCCAATCTCTACCTGGTTCAAGGCGAGAATGAGAAAGCCTTGCGCGAGTTTCGTGTCGTGATGGCCAACGACACTTCTCTGGCGGCCTCATCCATCCAGTTCTGCTGGCGAATTCAGCCCGACGTGGACGCCCTGCTCCGGGATGTGGTTCCGCATAATGCCGACGCCTACATCGCCTTCCTGACCCTGCTCGAAAGCAGGCAGGAAACGGACGGCACGTTCAAGGTTTGGAATGCGCTGATGCAGACGTCGGAGCCCTTCGAGATTCGTTATGCCTTTGAATACCTGCACTATCTGATCCTGCACAAGGAGGTCGATAAGGCCGTCGAAGCCTGGCAACAGACAGCCGACCGATTCGGCCTTACCGGCTACTTGCCCACACCCGGCAACCTGATCGTGAATGGCACCTTCAGTTTTGACGTCTTGAACGGCGGCTTCGATTGGCAATATCAGAAGCAGTCCGGGGTCACGCTGACCCTCGATCCCAGCGATTTTCACTCCGGGCGTCGCTCCCTGCTCATTACCTTCGACGGTCCGGGGATCACCGACGCCGGCTTTTATCAGCTCGTCGCCGTGCAACCGAACACCTCCTACGATTTCACCGCTTACTACAAGAATGGAGAACTGGAGGGCGCAGGCGGCCCGCATATCACCATTCAAGATATGTACACACTGGCAATCTACTACGACAGCGACGAATTGAACGCGGCCGGATTCTGGAAGTCCGTCGATGGCGAGTTCACCACCGGCCCGGATTGCAAACTGGTCGTACTGCACGTCCGCCGCCTTCCGGCAGGCAATCCCATCCGTGGTAAGCTCTGGATCGACGACTTTCACCTCGCGCGAAAACCATCCTAGCGAGCCCGGGCGAGAATCACTGCGACTTCATGGCGATACGGAAAATCACGAACAAGATCTCGCCGCAGATTACGGAAAATAACCGTAAGCTCCTCTCCGCCCGGCTCAACGACGTGCTGTTCTACGCCACGTTCGGCCTGCTGATGTTCGGCCCACTGGCCTTCGGCGCGGTCGAACCGTGGTCCATTTTCGTTTTGGAAACGGGCTCCGCTCTTCTGCTGGTTCTCTGGTTTGCCAAGCAGTGGCTGGATGGCGAGTTGACCATCGAGTGGAATGCGCTTTTCCTGCCCATGGCCGCGTTCGGAGCCGTCATCCTCGTTCAAATTGCCTTGCGGGCGAGTGCTTACCCGCACGACACGGTTTCCGGAGCGCTGTTGTACGTGGCTTATGCCCTGCTCTGTTTTCTTTCCGCGCAGACTTTGCTGCGCGGCACGCAGGCGCGCAACCTTGCCCAGATTTTCATCGTCTACGGCACCGTAGTGGCTGCATTTGCCTTGCTGCAGGCCATCGCTCCGAATGGCAAACTCTATTGGCTGCGCCAGCCGCGTCTGGGAGGCAACATCTACGGTCCCTATGTGAACCGCAATCACTATGCGGGCTTGATGGAACTGCTCGTGCCCATTCCCCTGGTGCTGTCCCTTACTCAACTGGCCCATCAGAAGCAGCGCGCCGCGGCCGGGGCCGCGGCAGCCCTGATGGCGGGAACGGTCTTTCTTTGTGGTTCCCGCGGCGGCATGCTGGCGATCCTGGTCGAGCTGACCGTACTCCTGGTATTACTGGTCCGGCAAAAAAAGGGCATGCGCATCGCGATCGGCGCCGGTGCGTTTGCGGTGGTGCTGGTCGGCTTGCTGGCCTGGCTGGGAGGCAAGGAATTGACGGGCCGCGTTTTCAGCATCTCCAGCGAAGCCCGCTCCGAGATTTCTGGCGGTATGCGGCTCTCCATTGACCGCGACGCCTTGCGCATGTTCCGCGAAAAGCCCGTTCTGGGCTGGGGGCTTGAAACCTTTCCCGTGGTTTACCCGCAGTTTCGCTCCTTCTATACCAACTTCTTTGTCAATGAAGCGCATAACGACTACCTGCAGTTGCTGGCCGAGACGGGACTGGCGGGCTTCGCGACCATGGTCTGGTTTTTGGCTGTCCTCTACGGCAAAGCCGCGCCCAAGCTCAAGAACTGGACCTCTAACCTGAGTGGTGCGGTTACCTTGGCCGCGGTACTGGGCCTGACGGGGATCCTGGTTCACAGCTTCTTTGATTTCAACCTGCAGATTCCCGCCAACGCCGCGCTCTTCTATGTTTTCTGTACAATCGCGGCTTCCCCACGCCTGTTGCAGCGCTCGCGCAAACGCAAACCTGCGCCCAGCCAGAGCGAAGAAATCCTGCCCGCTTCCGAAGTCGTCTAGCGATCATGTCGGGAAAATCTAAGGTTGGGTTGGGCTGGCTGGATTATCGTTCTTGATCAGCACCCAGGTAGTGATGCCGGCCACGGCTCCGGCGCCAATGCCGATCGCGAGGGGAGAGTTCATGATCCCGCCGCCGGCGGCCGGCGCAGCCCCGGAGCGCCGCTTTTTCTTGCTCTTGCCGCTCTTGTCCTGGTCGTTGTCGCTGGACTGCTCGTTGCGGGTCGTTTCCTGGCCTTGCGCCAGGGTAACCACCTCTTTGCCGTCAGTGATCGTGAGATCGCCTTTGCGAGCGGAGATGCGGACGGTTCCATCGACATCGATCACATTGAACTCGGTCCACGAGTAGGACGCGGGCGCAACCTTCACATCACCCGCCGTGGCAGCTGTTCCTCGGGACGTCGAGACGGTCACGCCGCCGTGCTCCAAGTCCACCGAGCCGCCTTCGAACTTCACCAGGGAATCGGACAAAACCGTGATGGTCGATCCGGGCTGGTTGATGTTGGCCACCGAATCGGAGCGGGTCTGCAGCAGGTCGCCGGAGAAAATGGAGGAGGCGGAGCGCGGCACGTGTGCGCCGTTCACCCAGGCAGGGCCATTCGTATAAAGCATGGCCGCATTGGAGTCTGCGGCCCACATGGCACCGGGAAACAGGAACACAAGCACGCAACTCACCATCTTGCGGAAAGCCGGCTTACCCATTCCCACACTCCGTTAATAACTAGTTAGGTGACCTTGCTCGGAATCCTACCCTCCTTCGTTATTGCCAGTCAATGTTTTTTGTGCTATCGCAGCCCTTTTGCAGTGGAAAACTTATGTATTCCTTGTCCTATCAAACCGCTTCAGATAAGCGGTTTATCTCAGTGGAGTTCAGCGCCAGCGGTCGACGGCGGTCCACCACAAAAAGCGGATCCATTCGTAGAAGCAAGTCTTGGCCCATTCGCGGTGAGTCCACCATCGGGCGGCGAACTGCGAATCATCGTAAGCTGCGGCCACGGAAAAAGACTTCCCCGGCACTTCGTGGCGGAAGATGCTGAGAGCACGGCGAGTGTGAAAATTGGAGGTCACAATCAGGACTCGATTGCCCTCCTGGTGAGCCAGGCACTTCTCCGCGTCGTGGGACTCATCCCGAGTCGAAAGTCCTTCGATGGCGCACACGCTGATGGACGCGCCTTCAGGAAGGTCGTGGATGTACTTTTCCGCCAACTGCACCTGCGTGAACTCGTAGACCATGGCTCCCGCAGGGACGTCAATCACCACTCGCCGCCCGAAGCCCTGATGCAGAAGCTCCAGCGCCCGCGCCGGACGGCGGTCGGTCTCCCCGGCCAGAACCAGAATCACGTCGGACCGCTGCGGAGCGTCCACGACCAGCATGCTGCCGGCATTGGCCGCCAGCACGATCAGAGCTGCGATCACGAGGACTGCCAGCAGCCAAAGCCGCGCTTTCCAGGGCCTATCTTTCATTCCTTGCTCATTTCGGGGTGTAACCCTCCGGCGCCTTCCATTCCGGAATCAGCAGGCCCACCCGCCGCATGCTAAAATCGATTCACTCCGCAGTGGTCTGCAACCCTGTGACGGACGGCCTCATGACTCCCCAGACAGCCACGGATACCGCTTTTGACCAGCTAAAGAGCAGGATCGAGCAGCGTCAAGCTCAGGTCGGCATCATTGGACTGGGCTATGTCGGGCTTCCCTTGGCCTTGTTATACAGCGAACAGAAGTTCCGGGTCACGGGCTTCGATATCGATGCCCGTAAGGTCGAAAAGCTAGCCGCCGGCGGTTCTTACATCTACCGCATCGCGGCCGAAGAGATCCAGGCGGCGCAGGCTCTGGGTTTTGCGGCGACTTCCGACTATTCGAGGCTGGAAGAGATGGATGCGATCATCATCTGCGTCCCTACGCCCCTGGACGAATACCACGAGCCCGATCTCAGCTTCATCACCAACACTACGCACGCCATCGCTCCTCACCTGCGACCCGGGCAACTGGTCGTTCTCGAAAGCACGACCTATCCCGGAACCACGGAAGAGGTCGTGGTTCCGATCCTGGAGCGGGAGAACCGCGCCGGCCTGAAAGCCGCGCGGAGCGAGCCAGCCACGGGAAAGGAGTTCTTTGTCGCCTTCTCTCCCGAACGCGAGGACCCGGGCAACACCACCGTGGCCCGCCGCGACATCCCCAAGGTGGTCGGCGGGTTGAACCTTCAGGCATCCGAACTGGCTTGCGGTCTTTACGGAGCGATCTTCCATCGCACCGTGCCCGTCTCTTCGCCCGCGGTCGCGGAAATGACCAAGCTGCTGGAGAACATCTACCGCTGCGTCAACATCGCGCTGGTCAATGAACTCAAGCTGCTCTGCCTGCGCATGGGGATCGACATCTGGGAAGTCATTGACGCGGCCTCCACCAAGCCTTTCGGCTTCCATCCCTTTTATCCCGGTCCCGGGCTGGGGGGGCACTGCATCCCCGTCGACCCCTTTTATCTCTCCTGGAAGGCCAAGGAGTGGGATTTCCGGACGCGCTTCATCGAACTGGCGGGCGAGATCAATACCAACATGCCCTACCATGTTCTGGCGTCGATCGGAAGCGCCCTGAACGGCAAGCAGAAGGCGCTCAATGGCGCGCGCATCCTGGTGTTGGGCGTGGCCTACAAAAAAGACATTGACGATCTGCGCGAGTCTCCTTCGCTCACTATCATCGAACTGCTGCAGAAAAATGGCGCGCAGGTCAGCTATCACGATCCTTACTTTCCCTTTATCGGAAAAGGCCGCAAGTATGACCTGCAGATGAAGTGCGCCGAGCTGCGTGACCTGGGTCAGTACGATTGCGTCGTGATCGTGACCGACCACTCCGACTATGACTATCGCCGTATCGTGGCCGAATCGCAGCTGGTGGTGGATACCCGCAACGCCACGCGCGGCATTAAAAGTAGCAAGATCTTGCACTGTTGAGACCGGTCGATGGCAGTCCGATTCAGTCACCGAGTGAAGGGAAATGGTTCTCCGCATGGTGTAGTTTTTTGCATGACCGGCCCCGGCAGACTCCCCTGCAACCGGAGAAGTTCCCCCAATGAATTGAATACTAAGGAGTTGCACTATATTGAGAAGCCCCAGAAATGGCCTCTGCCGTGCATATTGACGGTTGGGAATAGTACACTTTTGTGTCGAGCCCTACCCCCGAGGGTTCTCCGCAAGAAACGAAAACTTTTGCACCCGAATCGGTGTTCTAGCTGATGGTTTGTTTAAGCTGGAGCCGCCAGGATTGAATTATGGGATCATCTGTGCCCGCAGCAGAATTGTTCTCCCCGCTACCCAGGTGGAGAGTGCCATGGTCCGACCTTTTCCTGAGCTATGGCACTCAGGCCCTCGTGATCGCAGTCGCGATCTGGATTCCACTTCTCCACCCCGAACTCCTCGATCCGCCGAAGAAGGATTATCACGCGATCGAGCTGGTTCCGACGCCGGTTCCGGTGGACCATACGCCGCAGCGGCGCCTGCCTGATCCGCCACCCGTCGTGGCCCAGCTTGATCCTCCGCCGGCGGCCCTGCATCTGGCTGCTCCGCAGCCTAAGCCCAAGCCGAAGACGGAAGACACGCCGGCGCCGGAAGTGAAAATTGCCGACAAGAAGCCCGAACCGGTGTTGCCGACGAAAGCGCCGGTGATGCCCAAGGAAGGCGTGAAAACCAACGTCTTTTCCACGGGAAGCTCGGCCCCGCAGACCACGCGGCTGGCCGCATCGCAGGTGCAAACCGGCGGATTTGGCGATCCCAACGGCGTTCCCGCAACCCTGAACACCGGCAAATCTCCGGTGAACATCGCCCAGGCAGGCGGATTCGATCTGCCCACCGGTCCCGGATATGGCAATGGCACCGGCGGCGCTCACGGAGCGCGAGGCGTAGTTGCCAGCACGGGTTTCGGCGGCGGAGTTGCGGTCGAACCTCGGTCCTCCGGGTCGCGCGGAAGCGTGCAGCAAGCTGGATTTGCCGATGCCGATGTCCCGGCTCCAGCAACGGTTCAGGCTCGGCCGGCTCCGGTAGCGGCTAGAATCATCCCAGCAGAAATCCTTTCCAAGCCGGTGCCTATCTACACCGAGGAAGCCCGGCAGCATCACATTGAGGGTGAGGTACTGCTGGAAGTTGTTTTTGGGGCGACCGGCAAGATCCAGGTCTTGCGAGTCGTTCGTGGGTTAGGGCACGGTCTGGACGAAGCAGCCGTTCGCGCGGCAGAGCAGATTCGCTTCAAGCCGGCCCTGAAAGATGGTGAGCCTTCGGACTCAACCGCCGTCTTGCATATTATTTTCCAAATTGCGTGATTTTCGCGCGAAGAAGGATCCTATGCGCACCGTAAGTTTGGCTTCGTTGTTGTTTCTGCTGATGTCGGCCGGCGCTTTGCCGGCGGCGTCTCAAGATAGTCCGTCTCCCGCGCAGCAGGCGCTAAGCGCGACGGTCGCATCGTCCGATGCGCCCGCCGCCCAGAGCTCCGCTCCGGCACCAGCTTCGTTCAACGAGGTCCTTGACCGCGTGGTCCAGCGCGAGCACCTGTTTATGGCGCAAATGCGCCACATGCATCCGCTGGTGGAGACCTACCTGCAGGATCTCAAAAACGATAAGGATGGCAATCCCTTCCCGGTCGGCGACCGCTACTACCTGGGGCGTCTCGAAATGGAGGAAGGTCCCGAGGATGTCTCCTTCACCGGCCAGCCTGGATTCGGCCATCGTATGGTGAGCAAGCTCACGGGCGTCTACTCCCTGCACTATCTTCCCCTCGGCTTCGCCTCGATGGTGGTGATGGACTCGGATTTCCAGAAGAGATACTACAACTTCACGTTTGTGCGCCGTGAGTTTCTGGGAGAAGTGCGCTGCCTGGTGATTGATGTCCAGCCCAAGCCCGGCCAGAAGGTTCCACACTTCATGGGGAGAATCTGGGTCGAGGATCAGGACTACAACATCGTCCGCTTCAACGGTTCCTACTTCCCGCAGCCCAAGATCAATTTCTTCTTTCACTTCGACAGCTGGCGCCTAAATCTGCGGCCGGGAACCTGGCTTCCGGCATACATCTACACCGAAGAGTCGAACCTGAAAACCGGGCTCACCAAGAGCCTCCATTTCAAGGCTCAGACCCGGCTGTGGGGCTATGACTTGAAAGCGCTCAACAAGAACGAGGAGTTCACGCAGATTCTCGTGGATTCGCCGCAGTCGATCAAAGACCAGAGCGACGCTGCCGCCGACGCCTCTCCGGTGGTGGCCGAGCGCATGTGGGAGAAGCAGGCCGAGGACAACGCGGTCGAGCGCCTGACCAAGGTCGGTTTGCTGGCGCCTCCCGGCGATGTCGACAAGATTCTGTGCACCGTGGTCAACAACCTGCTGGTCACCAACAACATTGATCTGCAGGGAGACGTCCGCTGCCGGGTGTTGCTGACCTCGCCGCTCGAATCCTTCACTATCGGCCACACTATCGTCGTCAGCCGCGGCCTGCTGGATGTGCTTCCCGATGAAGCTTCTCTGGCCATGGTTCTGTCGCATGAACTCGGCCACGTCGTGCTCGGGCACCGCCTCGACACCAAGCTCGCGTTCAACGACAAGATGTTCTTCCCGGACGAGGACTCCTTCCAGCGCCTCGACTTCAGGCGCAACGAAGCCGACGAGGCCGCTGCCGACGCCAAGGCGATCGAACTGCTGAAAAACTCGCCCTACAAAGATAAGCTCGGCAACGCGGGATTGTTCCTGAAAGAACTGCAGGAGAAGGCTCCGGATTTGCCCTACCTGATTCGGCCGCACCTGGGCAACAGTCTGTTCGAGGGCAAGAACATGCGCATGGCCAGCCTTGTGGGCTCGGCTCCGGCACTGGATCCGAAGCGCCTCGATCAGATTGCCGCACTGCCGTTGGGCGGTCGCATCAAGGTGGATCCCTGGACCGACCAGGTCGAACTCTCCAAAGCTAAGGCAGTGCCTCTGACCTCAGCCCGGGAGAAAATGCCGTTGGAGATCGCCCCGTTCTTCCCTTACCTGACCCACCTTTCGACCGGTGCGGCGGACAAGGTTGCGCTTACGACACCTTCTCCCACGACGCCTCCCGCGCCGGAACAGAAGTAAGTTTTCACGGAGTGCGGGAAACGGCAGGGCGCAGGTTAGCGTTGAGTGCTGTCGTTGTAGGGGTCAGTTAAGAACTGCAGGTGAGGACGAGAGAATAGAATCCTGACGCGCGTGTGGAACGCGCTCGGCAGCCTGCCTTTTGCTGGAACGCTTGCTCCCGCGCTACTGGATCGCGCTGCCAACCTGCGAAAACACGTTGTTGGCGTTCGAACCGATGAGTCGAATCGTGCCCACGACGATCACCAGAATCACAGCCAACATCACTGCGTATTCGGCGATGTCCTGGCCACTCTCATCGTTCCAGAGCTGCTGTAAGAATCTTGCCACGGGGCTCCCTTTCTTCCAAACTCAAACCATACCGCTGCACCCACTCAGGTGGGGACCACCGCTCGCACGCGAGTCCGGCAGATAATCCCGAGGCTGGTCGTATAGCAAAATCATAGTGCCTAGGGATTAGCCCGCCAATGGCACCAAAGTGCCACCCGGCCCTCCTGAGCTGCCCCACTCCGGAGCCGCATCTTCAATCTAAGCAATGCTTTTCAGCGGCAGCGCTTGATTTACCGCAAACAGCGCCAACTCCAGCCGGGTCGAGACCCCGAGTTTGTCAAAGATGTTGCTCAGGTGGTGCTTCACGGTATCTTCGCTGATTTTGAAGTACTCCGCTATTTCCTTGTTAGAGTACCCCGCCACCACCGCGGAAACGATCTCCAGTTCGCGGGGGGTAAGGCCAAACTTCCTCTGCCGGGCCTCATCGCTGGAGGACTGCATCAGGGTACGCAGGTATTGCACCAGGTTGGAAACGCTTTCCCGGCCTACCCAGTACTCACCCGACATCACGGTGTGAATGGCTTTCAAAAGCAATTGGGTGGCCGAATCCTTGAGCACGACTCCGCGGGCGCCCAACTGCAGGGCTTCGACGATCTGACTCTTTTCCGCTGCCGCCGTCAGCAGGATCACCCGCACCGGATTGGCGCCGGGAGCGACGCTCAGGTCGCGCAACGCCTCCAGCCCGGGATGCTTGGGCATGGCCAGATCGAGCAGCAGAATGTCGGGCTTCAATGTCCGGGCCAATTTGACGGCTTCGGCGCCGTCGGACGCCTCCCCCAGCACTTTGAGATCGGCTTCGGCTTCCAGCAGCCGTCGCAGACCGTCGCGAAAGATCGGGTGATCATCGGCTATTACTATGCGGACTGTCTGCTTTCTAAAATTCATGAGGCACTTCCCCGCCGCGCGGCACCGTGACTTCCAGGCGCGACCCTTGTCCGGGATTTGATTCTACAGTGAGTTCGCCGGCAATCAAACGCACTCGTTCCTTAATGATCATGGGACCCTTGCCGATCTCCTCCATCTCCGTCTGGCTGAGGCGCCCGGTGAAAGGAAAACCCCTGCCGTCGTCCTCCACCGTGAGCTGCCAACGGTCGCGATTGAAACCGAGGCGCACCAGCGCATGCCGCGCTCCGCTGTGCTTTCTGACGTTCACCAGGCCCTCCTGCACGATACGCAACATCTCGCGGCAGACGCGCTGCGGCATATCCGGATTCTCGATATCCGTGACGAAACGCGCGCTGATGCCCGTCTCCCGCTGGAAGCGTTCGACGGTGTCGTGCAAAACGCCAAGCAGGCGCTGCGCATCGACGTCGATGGATTTCATCTGCTGCATCAGCTCCCGCAGCTTGAGCACTTCTTCACGCAGCAGGCCCTGGATGCGTTTCAGCTCTCCCGTGATGGGCTTGTCGGCCTCGGCCTGGCGGCGGATCACGTCGACCTGCATTTCAACCGCAATCAGCGATTGCACGGCGCCATCGTGCAGTTCGCGGGCAAAGCGCGCGCGCTCGGCCGCTCCCGCGCGCCGCCGCAGGCGGTGCAAGAGATAAACGTTGTAGATGGCCGGCCCGATCTGCCGCACCAGATCCAGCAGAAAGCGCAGTTCTTCCTGCTTCTCGCCGCGCCATGTCGGATTGAACAGGAAGACCCGGCCTCTCCAGTCGGTTCCGAACAGAAATGAAACTGTGATCAGAGAGCTGAAACTCTGCACCTCGCGCAATTGGGAAATCGGCGCGGAGTTGGCCGCAGGCACTGCGACACCGTCCCCATCCAGCGCCACCATCGACCAGCGATCGCCGTCGGCCGCTGCGTAGCAAACGTCGCCCGGAAAATCTTCGAGGTACGTTTTGGCGTCCCGCGGCTTTGACTCCAGCCAGTGGAACTCCGGCGGCGCGCTCCCGCTCGCGTTGTGCAGTTCGCCCAGGAAGACGCGATGGCTGTGAGTTTCCTGGGACGCAACTACCAACTGCGAAGCACCGTACATCGCGATCGTTTCCCGGAAGATCTGTTGCAGGGTGCCGGTCAGCCCGGCCTCCACGCGCACTTGCGAAAGAATACCGGTCACCACAGCTTTCTCGGCGCGCAGATGTTTCTGCTGTTCCGCCAGGTACCCCAGCAAGAGCCCCATCACGATCAGGTAGATCGAGAGCATGAATAGACGCTGCGGTTCGAAAGTCCCCACGCTGACATGGAGGCCGCCCAGGAGTTTCCAAGGCAGCGTTCGTCCCGGGCCCAAGGGCACACGCAACAGGAAGAAACCCTCAGCCCACAACAGGGCGACTTCGGCGGCCGCAGTTCCGAGCGTCTCCCACAGGCCCCAGCGATAGGCAGCCGCCGCCAGCACGAAGAAAAAGAACAGAAAGAAAGGAGTGCGCGGTCCTTCCGAAAAAATCGAGATCAAAGCGGGCCAGACGATATCCGTGGCATGGACCAGCAGACGAAAGGCGGGCGTCGACTGCTGGCGCCGCCGCAGCAGCATCACGATGAGAATGCCGTTCGCCAGATAAAAAACAAACAGGCCGTAGGCCGCCCAGGAATGACCCAACAACTCGGTGGGATCCATGCGAATCGCCAACAAGGTCGCGCCCGCCAGGAACACGCGCGCCGTCGCCAGCCAGCGCTCGATCCGGCGGGTTTCGCCGGCATCGGGCCGAACTCGCAGTCTCCATGATTGGCGGTAGCGCTCAGCTTGGGGATGCACTTGAATCAATCTCCGCAGATGTGGCGGTCGTGCTGCATGGTACTGAAGAGGAACAGCTTACAGCAAGAACCATCTTCGGCCTGCAACGCCCCGCAGGACCGGGCTGGGTTGTCTTGACTTGGCTCTCAGGTTACTACAGTAACCATTCTCGCTCCATCATCCCATCTAGAATGGTGGCCGAGACTGTGTCTTGAGCACACGTTCCAAACTCTGGATCGCCGCCGTCCTCGCGGCTCTGGCCGTACAACTGGCAGCAGCTTTTGTCTTGCCTCAGTCTTTCCGGTTGACCGCGATCAGCGACCTCACCCAGTGTCTGCTGTTGCTGTCAGGCACCGCATCGTTTCTCCCGCTGGCGCTGCGCGCGCGCGGACGGATACGGCTCTTCTGGTCCCTCGTGGCCCTCGGCGTGGCCTTCTGGTTTTGCTATCAACTGCTTTGGACCTACTACGAGGTCGTTCTGCGCCGCGACGTGCCCGACCTTTACACCGGGGACATCGTTCTTTTTCTGCACATTGTCCCGTTCATGGCGGCCGTTGCCCTGCGGCCGCACCTTCCGCAGGATGAATATGCGGCGCGTCTGGGACGTCTTGATTTCGCTCTTTTGCTGGTGTGGTGGTTCTATCTTTATGTTTTGACCGTGCTCCCCTGGCAATATGCCGTGCCCAATGTCGAGGCCTACAACAGCAACCTCAATGCGGTCTACAACACCGAAAAGTGCGCCTTCCTGGCCGGCCTGTGTTTTTGTTGGGCGGTCAGTCAGGGCGGATGGAGAAAGCTCTACGCCAGCCTGTTCGGCATGAGCTTCAGCTACGCAGCCAGTTCTACTTTGGCGAATTGGGCCATCGCCCGCAATACTTACTACAGTGGCAGCTTCTACGACGTTCCCCTGGCAGGTGCGATGGCGTGGCTCACCTGGATTGGCTTGCGGGCCAAAGTCGAAGCGCCACAATCCCGGCAGCGCGAAGTCTCCACCGTCTACGGCGTGTGGGTGGCGCGTTGCGGCATGATTGCCGTGTTTTCTCTGCCGTTGTTTGCCGTGTGGGCGATGTCAGACACTGCTGTACCGGCGCGAATTCGTTCTTTCCGGCTGGTGCTGACCCTGGGCGCCGCGTTTTTTATGGGTGTGATGGTGTTGGTGCGACAGCGCCTGCTCGATCGCGAACTGATCCGCTTGCTCAGCCACTCGGAGGAATCGTTCGACAGCCTGAAACGTTTGCAGGTCCAGATCGTGCACTCGGAGAAGTTGGCCTCCATTGGTCAGCTGGTGGGCGGGGCCGCGCACGAGCTCAATAACCCGATTACGGCCATGCTCGGCTATTCGGACCTGCTCCTGAGTACGCCGCTCACCACCGAGCAGGAGCGCCTGGCGGCTAAGATCGGGCAGTGTGTGCGGCGCTCCAAGTCTTTGGTCGCCGGTCTGATCAGCTTCGCCCATCAGGCACCCACACCCAGAACCCCGATCGATCTCAACACTCTGGCTCGCACCGCGGTCAAGCTGACGCAACCACAGTGGCAGGCGCTGGGCATCGAGGTTCGAACGCAGTTTGATTCCACGCTGCCCAAGGTATTGGGCGATTCCAATCAATTGCTTCAGGTTTGCCTGCAGTTGCTGGCAAATTGCGTGCACGTGATGAGCGAATGCGGCAGCAAAGTGCTGACCGTCAGCACGGAAAATCGGGAGGGCAGCCCGGCACTGCAAATCGCGGCAGAATCGCCTGCTTCCGCATCGGCCTCCGATCGGCAGCGAATTTCCCCCGCCGATGCCAAGGACAGCCTCGCCCTCAGCGCGTGTCAAGGAATCCTGCAGGAACACAACGGGCGAATCTGCTGCGAGCCGCGCCCCGACGGGGCCGTGATCCTGCGCGTCGAACTGCCCGCGGCCGAAGGGCCTTCGGCGCTCGCGAAGCAGACTACGTTGTCGGGACTGTGGCCAACTCAACCGTACGCTTGAGTTGGCCGCAGGCGGCATAGATGTCGCGGCCGCGCGGGCGTCGCACAAATGCTGGAATGCCTGCGTTCACCAGAATCTGCTGAAAAGCCGTGACTCGCTCGTCCGCGGGAGTTGAGAATTTGATCCCCGGCCCGGGGTTCAGCGCGATCAGATTTACCTTGGCCCGCAGCCCGCGCAGCAGTTCGCCAAGCTCCCTGGCGTTCTGCGGCGAGTCGTTGACGCCGCTCAGCAGCACATATTCAAACGTAAGCCGCTCGCGATTGCGCAGAGGAAAATCGCGCGCCGCCGCCAGCAGCTTTTCCAGGCTCCACTTGCGATTCAGCGGCATCAATTCGGTGCGCAGCGCCTCATTCGACGCGTTCAGCGAGATAGCCAGCTTGGGGCGAATCGGCTCGCGGCCAAAATCGTGAATCCGGGGCACGATGCCCGCCGTCGAAACTGTCATGCGCGATTCGGCCACGCCCATTTCTTCCACCAGCAGGCGCACAGCTTTCATGAAGTTGTCGTAGTTCAGGAACGGTTCGCCCATTCCCATGAAAACGAGATTGATCCGATCCTGTGGGGGTGAAACCTTCTGATTCCGGAGCACGGCACCGACCTGGCCCACAATCTCTCCGGCGGTCAGATTCCGCTTCACGCCCAGCAATGCGGTCAGGCAAAACTGGCAGTCGACCGCGCAACCCACCTGGCTCGACACGCAGATGGTGGCGCGCTCCCAGTTGCGCCCACTGTCGGGGGCGTCGCCGGCCTCAGTGCCATCCCCAGCTTCCCCGCCGTCGCCCTCCGGCATCCATACGGTTTCGACGCTTTGCCCGTCGGCCAATTGCACCAAATAGCGCACGGTGCCATCCTGCGAAACGAATCGCTTGTCAATGTGAGGCAAACCGACCGAGATTCCCTTGTCCATCAGGCGCGCGCGCAGCGGTTGCGGCAAAGTCGAGATCTGTTCGACCGACTCCACCCGCTGGCGGTAAACCGCATCCAGAACTTGCTGCACGCGGTAACCGGGCTCGCCGATGGTTTCAACCAGCGAGGCGATTTCCCCGCGGTCCTGCCCCAGCAACGCTAGTGGAGCGACATCTGTCATGCCGTCAACCCGACTTTCCTGGCCGCGGTGCTCGCGGACGTCCTGAAGGCTTTTTCCTCAGGTCGCGAGTTCACTTCGGGACACTCATAAATAACTGATTCTAAACCGTTAAACTATTCTCGCACAGGGACTGCCCGTGTGTCAGAATAGAAAAAGATCCTTCCACGACCATCGCCATTTCCGTCGGCAGAGTAGTCTTAAATCTAGCAGGGAAGAATTTCATGGCCCAGGAAGTCCGCAATATTCGTCGTCAAACACTGCCGAACGGGCTGACCATCATCACCGAGCAGATGCAGCACATCCGCTCGGCTTCGATCGGCATCTGGCTGCAGACCGGATCGCGCGACGAAGACGCCGAGTGGAACGGCATTTCCCATTTCATCGAGCACATGGTCTTCAAGGGAACGAAGCACCGCACGGCGGAGGAGATCGCCCGCCAGGTCGATTCCATCGGCGGCAACATGGATGCCTTCACCGCCAAGGAGTGCATCTGCTTCAACGTCAAGGTGCTCGACGAGCATGTGCCCACCGCGCTCGACATTCTGCGCGATCTGGTTTTGAATCCCGTCTTTGACGCCGCCGATATCGCCCGCGAGCGCGGCGTGATCATGGAAGAGATCAAAATGGACGAGGACAATCCCGACTACCTCGTTCACGAAATCTTCACCCAGAATTTCTTCAAGGATCATCCGCTGGGCAAGCCCATCCTGGGGACAAAAGAAACCGTGAAGCGATTTGAGCGCCCGCCCGTGCTCGAGGCCTACACGCACCGTTTTGCTCCTGCCAACATGATCGTGTCGGCCGCGGGGAATCTTGATCATGAGCGCTTCGTCGAGCTGGTCACCGGCCACTTTGAGCAGATGAAGCCGGTGAAAAACGGGTTTCACTCTTCCGCGCCCAAGATTTCTTCGCGCATCATTCTGCGAAACAAGAAAGCGCTGGAGCAGGTGCAGCTTTGCCTGGGAGTGCCGGCGCATCCTATCGCGCACGAGCATCGGCACGCCGGCTACATTCTCAACACGCTCCTGGGCGGAGGCATGAGTTCGCGCCTTTTTCAGAACATCCGCGAGCGCCAGGGACTGGCTTACTCGATCTATAGCGATCTCAATCCCTATCGCGACACCGGATGCCTCGCCGTGTACGCGGGCACCTCGCTCGCCTCCGCGGCGAAAGTCGTGCAATCGGTGGTGAGCGAATTCCACAAGCTGAAAACCGAGCCGGTGTCGGCCGAAGAACTGCGGCGCGCGAAAGATCAGCTCAAAGGCAGCCTGATGCTGTCGCTGGAGTCGAGCACCGCGCGCATGTCGAACCTGGCGCGGCAGGAAATGTATTTTGACAAGTTCTACGACCTCGATGAACTGATCAACAAGATCGAAGGAGTGACGGCGGACGATCTGACCACTTTGGCAAATGAATTCTTCAAGACCGAAGCGGTAGCGGTGACGGCGTTGGGCAATCTGAACGGACTCAAACTCACCCGCGATCAGCTGGCGTGCTAATAGACACCGCTAGGATCGCTGTAACTTCCTTACGGACGGCGCATCCCATCTCCGCCTGCAGGTAATAACCTGCCGTAGATCGAACCCCATTTAAGGAGAATTTATGAAGAAGTCTCTCAGCACTTTCGCGCTCGCGTGTGTCCTGGCTGCTTCGATGTCGGCCTTCGCCCAGGACCAGATGAAGCAGGACAACTCCCAGCAAAACTCCATGCAGAACGACCAGATGAAAAACGATCAAACGAAGAACGATCAGATGAAGAAAGACAAGAAGAGCAAGAAGGCTGCCAAAGCTGCCAAGAAAGATCAGATGAAGAAGGACGACATGAAGAAAGACGATATGAAAAAGGACGACATGAGCAAGGACCAGATGAAGAACAACTAGGAGTCCAGTTCAGCCGGGCATGATCAGTTTGTTTTCTTCGCGCCCTTCGCGGGCGTTCTTTGCGATCTTTGCGTTCCAAAGCTTTTGACCGCAAAGTGCGCTAAGGTGTCGCGAAGGACGCAAAGAAAAAGGGCCCTTCGAAGAGGGCCCTAACTTCTTATGGGATCACTGCCCGCTGCCGTGAATTTCCTCTTCTTCCACATCCGCATCGGAACTCGCATCCGCCTCCGCCCCGAACGTCGCATGCCCTGCGGCCGCCGTCTGCAGATACTTCCGCAAGCAGCGCAGGCACGGCATATATCCTTCGCGCATGGCCTCTTTAGCCGTGAGGGTTCGTGCCTTGTCCTTGTTGTGAATGAAGTCGCATCCGGCCACGTGGAAAATCTTGGCGTCCGCGGAAACCACCACCAGCATGTCCGGGGGAATGCCCTGCGCCTGCTGCGCGTGCTCGGACTTCAACGGACTCCCTGTCGTCAACGAATTGGCAACCCGCAATCCGCCCGCCAGAAGCAACACCGCCGTCACTGGAATCAACCAGGTTGACCACGTGGGCCAGCGCTTGCTGCTGGCACGCGTATTCTCGGCCAGCCGTCGCTCCAGCCGTCTTCCAAATCCCGCGGGCGCCTCCATCATGCGCTCGTCGCCAAACAGCCGGATCACGTTCTGCGTTCCCTCCAGCACCGACTTACACCTTTCGCAGCCGCGGAAGTGCTCGTCCATTGTGGAGCGCAGTCCGGCCTCGACCTCACCGTCCACATAGTTTGAAATCTCGCGCCAGACTTGTTCGCAGTTCATCGCCTCCCGGTTCACCATGGCTTGTTTCCCTTCTCGAACGGCAGCCGGCTGAACCAGCCCTGCTCCCATCCGGCCGCGAGCAGATCGCGCAGCATCAGCCTCGCCCGCAGCAACCGCGTCTTCACCGAGGCGACGGAGATCCCCAGCGCCTCAGCCGTTTCCTGAATGTTCAACTGTTCCATGTCGCGCAGCACAAACACTTCCCGGTACTTGCGATCGAGCGACCCGAGCGCCTCGGCCAGCCTTTGCCGCACTTCCTTGCGCTCCAGAGCTTCGGAAGGAATCTCGCGCCAGTCGGCGAAGTCGCGAGGCGTGTAGCTGGTGTCTTCGTCGCGGCGGTCGTCGATGCCTTCCATGACCACGGTGCGCTCCCTTCTTCGCCGCATCAGCGCCTCGTTCACGGTAATCTGAATCAGCCACGTGCTGAAGCGCGACTCCGCCCGAAACTGCCGGATGTTGGCAAACGCCTTCAGCATGGCCTCCTGCGCCACATCCTCCGCATCAGCCTCGTTGCGCAAAATGGCGAGTGCAGCGGCGTAGACCCGGCGCTCGTAGGGCCGGACGAGTTCATAGAACAACTCGTTCTGGCCGCGTTGCACGCGCGCAATCAGATCTTGCTCGGCCGTCGTGCCCGCAGGCGCCGGGTTGTTGAAAGCGATATCTGGCTCGGCCATCCGAATCTGCCTGCCCGTCAGTACTCAGGATCCTTCTTCCAACCCGTCAGCATCGACACAAAATTGTTCCAGCCATGCAGCAGCACCATCACCAGATGGCCCAGCACAAAAGCCAAAATCGCCCACATGATGAGGAAGTGCCACAACCGCGCCCAGTGAAAACCGCCCATCAGCCGGGCCAGCCAGGAAAACTGCACCGGTTTCCAGACGGCACTGCCGGTCAGCACCGAAAGCACGCCCAAACCGATCGCCGATGTGTAGGCATGCTTCTGCAGCGGGTTGTAAGCCTCGCGAAGGGGAGGCTTCGGCCCGAAAAAGAAATAGTGCCGCACCATCGGCCATACGCCAGGAATATCTTTGTGCGTGAACAAGACCTGCCGGTAGTTGCCGCTGAAAAGCTGATAGCCGATGTAAATCAGCCCGGTGGCCATGTAAATCCACATGAAAGTGAGGTGCCACTGCAGGGCGCCGCCCAGCCATCCGCCGATGGCGAATGATTTCGGCCAGTTCAACAGATCGTGTTGTGGAATCTTGGCGCCGAAGCTGGGAAAAGCGCGAAAGATCTGCAGCCCGCTGCCCACCATCACGAACAAAGCAATCGCGTTGACCCAGTGGCAAAGGCGCACCGGCAACGGATGCTCGTAGACTGCGCGGGCAGTAGTTTCAGTTTCCTCGCCCTTGCTGCGCGTGATTTCGATGACTGCGCCGCTCATATGGTGCCTCAAATTGCCTTTCTACAGCCCGTAGAACTCCGAATACCCCTGATCTTCCCAATAGCCGACCTTATCGAGAACGTTCGTCACTTTCAGATCCGTCAGGTATTTCGCCTGCTTGTAGCCGACTTTTGTCGGAATATTCAAGCGCAGGGGCGCGCCGTGCTCGCGCGTCAGCGGGCGATCATACATCTCCCAGCAGAGCAGGGTCTGCGGATGCAGCGCCGTCGCCATGTCGAGTGATTCGTAATAGTCATCGGCGCAGGCGACGGAGATGAATCTGGCCGATGTATCGGCGCCGATCATGGTCAGAAAATCCGAGAGCCGCGCTCCGCCGAAACGCCCGATCACATCCCAGCCCTCCACACAAACGTGGCGCGTGTTCTGCCGGAAGCGCGGCAAGGTCTGAATCTGCTCCAGCTTGTAGTCTCCTGGTCTCTGCACCAGCCCGGTGACGGTCAGTGACCAGTTCTCAAAGATCACGCCAGGGTCGTCTACGTCGTAGCCGTTGATCGGGAACTTCTCGAACGCAGTCAAGTCAGAGTCGGCAAAAGTGGGAGCCAGGTGGCTGCGACGGAATAGCGTCCTGGAGGCCCAGTCGCTGAATCCGAGTCCCTTTTTCAAGAGAAATGGCTGGAAAGCTGGAACGGAAAAAGCTCCTAAAGCAATGACAGGCATGACTTTAAGCAATTCCCTGCGGGAGACCTGGGCAAACCTGCGTTGGTTCATGCCGGGATTATTGAACTGCGGTTCTTCTTGAGGCTTGGCCCCGTCCGCTGTGTCCGCCGAGGCCTTGGCTTTGGCGGGCTGGTCCCCGGCGGCCTGCGACTCAATCTTCTCGGGATCGGCGGCCTTCCCTTCGGGGAGCCCGGCCCCCTCGCCGCCCGGTTGTAAGTTCTCTGGTTCCATAGATCTCCAGCCCTCGCCACTTTCCTAGGATGGGATTCAGGACAGCCCCACAAGTTACGACAAAATACCACGCGGGCACCCGCGCCCGGATTTGATTCTCGAAATGGGCTCACAGCCGCAGTTTTGCTGGTATTTCGTGCGTTTTCCGGGCATACTATTCGGGACGTCTCCCCCCGGACGACCCAGGTCCTCGCATGTTCGAACCCAAGACTTTAACCCCGAAATCCGATCCTTCCCTGCTGGTGGTCCCGGCTCCGCCCCGGAGGCGTTTCGAGAACAAGCAAAACCGCCTGATGGTGGGAGCGCTGGCCTTGTTGCTGATCGCGCTAGGGATGATTCTCTACAACGATCGCAACTTCTGGTTCCCCGATGCGCAGGACGCCGACGAGATGCTGGACCAGCCGCAGGTCGCACAGCCGGCTCCCGCAGCCGCAGTTCCGGCTCCGGCGAAACAAAATGCAATGGCTGCCTCAACCCCGACAGCCACGGGGAAAGCCACGAAGAAAGCGGAGCACTCTAAACCACAGGCCAAGCATCCAGCGCCAGCCGCCGGCTCCATGGCTCCGGATATGTCGGCTCCGCCCGTCACCACGTCCACCCGCACCGTGCTGCCCCCGCTTGAAGTGGAAGTGGTCGCAGGCGACACGCATCAGACGGTTCAGCCCCGCAACAATTCCGTCCGAGTCGACATGCAGCCGCCGGGAGCACCGGCGCAGGCAGTATCCGATCCATTCGCGGCGCCGGCAGGAACGACAGCGGCCGCGACCAGCAAGGCGGCCGAACGCGTGCAACTTTCCGCTGGCACGGCTGCGGTCGTGACCCGGTCCGTGAGGCCGAATTATCCGCTGCTGGCGCGGCAAATGAAGGTGCAGGGCTCGGTGATTCTGCAGGCTCTCATCGGCCGCGACGGCTTGATTCAGGACTTGCACGTGCTCAAAGGACCGCCGATATTGGCCAATGCCGCCCAGGAAGCGGTCAAGCAGTGGCACTTCAAGCCGCACTATCAGGGCTCCGAGGCAGTCGAGACTCTGGCGCAGATCACAGTGAACTTCACCATCTCGACCAACTGAGCCGCCCGTCAAAGAAACTTTGGAACCTCTCCCACAAGCCGTGAAGGCTGAGCATTTATTCACTCGCGCAAGAATGCTGGCGGCCACCGCTGCGGCAATGCTGTTGACCTTCGCGTTCCGGTCCAGCACTCTTGCCGCTCCCGCTTCGTCCTCTCCGATAGGAGAACAGCCCATGCCTATGACCATTTCGAGCCCAAGCTTTTCCAACGGCGGCGAAATCGCCAGGAAGTTCACCTGCGATGGAGCCGACGTTTCTCCGCAGCTCTCATGGACGGAACCGCCGCCGGGAACGAAGACTTTCGCGCTTTTATTGGACGATCCCGACGCCCCGGTTGGAAATTGGAATCACTGGGCTGCATGGAACCTGCCGCCAAGTCTGCGCGGCCTGCCCGAGGGCGTAAGCAAGTCGGCGCAGCTGTCCGATGGATCACAGCAAGGCTCCAACGATTTCCGCAAGACCGGTTACAACGGACCGTGCCCACCGCCGGGCCAGCCGCATCGCTACTACTTCAAGCTCTTCGCGCTGGATACCAAGCTGGAACTCAAATCCAGCGCGGGCAAGCACGACCTGGAAGCTGCGATGAAGGGACACGTCCTGGCGCAGGCGGAGTGGATGGGACGCTACGGACGCTAGCACGGACGTTAGCAATGTCCGCCCGGGTAAACCATCGCCGGCAGCGACTGCCGTTCTACCGGCTCTCCTTCACAACCCGTCCGTTGAGCGGTTGCAGAGGACGAACATCGTGCGGATAGAGCTTGGCGAAGGCACTAATCTGCTCAGCTGAAATGTCCACCGGGGTCTTGAGCAGAAACCACGTGACCCCTTCTGTGCAGGGCGGAGCGGTCAGCGATCCCATATACGTGTAGTAACTGGTGTCGCGGGGCAGCATGGCCGCGGGATTGACTTCCACTCCCGAAATCTCTTTCTCACCGCCCTCAGTCATAGGCATATGATCCCAGATCTTCTGGATCGCAGCATTGGCCTTGCCCACTTGTAGCAGCACGGCGACGCCAGCTATCTTCCCGTCAACGGATTGGTGCATCAGGTGCAGCACCATGGCATAGGGCCTGCCCTCGACATACTCCTCGCTGGGACGGTGGAAGTGAAACTGTGTAAGTTGGTAGCGCCGGTCGCCTGCCACCAGAAAGTTCCCGCTTCCGGCGGCGTCGTGGTAGTTCACTCGTATGGTATAGCCATTGTTGATCAGGTATTTAAGAGGCTCGCTATGGTATTCGAAGCGCAGCGCGGGAAGGTCGGCCTTCTCCGCATTTCGAATATCGATGGGCGACTGTTCCCTGCCGGCCTTGCACGCGGCATACTCGGGATCGAGATCGCCCCAGTGGTCGACGCCGGTGATCCCTTCGTAGCTCCAACGTGTTTTCCATTGCGCGTGCGGGCCGGAAGGCAAGAGAATCGCCACGGCCACAAGAATCGACGGGATCATCCAGATTCTTCTCAAGTTCCCAACCTCTGCGTTTCGATATTCGGAACGTCCATGGCGCAGACGGTGCGAGGGTTCCTGCCTGCAGATGGAAGTCTGCCGTTTGCGGCTCACCCACGCTTCGTTTATCATCAAACTATGAATGCGGAACCAAACTCCGACGTCGCTATTTCCGGCGTAGCGGCCGCTATCGGGGAGCCGGCGCGAACCCGTATGCTGCTTTGCCTGATGGATGGGCACGCACGAACCAGCACCGAACTGGCAATGGTCGCCGAGGTCAGTCCATCCACCGCGAGCGCGCACCTGAATCGTTTGAAGGCTGAGCACCTGGTCAGGCTGCACGTTCAGGGGAAGCATCGCTTCTACAGTCTGGCCGGGCACGACGTCGCCCGGGCGCTGGAAGGTCTGGGTGTGCTCGCCGGTAGTTCGAGTCGACGATTTGTGCCTCGCACGCCAGTGCGTCTGCGCGCCGCGCGAACTTGCTACGATCACCTGGCGGGACGACTGGGCGTCTCGCTCCACGACCGGCTGAGCGCGCTGGGATGGATTTCCGCAACCAAGTCTACGGGAACTGCATACGATGTGACACGGCCGGGAGTGAAAGGATGTGAGGCTCTTGGCATTGATGTCGAAGCCACGCGCAGTTTGCGCCGCCAGTTTGCGTGCGCCTGCCTGGACTGGAGCGAGCGGCGACCCCACCTCGGAGGGGCGCTGGGAGCTGCCCTGTTGAAAGTTGCTCTGAGCAGAAGATGGGTAATTCAGGAGATCGACAGCCGGGCGTTAGAAATTACCAATCTCGGACGGCGCGAAATGCTGACTCGTTTCGGGCTGGAAATCTAATTTCGTTTCCCTAACGGCGGCAGCGCTGCGAGGTCTCGAACCAAGATTCGCGCCAACATTCCCCCAAAAATAACGAGCGTCCTGAAACTCTTTCGAGTCCAGGACGCCCGGGCAGCCCTCCCCCAGAACTGCTCACCGGTGACGTTAAACGGGTAAAGCCTTTCTGCCTATGGCACGACGGTGCCATGCGCCGCCCGAAAGTGCCACGCGGCTATCTTTATGCAAATCCAAGACTTGCTCGAATCCTCGGAATCCCGCGCCAGTCTTGGGGTCTGAAGTCTCCTGTGGATTTTGTCGATCAGAAAAGAGTAGGCGGGTCTGCCGCCCGGTTCCCCATGTCCGCATTCGACGATGCAGAGATTTGTCGCGGCATTTTGGAAGCCCTGCCCAACGGTGTCTGTGTCATCGACACGCAGAAAAGAATCGTGCTGTGGAGTGAGGGAGCGGAACGCATCACGGGCCGCCCGAGTTTTGAAGTCATTGGCCATCGCTGTATTGGAGAGCCGCTGCTGCATTGCGATCACCCCGGTTGCGAGTGGTGCAACGACGACTGCCCTCTGGCACGCGCCATGAAGACCGCACACCGCGCCGACGGGCTCGGCTTTCTTCATCACAAAGCCGGGCACCAGATCGCCGTTCACGTGCGCGCAGTTCCCGTCCATGACGAACACGGGTTCATTGTTGGGGCAGTGGGAATCTTCGAAGGTCAGGCGCAGGAGATCGGCTCGGACCAGCGGGAGGACGGCCGGCGACTTCAGGGCTGCATCGACGAAGTGACCGAGGTGGCCAGCGAGGCCATGATGCAGGCGCGCCTGCGCGAAACTCTGGCCACCTTCGCCGAGGTGAAAGTTCCTTTCGGCATCCTGTGCCTCCGCTTGGAAGGGCTGGCTCATTTTCGCGCCAGCTTCGGGCCGGAAGCGGCCGCGTCGCTGTTGCGCGTGGTGGCGCGGACGCTGGAAGGCGCTTTGTGGAGAACCGACTACTTCGGGCGCTGGGGCGACGATCAATTTCTGGTGATTCTGAATGGCTGCCGCGAGCAGGCGCTGGGGGCGGTGCGGGAGCGGCTGCACCGGATGTTGTTCGGCGACGGGATCGAGTGGTGGGGCGAGCGGCGGTCGCTGCCTATCTCCATTGGCCAGGCCGCGGCCCAGCCCGGCGACTCGGTAGAGGCGCTGGTCGAGCGGGTGCAGAAATCCCTGGATGCCGCCTCGGGCCACGCGCAGGGCGCTGCGGCCGCGGGCGGAGATCCTCCCTCGTCAAGCTAGATGCGGCGAGCGACATTGGGAGCATAAGGAATGTTTGCCATCATCGGCATCGTCGTAGTTTTCGGTTGCATCGTGGCCGGCTATTTGATGGAACACGGCAACCTGCGAGTGCTCATCCAGCCCGCAGAATTAGTCATCATCGGGGGCGCCGCGGCGGGCACGCTTCTGGTCGCCAACCCCCTGCACATCATCAAGAAAATTGCCGGTGGAATCGGGGGTGTGTTCGGCAGCTCCAAGTTCGGGAAACAGACCTACATCGACGCCTTGAAGATGATGTACGACCTGCTGAACAAAGCGCGCAAAGACGGCCTCATGGCGCTCGAAGCCGACGTCGAAGAGCCCGACAAGAGTCCGGTTTTTTCGAAGAATCCAGCGTTCCTCAAGAATCATCACGTTCGCGATTTTGTGTGCGACTCGCTGCGCATGGCCGTCACCGGCGTCGATGCCTTCGACCTGGACCAGATGCTCGACCTCGATCTGGAAGTCCATCATAATGACTCGACGCAGAGCACCTCCGCGCTGAGCACCGTAGCCGACTCCCTGCCGGGCCTGGGGATTGTGGCTGCCGTGCTCGGTGTCGTGATTACGATGGGAGCGCTGGGCGGCCCGCCGGAGGAAATCGGGCATAAGGTCGCGGCCGCGCTGGTGGGAACGTTTCTGGGCATTCTGCTCTGTTACGGGTTGGTCGGCCCCATCGCCTCCAACATGACCAAAGCAGCGGAGGAAGAGCATGCGTTCCTGTACGTGATGCGCGTGCTCATGATCTCTTTTCTCAAAGGGAGCGCGCCGATCATGGCAGTAGAAGTGGCGCGCCGGGCCGTTCCCGGGCATGTGCGGCCCTCGTTCAAGGAACTGGAAGCGGCTTGCCGGGGCGGAGGAGCGCCAGCCGCGGCGGCGGCGACTGCCTGAGCACACTGACTGTAGCGGAATACCACATGGACAAAACGCGTCCCATCATCATCCTGAAGAAGAAGGGCGGGCACGGCGGCCATCACGGCGGCGCGTGGAAGGTCGCCTATGCCGATTTCGTCACGGCCATGATGGCCCTGTTCATCGTGCTCTGGCTGCTCAACAGCAGCAAGCAAATCCAGGTTGCAGTCGGTGGATATTTCAAGGATCCCACCGGCACTTCAAAAAAGGTCGGGTCCAACATGCAGGGCGCGGGAGAAAACTTTGTTCTGACGCGGGACAACATGCCCAAGCTGAAGGACCAACTGCAGCAGGCCATGCGGCAGATGACCGACTTCGAAAAACTGAAAAACCACATCGAGATGACGGTGACCGCCGAAGGCCTTCGCATCGAGCTTTCGGAGTCGGCGAGCGGCACGTTCTTCGACAGCGGTAGCGCCAAGCTGAACGCCGACGGCCGCGGGTTGCTGGTCATGCTGGCCCAGGAATTGAGCCAACTTCCCAACAAAATCTCTATCGAAGGGCACACCGACTCCAATCCCTATGCGCCTTCGGCTAACTATGGCAACTGGGAATTGTCGGCGGATCGCGCCAATGCCGCCCGCCGCGTCATGCAGGCGAACGGGCTCAGAGCCGATCAGGTGATACAGGTGCGTGGCTTTGCCGATCAGCGCCTGCGCAAATCCGAAGCCCCGCTCGACCCCGCCAATCGCAGAATCTCTGTCATCGTGCAATACATCGTGAAGAACGCCGATGACGAGGAGGGTAAAGCTGCCGGCAGCGAGGGCAATCCGGCCTCCACAGCAGAAACCTCGACCAAAAAGGAATAGCGGCCGCTGGGTAGTGGCTCAATTTGGTACCAAAAGAAAAACCATTAACCACGAAGGGCACTAGGGATCACGAAGGAATGGATTGTCGCGGGTTTCTTCGTGTGACTTCGTGTCCTTCGTGGTTGCTTCCGCGTCAAACTGAGCCGGCGCAGCTGGACACAACTCCAGTCATCTCCAACAATCGTTGTATAATCGCCGCTTTGATCTCGCACTCAGGAGCTTCATCCATGCGGCGCTCTGCCCGATTGGTCTGCTGTCTCGCCATTTTACTTTCGTTCATTCCCCCGGCATGGTCCCAGGAGAAGCTCGATCTGGAAACTATCTCGCGCATTCGCTACGAGGGATTTCACAACTCGCACGTGATGGATTTCGCCAGTGGACTCATGGACGCGATCGGCGAGCGGCTCACGGGCTCTCCCAATGCGAAGCGCGCCAATGAGTGGACGCGCGACCAATTCACAGCCATGGGCCTGAGCAACGCTCACCTGGAAGCCTGGGGCCCCTTCGGGCGAGGATGGGCCAATCAGTACGTCAACGTGCGCATGACGTCGCCTGACATCGCAACATTGATCGCTTACCCCAAGGCCTGGACGCCGGGGACGAACGGGGTCATGACCGGCAAGTGTGTTCGGGCGGTCATCGAGAATCAAAAAGACTTTGATAAATACCGAGGCAAGCTGGCGGGAATGATCGTGATTCTGGGCGCCGATGCCGACGTGAAACCGATTACGGAAGCTCCCTACAAGCGCTACAGCGACGACGACTTAGCCAAGACGGGCGAATTCGACCCAGCGGGGGACCACCCGCCGGGAACTCTAGCCGAATTTCTTAAACGACAGCAGTTGACCAAGGACCGAACCCAGTTTTACGCGGACGAGAAGGTGCTGGCGGTGATTGATCACAGCCGGGGAACCGCCGGCGGGGGAACCGTGTTCGTTCAGTCCGGCGGCTCGTACAAGACGGGTGAAACCGCGACCGTGCCGCAGCTTACGATGGCGTCGGAGCAGTGGAACCGCATTGCGCGGCTGCTCGATCAGAGGAAGGATGTCACGCTCGAATTAAACGTCGTCAACAACTTCTATGACGACGATCCCATGCAGTACGACACCATCGCGGAAATTCCCGGCACCGACAAGAAGGATGAGATCGTCATGCTGGGCGCGCACCTTGACTCGTGGCACGCAGGCACGGGCGCAACTGACAATGGCGCCGGCTCAATCGTCATGATGGAAGCCGTGCGCATTCTGAAGGAGCTCGATAAGCAATTTGGCATTAAGCCGCGCCGCACCATTCGCATTGGCTTATGGACAGGCGAAGAGCAAGGCCTGCTGGGCTCGCAGGGATACGTCGAGCATCACTTCGGCTCGCGGCCGCCGATCGACGATCCTTTGATGAAGGACCAGCCGACCTTGTTGCGGCACGAAGCTGGCCCGGTCACGGTGAAGCCGGAGCAGGCCAGGGTGTCTACGTATTTCAACGTGGACAACGGCACGGGCAAGATTCGCGGCATTTACCTGCAGGAAAATGAGGCGGTCGCGCCGATTTTTGAAGGCTGGATGCGCCCTTTCAAGGATCTCGGCATGACCACACTCTCCATGCGCAATACGGGCGGCACCGATCATCTGTCGTTCGATGCGGCCGGCATTCCAGGATTTCAGTTCATTCAAGATCCCATCGAATACGAAACGCGCACGCATCATTCCAACATGGATGTCTACGACCGCCTGCAGCCCGACGACCTGAAACAGATCTCGGTGATCGTGGCCGGCTTTGTGTATGACGCGGCCATGCGCGACCAGATGCTGCCGCGCAAGCCGATCGATAACTCGGTACCCAGCCAGCGCGAGAAAAAAGGCGACCAGTAGAGCGCTGTGCCGCGCGCCGAATCCAAGCTGTAGAGGATCAGAATATGTTCTCGCCGCGAGCCATCGGATACGTCAGGACTCCGTATTCGAAGACAGGGGAAGTTCCCAAAGGCTTAGGGGCGAAGCACGAAGCGGAAGGCGTCCTCGAAATCTCGCCTGAACTGGAAACTGGCCTGACGGATATTGAAGGCTTCTCGCATTTGATTGTTGTGTGGGTATTCGATCGCGCAGAGGGATTCGATTTGCTGGGCACTCCTCCCAGCGACGATCGACCGCACGGTGTGTTCGCGACGCGCTCGCCGAGACGCCCCAACCCCATCGCGCTGACTGTAGTTGAACTGCTTCGTCGCGAGGGCACGCGCTTGCACGTTCGCGGAGTCGACATGCTGGACGGAACGCCCATTCTCGACATCAAGCCTTACTTGTCCAACGTCCCGCCCGAATCGCTGCGGCGTGGCTGGCTGGCGAGGGCAGAGGCGCGCAAGGGAAAATAGCCTCACCCTCCGGAGCGAACTCTGACGCGGCCAGGCCGCTTTTTGTAAGATGACCATGCACGTCGGAACCGGCCATCAGGGGGCAGCTTGCCATCCAACATCGCGACCACGGTCACCACGGAACAGTCGAAACGCCTCTTCGAACGCACGCACGGCGTGCTGGTCGATGGCGGGAGTTCTCCGTCGCGCGGCCCTGCCAACTACGGCGCCTATCCGATCTTCATGAAGCGAGGCCAAGGCTCGCGCCTGTATGACGTGGATGGCAACGAGTATATCGACTGGATGATGGGCTTCGGCGCCCTGCCCTTGGGCCATGCCGATCCGGAGATCGCGCAAGCCATCGCCGAGGGAGCAGCCACCGGCGCGCATTTCGCGACTGCGACTGAGGTTGAAGTGGAAGTTGCGGAAATGTTGCAGCGGATTGTGCCCAACGCCGAGATCGTGCGTTTTGCCAACACCGGCACCGAAGCGGTGATGGCGGCGATTCGGCTGGCGCGCGGAGTGACCGGCCGTCCGAAGATTCTCAAGTTCGAAGGCCACTACCACGGCTGGTACGACGATGTGCTCGCCAGCTCGAATCCATTGCCGCCTGAAGACTCACGTCTGTCCAGCGAGGCCATCGAGATCGCCGACAGCGCCGGCCTGAACCGGCACGCGCTGGAGGACACGATTGTCGCTCCCTGGAACGACCTGCCGGCGTTGCAGCGTGCGATTGAAAATAATCCGGGGCAAATCGCGGCCATCCTTACCGAGGGCGTGATGGCGAACATGGGCGTCATTCCTCCGGCGGCGGGATATCTGGAAGGCTTGCAATCGCTGGCGCGCCAGCACGGCATTCTCTTTTTTCTCGACGAAACCGTGACCGGGTTTCGCATCGCGCCCGGCGGCTGTCAGGAGTACTACAAGCTCCAGCCCGATCTGGTCAGTTTCGGCAAAGCATTGGGATGCGGTCTGCCCGTCGCGGCATTTGCCGGTCGCGCCGACGTCATGTCGGAGCTCGCCGGGGGCAGCGTGCTGCACTATGGAACGCACAATGCCTCGCGCATCGGGATGTTTGCGGCGCGGGCAAGCCTGCGCAAGCTCACGCGCGACGGCGGGGCGGCATTCCGCTACATCTGGAATCTCGCGGATCAACTGGCCGGCGGACTCACGGAACTCTTTCGCCGCAAAGGAGTGCCGGCCATCGTCCAACGCGTCGGTCCGATGTTTCAGATCATGTTTACCGAGCGGGAATCGATCCGCGACTACCGCGAGTTCTGCCGTTACGTCGACCGCAGGAAATATCAGCGCCTGTCGTGGAAACTGTTCGAGTTTGGCGTCTACATCAGTCCGGCGGCGACGCTGCATTCGATCGTAACGGTAGCCCATACGGCGGACGACGTGGAGCGAACGCTGGCTGCGATGGAAAAGGCTTTGGACTCGCTAGCGTAACCGCGCTGCCGCAAGAGAGAAAATGAATTTCCAGGAAATTTCGGGACAGGCCGGGAAACTGCTGTCTTTGGAAGGCAAGGTCGCGATGGTGACCGGGGCTGCCTCGGGCATCGGTCGCGCAATCGCGATCTGCCTGGCAGAGATGGGCGTTGCGGTGTCCGTTCTCGACCGAGACGCCGCGGGCGGCGAAGCAACAGCCTCGACCATTCACCAGGCGGGCGGAGAAGCGGACTTCATCTCCTGCGATGTGTGCTCTCGAACCGAGTGCGCGGAAGCCGTGAAGCGGGTCATCGACGCGCGCGTTCGAATCGACATTCTCTGCAACAATGCAGGCGCCATCATTCGAAAAGATGTGGTGTCGCTCGAAGAGAAGGAATGGAACGCCGTCCTCGATGTGACTTTGAGCGGCGTGTACCGGCTGTCGCACGAGGTCATCCCGCACATGATTCGCAACGGCGGCGGGAACATCGTTAACACGGGCTCAGGATGGTCGCTGAAAGGTGGACCGAAGGCGGCGGCGTACTGTGCAGCAAAAGCCGGAGTGCTCAACCTGACTCGCGCCATGGCGATCGACCACGGCGCGGACAACATTCGCGTCAACTGCGTGTGTCCGGGCGACATCGACACGCCGATGCTGGCTTCGGAGCGCCGGCAGCTTGGGCAAGCTCCTGAGCAGTTCATGCGGGAGGCTGCAGAGCGCCCGTTGCATCGCGTCGGGACTCCGGAAGATGTCGCTCATGCCGTGCTGTTTCTGGTCAGCGATATGGCGGCGTGGATCACGGGCGCTTGCCTTGTAGTGGACGGAGGCGGGCTGGCCTGACGCGCTTCTATCCCAGCGCCGCGTCGAGGGTTTGCAGCAAGTTGGCCCGGGTGAACGGCTTCTCGATCAACCGAATGCCGCTGTCCAATCCCTGGTTCATCACCAGTTCCCCTGTGTAGCCCGACATGTAGACCACTTTCATGGTGGGATAGGAGTCGATAAGCCGCAAAACCAGCTCGGGCCCGTTCATTCCCTTCATGACTACATCGGTCAACGTCAAATCGATTTTGCCGCGATTCGCAGCGATGACTTCCAGTGCCTGCTTCCCGTCCTCCGCCTCGAACACCTTGAAGCCGTGTTCCTCGAGGATCTTCCGGGTCATCCGGCGCATGGTGGTGTCGTCTTCAGTGAGCAGGATGGTAACGCCCTCGCGCCGTGGAGGCAGGGTCTCTGCTTCGGTTGTGTGCGCAATCCCCAGCTTGTGATCGGCGCAGGGCAGATAGATTTTGAACGTGGTGCCGTGTGTCAGCTCGCTGTAGACCCAGACATGTCCGCCACTTTGTTTGATGATGCCGTAGACCGTCGCCAGGCCCAGGCCGCTCCCCTTGCCGATTTCCTTGGTCGTAAAGAAGGGCTCGAAGATGCGCGTCCGGGTGGCTTCGTCCATGCCGATTCCGTTGTCGCTGATGGCCAGCATCACGTAGCGGCCCGCCAGCATCAGCGGATGCTCGCGGGCAAAGGATTCGTCGAAGTCGTAGACATCAGTTTCGAGAATCAGCTTCCCGCCGCGAGGCATGGCATCCCGCGCGTTCACTGCGAGATTGACCACGATCTGGTCCAACTGGCTGGGATCGGCCTCGACGATTGCGGTAGCCTGGCGGGGCAGGAGCACGATCTCAACATCGTCTCCCATCAGCGGATGCAACAACTTGACCAGCTCCTTGAGCCGCTCGTTCAGTTCCAGCACTTGCACCTGAACGGGCTGCTTGCGGCTGAAGGCGAGCAGCTGGCGAGTCAGGGATGCGCCCCGTTTGGCCGCCTCTCGAATGTTGTCGATGTATTCCCCGTTGCTGGCGTCGATCCGGCTGCGCAGCAGCTCCGAACACGCCGTGATGATCCCCAGCAGGTTGTTGAAGTCGTGCGCCAAACCGCCGGCCAGCCGGCCTACAGCCTCCATCTTTTGCGACTGGCGAAACTGGTCCTCAACCTTTTTCTGGGCGGTGATGTTGCGGGCGATGGTGGAGGCCCCGACGATTTTTCCTTCGGCATCGAAAATGGGAGAAACGGAGACAGAGATGTGGAGATGGCGCCCGTCTTTCGTAACACGAACGGTTTCGAAATATTCGACGCGTTCGCCGTGGCGGATTTTCTGCAGGATGGCGGGAACTTCATCGGTCCGATCTTTCGGGCAAAGCACCGAAATCGGCTGGCCAATCATCTCCCGGGCCGTGTAGCCGTAAATCTGCTCGGCGCCCTTGTTCCAGTGCGTGACAATGCCATCCAGAGTCTTGCCGATAATGGCATCCTGCGAGGAATCGACGATCAGCGCCAGGCGATTCTGGGAGTCGCGCAACTCGCGGTCTTTTCTCCGGCTAAGCTCTTCGCTGGCGCGGCGCAATTCTTCCTCAATATGCTTGCGATCGCTGATATCGCGGATGACGCTCAGCACCACCATGCCATCGCCCACCACGATGGGACTTAGGCTGATCTCCACGGGAAATTCCGATCCGTCGCGGCGCCTTCCGTAAAGATCGAGCCCCGACCCCATACGCCGGATCTTGGCTTGCCGGTGGAACTGCTCGCGGTGCTGGTCGTGCTGCGGACGCTGGCGCTCCGGCACCAGAATCTCGATCTTCTGTCCGATCAACTCGTCGCGTGTATATGCGAACAAAGTCTCGGTTTGTGAATTGACCTGGATCATGACGCCCTGCTGGTTCACCGCGACCACGGCGTCAGGAATGGCCTCCAGAATCGACGGAGACAGTATGGTCTCAGCCCCCGTCTTCGTCGGGGTGAGCGGCCGGACAAGGTTTGGGTCAGCAAGTGGCTGGCTCATATCCACATAGACGGGCGCCCTCTAGGCCCGCTTCCCCTGCGTTGTGGACAAAGGTAAACCGGAACGTGATCAGGGCGCAAGAAGCTTGCTTTCACGATGGAGGCTTGGATTGGGGCGCACGCCCCGATTTGGTACGCGTTGCAGGCAGCGCCAAATTGCCCGGCTTCGCCGCGAGCGTGAGTCTTAGCCCTTATGCCTCGCATCCTATGAGTACCCAAGGAGCGCGCATGCTGGACGTAATCCTGAAAAGATTTGAGCAGCCGGATGAAGTTCGGAATTTCGAAAAGGGCAAATTCGAACTGGTCCACATTGCCGGCATGACGATTGGACGAGCCACCTATGCGCCCGGATGGAAGTGGTCCACTCATGTCGGTAAAGCGGTCGGGAAAACCAGCTGCGATGTCGAGCACGTCGGCATGGTGCTTTCCGGGACAGCGACCGCCGCGATGGACGATGGCCGAGTCATCGAAATGAAGGCCGGCGACGTTTTCTACATCGCTCCCGGTCACGACAGTTGGGTGATTGGCGATGAGCCCTACGTGTCTTTGCACTTGCTGGGCGCGGGCGACTATGCAGCCCACAAACCGGCGGCAAAGTGAAATGGATGTACCCGCAGAAACACTGACGCTAAGCCCGTGGCGTAGACGTCGCCATTTCCCGAGCTACCTGAGTACGAGCCGCGGGAGCCAGGGCTCCGAACTTTAGAATCCCATCTTCCAACCGGCCCATTTTCATGCTGAGCATGTCGAGAACGTAGTTCTGCCGGATAAGCCAGGGTTTTTCCGCGGCTTGCTTTGGGAGGTCGGCTGCGGCTCGGACAACATAGCCGGAAGTGAGATTGAGCAACGGCTTGGCCTCGAGGACTGCCGTATTGTAAACGGGCTTGCAGGTGCGGTATCCACGCCGGTCCATGTGATTCAGCACGCGGCAGACGAAGGTTGAGGCCAGATCCGCGCGCAGCGTCCAGGACGCGTTGGTGTAGCCGATGCAGAACGCAAAGTTGGGGACGTTGCTCAGCATCGTTCCTTTGTAGATGAACGTCTGTCCCGGATCGATCGCTGCACCATCGACCGTAAGCCGCACCGCACCCAGGGCGAGCATTCTCAGACCCGTCGCTGTGACAATGATGTCGGCTTCAAGTTCCTGGCCGGATTGCAGGCGGATGCCCCGTTCGGTGAAGGTATCGATCTGGTCGGTGACGATCGAAGCCTGCCCTCGAGTGATCGCTTGGTACAGATCCGAGTCGGGAATCAGGCACAAGCGCTGGTCCCAGGGCTGGTAGCGCGGACTAAAGTGCTTGTCGACCTCGTAGCCTTGCGGCAGGCTGTTGGCTGCGCCCTGGCGGAGCGTGCGGCGGGCAAAGTCGGGCGCGCGGCGGCTGACCTGGTAGATACCCATGCTCACCAGAATGTTTTTCCAGCGCACCAGGAGACTCGCAACCCCTGCAGGCAGCCAGCGTTGCAGCCGGTCGGCAACGTGATCATGGGCGGGCAAGCTCAAGATGTAGGAAGGCGAGCGCTGCAGCATGGTAACGTGCGCCGCCGTGCGCGCCATCGCCGGAACCAGTGTAACGGCGGTCGCCCCGCTGCCAATGACCACGACTTTCTTGCCGTCGTAGTCCAGATCTTGCGGCCAATGCTGCGGATGAACGATTTGCCCGCAGAAACCGTCGGCGCCGGCAAAACTCGGCTCGTGGCCGGCATCGTAGCGGTAGTAGCCGGTGCATCCATACAAGAAGTTGCAGGTACACTGCGCGGTCTCGCCGTTCGCGCCGGATTGGACTTCGAGCAGCCAGCGCGCATCCTCCGATGACCAAGACGCCGAAACCACGCGATGCTGGAACCGGATGTGCTGGTCGATGCCGAACTCGCGCGCAGTCTCGCGTAGATAGTTCAGAATTGCCGGTCCCTCGGCGATCGCATTTTTCGCGTCTTTCCACGGCCGGAAGGGATATCCCAGCGTGAACATGTCGGAGTCGGAGCGGATCCCGGGAAACCGGAACAGGTCCCAGGTGCCACCGATCTGATCGCGCGCTTCGAAGATGACGTATCGCTTGCCGGCGCACCGGGTCTGCAACCGGTAGCCCGCTCCGATGCCAGACAGGCCGGCGCCAATGACTACGACGTCGAAGTGCTCCATAGACATGAGTGAACCACCATCCCCAGACTGACTCTGCCCAGTAGCGAACTCGAGAGTAAAGCTCCTCATTATGCACCCAAAACCGCGCTTTGTTGAGCAGAGACGCGGCGTCAGCCACGGCGAGAGTAGATTTCAGCGACCTGCCTGCGTTCGGACCATCCGGATAGTCCTGGGGCGCGGGAATGTGCAGCGGAGAGCCTTGGCGATGAATCCAGTGAAAGCTGTTTAAGCGATTGAAGCGGCAGGAGGGAAAGAATGGCTCCTCAGGGGAATCCATGTGACTTGACCGAAGCGGTGCAAACCGGGTTATTCTTTCCCGGCATGTGGTCTTCGCCTTGCGATTGAACGTGTCGCGAGAGATCGACAATTCGCGCTTTCGTGGGATTACGCCCGGGATCGACACATTGCCCTGCAGTCTCAGGTTGCCCTGGCATCGCCATTTGCGCGCGTATGCGACAGTCGTGCTCGCGGGCAGCTATGAGGAATCGGGGCAGGTTGGTCGTATACGGGCAACAGCGGGCGATGTGCTGATCCACCCGGTGCTGGACTGCCACGCGAATCGGATAGTCCTTGCGGGCCTCAAGCTGATAAGACTGGATTGGTCAGACGCTAGCGGAATCGGCGGGCTTTATCATTTGGACGATGTGGACGAACTGGCGCGAGCAGCGGAAAAGGACGTGATTGAAGCAACCCATTTGCTGGAACGCGCCCTCCAGAAGAAGCGTCAGCCCTCCCCTGGACGAAGAAATGATTGGCCTGATCTGCTGCTGCTTAACCTGGCCAGGGATCCTGCAATGGAGATTGGCGTGTGGGCGGAGGTAAACGGTCTGGCACGGGAAACGGTGTCGCGAGGGTTCACAGCGGCGTACGGGATCACACCCTCAGTATTGCGTGCCGAATTGCGGGCCCGTGCCGCGTGGTTGCGCATCACGAGGGGATCCGACTGCCTGTGCAGAATCGCAGCGGATACAGGTTTTGCGGACCAGGCCCACATGACGAGATGGATTCACCGCATTACCGGCGCTCCGCCGGCTGTGTGGCGCCGCAACGCTTCCAAAGCACGTGGTAGTTCGCTGACACGTCGAGCGGGGTTTCCAGATTGCCCGGCTCGGAGACGCGATTCAGCACACAGCAGCGCCTGAGTATTGCGCACGCTCCCCAATTCACTGATCTTCTATAGTCAAATGCACATCCTTCAATTCTGTGATCTCTCCGATCGCAATCGCGTGAGTTCCCTTTCGCTCATACACAGTGCCGCTCACTCGCACGTATTTCCCCAGGAACGGCATAAGTCTTTGCCGTTGATCCGTATCGGGCATCTTGTCAGAGATTGGGAAATAGAGGTCGCCATCCCTGGTCAGAATGACAAGTGGCGAACCACTCCTCGCACATGCCTGCAGACACTTCATGCTCAAGTGAGTCGCGGTTGCTTCCAGGTTTTGAATGGGGCACGCAAGATCCCGAACTAAGCCTTCGATGGTGGCCTTGGACTCATGCGAGGAAGTTTCTGTTCTCGGTGTGTCCTTTGCAGATTGAGACAAGGCAAGAATCGACATGGCGGCGCAAACAACGGAACAAAGACCCAGAAATCCCTTCATCAGCCTCTCCTTTCCACTCAGCGTTGGAATCGACCTATCAATTCGCCGCTCGCCAGGATGTGACCGCTCATGGCTTGTACCACCTGCTTCTTCGACGCTCCCGGCGGCAGATTCAGCTTTGTATCGAGGGCGTATAGAGTAAAGACGTAACGATGAGTTCCTCTTGGCGGACATGGCCCCACATAGCCAATCCTGTCATAGTCATTGTGGCCTTGGCGGGAACCGTCGGGAAGTTGTTCCTGCTTCGAGGTATTTTCTGGCAACTCGCGTTTGTCCGAAGGGATGTCGTAGAGCACCCAGTGCGTAAACTTAAAGCCGAAGGAGGAGTCCCTGTCGAATACGATCAGGGCAAAACTCTGCGTATGTTCAGGAGGAGCGCTCCACGATAGTTCCGGTGACGCGCCGTCCTGGTGGTCGCAGGAAGAACAACTCTTCGGGATCGTGTCGCTGGAGAAACTGCTGCTTTTCAACTCCAGAGATGCAACTGCCTGCTGACTCGAAGCGTGATCGCACCCAATCTGCGCCGCGCTGAGCCCAAACAAGATCCCAACCCACACCCAAAGCCGTAAGTCGCGGTTTGCATTACACCTGAGAGATTCCATGTCAGCCACTTCTTGATGTGACTTCACCGGCGCCCGGCAGTCACAGGATCTCATCATCTCCGCGCAGCAATCTCTCTGTCTTGAACGATTGTGACTCCTCACAAAATAACTCGAAGGCAAAGATCCGTTAGGGTATGGACTGAAACCGCCCAGGTGGCGACAAGGACGGAAAATATCTAGGCGCGAGTTCCTAAGAGATCATCCCCGCACCGCCTCTCTCCCTAAATGAGAGAAGTTTCGCATTGCTAGACCAACCTCAAGGTTGCTGCAAGAGGAAGCAATTCGAGAAGCACCGAAGTGGGCCTCGGGTTATTTCAAGTGCTCCGAAAACCATTTGACGGTCTGCTTGGCGATGTCGCTTTGATCGGCCGGTTGAGTGAGGCCGTGGCCTTCTCCTGAGTAAAACAAGAGTTCGGTATCGACCCCGAGGTGCTTCATTGCACGCCACAGTTCAAACGACTGAGGAGCCGGGCACACGAAGTCCTGGTTGCCGACGTAGAATAGCGTCGCGGCCCGTGCGTTTTTCACAAAGTGGATGGGGGAACTCCTGCCGTAAAGTGCCGGATCGTCGTAAGCGGACGCTCCGAAGTAAGGAATCAGCCACTTCTCGAGATCAACCTGACCGTAGTAGCTGTTCCAGTCCGACACCCCCGGACCGGCCACCGACGCCCTGAACATGTCGGTTTGCGTAATCGCCCACATGGCCATGAACCCGCCGTAACTCCAGCCGGTAATGCCGACTCGTCGTGGGTCGACGGAGAGGTGTTCGATCGCATACTTCACGCCAGCCTCTATATCGGGCAGGTCGCCATAACCGAGGTCCTTCACATTGCCCTGTGTGAAGTCTTCTCCCTGCCCCATGCTGCCACGAGGGTTCGGATAGAGGATGAAATACCCCAGGCTGGAGAGGATCTCGACGTCGTCGAAGGCCGGAGGCCAGTGGGCTAGAGCAGCCGCCGCCGGTCCACCGTGAACCAGAACAACCATGGGATATTTTTTTCCTTCAACGTAATGAGCCGGATAGAGCATCCAGCCCTGGATCGGCATTCCGTCGCTGGTCCAGTGGATCGATTCTGCCTTTCCCCACGACGATTCCTCGCTTCGATTGACCTCAGAAATCTGACGCCACTGGCCGACCTGTCCCACCCATACCTCGGGCGCGCGGTCAAACGATTCACGAACTGCGGCAGAAGTTCGCCCATCGTTCGCGATCGAGAGTGCGAATACCAGGCCGCCGGTGAACGGACCGTCCGGACCTTGCCACAGAACCTCCGGAGTTGCGGCGTCAGTGTGGACCGCAGTGATGGCGGCTCCGCCGTCGACGATCTCGGTGGTGATGATCTTGCCCTGCCCAGTCCAGGCGAACCAGGTAACCGAGGCTTTCAACCCCGGCGTCACATCGCGCAATCCTCCGCCGCCCGGATCCAGAACAAAAAGGTCTCCACCCGGGGCAATGAAGTCACTCATCAACCCGCCAATCAGGGCAATATGCATTCCGTCCGGGGACCACTTTGGAGAAGCGATCTGCAGTTTCGGCTTGAAGATCGAAACCGTATGGCCCGAATCAACGTCGACCCTGAAAAGTTCGGCGGTCCACCAATTGTCATCGCCTTCTCCGTTGGCTGCCGTGCAGCACGGGGCCGCCGTCGAGATGAGGCGACGGCTATCCGGGGCCCAGTCGTATTCGTAGACGAACAAGTCGGGCGGCGTAACTAGATGCATTTGCCCGGAAGCCGCGTCAATCAGGGCAATCCGCTGCTCGCGATAGTCTATCCCGACATTGACGACGCGCGGATTTGTACTCTCCCCCGGCCTGGATTCAGAGTACAGCACCGAAATCGCGCGGCCATCCGGCGACCATCGAGTCGAGTTCAGATCTCCACGAAATTTCGCGAGCCGTCGAATGGCGGCGCCGTTTGCCGATGCCAGACACAACTCCTTCTCTTGCGGCGACGTTGTGTCAGCAACGAACGCGAGCTCTTTGCTGTCCGGCGACCAGGCAATTGCAGACTGGTTTGACTCGTCGGACAGCCGCAGGGCTCGCGGTGTGGCTTGTCCAGCGGTATCCGCTACGTAGACGCGATAAGAGTATTCGCTGTCGTTGCGTACCGCCTTTTCCACCCACGCCACTCGGCTGCCGTCAGGCGAAATGGTCACTTCAGAAAAGCGATGGGTAGCAAGAATGGGAGCTATGAGCTTGTCAACATCGGGAGCCTGGGCCACGCAGCCGGCGGCAACACCAAGAAGCGCGAGAAGAAGAGAAGGTCTCCGAAACGCTTGCAGGCTCGAGCACGGCGATTCCCTACTTTCGCAGCTCATGGGTAGCAGCCTCATCGACATCGGATTCATTTGAGATCACTACCTTGTAGTCCCTGGCGGCATCCTGCGCCGAAATTACCCCATCTTGAATATCCGCGCGCACCGCCTGAGCATCCCGTTCGTCTGCCGGGCCGTAGCCGCCGCCACATGGGCTGACGGTTCTCATGGTATCTCCCGCCTTGAGACTGAGATTGCTGATCATGGCCGGAAGGCTTCGCTGATCGGATTGGGGATTGAGAATCAGCTGTCCGCAACTCCCATCCTTGCCGCCGAAGACTCCCCAGGGAGCGTGACGATGACCATCGCCCTCAACCGAAGCGTGGCCCGGCGTGAGGAACATTACGTCACGGATGGATCCGGCGCCTCCGCGCCACTTGCCGGGTCCGCAGCCGCTCTCGCGCATTTCGTAGCGAAGCACGCGCAGAGGATAGTGCGATTCAATATCCTCGATGGGATTGTTCCTGGTGTTCGCATAGAGGGTATCGACACAGTCGAGTCCGTCTTTGCCGAGCCGGCCGCCATACGAACCTTCGGTGATGTCCATGTATACCCAATACTTTTCGCCCGTTAAACCCGAGTATGCCACGACCTTCAAATTGCCGACTCCCGCGCTGATCTGCGTTGGCGCAGCCTGTGCCAGTGCCCTCATCAGTGTGCTGGCAACGATGTTCCCGGGGCAGAAACGGGCAATGGTGGGCGCAGGAAATGTCGGGTTGCAGAGCGAGCCGAGCGGAGCATGAATGTGTATGGGCCGAATCAAGCCCGAGTTCTGCGGAATGTATTCGTGTGTCTCCGTGTCGAGGAGGATCGACCGCAACACCAGGTAAACCGCGATCGCCACCGTTCCTTCCAGAGGCATGTTCAGCGGCCGATCAGGAATCTGCGGGGACGATCCCGTCAGGTCGATGTAAATATCACTGCCCTCGACCTTGACGGTGACACTGATCCTCAAATCTCGCTTCGCAGGATCGGGATCGTTCTCAAATCCGTCGACGAAGCCATCGGCATGGTAGGCGCCATCGGGCAGCCGTTCGATTTCCCTGCGCAGCATGGTTTCGGAGTAGTCCATCAGATAGGCGCTTGCCGCCAGCACTTGCGTCAGGCTGTGTTCGCGGACCAGTTCCAGGTATCTCTCCGCTCCCGTTCGCGAAGCGGAAATCTGTGCTTCCATGTCGCCAAGAACCATGTCCGACGCGCGGATGTTGTCGGCCAGGAAGTGCCAGAACTGCTGGTTCTTCCTGCCTTCTTCATACACCTTCACCGCTTTGAACTGCAGCCCTTCCGCATAGGCGTCAACCGCATCCACAATGCCGCAACTTCCCGGCACGAGGGCCCCAATATCGAGATGATGAGCGGTGGTGACCGAGAATCCGATCAGATCATTGTCATCAAAGACAGGAACACAGAAAGCAATGTCGGGTCCGTGGGAGGCACCGTAGTAAGGCGAGTTGTGCATGATCACGTCGCCGGGGCGAAACTGCTCCCCGCGTTCGGCAAACACACGCTTGATGCCGCGCACGTAGCCGGGAATCGGACCGAGTTGCAGCGGGGTGCTGAACACCGATTCGCATAGCTGCTGGCAATCCGGATCAAGCAGCGCGGCGCCGAAGTCCTCCGATTCGCGAATGATGCTTGAATACGACATCCGGGTGAGCTTGTGGCCCATTTCGATGGCGATGCTCTCAAGCGCCCCCCAAATCACCTGAGCGGAAATGGCATCAATCCCGCTGGAGCGCCTGGTCACCGTGTTGGTAATCGAACTCATATTCTTCTCAGACGTTTCGCGTGATCACCAGATTGCCGAAATCGTCCGACGCTCCACTCCATCCGGGCGGGACAACCGTCGTCGTGTCTTTCTGAAACAGGACCGCCGGACCGGGGATCACGGAACCCGCGGGAACCAACATCCGGTCAAAGAATTCCGTTCGGAGCTTCTGCAACGTCCCCTTCACGCGAAAGTACGTCTCGCCGGAGTTCAGCCGGGCAGCTTCCAACGTGTTGGCGCGCGTGGCTGCAAAGCGATCGGGCAGGCGCGGCATCCGGCCGAGTCCCACCACGCGGAGATTGACCACTTCAATTGGATTTTGCCCGAAGGCATGACCGTATTCGCTGCGATGGCGGTCATGAAACTCCTTCCAGATTCGACTGCAGTCGCCGTCTTCCATATCGTTTGGTTGAATCGCGATCCGCAGTTCATACCCCTGTCCGAGGTATCGCAGGTCCAGACTTCTCTGGAAACTGATGCGTTCTTCCGGGAGGCCATCCTTCAACAGCTGCTCGCGAGCATTCTGCTCCAGATCCTGCATGTCCTGACGCAGCCTGGACGCGGGACTGTCTGTCGACAATAGCAGTTCTGTCTTAACGAACTCATACTTGAGGTCTGTGGTCAGCAGGCCGAATGCCGACGTGATTCCCGGATAAATCGGGACCACGACTTCCGGGATCTTCAACTGCTGTGCGACATCGACTGCCGTCATGGGGCCACCTCCGCCAAAGGCAACGAGGCTGAACATTCTCGGGTCATGCCCCTTTTGCACTGTCCTCGAGCGAATGGCATTCGCCATGTTGCTGGCCAGGATTCTGGACACACCCTCGGCAGCTTCGTGCACCTCGCACCCCAGTGCGCTTGCCAGCTTGCCGATGGCGGCGAATGCTCTTTCCGGGTAGATCGCCATCTCGCCCCCAAGAAAGTGATCCTTGTGGAGACGGCCGAGTACAACGTTAGCGTCGGTAACTGTGGGTTCCTCTCCTCCCTGGCCGTAGCAGGCTGGGCCGGGGATCGAGCCTGCGCTCCGCGGTCCCACACGGAAGGCGCCGCCAGCGTCGATGTAGGCAACGCTTCCACCTCCTGCCCCAATCGTGTGCACATCGATCATCGGAACCAATACCGGAAATCCGGCAATTCTGGTATCGCGCGCCGAGGCTTCCGCAATTCCACGTGCGGTCACAATGCCGATGTCAGCGCTGGTGCCGCCGACGTCGAACGTAATGAGATTGGCGCGCTGCGTCCGCTTGCCCACCCACTCTCCACCAAGCACCCCGGCAGCCAGTCCTGACAACAACGAGTACACGGGCTTGCGCGCAATGGTCCGCGCAGTGGCGACGCCCCCGTTCGAAGTCATGATATGGACGTCGCCTCTCAGCCCAGCCCCCTCAAGCTTGTTCGTCAGCCCGACGACGAATTGCTTCACTTTCGGTCCCAGGAAAGCGTTCATACACGCCGTTGTGAAGCGCTCGAACTCGCGAAACTGCGAGCAGACCTCGGCTGAACTGGTGACGAACGCCTCCGGGAACTCCTCTTGTGCCAGCGCACATACCCGGTCTTCGTGCTTCGGGTTCAGATAGGAAAACAGAAAGCAGACCGCGATTGCCTCCATGCCCTCGGCCTTGAGTTCGAGGAGGCGGGCTCGCACCTCCGCCTCATCGAGTGGGACGAGTTCTTCGCCGAGCGGCGGGATCAGCCGTTCCGCAACGGTCTTGCGATGCCGCCGCTGTACCAGGGGTCGTGCCTGCCAGGGGATGTCCTGCAGGATGGAGTAGTTCTGGGGACGCTGATGGCGACCGATGTGGATGATGTCGCGATAGCCCTGCGTCGTGATCATGCCGGTGCGCGCACCTTTGTGCTCCAGCATGGCGTTGGTGGCGACCGTCGTACCGTGGAACAAATAGTCCACCTGATCGATGGCAACGCCTTCACGCGAGCACAGGGCGCGGATTCCGGTCACGACGCCATCGGAGGGATCGAGCGTCGTGGGGAGCTTGTGGATCGCCAACCTGGTCTTCGCAGTATCCGCCAGGATGATGTCTGTAAACGTGCCACCGACGTCAACACCAATCAGAATCATGCCCGGGAACCCGCCAGGCTATCATCGAGTCGCAGGATGGTTTGCAGCAAGACCTGGGCGCCCCGAATGCAATCCTCGTCCGAGGTAGATTCCACGGGCGAGTGACTGATTCCTCCGACGCTAGGCACGAAGATCATACCCATGGGGCCGACGCGCGCCATCATCTGGGCATCGTGGCCCGCCCCGCTCGGCATCACCCGGAACACCAGGCCAAGGTCGTCGCACGATTGCTTGATCGCTTCCCGGACCAGGGGAGAGCATAGAACCGGTTCGATCAACGAGCGATCGGAAAACTCAAACCGCACTCCTGTCCGCTGCGAGATTCCCTCGCTGCAACGGCGCAAGTAGTCTAGAGTCGCCAGGATGTTTTTTCGCTCCAGATCCCTGATCTCAATGGTGAGGCTCACTTCGCCCGGAATAATGTTCGTTGAATTCGGGGCCACGGTCATCCGGCCGACCGTCGCCACGCGACACTTGGCCACGAACGCTGCCTCTCGCACATTGAGCACGAGTTCAGACGCTGCCGCCAGTGCGTCCTTTCGAAGCTCCATCACCGTGGTGCCAGAGTGGTTTGCAACCCCGATCACTCGCACATCAGTGTAGGCAATGCCGGATATTCCTTCCACAATGCCAATCGGGATGCCGGCGTTTTCCAGTACACCGCCCTGCTCAATGTGAAGCTCGACAAACGCCGCAATATCTCCTCGGTGACGGGCTGCAGCCTGGAGTCGAGCAGGATCTCCTCCGATGTCGCGAATCGCGTCCCCCAGGGTGCGGCTGGCGCCGTCGGTATAAGAAAGATCAGCGTCATTCAGCAAGCCCGCAATCGCCCGGCTGCCGCACAAGGCTCCAAAGGTCTGCCCTTCCTCATTGGCAAATACGATGACTTCAATCGGATGCTCGGTCGTGTGGCCCGCTTGCCGCAGAGCGCTGATACACTCGATCCCCGCCATCACACCCAGGATTCCGTCAAAACGCCCGCCATTGCGCACGGTGTCTACGTGGGAACCAAAGGCCAGCGGCGGCAACGGCTTTCGACCTGCAAGGTGTCCAATGATATTCCCGGCCGGGTCAGTGTGGACCTCCAGCCCCACCTCCCTCATCATCTCGGTCACGACCCAGCGTCCGCGTATGTCGGCGTCAGTATAGGCCAAGCGCGTTGTCCCGGCAGAGCTGATGCGTTCAATCCGCTGGATGAGGCCCAAGCCGTCGATTTGCGCAAGTGGCTCGGACCGTTTCGCAAGACTCATAGGCGAACTGATTCCTTGAGAAGCGTGCATCGTAAGCTGTCGCGGTCGGGCTGCCAATTGGGAAAACTACCTATACGCACTGACGCGCCCTCAGGCGATATTGGGAGTTCACCGGATTGTTTTGTTCTGGCTAAAGGCCATAATGATCCCCCAACATGCCCAGGCCATTACTCGCAGTCCACCCGTACGAGAGTCGTGTATGCGGTCAACCGATAGTTCCAGTGTTCATGAGGTGGGAGGGAACCATGCGTCCATTTCGTCACCGACATACCTCGATCGCACTGCGGTTGTTCCTGCTGTCAGTCCTTATTCTGTCGGCCGTGCAATTTGTGCCGGCCCAGACCGCCAGTGGGAGCATTATTGGCACCATCACCGACAGCACAGGCGCTGTGGTGGCCGGAGCAATGGTCGAGGTCAAGTCACTTTCTACCGGAGCCATCCAAACCCGAACCACAACTGAGTCGGGGACGTATTCGGTCATAGCGCTGGAGCCCGGCGAGTATTCCATCTCGGTTTCCTCCAGCGGCTTCCAGGCCGTTCAATCGACAGCGCACGTGCTGGTGGGGCAGACCTTGAACGGCAACTTCGTCCTGAGGCCGCAGCAGGCCAAAACCGAAGTGACTGTCGAAGATACCGAAGCGCAGGTGAATACGGTTCAGGCCAGCGTTCAGGATGCAACCACGTCCAAGGAAATTGACGAACTACCCATCAATGGCCGCAACTTTCTCGACCTCGCGCAGACCAGCCCCGGCATTCAGATCCAGGATGGAGGCAATTTCGATCCCACCAAGAACGGTTTCACCGGAATTTCTGTACAGGGGCGCTCCGGCCGCTCGACCCGAGTCGAAGTCGATGGCGTGGATATATCGGATGAAACCGTGGGCACAACCACGATCAACATCTCCGAAGATTCGATCCAGGAATTTCAAGTCGCCCAGTCGACTCTGGATCCTGCCACCAGCCTGACTTCCACCGGTTCGGTGAATGTGATTACACGCAGCGGCAGCAACGAAATTCACGGCAGCGGGTTCTATCTTTTTCGCAACGACTCCACTGCGGCAAGAATCGACGGCGTGGCTGCACCCTTCGAGCGTGATCAAGTCGGATTCCGCGCCGGCGGACCTGTTGTGAAGGACAAACTATTCTGGTTTGTTAATTTTGAGCACAACCTGCAGCATGGCACGGTGTTCACTTCCCCCCCCATGCCGTTTACCAGTTTCTCGGCCGCCTTTCCGAATCCCTTTCACGAAACCGAAGCCACAGCCCGTGCGGATTGGAACGTGACCCCGAACTGGCGCGCTTTCTATTCGTTTCATCACGACCAATTCAACGTGGTGACCGGCTACGGGGGCTCGGTGTTTCAGCCCTACGGGAATCGCAACCTGACCGATGTGCATACCGCGGCTCTGGACGGCACAACCGGTGGCTTCACCCACAGTATCCGTTTCGGATACCTCAGCTTTCGAAATTACATCGTCGACGCCCGCTCGCAGGTTGCAGGATTACCCCAGCCCTTTCCCGGAGGCCAGCAAGCAGCGATCGCCATTGGCGGCGATCCCCGGTGTCTGTTCGGAGTGGACGTGTTGTGCCTGGGACCCAGTTGGCTGGCGCCGCAGACTACCCTCCAGCGAAACTACGAGATTCGCTACGACGGTTCTCATCTCGTGCATAGCCACACCTTGCGCTATGGCTTCGAGTACGTCTGGACTCCGCAGTTCACCTTCGGGAGTTTTAGCGGTCTCGGACCATTTTTGAATTCCAACGCAAACGCCAGCGAGATCGCCACAGCCGCCGGTGGTCCGTTCCCCGGCGGATCATCGAACCCCTTGAACTACCCGCTGGAACAACTGGAAGTAGGAAATGGCTTGGGGTATTTCTCCGAAAAGCCTGCGCTCGGATTTCCCCACGGCGGATTCCATGTCCATCGCACGGGGCTTTACTTTGCTGATTTTTGGAAGGTGAAACCAAACATCTCAGTCACAATGTCTTTGCGATACAACCGTATGACAGGGCGCTCTGATAGCGACCTCCCTGCGATCCCCATGCTGAACCAGTTGCAACCAGGGCTGGGCAACCGCCCGACGCAGCCGAACCTCGATTTCGCGCCGCAGTTCGGCATTGCGTGGGATCCATTCAAGAACGGCAGGACGTCGATTCGTGCGGGCGGAGGCTTGTTCTACGATGACGTGCTGCTGACGGTCACGCTATTTGACCGGACGCTGCGCATTCC
>DATFNR010000037.1:0-67218 GCA_035266285.1 Candidatus Sulfotelmatobacter sp.
CGTGGCGCCGATCGCCATGCCAATCGCAATGCCGATGCCCAGCCAGACCGCGATGTGTCCGGCCAGCACTCCGGCTACCGCGCCCAGCGCCGCTCCCAGCGCGATGCCCAATCCCATTCCTTTCGGTTTGCGGTTCATAACCTCTGCTCCGTTGCTCCGCCTCGCTGCGCTCGGCGGGACAGCCGAGGCGGCTGTCCCCACACGAGATCCTGGAACCCCTACTTCTTCGCTCCATCATCAGGCCGCGCCGTCTTGTCGCCGATCTGCCGCACCTTGCCCAGCAGTTCTGACAGCGGCATGCCCGAGAGTGTCTCGAACAGCGCGGGCACTTGCGCCGCCATCTTGGTGATGTCACCGGTGATTTTGTTCATCCCCGAGGCATCGCCGTTGCCGGTCGACACGATGGTGATCTTGTCGACATTCGCCAGCGGGCTGGCCAGCGCCTTCACCACTTCGGGCATGCTGGCAAACAGCCTGTCAATGACCGCCGCCTGGTTGTACTCCTGGAACGCTTCGGCCTTCACGTTCATCGCCTTGGCTTCCGCCTCGCCCTTCTTGAAGATGATCTCGGCTTCGGCCTCGCCTTGCTGCCGGATCGACGAGGCATGCCCCTCGGCTTCGGCCATCAGACGCTGCTTTTCAGCCTCGGCCAGGGTCTCAATGCGCTGACGCTCGATCTCCGCCTGCTTCAGCACGGTCGCGATCAACTCTTTCTCGCGGCGATTGATCTCGGCCTCCTGCACCTTGACCTGCTGCTCTTTTTCGATCTGCTGCACTTTCACCTGCTCCGCAACGACCTGCTGCTGCATGATGTTGGTCTGAATGTCATAGGCCTTATCGGCTTGCGCCTGCTGGCGCTTCGTGACTTCCAGAAATTGCGCCTTCTTCACTTCCAGGTCGCGTTGCGCCTCGGCCTGCTTGGCCAGCGACAACGTTTCCGCAAGTACTCGCTCCTGATCAGCCTGCGCCTTGGCCACGGCTGATTCCCTCGTCGCCAGCGCGCGACGGATCGCGGTATCGCGATCAGCTTCCGCGGCGGCCACGTCGGCGTCGCGCTTGATCCGCGCCACGTCGGGTCGTCCCATGTTGGTGATGTATTCGTTCTTGTCGCGCACTTCTTTGATGGTGAACGAAATCACCTCCAGCCCCATCTTGTTCATGTCATCGGCGCAGGTGGAACGCATGCGGTCGGAAACCATCTCCGGCTGCTTGACGATCTCTTCCACCGTGAGCTGCCCGATGATGCCGCGCAGGTGCCCTTCCATCACCAGCCGGATCAGGCCTTCGCGCTCCTGATCCGTCTTGGTCAGGAATTGCTCGGATGCGGTCAGAATCGATTCCACGTCAGACTTCACCTTGATCTGCGCCACCGCTTCCACGGTTACGGCCACGCCCTGCTTGGTATAGAGATCCTGCTGCGGCGCGACGTCGAACGACATCAGTTCCAGCGAAAGGTCGCGGCAGATTTGCACCATGGGAAAAACCAGGGTGCCGTGGCCCTTCACCACGCGCGTTCCGCCAAACCCATACACGATGAGCGCCTCATGCGGCCCCGCTTTGCGGTAGAGCCGCGCCAGTGTGCTCGTCAGGAACAGGAGCACCATCACCCCCAGCCCGATGAACACCCACATTTCCACTACCCTCGACATCTCGAACATAACGCCTCCTCTTACCCCGCATCTCTAGCGGCGCCCCTGTCACGCGACAGCGAGCGTCCGCGTTACCCTCGCGTCACAAAACCCTTCACCAGATCCAGATCGCGGACGATCCGCTCCGGATCACTGTGTCCCAGATAAACCTCGCCACTCGTAGTCCGGATGTGCACGACCTTGTTCCCCCAGACATACGCCCGCGTGCTGCCCACGCCGCGAATCCCATATCCTCGGACCACATTCCACCCTTGCGCTCCGTATTCCTTAATCTGCTCGGCCGGGATCGAGCGCAGGCGAAAGCCGAGACTCCGCACTTCGACCCCCGACCCGGTGAACACGTAGTGAAAACCGGTCCAGGCAAGAGCGGCCGCCCCCAGCAAGGCCAGAGCGACCAAGCCCAGTCCGGCTTGCGCCGCTCCGCTCGGAATCCGGGATGCCGCCGCGAGTACGCCAACCACCGGCGCCGCCAGCACCACCGCCCACAGCCTCCCGCTGTGAACTTCTTCGGCCAGAATCTCCGAGTGGGGAAAAGCCTGCCCGCGCTGGGACAACAGAAAAACCACAACCAAGATCACCACCGCCACCGGAACTGCCACGAGCCACGGGCCAAGGTTCAAGGGCTTTCCATCCACGTTGAAACTCAGGATCGCCTTGTCGACCGCGACCAGGGCCGCTATCGAGACATAGAACAGCCCCAGCAACGCCCAGGATCCAGCGTTCACCGACTTGCGCGAAGCAATCCACGCGATCACCGAGAAAACTGCAAGCATCACAGCCATCAGCACCAGGATGAAGCGCAGCGATTCCCCGGGGGCCATCCAGCCATTGGGCTGGTTGGCAGCGTTGAAGTGCGTGGCCATGCGTGCCGGCAATTTGTCCCAGACCTGCCAGTACTGGAGAGCCGTCAGCGGCAGTGCCAGCCACAACAGCAGCGCGAATGCGCGGTAAACGGTGCGATTCATCGTGTGCCTCCGCTTTGCTCTCCGGCGGCAGCAGATTCGCCTTCTTCGCCGGATATCTCACTCCACAACCGCACGTAGGCAATTCCCTTTTCGTAGCGCGTGACCACCACTTCACTTCCCTTCTCCATCGCCGCGCCGTTGTCGCTGCGCGCGCCGCACACGCGCCGCGTCCCTGCCTGGGAATAGATCAGCTCTCCCGTTCCTCCAGTACGGATGGGCACCGCCAGCTTGCCCAGCACACCGACCATTTCGTAGTCGGCCGGATCCATGTTCTCGTTCTCTGACATCAGCACCTTGGTCAGGAACAGGAACACGGCGGCTCCGCCGATCAGTCCCATGGCAACCGATAGCAGCAACTCGAATCCGACCCGCAGCGCCGAATAGCGCGTCAGCAAGTACCCCGTGCCGCCAAACCACGCCAGGAACGCCGCGATCGTGGGCGGATTGAACGGAGACACACCGCTGCCCCGCGGTCCGACTCGCGCGCTGGAAGCTTGCGCTCCGCTGGCCGCCGCGTGTCCTGCGGCCAGCTGCGGCGCGGGTGCGTGAGGCCCGGCGAATGGCGCGTGCGCCGCCGTACCGTGCGCCACCCCGGCGTGTCCGCCATGACCTAAATGCGGCCCATGCAGCCGTCCGAAGCGCGCGCCTCCGAACACGAATGAAAAGAAACTGAAGCAGAAGCCGACTGCGAAACAGATCAGATAAAAGTCTGCCCAGGTGAATCCGGTCATCGGATCTGCCTCCTTTCCCCATGCAGCCCATGGTGAGGACTCCGCTCCGCGGCCAACTCCGGCCGCAGCGCCTCCAGCAGCCGCTCGGCCAGCCCCGGCGTGTCGAGAATCGCACCCAGCAGCAGCAAACAGCGGCGCGTATCTTTCTCGCGCGCGGCTTTGATCAGCACGTTGCTCACTTCCGGGTCGTTGGCAAAGCGCTCCGATCCCTGCAGCAGCCAGACGTCGAGCTGACCCTCGGTCGTGCGCAAGTCTGAAGTCAGCTCCGCGTGATAGCCGTCCGGATCATCGACGAGAAAACCCGGGTGCACCCCGAAGAACTTCGCCAGCAGCGCCCGCGACGATTGCGTCATGTGCGGCCGCGCCCCGTTTTCAATCTGCGACAGATACGACTGGCTGATCGTCTTCCCTTTGCCGGCGCCTGTTGCCCCGCCGCGTCTGCCCAGTTTTTCTCGGATGGCGCGCACCAACTCCAGTTGCGTCATCGGCCGCCCCAGTCCGCGCAACGATCCTTCCACTTCACGCAGGTAGCGGATTTTCTCGCCCAGCTTCACGGTTCACGTCCTATTTCGCTTCAATTCATTTATTCCAAATCGAGATAGTTATATTGCAATATGCAATTAATGTCAAGATGAGGATTTTCAATCTTTTCAATGACTTACGGTTGCCGGTGAAAATCCGCGCTAGACAAATGAAAAACGCCCCTGGCAGGAGCCGAGGGCGTTCTCAACTTTCTTTCTGTTGCTGGAGCGGACCTTACTGGCGCCGCCCGTTGTGTTTGTCGCGGTAAATCTGGCGCGACTGGCGGTTCTGCTGGCGGTTCACTTTCGCCTTTTCCTGCGGCGTCAGCTTGCCGCCGTTGGCCGCGCGGTCGTTGCGCACTTCATGGTTGATCTTGGCCTCGTTGTTTTCCAGGTGCGACGCCTCGCCTGCCGTCAGCTGGCCGCTCTTGATCCCTTGCGCGATGCGGTCCTGCTGATTCTCGGCGCGCTTGCCCACTTCGCTCTTCGGATCGGTGTTCTGCACCGCGGAGTTGTGCTTGTCCTGGTAGATCTGATTCGACAGCTGGTTCTGCTGCTGGTTCAGCGTCGCTTTGTCGGCGCCGGTCAGGTGGCCGTTATCCAGCTTGCGCATGTCGCGCTCTTCCTGGTTCAGGCCCGCTTCCTTCTTCTCCAGGTTCGTGGTCTCACCTGCGGTAAGTTCGCCGCTCTTGACGCCGTTGGCGATGCGGTCCTGCTGGTTCTCCTTCCGGTCCTGGACGCTCTCGCCGGTTACCGGCGTGGACGTTGTGGTCTGAGTCGACTGCGCGACCACTGGCAACGCAAACACCGCCAGAGCCGCGCTCATCAAGGCAAATCGAATTCCGTTCTTCATGGTTTCTCTCTCCCTGTGGCGCTGCGTTTTGACTTCCGGCGGCTGTCGCCGCTCACGGAGAAGAAACCCCCTGTGTAAAGAAATGTTGCGGACCGATATTCCATGTCGTTGCAGCAAGATAGGCGATGGTTACTAAAGATTCGCGAGGGTGATCCCGCCAGAACCGGCCAGGAGCGGGGGTTTTCGCGCGGGCGAAGAGACGTGGGCGCACTCGGCCCTGATCGCAGCTCCGACTCAGCCGCGAAGCGGCGGCATTCGTTAGCCCGGGGCGTAAGCCCCGGGTTAGCCGGCATCTGTGGCGGAGTCCCGCAGGGACGGCACTCTACAACCCGGCTTCAATCCTTGAGCGGGGATCGAGATAGTCGCGCAGGGCATCACCAATAAAATTGAACGAGAGTACAGCCAGCATCACCGCCAGCGCGGGAAAGATAACGAGATGCGGCGCGTCGAACAGATGGGCGCGGCCGTCGTTCAGCATGGTCCCCCAGCTCGCGGTCGGCGGAGGCACGCCCAGGCCCAGAAAGCTCATCGTCGCTTCAGCCAGGATCGCTCCCGCCATGCCGATCGCGGCCTGCACGATCACGGGCTGAATGATGTTTGGCAGAATGTGGCGCGTGATGATGCGCAAGTCGCTCGCGCCTAAGGCTCTCGCAGCTTCGACGAACTCGCGTTCCCGTGCCGCCAGCACCTGACCGCGTACCAGACGTGCATAACCGACCCATCCACCGAGGGAGAGCGCCAGTACGAGATTGAAGATACCTGGCCCGCGAAAGGCAACAAAGGCAATCGCCAGCAGAATTCCGGGGAAAGAAAGAAACGCATTCATGAGCACGACGTTGACGAAACGATCGATGCCTCCGCCGTAGTATCCGGCGATGGAGCCGATGACGAGACCGAGGGCCAGCGAGGTCAGCACAACACCGCCGCCCACGAGCATCGAGATACGCGCGCCGTAAATGACGCGTGACAGCATGTCGCGGCCCAGTTCGTCGGTGCCCAGCCAGTGCGCGCGCGAGGCCGAGTCAAGCCGCGAGGGCAGATCGATCGCTGCTGGATCCTGCGGTGCAATCCACGGCGCAAACAGCGCAAACAGCACGAAGATGACGACCATGACCACGCCGATCGCCGCCAGCGGATTGTGGCGCGCGTTTCCGGCCAGGCGCCGGCCAAACGGGATCGCGGAAGCGGACACAGGGGAATACTAAACTGCCGCTGCAACAGTGCGAGTTGGAATTTTCGGGGTTACGGGATCAGCTCAACGACGAGGCGCGCTCCTCGGGCCTTGAGCGCCGGGTCTTGAGCGCCGCCGTGAATTGTGTTCTCATGGAACTCATACTGCGAATGTGGCCGGTTCGCATGCGCGCCGTAACCCCAACCTCTAGCCTATCTTCTGAGGAGAAAAAATCATGAGCAAAGTCTCGTACATACCCAAAGATTACAATTCCATCACGCCCTACCTCGTCATCCGGGGCGCTGCCCAGGCCATCGAGTACTACAAGAAAGTCTTCGGAGCCACCGAAGTCCTTCGTATGAACGGCCCCGACGGCAAGGTCGGCCACGCCGAGCTGAAGATTGGCAACTCGCACATCATGCTGGCCGACGAGAATCCCGCCATGGGGCAAGGCTATACCAGCGCCACCACCATCGGCTCCAGTCCCGTCAGCCTTTACGTCTATATTCCCGACGTCGATAAGGTGGTCGAACGCGCCGCCGCGGAGGGCGCAAAAATCCTCAAGCCGGTTGAGGACCAGTTCTACGGCGACCGTTCCGGATTCATTCAGGACCCGTTCGGACACCTTTGGGGCGTCGCCACCCACGTGGAAGATGTATCCCCCAAGGAACTCGAAGAGCGGATGAAGAAGTTGAGACCGGCGGCATAGTTTATCCGACAGGGCGGGGCTTACGTCCCGCATTTCTTCTTCATCTTTCACCCCTGGCTGTCGACGCGGCCAAACCATCCGTGAAGTAACCAGCAAAACAAAAAAGGGTGAGGCAGCCGGGCGGCGCGCCTCACCCCGACTTTCCTCAGAGAGAGTTGAGGAAAGCGAACAAGTCGGCTCTTTCCTTGTCATTCAACTGGCGGAACTGGGCGCTCGCTGCCGCCGCTTCCCCTTGATGCCGGTTGATAGCCTGGGCCAGGGACAGCGACTTCAGGTCGTGCATGAAGCGCGACCTGGTGCGCAGCCCCCACAACGGCACGGTGCGCAGTTTCTGCTGCGTGTCCTGCGGACCGCCTTGCACGATCCCGTCGCCCGTGCCCACATCGTGCAACAGAAAGTCGCCAAAGGGATGGATGATCTTGTTCCCCAGCGCCTCAGGCACGGTGAACGCCCCTCCGTTGACCACCGTTCCCGCCGCTGCCGTGCGGATGGTTTCCACATGGCAAATGGCGCACTGCATCTTCTCGAACAGCACCTGACCCGCGATGACCTGCGGGCTGCCAAGCACGGTGGTGTCGCGCGGCGGCGCCTGGGTGCCGCGGATGAACTGCGTGAAGTGGTCGATGCCGAACAGCCCCGTCTGGTCCGCCGTGTCTTCGGGGTCCGTCGTCGTTTTGCAAACCGTGGTCGCATCCTTCGGCCTCAGCCGGTTCGAGATTCCCACCTCGTTCGAGTAGGCGTCAGCAGAAAAGGAGAGCAGGCTGCCGTGCTGATCCTTCCAGCCAAAGCGCCCGACCCGGGTTTGCCCCGGCGCTTCGAAGATCGCCGCCTGCACGGCCTCTCCCTGAATCATGCCGTTGCTCTCCTTGGGCTGGCTGGCGGCGATGTTAAGCAGCGTCTCGTCGTCGATGGCCTCGACGAACCCGTCGCCCAGCGTGTTGAGAACGGCGCGCAGCGCGCGGATATTCTCCGCGGGCGGCACATGCTCCTCGGCCTGCGGACAGATCGCGCGATCATTGATGATGGAGCGGCCGGTGATAGTGTTTTGTCCGTTGTTGATAAAAATCGTCGGATTGACGAAGTTGCCCATGTTGTCGAGATGACCGGCGCGCAATTCGGTGATCTGGCTGACGCCGCCGCTGACCGGATTCTGATGGCAATCGACGCAGGCGGTCGCGTTGTAGACAGGGCCCAGGCCCGTGTCGTTGCCTTCGCGCTCTTCGTAGTTGGCCTGGTCGAGCGCGAAGGTGTCGTTGGGCGGCTCCGGTATGCCGTTGCTGACGCTTTGCGAGCCCGGCTTGTTGGCGAGCGTGGGCGTGGCAAAGCCGGCGGGAGCCTCCGTAGGACGGGTGCCCGATGCGTCGCTGGTCGATTGTTGTGCCAGCCCGACCAGCGCGACCGCGGCCAGCCCGCAGAAGCATAGGACTAGAGAGAGGTTCTTCTTGCTCATAGAATCAGTTCTCCTCGGAGTGCTTGGTTAGCGAGACGCTATGTGAAGTTCGTCGTGCGAAGCTGGCGCGGACGAAGTACGTCTGGACAACAGTTCGTCGGCGCGGATTTCGTCGCCGATCTCCGCAGCGTGAGGGTTAAAGCATGGCGGTCCTCGCCCGCAGGGCGCGGCTCAGACCACCCCATGGACTCGGGGCTCTAAGGGGTTAACTGGCGGGCAAGAGATGTATTCTGTGGAAAAGTTAGTTTTACATGTCAGAAACATTGGCCAGTGCTCGTAGCACGCTCACCAGACTTCCAGTTTGATCTCGCGATAGTCGTTGATTAGCTCGAAGTCCGCGCGATTGGTGGTGATCAGGCGGGCGCCGTGGGAGCGGGCTGTCAGAGCGATGAGGACGTCGAAGTGAAGATCGCGAAGCTTGCTCGGCGAAAAGCCGCGATCGCGACGGATGCGGGCCAGTATCTCACCCGATTCCAGCCAATTCTTTTCTGTAGGAGTCAGGATGGGATGGTTTCTCGCCAGCGATCGGAGAAAAGCGCGTTCCGCAGGCCCAGTCACGCCGCGCCACAATTCCGCCAAGACGACCGACGAGGAGCGGACCAAGCCTTCCACGCCCTCGATGCTCTGGCGGTGACGCCCGGTGCGAAGTTCGTCAACCAGAACGGACGTGTCGAAGATGATGAAATCACTCATCGAGCCCGGCGAGCTTCAGTTTGCCGGAGTTCTTCTTCATCAAGGCCTTAAAGCGCTTCAGCGCGACGATTTCACGCAGGGCGATGTGAACGGCGTCCGTGCGCGATTTCGCCTTGAGCACTTTCACGGCTTCGTCGGCCAGGTCGGTATCCAGGCGGATCGTGGTCATGGTCACGGCCATATTTTCACCTCGCGATATATACATACTAACGCATCTGTATATACGGTCAAGGACGAAGGGACTCGCCGCGGGCAGCATCGCGCCCACCCTTCGCACAATGCACGAACGATGGGGCACCCGGCGACCCAAGATTCAAGGTCTGGCGAAGGACGGAACGCGGGTCTTGTCAGATAAATAGGTTTTTCACTCGCTTTGACTTGCGGGCGGTTCGTTCCATCTCTTTCTTAAGGTCAAGGAACCTGTTGGAACTATCGTAAACAACAATAGGGTGGGCCGGATTCGCATAGAAGCAAAGTTGCCTAATTTGATCGCGGATTTGTTTCCCTACGTAGAGGTCGAACCGTATGCCGGGCACATAGAAGGAAAAGTTTCGACAGGCTTTGGCCTTTCCCCGACTCGGCTCAGCAATCCAGATAAGCACGCGGTTCCTGGGTTGGACGAATAAGTTTAAAGAGACGTTCTTCGGAAACGGAGCATCTCCCCGCAAGAAATCTCGCAAATGGTCACGATACGGTCCAAGCTCGATCCTGGGTGTATTCCCATTCCCTGTCCATGAATGGACAGATGCTTTCCAAAATATGCCCATCGCGAAGTGCACTATCTTATTTACGTCGATGGACGGATTCTTAGCCGCGCCATAGACCTTGAACGGCTCCTTTTCGGTATCGGGAGGCAGTTCTTGCAAAATGTCGAGAAAAAAGAACTTTCCGTCCGCCCGCGCTAGCTTTGGAATGATCCAGTTCTCGCCATTCCTGTTGAGGGAGTTGTCACACTCCTGACACAAGAGAACATCTTTTGTTTGACGTGAAGTGTGCATAATGAGGCGGGAATTAACGCGAATTGCTTCGTTCGCGTCGCCTCCCACCAGCGAATAGATTCCCTTGGAAATGAGGTGGCTCTCAATCAGGCGCTTATCGAGTAAGCAAAAAGGACAGCCCTCCCGACACAGTCTGGTCTTCGTTTTCGCCACTTGTGAAAGCGAGTTCGACATAAGATTGTGCGGGGTCGCAGCTAGATTATCGCCTGTTTGATATCTGAGTTTCCAGCACATCACACACTCAGCAATAAAGTCTACTGCCTGATCCTCGGGTTGGCTAGCGAGTACATCACATCCGTCAGGAAGTTCACGGCCACGTACGTCAGCCCAATCGCCAGGATGCAGCCTTGCACCAGATAGTAATCGCGGTTGGAGATGGCCTGGATGGTGAGGCGGCCGATGCCGGGCCAGGAGAAGATTGTCTCAGTCACGATCGCACCGGCGAGCAATGCGCCGAATTGCAGGCCTAGCACCGTCAGGACGGGGATCATGGCGTTGCGCAGGGCATGGCGGTAGACCACCGTGCGCTCGGGCAATCCTTTGGCGCGGGCGGTGCGGATGTAGTCCTGGCTGAGCTCTTCGAGCATGCTCGTGCGCACTAAGCGGGTGAGAATGGCGGCGAGCGCGCTGCCCATAGTGATAGCAGGAAGAACGATGTTGGCGAAGGACCCGGCGCCGGAGACGGGCAGCCATCCGAGCTTGATGGCGAACAGCAGGATGAGGATTGGCCCCAGCGCGAAGTTCGGGAATGACAGGCCGAAGAGGCTGACGACCGAGAGCAGGCGGTCGTCCCAGCGATTGCGGCGGCGGGCGGAGCGGACTCCGGCGGGGATGGAGAGCGCGATCGCGACGAACAGGCTGGCCAGTGTGAGGCGGAGCGTATAGGGATAACGCTGCACGAGAAGTTTGGTGACGGTCTGGTTGTAGCGGAAGGAGCGGCCGAGGTCGCCGTGGAGCACGCCGCGCCAGTAGCGCAGGTATTGCTCGCCCAGCGGGGCGTCGAGGCCGAAGGCATGGCGCGTGGCTGCGATGTCGGCGGGCGGCGCGCCTTCGCCAAGCATCTGCTGGATGGGGTCGCCGGGGACGAGGTGGATGAGCAGGAAGACAAGCGAAACCACGAGCCAGATTACCGGCACGGTGTAGAGGACGCGTTGGGCTACAGTTCTCAGTTGTCAGTTCTCAGTCGTCAGCAAACGCGCTCGTGCACATGTCATCTTGCTGCGGAGCGGGCGAGGACGCCCGCCGGACAGCCGGCGGGACGCCGGCGCTACTAATCTCCGCCTTGCTTCGCGGCTTCGGCTTCGCCTTCCATTTTTGCCGTTTTCTCGATGCGCACCCTGGCGATGCGGTGGCCGTCCAGTTCTTCGACCGTGTAGCGGCGGCCTTCGTATTCGAAGTGGTCGCGTAGGTTCGGAATGCGCTGCAGGCGGGCGAGGATGAATCCGCCGAGCGTCTCAAAACCGGCGTCACGCGGCAAATTCAAGCCATACTCGGCTTCCAGATCACGAATGTTGACCGAGCCTTCCAGCACCAGGACTGATTCATCTTCCAGCGCAGGCTCGCTGGGCGAGACGTCGAACTCGTCTTCGATATTGCCGACCAATTGTTCGAGGATGTCTTCCACCGTGATCACGCCGGCGGTCGAACCAAATTCGTCGACCACGACGGCGAGATGACGGCGCCGGTCTTTGAATTCAGCCAGCAACTCGGCGAGGACTTTCGTTTCAGGGACTACCAGCACGTCGTGCATGATCTGACCAATCTGCATGCGGCTGATGCGGATGGTGCTGGTCTGGCCGAGATTGCTCAGGCGGAGGCGCATCCAGCGCATGAGGTCCTTGTAGTAGAGCACGCCGACGATGTGCTCGGGGCCGCGCTGCGGGTCGAAGATAGGGATGCGCGAGTGCTGGCCTTCGACCACGCGGGCGAGGGCCTCGTCGAGCGTGAGATCGGAGGGCAGCGAAAAAATGTCGGGGCGGGCGACCATGACCTCGCGCACCGTGATGCTGTCGAGTTCGATGGCGCTGTGGATCATCTCCTCTTGAAATTCGGGGATCTGGCCAAACTGGCGGCTGGCGGTGACGATGAGCTTGAGTTCGTCGGGAGAATGAACGGCGCCGCGGCGGGTGGGCTGGGCTCCGAAGAGACGCAGGACGAGGCCTCCGGAGCGGCGCATGAAGAACAGAATTGGGCGCGTGATTGTGAGGAAGGCCTCCATGGGCGCGGCGACCGCGAGGGCGACCTGCTCGGCGCGCTGCAGGGCCAGAGTTTTTGGCACAAGCTCACCCAGGATCACGTGCATGTAGGTGATCAGGCTGAAGGCGATGACGATGGCGATGGTATGAGCGTAGATGGCGGCGTGCGGCACGCGATGGACGAACTGCATGCCTTCGACCAGGCGCGCGACCATGGGCTCGCCAATCCAGCCGAGGGTCAGGCTGACCATGGTGATGCCGAGTTGGACGCCGTTGACGACTTCGTCCAGATGCTGGTGCAGGCGCTCGACGATGCGAGCGCCGATGCGTCCGGCTTCGATGAGCTGCTGGATGCGAGTATCGCGGACGCTGACCAGGGCGAACTCGGCGGCGGCGAAGAACGCGTTGGCTGCCACCAGGAGAAGGATCAGAAAGACCCGGAGCAGCACAAAAGCGACCATGGAGGTGTAATTCTAACATTCGGAAGCAGTTGGCAGAATCTGATTGGTGGTCCGTGGTTAGTGTTCAGTGGTCGGTGGTCGGTAGCGGCGACCTGCTCACCAGATGAAATTCCATTTTCGGCGCCGCTACCTTTTTCAGGGAGCAGGGGTCTAACCAGCAGGCGGCAGAGGACTTGGACAACCCGCCTACGCGGTTTTCGACTCTTAGGACGCAGGTCGCAATCTCGCAGCTCTCGAAAAGTCTCGGAACAAAACCAACTCTGGCCGCGTACCACAGAGTGAGGGCGCCATGGCTCCCGAGCTCCACCTGGCAAGATCCCGAGGAGGGGTTGTGAACGGCAACGGCAATCATAAGAAGAAACGGCGCAGACTCATCATCTGGGGCAGCGTGGGCCTGGTTTTCGTGCTGCTGATCGCAGCGGGCGTCATTGCGGCCAAGAGCGCCGGCACCAAGATCGATCCGACAAAGCTCGCCACGGTCGATAAGGGCGACCTGGCTAAGAGCGTGGTCGCGACGGGTAAAGTCACGCCCATCACCAAAGTGGAAGTCAAGTCGAAGGCGAGCGGCATCGTGAAGAAGCTGTACGTCGACTACGGGGATCGCGTGAAACAAGGGCAGCTGCTGGCTCAGCTCGACAAGATCGAGATTCAGGCGCAGGTGGACCAGTCGCGCGCGGCGCTGGAGGCGGCGCAGGCCAATCTGAGCAGCGCGCAGGCCGACTATGAACGCGCCAAGGTGGATGCCGAAGGTCCGGACGTGCCCCCGTTGAAACGCGCCTATGATCGAGCCATCGGCATGGCGAAAGATGGCGTGGTCTCCGCTTCGGCGCTTGACGACGCCGAAAAGAACTACACGATGGCGGTGAATAAGCAGAATGTGGCCAAGGCGCAAGTCACGGTTCTGAAGGCCAAGATTGCCCAGGCCCAGGCCCAGATGGCGCAGGACCAGGCCAACCTCAAGCAACTGGAAGAGCAGCTCAGTTATACCGACATTCTGTCGCCGATCGAAGGCATCGTGCTCTCGCGCGACGTCGAGATGGGCGATGCGGTCAGCTCGATTCTGGTGTTGGGATCGACCGCTACTCTGGTGATGACTCTGGGCGATACCAGCGAAGTCTACGTGAAGGGCAAAGTGGACGAGAGCGACATCGGCAAGGTGTATCTGGGACAGCGGGCACGGATTAAAGTCGAATCGTTCAAGGACAAGACCTTCGAGGGCAAGGTGACGAAGATTTCTCCGATGGGCGTCGAAAAAGATAACGTCACCACCTTTGAGGTGCGGGTGTCGATTCAGAACCCCGGCGGCGAACTGAAAGCCGAGATGACCGCCAACGCCGAGATCATCCTCGAAGAACACAAGAACGTGCTGCAAATTCCCGAAGGTGCGATCCTTTACGACAAGGAGAAAAAGGCTTCGGTCGAGATTCCGAATCCCAAGGCCAAGGACGGGAAGGAGAAGATCGCGGTGAACATCGGGATCTCCAACGGGGCCAAAACCGAGGTGCTCAGCGGGCTAAAGGAAGGCGATAAGGTCGTGCTGCAGTAACGACGGGTTTCGGGCGTCCGGCGCCCGGCTCGCGATACCGCACGCACGGCAACCTCGAAGCGGAAGCCCCCAATTCATGAACTGGAGCTGCGCCATGGCGAAAGGACCGACTATCCGTTCGGTTATCAGGTCCAGCGGGCCGGTGTTCACGGCCGCGCTGGCAGTGCTTCTGGTATCTTCTGCCGCTTTTGCCTTAGGCGGCCCGCAAGGCACCTTCGAGAAGACGCTCACGGTCAATGGTCCGGTCGATCTTGAAGTGCTGACCCATTCGGGCGACATTACGGTGCGCGCGGGGGCGTCGGGATCGGTTGTCATCCGCGGCAAGATCTATGTCAGCGACCGGTGGACCATCTTCCCCGGCGTTGAGATCGGAGGTCGAAAGGCGGGCATTCAGGAGATCGAACAAAATCCTCCCATCCGGCAGGAGGGCAACAGCATTCACGTCGATTACCTCAATGTGCGCGATATCTCGGTCGACTACGACATCACCGTGCCTGCCGACGCTACCTTGCGCACACACAGCGGCTCCGGCGACCAGGTCATCGAAGGCACACACGGCAATGTGGAGGTACAGACCGGCTCGGGAGATGTGAGGCTGGAGCATCTGACGGGTGAAGTTCGACTGCAGACCGGGTCCGGCGATGTGCGGGGGCGCGAGATTGCCGGCGCGGTTCATGGCGGGGCGGGTAGCGGAGACATCGAAATCGACGAGACCGGAACGGGCGACATTGATTTGCACACCGGCTCCGGCAATATCAGCGCGCGCGGGATTCAGGGCGGATTCCGGGCCGAAGCGGGCAGCGGCGATATCACCGGGGAGGGCACACAGACGGGAAGCTGGGAGATTCGCACCGGCTCGGGGAACGTGCATTTACGTCTCCCGGCGAATGCGGCGTTTGACGCGGATATTTCCACCAGTTCAGGCACGGTGGATGTGGATCATCCCATCGAGATGACGGTGCAGGGGAGAGTGCAGGAATCGCGCAAGCAGATTCATGGCAAGGTCGGGGGCGGCGGGCCGCTGCTTTCCGTGCGCACGGGTTCGGGAGATATTCACATTCAGTAAAACGCTGGCTTTTCACCACGGAGACACAGAGCCACGGAGAATCCTTATGGATTTCTTTCTTTGATTTTTCCTTCGCTTTTCTCCGTGTCTCCGTGCCTCCGTGGTAAGAGCAGAAATCCCAACTCTGGAATCCTCATCAGGCCGTCTTGCCCAGGCCTGTCAACAGTTTCTCCGCCGCTTCTCCTGGGTCCTGCGCGGCAAAGTCCGCGTCGAGAATCGTCAGTGAGACCCCCGGATCAATTTCCTCCAGAGCTTTGCGCGTGGGCTTGCCGTAGATGGACTGCATGCGCGAGGAGATCACCACCTGCCTGGCCTTGGTGGCCTTGAGCAGAATCTTGGCATCGTCCATGTTGACCGTGGTCAGGGCGTTATAGCCGGCGCTGCACAGGATTTCGCGCAGAAACGTACAGACGTCCGAAGACTCGTAGACACAGATGATGCGCGGGCGCGCGTCCCCGGCCTTGCTGGGCGAATAGCGCGAACCCAGGTAGGCGGCGGTAATGGCCTCTTCGACCGAATCGTAAACTTCGAACTGTGGGAGCAGGTGGGTCATCTCCAGGGTCTTGCGGATGTTGGCAGGCACGCCGCTGAGCTTCAGGTCGCCCCTTTTGGCGCGCGCGGCCTGCAGCAGGCGCATCAGCGCCCCCAGGCCGCTGCTGTCGATGAATTCCACCTTATCCAACTGCAGCACGACGTCGGGATATTTTGCCAGCGAATCTCCTACGTGCGCGTGCAGGGTAAGAACCTCATCTCCGCCCACAATGCGCCCGTGGCATTGCACGATCAGAACCTCGCCCACGGGGCGGCTTTCCAGACGCAGTTTCATCGTGCCTCCTTAGATCTGTCAGAAAAACGATCTGGCCGAAACCCGATCTGGCCAAAAACCCAGTGCATCCTATTACCTCCGTGCCTTGACGCACAACCTGTCGGCAAATTAAGTTCGCATGCACGGGGAGTATTTCGTCTCTCGGTCATTTCTTCCAGCGAGGAACCCTTGCCGCATCGGCCAATTATCACGCTGACTACCGACTTCGGACTCAACGATCACTTTGTGGGCGCGATGAAGGGCGTGATGCTCGAAATCGTGCCCGACGCCGAAATCGTCGACATTTCCCACGCGGTGCAGGCCTACGACGTGCTCGATGGCGCACTGGCGATCGCCCAGTCCTATTCGTACTTCCCGACCGCGACTGTGCACATGGTGGTGGTGGATCCGGGGGTGGGCACGACACGGCGGCCGATTATCGCCAGCAGCGACGGCTTTCATTTCGTCGCGCCCGACAACGGAGTGCTTTCCATGGTGTATGCGCGCGAAGAGCGCATCCGCGTGCGGCATATCACCGCCGATCACTATTTCCGCCAGCCGGTCAGCCAGACGTTTCACGCGCGCGATGTGTTTGCGCCGGTGGCGGCGTATCTGGCCAAGCTCGTCGATTCGCACAAGTTCGGCGATGAAATTGAAGACTATGTGCGTTTCGCCGCGCCCAAGCCGAAGCCGGCGGGCGAGAACCGCATCCGCGGCGTCGTTCTGAAGGTTGACCGCTTCGGTAACCTGATCACGAATGTGACGCCGGAAGACGTTCCGGCCCTCTTTGCCGGGAAGGCTGCCTTCAAGATCGTGGTGGGCAGCAAGGAAATCACCGATCTCCACTCTGCCTACGCCGAGGGCGAACCGGGAGAAATCTTTGGCATTTTGGGCAGCATGGGCTATCTCGAGATTGCCGCCAACCGCGGAGCCGCGGCGCAGATTACGGGCGCCGGCAAGGGCAGCGAAGTCAGCATCATTCTGGGTGAGGGTGCGGCGACCGGCAAGGGCGCATAGGCGCGCTTTTCACCACGGAGTCACCGAGACACGGAGAAAATTGCTGAATTTTGATTGTTGATTGTTGAATGAAAATGCTGCGGCCAGCTTTGGCTTTTATTCAACAATTAGAAATCATCAATCAACAATTGCGTTTCTTTGTGCCTCTGTGTCTCCGTGGTGAGAAGATCTGTACTCAGGAACTCTTCGGTTTGGGATGGACGTAACGCTCCATCTCGCCCGTCCAGCGCAGAAACCGCCAGAGTTCGCTGCGCTCGCGCCAGACGAACTCCCAGAACTCCAGAAAACCGATCTGCGTCATCTTCACGCCGGTGTAGGTCTCGATGCGCCACAACAGATAGGGACTCATCCACGGGGTCAGGCGATGGCCTTTGGTCGCGTTCCACAAAAAGCGGAGCCGGTGGCGCATGGCAGCATGATACACAAAGCCTGATGCCTGACCTCTTCTCGGCAGAAACGGAGGGCGGGCTGCGCCCGCCGAACAGCCGAGGCGGCTGTCCCTACATTCGCCATGCTAGAATCCAGGCTCCGCTTGGGATTCCCCCGCATGCCTGACGATCCTATGCCTCTTAACAGCGCCCGCCAGAAGGCTGAAGACCACTACTACGCCGCCCTGGATCTGATGGCAGACGGAGATCTGGCGGGAGCCGTCGCAGCCTATCAGGAGTCGGTGGCCGCCGATCCTACGTTCACAGAGGCCATGCACGGGCTGGCACGAGTGTTGCAGGATTTGCAGCGCTACGACGAGGCGATCGCGGTCGCGCAGCGCATTGCCGAGATCGACTCCGATGACGTGCTGGCGCACACCAGTTTGTCAGTGCTGTATCAGAAAAAAGGGATGATTCCCGAGGCTGAGGCCGAAGGGGCGAAAGCGCGGGTGCTGGGCTGGAAGCAGCAGTTGAAGAAAGGATAGCTGGCGGCTTTCAGCTATCAGCGATCACCTCTTAGTTTCTAAGTAACAAAGATCAATTTGGGCATTATCGCCTCTCAACAGCATTACCATTTGCAAGAGCAGCGCTATGGTCCGTTCCCAAATATGAAGTTCGAGTGGACAGTTCGATCGACCTTGAAACTCGCAATGGTCTGGAAGGGCGGGCCTCCGAGCAGAGCAGATGTGGCGTACTAAGACCAGGGTGGTCGGTCCGGACGATAAATGCCTTGCGAAAGGCACAAAGCTCCTGTGCGAGATTTATACGGGCTATTCTCGTCATGGTGGTGAGATGAGAAATGAGGTAAACCAAGTTCGCTGGCAGTTCAAAAGGAACAGGGCGACATTCCTCTCGCGGCTAAGCATCCTTTGGCAAGACCGGACTTCCTTGTTACCGAGCTAGCCGCCAAAATCGAAATCATAATTCGCAGAGCCTCTCTTATTCCTTCCGTCTTCAACATCATCGAAGGCGGTAGGACGGTTGGCGAAATAAGGATGCTCAGTGTGCTCCGCAACAAATATTCGATCTTGATTGATGACTCGAAATCATGGACGTTTCGCATGCCGCTGTTCACGATTTTTTCCTTTGGGGAGTCGGAGAAGGGGGCTGATATCTGGGTTAAACTTGGTCCGTCCGAGAGGCACTGGAATATCCTCATCAGGCCCGGAGTTGTTCAGCGGCCGCTGGTAGCTGCTCTTGCCTTCATCCATAACGAGCGGTATTTTCGCGGCTGAACCTGCGGCTGACAGCTGACGGCTGATAGCAGAAGCTACAACCCGTACTTCTTCATCAAATGCCGGAATGAGCGATACGAGATGCCGAGGACGTCGGCAGCTTTGGTTTGTACGCCGCCGCTCTGGTGAAGGGCGGTTTGCAGGAGAGAGCGTTCGATGCCGGCGACGTAGTTCTCCATGCCCATGCCGTCGGGAAGAGTGACTTCACCGCCAGGTTCGGGGAGCGTGCCGCCTCCGGCAGCGGCCGCGGCGGCGCGGGCCTTGGGGCGTTCTACCGGCAGCTCGACATGGAGCTCGTCGCTGGTTTCAAGCGCGACGGCGCGTTCCACGGTGTTCTCCAGCTGGCGGACGTTGCCCGGCCACTCATAGTCGCAGAGAGACGAAAGCGATGCGGCGTGCACGCGCAGGATGCCGCGGCCGGCGGCGCTGGCGTACTTCTTCAGGAAATGGTTGACCAGCAGGGGAACATCTTCCGGACGCTCGCGCAGCGGAGGCACGAGGATGGGAATGACGTTCAGGCGGTAGTAGAGATCTTCGCGGAAGACATTTTCGGCGACCGATTTGTCGAGATCGCGGTTGGTGGCGGCGATGACGCGCACGTCGATGGAAATTTCGACCGCGCTGCCGACCGGGCGCACCGTGCGCTCCTGCAGCACGCGCAGCAGCTTGACCTGCATCGCCAGGGTCATCTCGCTGATTTCGTCGAGGAAGATGGTGCCGGCGTCGGCAACCTCGAACAGGCCGCGCTTGTTCTGATTGGCTCCGGTGAACGCACCCTTGACGTAGCCGAACAGCTCGCTTTCGAGCAGAGTCTCAGGGAAGGCGCCGCAGTTCACCGAGACGAAGGCTTCGGTGGCGCGGGGCGAACACACGTGCACGGCGCGGGCGACGAGTTCCTTGCCGGTGCCGCTTTCGCCATGGATCAGAACCGTGCTGGCGGTGGAGGCGACGGTGCGCACGGTCGCCTTGAGCTTTTCGATCGCGGCGCTGGAGCCGATGATGTTGTCGAGCGAGTTGCGGGTGGCGGCGTCGCGGCGCAGGGCAAAGTTCTGGCGGCTGAGAACCAGCTTTTCCAGCGCGCGGTTCAGGGCCAGCTTGATTTCGTCGACCAGGCCGGGGTTCTTGCGGATGTAGTCGGACGCGCCGCCCGCCTTGACGGCTTCGACGGCAGCTTCGTAATCATCGACGGCTGTGATCAGGATGACGGCGGAGTCGGGCGAGACCTGGTGGGCATGGCGCAGCACTTCGATGCCGTCCACATTGGGCATCTTGATGTCGGTAATGATGACGTCGTAGAGCGCGCCGTCAATCTTGCTCTTGGCCGTCTGCCCCGATTGCACCGTTTCCACGCGATGGCCTTCACGGCGCAGAGAAATATCGAGCATTTCGCAGATGGAGCGCTCGTCGTCGCAGACCAGGATGTTAGCCATGCGCCCTCCCTGCCACAGCGGCCGCCGCGGGCTGCGCGGGAATCGCCGCAGGAGCTTCGGCGGAGACCGCCTGGGGCTGCGCTGCAGCGTCGTGCTCGGCATCGAACTGATGCAGCCTCAGGACGAACGTGGTTCCCTGCCCCGGCTTGGATCGCGCCCAGACCTTGCCTTCGTGCGCCTGCACGATCTGGTAGACCAGCGCGAGGCCCAGGCCGGTTCCACCTTCGAAATTCGACTGAAATGGCTCGAAGATTTTTTCGATCTGCTGCGGCGTCATGCCGGTTCCAGTATCGGAGAACGCGATCTGCCAGTTGCCCCCGATGGGCTCGACGGCGACGGTAAGCGTGCCGCCCTGCTTTCCTCCAGCAGTCATGGCGCGGACGGCGTTCTCGCAGATGTTCCAGAAGACCTGCTTAATCTTGTCGCCATCGGCAATCGCCGGAGCCTGCCGCACGGCAAAGCGGCGCTGGATCGTGATCCCGGTCTTCTCGGCGGCCATGCGGTGATCCATGAGGGTGAGCGTATCTTCGACGAGCTGCACCAGATCGACCCGGTCGAAGCGATATTGCTTGGTGCGGGAGTAGGCGAGAAAGTCAGTAATGATGCCGTTCAGCCGTTGCGATTCGCGGGTCACAATGTCGAGCAGGCGGCGATGCTCTCCGCTCAACTCGGGAACGGAGGAGAGCATGCTCACCGAGCCCGCAATGGAGGTGAGCGGATTGCGGATTTCGTGGGCGATGGCGGCAGCCAGGCGGCCAACCGCCGCCAGGCGGTCTTGAATGCGTACTTCGCGCTCCAGGCGGCGGATTTCGGTGAGGTCGTCGAAGACGTAGACGAATCCCAGCTCCGCGCGCTCGGGCACGGTCAGGGCCGCGACCCGCACCCGGAAGGTTTTACGGAACTTCGTGGGCGCATCGAAGCGCACTTCAGCATGCGTATGCTGCGAGTCGACCGAGGGCAGGGGATCGAGAAAAAGCTGATCGATCAGCGTTCCTGTCAGTTCGGCCGCGGGGCGCTCCAGCAGCCGCTGGGCGGCAGCGTTGACCAGCATGATGCGGCCATCCAGGCCGGTGGTGATGAGCCCGCTGCTGATGGAGTGAATAATGTTTTCGTGCAGCGCCTGCAGATTTTCGAGCGCGCCGCTCGCGTCCTTCAGCTGCACCCCCACCTGACGCAACTTGGAGGTCAGCAGGCCGGCCAGATAGGCCACCGTCAAGAAGGCGAAGAGATTGACAAAGATAATCGCCTGAAGCGCCTTGAAGCTGGGATGCGTGGTGGTGTAGGCAGGCACGAAGCCGTAATAGTTCAGCTCCAGCACCGTACCGTAAAGAATGAAGGCGAGAGCGGCAACCAGTTGCGCCCAGATGCGCGGCAGCAGCACGCTGGCGACGATAATCACCAGGGGGTAGAGGAAGTTGAGCGAACTGTCCCAGCCGCCAGTTTCATGAATGACCAGGCTGACCAGGATGAGGTCGGTAACAACCTGCAGGACGGCCTGCAGGCGGTGTTCCTGCCAGAAGGAGAGCAACAGCACGTAAAACAGGGAAATGCTGTACCAGAACAGGATGGTGCTGAGGAACAGGCGCATCGGCACCGGCGTGGGGCTGAACTCGGCGACGGCCAGCTCAATGGCCAGCAACAGGGTCAGGATGAAAATCCGCACCCGTACCAGCCAGGCCAGCCAATTGCGCTCGTCAAACGTCGGTTGCATTGAGAACCCAAGGTCGCAAAGTTTCAGAGTTTCAAGGTTTCAAAGTCTCGCACGTCACAGGTTGAAACCTTGAAACCCTTCCACATTGGAACCTGCTCTTATCCAGCCAGCTTGGCGATCATGGCGAACAGCGGCATGTAGAGCGAAATCACGATGCCGCCGATCATGACGCCCAGCAGTCCGATGATGATCGGCTCGAGCATGGCCAGCATGTCTTTGGTGGCCGCGTCCACTTCTTCTTCGTAAAAGTCTGCGATCTTCTGCAGCATGGAATCCATCGCGCCGGTGGCTTCGCCGACGCCGATCATTTGCACCACCATGTTGGGAAACACACCGCACTCGCGCAGCGGATCGACGATGGTGCGGCCTTCCTCGATCGCCTTGCGAACTTTCATCAGCGCCTCTTCCAGCACGGCGTTGCCGGAGGTCTTGGCCGTAATGCTCAATCCTTCGAGAATCGGCACGCCCGACGTGATCAGAGTGCCCAGCGTACGGGTGAAGCGGCCGACCGCGATCTTGCGCAGCAGCGCGCCCAGCACCGGCAGGTAGAGCAGGCCTTTGTCGAAGTAATACTTGCCGCGGGGATGCTTGCGGATCTGCTTCACGCCGAAGAACATGCCGACTCCGCCGACCAGGAACATCCACCAGAACGTCTGTACGAATGCGCTCAGGCCCATCACGATGCGGGTGGGCAGCGGCAGGTTGACGCCCAGGCCGGCAAACAGGTTGGCGAAAATGGGCACCACCCATTTGAGCAGCGCGCCCACGATCAGGAACGCGATGCTGACCACGGCGACGGGGTAAATCAAAGCCGACTTCACCGCGGAGCGCAGGCGCACGGCTTTTTCGACGTAGGTGGCCAGGCGCTGCAGAATGATGTCGAGAATACCGCCGGTTTCACCCGCCTCGATCATGTTCGTGGTCAGATCGTCGAACACGGAGGGATACTGGCGCATGGCGTTGGCCAGCGTGGCCCCGCCTTCGACCGTCGTTCGGACGCCGGTCAGCGTCTTCTGGAAGGACTGGTTCTCCTGGTTGGAAGCCAGAATCTCCAGACACTGCACCAGCGGCAGACCGGCATCGATCATGACCGAGAACTGGCGGAAGAAGACCGCGATGTCTTTAACCGCGACCTTGGTCGTGCCGAAGGTGGGCATGGAGAATTCTTTGCCCTTTTCGCGAATCGATCCCGGAGTGATACGGTCGCGCCGCAACGCCTGCTGCAGCGCCTGTTTGTTGGGCGCGATTCGCTCTCCGGAAATCTTCTGTCCGGACGAGTCCTTGCCGGAAAATGTAAAGACTGGCATGGTGTTAACCTCTCCTCAGTGACGTGCCTGCTTCCTGAAATCGGTGTTGCTTCATCTCTTCCTGCCCGCTCCTAGTGCTTGGAAGGAGCTGCGCCGCGAGCCAGCGTCGTTCCGGCAGCCGTGGGACGGTTTAACAAACTGGCGCCGCGGCTGATCATTTCTGTCAACTCGTCGGGATTGCTGGACCGCGCCATGGCCGTTTCCATCGAAATCTGCTTCTGGAAGTAAGCGGTGGCCAGCGCCTGATTAAACGTCTGCATGCCGAATTTCTCCTGACCGGACTGCATGGCGGAGTAGATCTGGTGGATCTTGTCTTCGCGGACCAGGTTGCGCACGGCCGCGTTGGGCACCAGAATCTCCATGATCATGGCCCGGCCTTTGCCGTCGACGCGCGGCAGCAGCGATTGGCACATGATGCCTTCCAGGACCAGCGACAGCTGGGCGCGAATCTGCGGCTGCTGGTGGGCCGGGAAGACGTCGATGATACGGTTGATGGTCGAGGTGGCCGAGTTGGTGTGCAAGGTGCCGAAGGTCAAGTGGCCGGTTTCGGCGATGCGCAGGGCCGACTCGATGGTTTCCAGGTCGCGCATTTCGCCGATCAGCACCACATCGGGGTCTTCACGAAGCGCGGCGCGCAGCGCGTCCGAGAAACTCTTGGTGTCGGCGTGCAGTTCGCGCTGGTTGACCACGCAGTTCTTGTTCATATGCACGAACTCGATGGGGTCTTCGATGGTAAGAATGTGATCGTGGCGCTCGCTGTTGATCTTGTCGATCATGGCCGCCAGTGTGGTCGATTTGCCGGAGCCGGTGGGGCCGGTCACCAGCACCAGGCCGCGCGGCTTGTCGCAAAGCTTGCTGACCACGGGCGCCAGGCCGAGCTGGTTGAACGACTTGATCTCGAACGGAATGAGACGGAAGACCGCCGCGGTGGCGCCGCGCTGGTTGAAGACGTTGGCGCGGAAGCGGGCCAGGCCTTTCAAACCGAAGGAGAAGTCGAGCTCCAGGCTCTCCTCAAAGCGGTGCTTCTGGGAATCGGTCATGACGCTGTAGGCCAGTTGCTTGGTCTCGGCCGGCGTCATCTGCGGCAGATCGAGCGGCACCAGATGGCCGTGCACGCGAATCTGCGGCGGTGAGTTGGTGGTGATGTGCAGGTCGCTGCCGTTCATCTCCAGCATTCGTTTCAACAGATCACTTAGCGACAAACCCATGGTATGAATCCCTTCCGTTCAGTGTCGGTTACAGTCGTTGGTCGCTTGTCGTTGGTCGTTGGTCGTTGGCCAACCACTTGGCGACCAGCACTCGAAATCTCTTCCAGTCAGCTTTCCTGTCAACTGCTTGTCAGTCACCGGTTTCCAGCTAACGACAAACGACCAGCGACGAACAACCGTCCTAGTGAATCGTTTCGCGAGCCACTTCCTCCAGCGTGGTCATGCCGGCCGCAACCTTGATCAAGCCGCTGCGGCGCAGCGTGATCATGCCGCGCTCGATCGCCTTCTTTTTCAACTCCACGGCCGACGCGCCCACCAGAACCAACTCGCGGATCTCGTCGTCGACCTCCATGACTTCATACAGACCGCAGCGGCCCTTGTATCCGGTGTTGTTGCAGATGCCGCATCCCTTGCCTTTCTGAATCTTCACCGTTTTGACTTCGTCGGGCGAGAACCCGGCGTCAATCAGGGTCTGCTGCGGGACGTCGACGACTTCGGTGCAGTCTTTGCAGATGCGGCGAACCAGTCGCTGGGCGCAGATCAGGTGCACCGAGGTCGCGACCAGGAATGGTTCAATACCCATGTTCATCAGACGCGTGATGGTCTCTGGCGCGCCATTGGTGTGCAGCGTGGAGAGCACCAGGTGTCCGGTAAGAGCCGCTTTGATGGCGATTTCAGCGGTTTCGAAGTCTCGAATCTCGCCCACCAGGATGATGTTGGGGTCTTGCCGCAGGAACGAGCGCAGGGCGGCGGCAAAGTTCAAACCGATCTGCTCTTTCATCTGTACCTGGTTGACGCCCTGCAACTGGAACTCGACCGGATCTTCAGCCGTCATGATGTTGGTGTCAGGCTGGTTCAGGCGCGATATCGAGGAGTAGAGCGTGTTGGTTTTGCCCGATCCCGTTGGTCCGGTAACCAGCACCATGCCGTAAGGCTTCAGAATGGCTTTTTCGAACTTGACCAGCGACTCGGACTCAAAACCGAGCTTCGTCATGTCGAGGCGCAGGTTCTCTTTGTCGAGCAGCCGGAGCACGATCTTTTCGCCCCACAGCGTGGGCAGGGTCGATACGCGGAAGTCGAGCTGCTTCTTGCGGCCGCCGACATTCATCTTGAGCATGATGCGGCCGTCCTGCGGCAGGCGCTTTTCGCTGATGTCGAGCTTCGACATGATCTTCAGACGCGAGGTGATGGCGTCTTTCAACTTCATCGGCGGCGACATGATCGACTGCAGCACGCCGTCGATGCGGAACCGGACGCGAAATTCTTTTTCGTAAGGCTCGATGTGGATGTCACTGGCGCCGCGCTTGACGGCATCACCCAGAATAACGTTCACCAGCTTGACCACGGGCGCTTCGTCGGCTGCCTTCTCCAGCTCCGACAGCTCCATTTCCTGCTGCTCGGACTGCAGTTCGACGTCTTCGTCGCCCATCTCCGACATCGACTGCATCACCGATTCCAGATCTTCTTCTCTGCTGGCTCCATAGGCCTTGTCGATGCCCGCCAGAATCGAACTCTCCGACGCCACTACCGGCTCGATGTTGAAGCCGGTCATGAACTTGATGTCGTCCATGGCGAAGACGTTTGTGGGATCGACCATGGCGATGGTGAGCGAGGCGCCCACACGGCTTAGAGGAAGAATCTGATAGCGCTTCGCAGTCTCGAAGGGAATCAGCTTGACGACTGCGGGGTCGATTTCGAAATAGGAGAGATTGATGGCCGGGACGCCGTATTGCCTGGAGAGAAAATTCGTGACGTCTTCGTCCGTGAGGAAGCCGAGCTTCACCAGGGCGGACCCCAGGCGGCAGCTCTGCTCCTTCTGGACCTTGGTCGCTTGTTCCAACTGCTCGGGGGTTATGATCTTCTCTTTGACGAGAAGGTCACCCAGCCGTTGAGACATACGTCGATCTCCTATCCACGTAGATGGAACGACGCCTGACGCTCGGACAGGCGGTGACGCAAATCGCTGTCAAATCGTTGGGAGAGAAACGCAGCGCATTCGCGTTGACATAAATTGTCAACGCAAGTGGGCGACGGTACCACTTACTTTGGTACTTGGACCTGAAAGAAGGGACGGCCGCAACTCGCCGTATTCTGCGGAACTCCGCGCCAAATGCCTGTTTTTCGCGAAGGATAGAAGGCCCGCCCGCCCAGGTACATGCACTTCAGTAAGGATGGCATCACCCTGCGGGCAGTGTGCTCGCAGCGAGCGGCCCTCATTTAAACTCGCTAACTGAGGATTTCTTAAGGTGTCGCGAGAGCTTGAGAATCGCGAAAAAGAAAGTGCAGTACGCCGCTACTATGGCGCGCTTCGCGACGCCTGGGGACCGCAGCATTGGTGGCCGGCTGAGACCTGCTTCGAGGTGATCGTGGGAGCCCACCTCACCCAAAACACAGCGTGGACTAACGTAGAGCGCGCGCTGGCCAACCTGCGCGCGGCGCAAGTTCTCAGCGTGGAAGGTATCCGCCGAGTCCGGCTTTCACGGCTGGAGCGGCTGATCCGTTCCTCGGGCTACTTCCGGCAAAAAGCGCGCCGGCTTAAGACATTTGTTGTTTTCCTCGACCGCCAGTACGATGGCTCGCTGGATCGGCTCTTTTCTCAGCCGACAGAGAAGCTGCGCGCGGAGTTGCTCAGCTTGAACGGTGTAGGACCGGAAACTGCGGACTCCATTTTGCTCTATGCGGGTAGCCACTCCGTCTTCGTCGTGGACGTTTATACGCGCCGCGTCCTGGACCGGCACGGAATTCTTCCCGACCACTCGGACTACGAAGACATTCGGCGCCTCTTTGAGCGCTCTCTGGGAAGCATCGCGGTAGATCCACCGAGCTCACCACTAGTGTGGTCAACAACAGATTTGCGCGGCGCCGCTCACCCGCCTTCGGCCATAAGCACAGCGCCCCGCTCGGCCCTGGCCCAGATTTACAACGAGATGCACGGGCTGATCGTCGGAGTGGGCAAGAACCATTGTGGGAAATCACAGCCAAAATGTGACGGATGTCCTTTACAGCCCTTCCTGCCTTGCGATAAGTGAGTAGGTACAGCCGCGAGGAGGTTTCTGATGCCCGCAACCAGCTTCCATCGGTGTGTTTTGATCGTGTTTCTCGCCGGGACAAGCATAACGCCTCCTTCCATGACGTTGCGTCAGGCCGCCGATCGGGCAGGCGTGCTTGTGAGCGCCGCGGTTCGCCCGTATGCGCTGTCCGAGGCCGCCTACTCGGAAATACTAGCTCGCGAATTCAACATGGTTGAACCAGAAAATGAGCTGAAGTGGTGGGTGTTGCGCAAGACCGAGGACTTTGATTTCCGCCAGGGAGATGAAGTCGTCCGCTTCGCGCAGGCCCACGGAATGAAGATCCGCGGGCACTGCCTGGTCTGGGATCACACCAACCCGGACTGGCTCACGCAAGGCCACTTCACCCCTGAGCAGATGTCTCGCCTGCTGCAGCAGCACATCACCACTGTAATGCAGCACTATGCCGGCCAGGTTTTTGCCTGGGACGTCGTGAACGAAGGGCTGGATGAGAATGGCCGGGTGAGGGATTCTCCCTGGTACAACCTGCCCGGGATCGGATTTGCCGGACGCGGGCCAGCATACATCGAACAGGCGTTTCGCTGGGCCCATGAGGCCGATCCGCGGGCGCTGCTTTTCTACAACGACGGAGGGGCGGAAGGACTCAATCGCAAATCCGACACGGTGTATGCCATGGTGCGCGATTTCAGGCAGCGCGGTGTGCCTATCGACGGAGTCGGGTTGCAGATGCACATTGGGCAGATCGCCCCCGACATGGACGCCATCGCCGCCAACATCGCACGGCTGACTGCGTTGGGTCTTCAAGTGCACATCACGGAGCTCGACGTTTCTCTGCCGGTCGATTCCAGCGGGCAGCCCGGCAAGGAGGATTTGCAGCGGCAGGCCGAGATATATCGCGCGGTGGCCGTGGCATGCCTGCGGAATCCAGGCTGCACAGCCATTCAAACCTGGGGATTCACCGACAAATATTCGTGGATCGGCTCGCACTCTCACGGCACGCAAGGCGCCGCGCTGCTGTTCGACCGCAGCTACAAGCCCAAGCCCGCCTATGATGCGGTGCGCGACGAGTTGGCAGCTCATGCCAAACCGATGTAGTTGGAGAGGCGCCGGAAAAAGGACCCATCGTCTGCCGGGAGCGTCGCGACTCGCCCTCCTGCATCTATAATGGCCACCGGCAGGCCACGGGCGCTAGTGGTTGATGCGCCTTGCCTTTCCAACCTTTCGTGAACGGGTCTGTTCCAACTCGCCCGGAGAAACACCCCCAGCGCAAGCAGCTCATCATTGTGCTGGCAATCGTGGTGCCGCTTTTGTTCGCCGTGCTGGTCTCGCAGACCGCTTTCAGTCCGACCATCCTGACAGCCGAGACCAACCAGCAGGCAGTGGTGTTCTATGCCCTGTCTCTGCTCATCTCCCTGCTGTTTGTCGCGCTCACCTTTGTGCTGGCGCGCAATCTGCTGAAACTCTTCGCCGAGCGAAGACTCGGAGTGCTGGGCTCGAAGTTCCGCACGCGGATGGTCGCGGGCGCGCTTCTGCTCTCTTCGCTGCCGGTGATGGTGATGTACTGGTTCGCCTACGGCTTAATGAACCGCTCGATCGACAAGTGGTTCTCCACTCCCGTGGAAGAGGTGCGTGCCGACACCCATGCCATGGCGACGCTTCTGGCCGGTTATGCCATGCAGAATGCACGGGCCGAGGCCGCCGCTATCGCGGCGTCTCCGGAGATCGAGCGCGCCTTCTCGGGGCACGGATTTTCGGGCGTGGTGAGCGAGTTTCAGCATCATGAACCGACGCTGCAGGGCGGGTTCGCGGTGGCGGTGCGCGACAATAACGCGGAGGCCAGCTTCAACCTGCCCGTACCCTGGCCGGTGCTCAGGTCGAGGCTCCCGTTAGAGGACGCGGCCGCGGGACGTCCGGCGCAATTCACCTGGGGGCAAACTGACTACACGTTAGGCAGCGTGCCGGTCGAGGGCGGAGGACTGATTCTGGTGGCGATTCCGTTGCCTGGCGAATTCTCCCAGACGGTGCGCCAGGTGGAAGCCAGCCAGCAGCGCTATTTCCAATTGAGCCGCGAACGCAGGCAAGTCCGGCAGCAGTACATGCTGCTGCTCCTTCTGCTGACCGTCATCGTTCTCTTCGTGACGACCTGGCTGGCTCTGTTCCTCGCCAAACTGGTGACCCGGCCCCTCTCGGCCCTGGCCGAAGCTACGCAGGAGATTTCGCGCGGGCGCCTCGATTATCGTGTGGACGTCAGCGCGGCCGACGAAATTGGAGACCTGGTGCGTTCGTTCAACCGCATGGCGGAAGATTTGGAATCCAGCCGCCGTCAGATTGAGGCTTCCAGCCGCGACCTGAGCGCGGCCAATGCAGAACTCGACCAGCGCCGCCGCCAGACCGAGACCATTCTCGAGAGCATTCCCACCGGTGTGCTCTCCCTCGACGCCGACCGTCGTGTGACCCACGTCAATCACGCGCTGCTGCGCATGTTTCATCCCGACGCTGGACACGAAGAGGCGAGCATGATTCTGCGGGGCGCATCGCTGACCGACGTTTTTGCCCGGGAGGTGGTGGAAGACTTCGAACCCTTGCTCCGGCGCGCCGATCGCATGGGCATGACCACCAGCCAGATGGAGATGCAACTGCACCGATCCGCGACTGTTGGCCTGGCGAACGCCGGCTTCTTGAATGTTGCCGTCACCGTGGCCACACTCCGGCATCATGGCGAACGGTCGGGCTATGTGATTGTTTTCGAAGATCTCTCCGATTTGCTGAAGGCGCAAAAACAGGCTGCGTGGCGGGAGGTAGCGCGCCGGGTCGCTCATGAAATCAAGAATCCGCTGACGCCCATCGCGCTCTCTGCGGAACGGATTGAGCGCCATCTGGACAAGGCCACGCTGCCGGACGCCGCCTCGCTCTCGGTAGTGCGTTCCTGTGCGGAGACGATCGCGCGGGCAGTCGAAACCGTGCGCCAGTTGGTGGATGAGTTCTCTACCCTGGCTCGCTTCCCGGTAGCCAAACCGGAACCGGCCGACATCAACGAAGTCATCGAGGATGCACTCTCCATGTTCAGCGGCCGGCTGGAGGGAATTCGCGTGCACAAAACTCTGGCCTCTGATCTTCCCAGAGTCATGGCTGACAGCGGAGCGATCAAGCGCGCCGTGGCTAATCTGGTGGACAACGCGGCCGAGGCGCTGGAGGATTCCATTGTGCGCGAGATCGAGATTTCGACCTCGCTGGTAGGCACCCGCGACGCGGTCGAGATCACCGTGGCCGACACCGGTCATGGAGTCACCCGCGACCTGAAGGAAAAACTCTTCTTGCCTTATTTCTCCACCAAGAAGCGCGGCACCGGACTCGGGTTGGCCATTGTGAGCCGTATCATCGAGGATCACCACGGCTCCATTCGCGTGGAAGAAAACGAGCCTGTCGGCACGCGGTTTATCGTGGAACTCCCGGTGGTTGCCGAACCCACGCCGGCGCCGCGCAGCGTTCAGCATGCATAACGTTCTGATTGTTGACGACGAAGCCGGCATTCGCGACTCGCTGACCGGCATTCTGGCAGACGAGGGCTATGCCGCGTCAGCGGCGGCGAGCGGCGAGGCCTGCCTCGACCTGCTGCGGAAATCCGCGTTCGACGTCGTCCTGCTCGATATCTGGCTGCCTGGCATCGACGGCCTGGAAACGCTGGAGAGGATTCGTGAGCTCGACAACCCGCCCGAAGTCATCATGATCTCCGGCCACGGGACGATCGAGACCGCGGTGCGCGCCACCAAGCTGGGCGCCTATGACTTCCTGGAAAAACCCCTGTCGCTCGAAAAGACCCTGATCCTGGTCAAGAACGCCATCGACTCGAAGAAGCTCCGGCGCGAAAATGTCGAGCTCAAGAAACAGCTGCAGACCAAGAGCATCATCGTGGGCGACAGCATCCCGATGAAAGCGCTGCGCCAGCAGATTGGCCTGATGGCGCCGACGAATGGCCGCGTGCTGATCTACGGCGAATCCGGCACGGGCAAGGAACTGGTGGCGCATGCGATCCACATGCAAAGCCTGCGCAAGGATGAGACTTTCGTCGAAGTCAACTGCGCCGCCATCCCAGAGGATCTGATCGAGAGCGAGCTCTTCGGACATCACAAAGGATCATTTCCCGGAGCGGCGGCCGACAAGGAAGGCAAATTTCAGAAAGCGCACGGGGGAACGCTGTTTCTGGACGAAGTCGGCGACATGAGCCTGAAGACGCAGTCCAAGGTGCTGCGCACGCTCGACGAGCAGCGCTTCACGCCCGTGGGCAGCGACGAGACGATCACCGTCGACGTTCGCGTGATCGCGTCGACCAACAAGGACCTGGAGGAGGAAATTTCGCGCGGCAACTTTCGCGAGGATCTTTTCTACCGGCTGAATGTGATTCCCTTCTTTGTGCCCCCGTTGCGCGAGCGCAAGGAAGACATCCCGCTGTTTGCGCGGCATTTTCTGAAGGAACTGGCCTCGCGCTACGGGCGCCGGCCGCGGGAAATCACCGACGACGCGATCGAGGTTCTCATGCGCTACTCGTGGCCGGGGAATGTGCGCGAGGTGCGCAACGTGATCGAGCGCATCGTGATCATGAATCCCACGACCACGCGCTTCGACGCGAAACATCTGCCGCCGCTGGTCTATCGCGACGGCAGCCGGCGCGCGTCCAAGACTGAGTTCTCAACGCTGCACCAGGCCCGTGATGCCTACGAACGCGACTATATCCTCAAGACGCTCGACCAGAATCACGGCAACGTCAGCCGCACCGCCGAGGTGCTGGGCCTGGAGCGCAGCCATCTTTACCGGAAGATGAAGGCGCTGGGCTTAGCGGCGAAAGAGTAGGGCGGGTGGCTAGCGGCCAGCCGGCGGCGGATAGACCTCCAGAACGAATGCGCTAGTGGATGAAATCGCATACAGGTACGTCCCTGGGACGGGATTCACGCCCGACGCGCCGAAGTAGTCCGTGTTGCTCTCAAATCCCAGGCCGGTAACCGTGGCTGCGGGGGGACAGCCCGCCCCCGTGCCGGAAATAGTTATCGAGATGTCAAAGATGTTGGTGGTTCCCTCCTGCGTGGCACTTCCGGAGGTGGTGCAATTCGGAGCAAGAATCAGATCGTTGGTAAAGGTCATATTGTTCCCGCTTCCAGGTGTAAAGGTCAGTGGCAGGAGGCCGGGCGCAGCACCCTCGATCGCACCACCAAGGTTGCCTGCGAGAGAGGTCGGAGTGCCGGTCAAGGGAGAAAAGGAGGTCAGGGAAAAGCTGCTCTGAACGCTGTTGACCGTGATCGTGCCGCTAATTGAACTTGCAGAGTTCACGTTCCCTGAGACGGCTCCCGAAGTAGTGCCGCCCGCGACACCGAATGCTCCGTAGCCGGTTGCGGTGCCGGAAAACGAGCAGGCGCCGGTGATCGCAGGCAGCGCCGCCACGCTTCCACTAGCGGGGTCGTGGCTTGCCAGAGAGTCACTATCGAAAAACAGCGCCTGCCCCTGGGAATTGATCACTCCGGCCAGGTTTTGGTTCGTTCCGTTCGTCGTTAGCGTTCCCTGCCAATCTCCCACAACGTTAAACGGGCCGCCGGTGCACATCGTGCCCAGGTGGGTTTTTGAAGAGCCGCAGCTGACGATCATCGCCGCCACAAAGACGAGACATGCGAAGGACACTACCAGGGCTAGCTTGCGCAACATACGGATTTCTCCTTTTTTGCGACGGCAGGCGGGAATACCGAGTCACGAGAGCAGGGGTCCCGAAATCTCAGAATCATTCGCCCGATTCAGCGGACAAGGCGAGTGTAGGACCGGTGGCAGAGGCAGGCAAGTAAGTTTTTGTATACTCTCGCCACCGCGCGATAGGCGGGACAACGTGGCCGGACCCTAGCGTTTCACCATGTGAATCTCGGTTCCGTTCTTACGAAACTTTACTTCATCCATGAGTTGGCTGATCAGGAAGATGCCGCGGCCGTGGTTGGAATATAGGTTCTCGCCCATGGTGCAGGTGGGAATGGAGTTGGGATCAAAACCTTCACCGGGGTCGCGGACGATGATGAGAATGCCGCGCTGCTCGTCCCCCGCCACCAGGCATTCCACAATTTTGCCCGGGTCTTCTTTGGCCCCATGGACGACGGCATTGGCCAGGGCCTCGGCCAGAGCAAGCTCAATCGCGTCTTCTTTGCCGTTGAGGCCCTTCATCTGGCGAACGGCCTGCATGACCTGTTCAACCACGGGATCAACCGCCTTGCGGTCGGCGGCCAGCGTGACCCGCACGCGCAGGCTGAGCTTGGCTGGATCAAAGTCGTGTTCCGGGAAATTTTCCTCGGAGGGATCCCCAGGTACCATGGTGGGTTGGCAAGTCCTTGTCCGCCTGCGAGCACGGGCTACGGCGATTCTAGCGGCAAGCGGCGAATCGGGCAATGGGCGTACATGCCGCGATCCGAAACACAACTTCAACCTGCTGTGTCGTTATTGTCTGCTCGCAATATCGCTGGGGACGGTCGCCCGTTCCTGCATCCTGTGCTCGAGTTGGCGGCGCCAGTCGAGCTCGTCGATGAAGCGCCGCGAATCGCGCCACCCCGGCTCGACCTTGACGTAGAGCTCCAGGAAGACTCTGGTGCCTAACATGCGCTCGATCTGGATGCGGGCCGCCGTGCCGATTTTCTTGAGCATCTGGCCGTGCTTGCCAATCAGAATTCCCTTTTGGCTGTCGCGCTCGCAATAGATGGTGGCCGCAATGCGGGTAAGCTTTGAGCCCTGCTCAAAGTTCTCAACGATCACGGTGGTGGCGTAGGGAATCTCTTCGCTGGTATGCAGCAGAACCTGTTCGCGGACGATTTCCGCCGCCATGAACCGCGCCGGCTGGTCGGTGATTTCATCCTCAGGAAAATATGCCGGTCCCGCGGGCAGGGCAGCAATGATGTGGCTTAGCAGAACGTCGAGCCCGTTGCGCTTGAGCGCGGAAATCGGGATGACTTCGGCGAAATCGTGCAGCTTGCGATATTGCTCAATCAGAGGCAGCAGTTTGGCCTTTTCGCGAATCAAGTCAACTTTATTCAGGATGAGAAAGGCCTTCGCCCCCGACTGCTTCAAAAGATCGAGAGCGAACTGATCGCGCGGGTCGAGCTTTCGGGTGACATCCATGATGAGCAGGACGAGGTCGCAGCCCTCGAGCGCTTCGCGCACCTCGACCATCATTTTGCGGCCCAGGGAACTGTCGGGCTTGTGCACGCCGGGAGTGTCGAGGAGCACGATCTGCCCGCCGTCTTTACCTTTGCCTTTGCCCTTGGGCAGATGAATGATGCCCTGAATGCGGTTGCGCGTGGTCTGCGGCTTGGGTGAGATGATCGCCAGCTTCTCGCCCACCAGCGCGTTGAGCAAGGTAGACTTGCCCGCGTTGGGGCGGCCGAGAATGCAGACGAATCCGGAGCGGAAGGGCATGGATTAGGCCTCGGTTATCAGGGGTCAGGCGTCAGCAGATCGAGCACGGGCGCTGGTCACCGACTCCTGACGACTGACTCCCATTTCATATCAATTTCAACTGCTGCGGCTGGACTGCGGTCACGCGCACGCGCTCGATCTTTCTGTCAGTGGATTCGAGAACTTCGAAGCGCAGCCCATCTTCCTCGACGGCCTCTCCCTTGTGCGGAATACGGCCGGCGAGTTCGCTCACCAGACCGGCAATCGTCGCCGATTCTTTCCCTTCCGGCTTGGTGCCGAAAAGCTCGTCGAGGCGGTCGATATCCATGCCGCCGGAGACGATGAAGGAGCGCTCGCCCTCGCGCACGATTTCGGGCTTGTCGTGCTCATCGCGGATTTCGCCGACGATTTCTTCCACCAGATCTTCGATGGTGACCAGACCGGCCACGCCGCCATATTCGTCGACGACGATGGCCATGCGAATTCTCTGCTTCTGCATCTCGCGCAGCAGATCGCTTCCCAGTTTGCTCTCGGGAACGAAGTAGATATCGCGCCGCATCAGCGTGTCCAGCGTGCGCGTGTGAGCGTCGCTGTCGGGCACCTGCAGCACGTCCTGGGCGTAGACGATCCCTTTGATGTTGTGGACGGTGCTCTCGTACACCGGCACCCGCGAGTAGTGCTTGGTGCGCAACATTTCGATGAAGCGCTCGACCGTGGTGGCGGTGGGAACGGCGAACATTGCGGGACGCGGCTTCATGGCTTCGCGCACCGTCTTGCCGCTGAACTCGACCACCGACTGGATCAGGTCGCGATCGCCTGCCTGGATAATCCCCTCTTCCTGACCGGCCTCGATCAGGGCATCGACGGCCTCGGCTGAAGTCTCCGGTTGCTCGGCCGTATTCTGCCGCGTAAGCGTCGCCACCGACTGCAAGAAACCCAGCACAATCGTGACCGGCATTACCAGGTAGATAAGAAGCCGCAGGGTCAGAGTCCAGCGAATCAACCACTCGCCCTTGGTGCGGGAGAAGAACACGAAAGGAAGAAAACGGTTGCACAGAACGACGATCAGAATCAAGCTGATCGTTGCCTGCAGGATTTCGTAGATGCTCCAGAGCAGATCGCTGAAAATGACGAAGCCGACGAGCAGGGCGATCGCCGCCATGGTCAGTTGCGTGAGCACCGCCATGGAAAGCGAAGCGCGGGTTCGGCTGACCTTCAGGTTAGGCTCGACTCTTTGCTCGAAGACGTCGATATTGTCCTGAAATTCGCGGGAAAGAAATTTGCCGGCCTCCTGATAGACGCGATCCACATAGGAAACCAGCGTCAGCAAGGCGAGCAGAAGCAGCAGCGTAAGGGCGACGGCGAAATTCATGCCGTCCTCCGCGGCCGTGTCGAATGTGAGGGCTGGCGGCGATGCGGCGAGGGTTTGGGGTTTGCCGGCTGACCGCGCTCGATCAGGGCGGCGGGCAGGCCAAGCTCGCGGCGCAACGCAGATTCCTTACGCGCCATTTGTCCATTATCGCGCTCATGGTCGAACCCCGCCAAATGCAGAATCCCATGCAGCGTCAGAACCTTGACCTCCTGCGCAGCGGAGTGCCCGAGACGCAACGCATTTTGCGCAGCGACGTCGGCGGAGATGGCGATTTCGCCCGCCAATGCGGCTCTGCTGCGCTTCGGCAGTCCTGTGGAGGGAGATGGGAAGGACAGCACATCCGTGGCCTTGTTTTGGGCGCGAAACCGGCGGTTGAGCGAGCGGATCGCGGAGCTGCCGGCTACCAACACATTCACGCGGCCACGCAGCGCGGCGGCCCGGCGGGCGCGCAAGACAAAGCGCTCCAGCGAGCGCCGGCTCAAACCTGTGACGCTTCTTTGCAGGATGACCAATGCAGGATGACCAAACTTTCTGGGACCCAAGCAAATGGGAGGACCCATTCCGAGCCCTCCCCTCTTGACCTTCTGGCGCCCTATTCCTTTGTTTCCGAGACTGGCGTTTTCTCCGCTCCCAATACCGGCGGAGCCGGCTTTCCGGTCGCCGCTGCTGCCTCGGCGGCCTTAGCCTCGGTTGGCAACAGCATCTGCTGCTCGGCGATCCGGGCTTTATGCTCGTCGTAGGCGCGCACGATGCGCTGCACCAGATGATGGCGCACCACGTCGCCTTCGTCGAAATGCACAAACGCCAGGCCATTCACGTTCTTGAGCACGTCAATCGCTTCCAGCAGGCCGCTGCGGCGGGCGTTGGGCAAATCAATTTGGGTGATATCCCCGGTAATCACCGCCTTGGAGTTGAAGCCCAGGCGCGTGACAAACATTTTCATCTGCTCCGAGGTGGTGTTCTGCGCCTCATCGAGAATGACGAAGGAATCGTTCAGTGTGCGGCCGCGCATAAAAGCGATGGGCGCAATCTCGATAACGTTCTTTTCCAGATAACGATCCACCTTCTCCGGCTCGAGCATGTCGTAGAGCGCGTCGTAAAGCGGGCGCAGGTAGGGATCGATTTTGTCTTGCAGCGTGCCTGGCAGAAAACCCAGGCGTTCGCCGGCCTCGACCGCCGGGCGCGCCAGGATGATGCGGTTCACGCGCTTGGCCAGCAGGGCGGAAATGGCCATGGCTACCGCGAGGTAAGTCTTGCCCGTCCCGGCCGGCCCGATGCCGAATACCATGTCGTGCTTCTCGATGGCTTCGAGATACCGGCGCTGATTGTTGCTCTTAGGCTGGACGGTGCGGCGTCCGAAAGAACGCTGGCGGCCGGCATCGGCCAGGCTGCGCAGCGTCGAATTCGGATCGGAGGTCAACACGCGCAACATGCTGTTGAGATCGCCGTTATTGAAGCTGTAGCCGGAGCGCTGCAGACTTTCGTAGTCGGTGAAGACCTGCTCGGCACGGGCCACGTCGCGCGCCGCGCCTTCCAGTTCAATCGCGTTCGACCGCAGATTGATGGTGATGTTGAGACCGTCTTCCAGCAGGCGCACATTTTCGTCCCGCGTTCCGAAAAGCGTCTCGATATTGGGGCTGATGCCGATACTCTTCTTCATGCTCGCAGGCTCAAGGCAGTGTAGATCCGGGGCCTTGCTTCAACAGAACGACGCCGAAGGAGACCCGAGGAAACGAGGACAACTCGACAGCCTCGCAACGACACAGAATTATGCTCAGAGACGGGAATCAGCGGGATGTTCGCGCCCAGGGGGCGAGGCACTACCATTGGTAAAAGCCTACCCCGGTGGCAAGTGGGAGTCAATGGTGCGATAGTAATCAACCGGCGAGGCTCAGGAGCGCGAGAAAGCAGCGTCGGGCGACGATGCGGGCACTGCCCGGGTGCGGGCCCACTCGCGCAGGGCAGCAATCTCTTCGGCGCGTGTGGTGGATAGCGGCACCGTCTGCGCCAGTGCGTCGAGCAAGGATTGCGTAGTTAACTGTTTAGTCCCGGAATACGCGGCATAGAGCGCGCCCTGCACGGCAGCGTCGATTTCCGCGCCGGAGTATCCGGTGGCTGCGGCAGCGGCTTTTTCCAGATCAAACTCGGCTGGATTGCGTTTCCGCTTCGCCAGTTGGATGGCGAAGATCTGCTTGCGCTCGGTTTGATTGGGTAGATCAACGAAGAACAGCTCGTCGAAGCGGCCCTTGCGAATGAGTTCCGGAGGCAGCACGGTCACGTTGTTGCACGTGGCCGCGACAAAAACGGGTGCTTTGCGATCCTGCATCCAGGAGAGAAACGAGGCCAGCAACCGCGAGGAAACGCCGGCGTCGGCCGAGGCGGAATCCGGCCCACTGCCGGCGAAGACTTTTTCCAGCTCATCGATCCAGAGCACGCAGGGCGCAAGTCCTTCTGCGACTTGAAAGACCTTGCGGATGCGCTTCTCGGTTTCGCCGATGTACTTGTCGTAGACCGCGGAGGTATCGAACTTCACCAGCGGCAGCTTCCATTCTCCGGCGACCGCGCGGGCGCACAACGACTTGCCGCATCCCTGCACGCCTAAAACGATCATGCCCCGCGGCGGCTCCAGGCCAAACTCGCGCGCCGAATCTTCCCACGCCCCGCGCCGCTGCTGCAGCCAGTGCTTCAGGTTTTCCAAGCCGCCCACGCTGGCCATGTTGTCGGAAGCTTCGATGAACTCGAGCATGCCGGAGTGGCGCAGCAGTTGCTTCTTGGCTTCGAGCACATCGGTGATCGTGTCGGCACAGAGTGAATAACGGGTCACCAGGGCCTGAGAAATGGCGCGTTCGGCTTCTTCTTCGGTCAGGCCGCGCAGATTGGCCGACATCGCTTCTACGCCCGCGGCATCGAGTTGCAGCTTCAGGGTGTAGGTCTTCGCCAGCCGAGTGAACGTTTCGTGGATGATGTCGTGCAAGCGATCGCGATCGGGCAGGGGGAGATCAAAATATTCCACCAGGTGGCCAAGTTCCGCGGGCACGGCCAGTTCGGGCGCGGTGATCACGACGGTCCGGCGGTTCGCCGCGAACTTCTGGCCGACATCGCGCAGGCGGCGCACGACCACGGGATCGTCCATGTGGCGGTGAAAATCCTTCAGGATGAAAACGGCTTCCACCGTCATCGACTCCATGTTGGCCAGCGCCTGCACCGGCTCGCGCGTGTTGTAGATAGCCCCGGCAGCAGGCGCGGCTCCGGCCGATTCGGAGCCCATCGAGGACATCATCGCCCGAGCAAGCCGGTCGGCTTCTCCACTGCCGGGGCTGAGGACCGTCCGTGTCTGCGCTGGGGTGTGGCCGGCGTGGGTCCAGGCCGCTGCCTGATCGATGCGGGCCTGCAGCGACATCTTCTGACCTTCGGGCGGAGCGCCGGTTCCCGAGCGCAGCAGGCCGTCGGCGATGCTCCACTCAAACGTCGCCATGTTGAGCTCGGCGCAGGCGGCGCGCACCATACTGACGGCGCGCATCTCATCGGAGGTCTCCATCACCACGATGGGCGTGGAGGAGTTGATCAGAATTTTCAGGCGATCGAGGCCGTCCGTCATGGCAGGTAAGTTTGACCGGGCGAAAATGGCTCCCTTATAATAAGTGTTTCGGACTCACCCGAAGATCTCGCTGTACACACGAAGGTAACGAATCAGACATGGCTAATCATCTTTCGGCGCTGAAACGCGCCCGCCAGACCGAACGGCGCACCGTCCGCAACCGCGCCAACACCTCCGCCCTGCGCACCCAGCTGCGCGACCTGCGCGAAACCATTGAGAAGGGCGACAAGGCAGCCGCCGAGCAGGCTTACCGCAAGACTGTCTCGGCGCTCGACAAAGCTATCCAGAAGGGGACCCTGCACGAAAATACCGCGTCCCGCTACAAGTCCCGTCTGAGCGTGCGCGTCGGCGCGATGAAGTAGAGCAGCTATCAGCTGTCAGCGCACCAAAACTGGTTTCAAGCCGGGCGGCGGAATTTCCAACCAGGGAAAACAGCAGCCAATCGAACCTTGCACTGCTACGGTTCAGCGGGCTGGCTTGCCCAATGCAGCAACGGTTTGAGCGGGGCTGAGGCGTACGGAAAACTTGTCGTCGTATCCGCAGCTGATGACTGTAACCTGTCCGGGATACTCCCGGACCCAAATCACTCGTTCGGGATTCACAAAGACTTCCATGCCGTCCACATCTTCAAACATGACAAACTCCACGTCGCCTCCTTTTGACAGTCCGCAGTCGCTCTCTCTTTTACAGTTGTAAATGCAACATCCGCAATATTCTGCATCAGCGACACTTCCGTGTGCCAAGGCCATTCGCACGCTAGAGCCGGACTCCAAAGTATCGTTGCAGAGCGTCCTGGGCCTCCTTTTCCGAAGCCAGCGCGTTTTCTTCGCGCTGGCCGTTTCGCGTCACAATCAATTTCATGCCGGACAATGTGATTCGACCGTCGGGCGTAGCCCGGGTGCAGATGCGACTCTGCGTGAAACTCGACTCGGGCGACGTCTGGTGATAACGGCACATGGTGGCGAAGTCTGCTAGGTGGCGAGGCTGCAACGAAAAGGAATATTGCCGCTTCCAGTGTCCTCCGGGTTCGGCCTTTTCCAACTGCAGACGCTCCTCCGTTTGGGTTGGCGGTTGCCCGGGGAGGCGCACGAGGCGAAACGTGCCGGCAGGGTCGACCTGCTCGACGGCTGGTTGCAGCCGGAGCGGTTGCAGGAATGACTCGCCAAACCCGACGTCTGCCAGCCATGTCCCTTCCTGCGCGTCACGCAGATCGACCTGCAGCGTCAGATGGTCAAACTCCGGTCCTTCGCCACCCCGTTCGCGCGCCACGCGCGCCGAAAGCAGCGTCACGCGAAATCCCAGCGCTCGCAGCAGGGCAGCGAACGCGCTGTTGAGTTCGTAGCAGAATCCACCTCGGCGCTGCTCGACGACCTTGCGAATGATGGCTGCCTCGTCGACAACAATCTCGCGCCCCAGAGAGATATCGAGATTTTCAAAGGGAACGGCCAGCAGATGCGCGCGATGAAGGGCGCGGAGCGTCTCGAGTGTGGGCGCGGTAGGGCCGGTGTAGCCGACGCGGGCAAGGTAGGGATCGACTGAAACCATGGCTAAGATTCGCAGCTATCGAAGTGGGCTGCGGCTTCCTGCTGACGGCTGATAGCTGAAGGCTGGCCTTCTTCACACCGGCAACTGATCCTGCATCCAGCCCGGAGCGTCCACCTTGGGCTCAGCGGTCAGGTCCATCACCAGGCGCTCCAGCACCATGCGCTTGCTCACTGGATTGGAGCGCAGGGCCAGGTCCGCCTTGGCCACGAACCGGATCGCTCGCGTCAGTTCGCGGCGCGATTTGTAGCGGCGGGCTTGCTTGATGATATCGTCGGCGGCGAACGGGGGCACGCGAAAGCCCTGCCACAGTGCCGCCCATAGCATGCGCTGGTCGCGGACGTTGCGCTCCAGAATCACCAGCATCTGGCGGAACGTTTTCGCCAGCATGTAGATGTGTCCGATGGCGGCTTCCTCGCCTTCGCCAGAAGCCAGAATCGCATCGAGCACTTCCAGCGCGCGCACGCGGTCGCGGGAGGAGATCGCGTCGGTCAGTTCATAGAGCGAGCGCTGCTTGGCGGCGAGCACCATAGTCTCGACATCGCCCAGCGTGATGCGCTTCTTTTCGCCGGCATAGAGAATCAGCTTTTCGATTTCGTTCGAAATCATCATCATGTCGCCGCCGAGAGCGTCGACCAGTTCGCGGGCGCCGTCGGGTTCCATCTTCACTCCACGGCTGGTGCAGAAATCCGTGATCCAGCGGACGGCTTCTCCCTCTTCCACCCGCGCCAGTTCGACGATGCCGCAGAACTGGCCCATAGTGTCGCGGATGCGCTGGTAACGCTCCTTGTCCTGCATCTCCATGCGGCGGACATCGGCAGGAATGCTGATGTGGTCGGCGACGAAAACCAGCAGTGCATCTGGATTCGGATTCTTGCAGTAACCCTCGATTGCGCTCAGTTTCTCTTCATTCGACCCGCGGGCAAAAAGATTTTTCACGCCGCGCACGAAGAAAACCTGAAACGGCGCCATGAGCGAGGGCGTGCGGGCGCGGTCGAGAATTTCTGCCAGATCCGTCTCGGAGAGATCGAATTCAAAAAAGCTGAAATCGCGCAGGTCGGCCGGCACCAGATGCTCGAGGATGGCGTCACGAAAGCGCTTGCGGAAAAATGCCTCGTCGCCCACAAACACGTAGGCGGCGCGCAGCTTGCGCGACTCCAGTTCGGTGACAAAACGCTCGGCCTGGGCGAAAGCTCGCATGAAAAGTCAGGGGCTAGGGACTAGCGGCTAGGGGCTGGAGGTTCCAGTTTTGCCGGCCCCTAGCCTCTAGTCCCTAGCCACTCTACCATCAGAATCCCTCCAGGATATTAGAGACTAGTGTGCGGGCGAAGTCCTGGGAGAGGCGGCGGAAGGCGGGCGAATCTTCCTCGAAGAAGCTGCTCAAGTCCTGCGACAGTTCGTACTGCTCGCGAAACAAGTACGCCGGATTCTGGTACAGCACCTTGCCGTGGCGGTCGGTGAGCGCAACCTTGATGCTGACCACGACCAGCACGCTGGCCGCGCGCCCCGTGGAGGTATCGTAGGCGAGAGGCGAAGCCGTCGTGGAGAGTACGGTTCCCGTCAGCGTCGCGTCCGCATCGTCGCTGGGATCGTTGAGAATGCGGTAGTGGGTCCGGGTGGTGAATTCGCGCACTACCGAGGCAGTCAGCATCTGCTCGATGCGGTACGTGGTGGTTTCATTCTTGAACGCGGGCACGGCGATGGTCTTGACGCTCTCGGGAAGCTGCGCTGAATGGCCGGCCGTGTGATAGCCGCATCCGGCGCAGAGAAGCAGTACCCAGTACCCGGTACCTAGTACCCAAAACGAAGCCCGCGCCGGGATCCGACCGGGGGCTCGCGACTCGCGACTCGCGACTCTCATTGAATCTTTCCCGTTGGGCGAGTCGCAGCCATGCTCTCCGCACAGTCGACCGCGGTCAGCGCGGAGATGCGGAGATTGTCAGCCGCCGCCCACAGCCAGATCCCGCGCTGGTTTGCCGGATCGGGCTTCACGGAAAGCAGGATATCCGCCTGTCCGGCAGAATTCACATTGCCGGGGGCGTCGTCCTCGGGTGCGGGGATGCTCACATGATCGCCGGCCAGGGCCTGGGTGAGCGACGCGGCCTCCACTGGACTTTCCATCTCTAGAAAGACAGCCAAAGCATGCCCGTGAAATATGGGCGCCTGCAGCAGCATGAGGGACATCTGAGGGGCGTCGTTTCCGGCGATTTTCCGATAGTGGCGGAGAATGCGGGCCTCGATAGAATCCAGCGCCGGCTGCGACTTCTGCCCGTATCGAGCCACCATGTTGAAGGCGACTTGTGTGTCGAACACATCCTTGGGCAAGGGCTGAAATGAGAGCAGATTCACCGTCTGCTGGTGGAGTTCGTCCATGCCGCGCTGCCCGTGCTCGGAGGCGGGCTCAAAGACGGTGGCGACGACGCTTCGGAGGCCTCCCGCCTTTTTCGCCCGCAACAGCAGGAGCGCCAAGGCAACAGCGGCGGGATGCGCCGTGATGCAAGGTCCAGGCTGCAACTCCGGAGGCACGACTCGCCCCCGTTCCCGTTCCACCCACAGCGAACGTACGCTGGCGCCGGGTTCATCCTCCAGCGCGGCAGATAGGTCGACGATGGCACTGCCGGCGTCGCGAGCACGCTTCCAGTTCTTGCGCGTGCACTCCTGATCGGAAGCGAAGAAGGTGAAATCGACATGCTCAAACTGCTCGGCACGTACGCTTTGAATGAAGCTGATTTCGTCTCCCATGGCTTCAAGCTGGCCCAGGGATTCGTCGTCATCGAGCAGGCGAACGTCTACGGCGGGGAAATTGCGCTCGTTCAGCATCTCGGCAATCTCTTTGCCTTTGAGCGAGGCCGCCCCAACAATCGCCGCCCGATACAGATTGCTGCGAGCAGCGACGGCGTGCGCGCCGGACGTGGTTTTGACGGGCTCACTCACGAAGTCTGCGAAGCCTCCTTGTAGGACGGAGACTGGGGCGGCGGGCCGGTGCGGCGGCGAAATATCCACTGCAGCCGCCAGAAAACGCCCGAGACCATGTAGAGAATGGCCACCCCGAACAAGACCGGGCCGGAGAACTGGAAGATACCGTAGAAGAGCACCCCGAGCAGCAGGATGAGCCGGAAAGGATGGCGTGAACGAAAATCAATGTCCTTGAAGCTATAGAAGCGCCAGGTGCTGACCATGAGATAGGCAACGGTCGTCACCATCGCGAACCAGGTCAACGCTGTGTACCAGGAAGCGAGCGGCTCTCCGGCGGCAAAGTGCACAACCGCGGCGATCACGCCGGCTCCGGCCGGAATCGGCATGCCGACGAAGTATTTCTTGCCCGGTCGACCGGGATTGGAAGGCTGAGGATTGGCCGTGATATTGAAGCGCGCCAAGCGGCTTGCGCCAGCCATCAAAAAAATAAAGCACGCGATCGCGCCGAGTTGCGTCAGTTTGACGTTCCAGTGTCCCCATCCGGTGAAGAAAACGGGTGGCATCAGAAAGAAGCCCCAGGTCCAGGCGAGCATGGCAGGAGCTACGCCGAAGGTGATTGCGTCGGCGAGGGAATCCAGTTCGCGGCCAAAATCGCTGGTGGTACCGGTCATGCGCGCAATGCGGCCGTCGATGCCGTCAAAGAGCACGGCGAATCCGATCGCTATGGCGGCGTTGTTGAGGTGCAGCTTTGGATCTGCGATGGTGGCGTGTACGACCTCGAGAATGGAGTAGAAGCCCAGCCCCATGTTGGCGGTGGTGAACAGCGACGGAAGGATGTACATCCCCTTGCTGAGACGGCGCCGAGGTTTGGGGAGAGGCTGGTCCATCAATGCGCTCTTTCTATGGCCGCTCCGCCCGCTGCCGCTAACTCGCGCTGCGGTTCCAGATAGGCGAGCACGCTGGCGCCGCCTTTGACGCGGTCGCCGACTTTCACGTTCACGCGGGCCGAGGCATCGAGCAATACGTCGACCCGAGATCCAAACTTGATGAGTCCTACCCGCTGGCCGCGCTCCAGGCGGTCTCCGACCTTGGGATAGAACACGATGCGCCGCGCCAGCAGGCCGGCAATCTGCTTGAACACGACTTTCTGGCCGTCGCCCTCGACCGTGACGATATTCTGCTCGTTTTGCTCCGCCGAAACCTCGTTCATGGCGTTGAGGAAGCGGCCGCGCTGGTAGCGCATGTCCCGGACCACGCCCGCGATGGGCGAACGGTTCACGTGTACGTCAAACACGCTGAGAAAGATGCTGAGCCGCGTCTGCCTGTCGCTGCCGACCGATACGGCTGAAACGTCGGTCACTTTACCGTCGCCAGGAGACACCACCGCACCCGGCTCCTGGGGGATGGCTCGCTGGGGATCACGAAAGAACCACAGAAAGAAAAACGCCAGCAGCACCGGAATAATGGCCCAGACGGGACTCGTCAACCAGCTGATAAGGAGGCCGGCGGCGAGTAGGGCAAGAGCGTAGAAATAGCCATCGCGAACCATGGGGATCGGTTCAATTATAGACGCGAACAGTCAGGGGACGTTGCCGCCGTTTCGAGATTGGGCTGCAGCTTTGTAAGTGCAAATAAGAAAAGGCGCTTCATCGCGCCCTGTCACAGATACATTTCTCCCCCGCGGCCGAAACCGCGTGGAGGTTGGCCCCGGTTTAGGCTACGTTGACGCCGTACTGCTGCCGGAACTGGCGCTCGATGGATTCCATCTGGTCCTTCAGGCGCAGTTTCAGCTTCTTCAGCCGGACTTCCTCCAGCTTCTCGTCTTCGCTGAGATAACGTTTTTGGGTGAGTGAATCGAGACGTTGCGAGTACTGCGAGTGCTCCTGAGCCAGCCTGCGGAATTCTTCGTGACTGGTCAGGAGTTGGTCTTTCGGAGTCAGCATCCAGCGGACCTCCAAAACCGGGATTTATGCGCTCAAGGTAGCACAGCCCTAAAAGCGGTTCAATGCCAAAAAAGTGGTGCAAACACGCTTGATCACGTGTCCCGTCTCACTCTGAGAACTATCTATGACAGCCTCTTGCGGTACAGAATCGCATCTTCGGGCGGCTCTGCGTAGTAGGACTTTCGCCGGCCCGTGGACGTAAATCCCGCCTTTTCATAGAGACTGCGAGCAGCCGCGTTAGACTCCCGTACCTCGAGAAAAACCGAGTCCCCACCGGCATCCCGCGCTCGATCGAACAGTGCATTCAAAAGCTGCCGGCCGACACCCTGGCGGCGGCTAGGAGCGACAGCGATGTTTTCCAGCTCCCATTCGGAGGCGATGGGGCGGGCGACCAGAAAACCGACGACGGAGGCGCGGCTTGCTGGATTTGCCGCGGAGCGAGGCTCGTCCTCGGCGGTCAATGCCTCGGCGATCAGTGCGAGCCTCTCGGGCGCATCGCCGGATGGGTGGAAGAGTTCTCGATATCGGCGCTCGCTCCAGTGCGCGGCGGCGGGGCAGGAGCGTTCCAGATTCATTACGGCGGAAAAGTCGGCGGCGGTGGCGAGGCGAATGTTCACGAAGGTTGTTGCCAGTCCCCGGGGGCTAAAGCCCCAATTTTCAAAGGGCGCAGTTTCGGCGCGGCTGAAGCCGCGCCCTTTCAAAACGCATTGCCTTTTCAACGAATTCCAGCTTCAGGACGCCAGGAGCTAACGGTTAAGAGCTGGTTCTCGCGAAAATCTCGGCATCGGAACGGCGTATGTAGTTCGCCTCCAGATCCGCAGGTGAAACCGTTTCGCCGGCTCGCAGCTTGCGAAACCCGAGGCGCGCGATCGCTCGCGCGGTAACCTCGACCTCAATGACGGAACGGCCCGCCGCGCGCGCCATTTGTGCCAAACCCCGGTCCGGAGTCGCGATCGGCGTGGCCACAGTGGCGGATAGGAACTCGTCTTTGGGCAGGAGTTGCTCGCCCAGGATCCGCGCCCCTTCGCCGGAAACGTCGTACTGCCCGACGTACACTTCGCCGCGACCCGCATCCAATGCAGCCGCGATCTTGCCCGGCGTTTCGGCGGCGACTGCTACCACTTCGAGCAGAGAAACGGGCACGATCGGCTTCTGCAGAATCTCAGCCAGGGCTTTGATGGCCGCCAGACCCACGCGCAAGCCGGTGAACGATCCCGGGCCCGAAACCACAAGGAACGCGCCGAGGTCGTTCTTGGTCAATCCGTGCTTGCTGAGCAGTTCCGCGATCTGCGGGACGAGTTGCGCGGAAAACGTGCCTCCGGCAAGAGGAACGGCTTCAATCACCGTTACATCATCCGTATGCAGGCCCTCGCCCGCCCGCGTCAGGGCGACGCTGCCCGATTTACCCGACGTGTCGGTAACGAGAAGAAGCATCTTTGCCGCCTGTCATTCCGAGCGCAGCGAGGAATCCAGGGGGTGGGCGGAGGAACCTAGGTCCCTCGCTGCGCTCGGGATGACACGTTTGGGGGCGCGGCTGGCTTCACGCTTGCACCAGTTCCAGCAGCACGCCGCCCGTGCTCGAGGGATGGACGAATACGTACTGATGCCCGCCCGCCCCGGTCTTGATTTCGTCTGACACCAGGCGCACGCCGTCCTTTTTCAGCCGCGCGACGGCGCCGGCCAAGTCGGGCACTTTCAGGCAAATGTGGTGAAGGCCTTCGCCCCGTTTTGCGATGAACCTGGCAATGGTCGAATCTGCCGAGGTGGCTTCGAGCAACTCGAGGCGGCTCTCGCCCACCGGAACCATGACCAGACGCACCTGCTCCTCAACCACGGTCTCTTCCGGCGACACGTCGAGGCCGAGCTTCTCGTAAATCGCCTTGGCCGCAGCCAGCGACTTCACCGCTATGCCGAGATGGTCGATCTGGAACATATATCAGTTTGCGTAGCGGCGGACGCAGCCTGCCCTGAGCGGAAGCCGAAGGGTCCGCCCAGCAGTTCAGCTTCACAAGCCACCCCGGACGAATGCGTCCGGGGCTACGTGTTTGTTTCCTTCGCGATGATCTCTTCCACCAGCGTATACGGATCGCGCTTGTGCTCGGCGACTTCCGCCGCCAGGCGCGCCACGTTCCCGTTGCCCAGCTGAGCCCGCGCTTTTTCCAGCATGGCGTCGCGCAACATCTCGACCAGACGCTCCTGCCAGTTCTCGACGCTCTTCTTGAGCGTTAGATTCTCTTCCTGCAAGTAGGCTTCGTAGGCAGCAATGGCCGCCGCCACGTGGTCGATGCCCTGTCCTTCGCTGGCCACGGTTTTCACGATTGGCGGCGTCCAGCCGTCGTGTCGTGTGGCCAACGTCTGCAAGGCGCGAATCTCCCGCTCTACCCGCTCGGCGCCTTCATAGTCGCTCTTGTTGATCACAAATATATCGGCGATCTCCATGATGCCGGCTTTGATGGTCTGCACGTCGTCGCCCATGCCGGGCACGAGGATCACGACCGTGATGTCGGCCAGGCGCACGATGTCAACCTCATCCTGGCCAACGCCGACCGTTTCCACCAGAACCACATCGCGGCCTGAGGCATCGAGCACCGTGGTGACGTCGGCGGTGGTGCGCGCCAGGCCGCCCAGCGACCCGCGCGTCGCCATGCTGCGAATATAAATCCCCGGGTCGGAAAAGTGCTCCTGCATGCGGATGCGGTCGCCCAGAATCGCGCCACCCGTGTAGGGGCTAGTCGGATCGACGGCAACGATTCCCACCGTGCGATTCTGCTTGCGGTAGAGCCGCGCCAGATGATCGACCAGCGTGCTCTTGCCCGCACCGGGAGCTCCAGTCAGCCCGATTACGCGAGCCCGTCCGGTGTGCGGGAACAGCGCCTTCAGCAGATCGGACCACCCCGGCGCGCGGTTCTCGACGGTAGAGATGGCGCGCGCCAATGCACGCACATCGCCCATGCGAAGAGAATCGGTCAGAGACTGAAGGTCGCGATTCAAGCTGCCAGTGTAAAACAGCGGCTGACAAACTGAAACTGCCGAAACTTCCAACACCGCCGAATTACCTGCGTTCATTGTGCGGCCACAGGCTGCGCGATACAGTGAAACGTGAGAAAGGCCACGTTGAGCACCGCTACACAAAGCGCGACGGCAACGACGGCGAGACTTGCCGGCTGGCCGGGATGGCTTCCATTCTTGCTCCTCCCAGCGGCAGTAATTCTGCTTCGCGATCGGATGCCGGCATGGCTCTTCATGTGGAGCCTGTCCTTTGCAATCTTCGCCGCGTTGAAGTGGATGACGTGGTGGACGGCGCCCGAGCGGGCGATCTCCGGAGGCGGACGCTCGGTTGCTTATCTTTTGCTCTGGCCGGGCATGGACGCGGACAGCTTCCTTGACCCAAACCGGCGCCCAGCATATTCGCATCTTCAGGATTGGGCTTGGGCAGCGGTCAAGACTGCTCTGGGAGCTCTAGTGCTGTGGGCTGCTGTGCGCCGGGTTCCCGCAGGGCAACCGCTGCTGCAGGGATGGATTGGACTCTTCGGCTTGATTCTCCTGCTGCACTTCGGCAGCTTCCACCTGATTGCGCTTTTCTGGCAGGCGATGGGGATCGACGCGCAGCCGATCATGTCGAGGCCCATCCTCTCACGAACGCTGAGTGAGTTCTGGGGCAGGCGCTGGAACCTCGGCTTCCGGCAGCTGGCGCATGAGTTCATCTTCCGCCCGTTGTACAAGCGGACGGGCGTGGCCGTGGCCGGACTGCTGGTATTCGTGGCGTCAGGCCTGATTCACGACCTGGTGATTTCAGTTCCGGCGCGCGGCGGATATGGACTGCCCACCGGATATTTCCTGCTTCAGGGCTTGGGCGTGACTTTGGAACGCTCCCACTGGGGCGCGCAGATCGGATTGCAGGACGGGGCGCGCGCCCGCATCTTTGCTATCTCAGTGACCGCGGCTCCGGCTTTCTGGCTCTTTCATCCGCCGTTTGTGATGAGAGTCATCATTCCATTCCTGAAGGCGATCGGGGCGCTATGACCAACTTTCCCGCAGAACGATGCTTTGATTTCATCCTGTGGCTGGCGGGCGCCGGCCATTTTGTGATCCTGGTGGCCAGCTTTCAAGTGCCGTCGCGGTTGCGCTGGAAGCAAGACCTTGCACAGCTGATGCCTTTCAACCGCAAGTTGCTGTGGGTGCAGAGCGGGTTCACCGTGCTGACGATTGTTGCTTTCGGGACGCTGACGCTCTTGCTTCATGCCGAACTGCTGCGCGGCGATCGCGCTGCGATGGGGCTGGCTTGTTTTATCGCGGCGTACTGGACGGCACGCATCCTGGTCGATGCGTTCTACTTTTCCCAGGCGGACTGGCCGAAAGGAAAGCAGTTCGTCGTCGGGCACATTTTGCTGACGACTCTGTTTGTGGCGTTGGCCTGCAGCTACTGGTCGTTGGTTGTCTGGCAGGTTTGGCTAAGAGCCAGGGGCTAATCGCCAAGAGCAGGCACTAGTCCCGCAGCAACTGCCGTGCAATCACGAGCCGCTGAATCTCGCTGGTGCCTTCGCCGATGGTGCAGAGCTTCACATCGCGGTAGAACTTCTCAGCAGGATAGTCCTTCGTGAAGCCGTATCCGCCGAAGATTTGCACGCTTTCGTTGGCACAGCGCACCGCGACTTCGCTGGCATAGAGCTTCGCCATGGAAGACTCCTGCGTCGTCTTGAATCCGGCATCTTTCATGGATGCGGAGCGCATGGTGAGCAGCAGGGCGGCGTCGATCTCAGTAGCCATGTCAGCCAGCTTCCACTGGATCGCCTGAAAATCGCTGATCGCCTTGCCGAACTGCTTGCGCTGCTTCGAATATTTCAAAGCGCACTCGTAAGCGCCTTCGGCCATGCCCAGCGACAGCGCAGCAATCGAGATGCGGCCGCCGTCGAGCACACGCATGGCGTCGGGAAATCCCTGGCCTTCGCTGCCCACCAGGTTTTCCGCGGGAATCGCGCAGTCTTCGAAGATCAGTTCCGCCGTGTCGCTGGCCCGCAGCCCGAGCTTGTTTTCTTTCTTGCCGGGGCGAAATCCCTTGGTATCTCTCTCCACGATGAAGGCCGACAGTCCATGCGTGTGCGCGGTGCGGTCAGTGACGGCCAGCACGACAATCACATCGGCATAGTGGCCGTTGGTGCAAAACGTTTTTGTGCCGTTCAGCACCCAGTTGTTACCCTTGCGCACCGCGGTCATGCGGGCGCTGCCCGCATCGGAACCGGAAGACGGCTCGGTCAGTCCCCAGGCGCCGATGAACTCTCCGGTCGCCAGCTTGCTCAGGTATTTCTTCTTCTGCGCTTCGTTGCCGGCGAGAAAAATGTGGTTCGAGCACAGCGAGGTGTGCGCCGCCACGATGATCCCCACCGAACCATCCACGCGCGACAACTCCTCGATGATGTTGACGTACTCGACGTAGCCCATGCCCGCGCCGCCGTATTCGGGCGGGAAGATCGACCCCAAGAGCCCTAGCTTGCCGATTTCCTTGACGGTCGCCAGGGGGAAGTCGCCCGCCTCGTCCCACGTCATGACGTGGGGTTTGATTTCGCGCTCCGCAAATTCGCGGACGCTTTTCTTCAAGTGCAATTGTTCGTCGTTGAGTTGAAAGTCCAAAAGTCCTCCAACGAATTGAGCGCCGAATTGTGATTAGAACATAGCGCCGGATGAGGAAGAAGTTACCGCCGGAAGGGAAAGGGATGGGTGGCAGAAGCCGCATGAACACTGGCGATTCTGCTCATTACGGGTTGCCGCCCAACCGACCGGATGGTTTGGCAATTGCGCCCGCAACGCTCTTCCGGAGCCGGCGCTGAAGTCCGATACGAATTATACGCTCGTCTCAGAGTTCGCCGGGTACGTCCGCGGGGTCGAGGAATCGTTGGAAGACTTCGTTGGAAAGCAGCCGCCCGCGGGAAGTCAGGCGAAGGTTGTCGCCCACTTGCTGCATCAGACCATCGGCAATCAATTCTGAGATCATCGGGCGCAGGTTGCGCAGAGATTCTTCGCCGAAGCGCTCCACGATCCGCTGCAGATCCACGCCGCGGGTCAGGCGTAGTCCCAGGAAGAAGTTCTCCTCAAGAGCGGCGGCGGACGAGACCACGGTTCTCTGCAATGGGGCGCCGGCAACGTATTTCTCCAGCACATCTGCGGTGGCGAAGCGCACGGCTTCGGATCCGGCAGCGGAAGAAGCCAGCATCGAATGTGCGTCCACGCCGAAGCCAAGATACGGCTGCCGCGTCCAGTACTTGTGATTGTGGCGCGACTCGAATCCGGGGCGCGCGAAATTGGAAATTTCATACTGGGCGATGCCGGCCGCATCCAGCTTCTCGCACGCTGCGATGTAGAAATCGGCCATCGCATCGTCGTCGGGCACGAAATGCGCATGATAGCGCGTGCCGCCGGCGATCAATTCCCGTCCCAGCCGCGAATCTTCGTCCACCTCCAGCATGTAGACGCTGACGTGCGGCGCTCCCGTCGCCACGGTCTCACTCAGCGACATGTGCCAGCTGTCGGCGGTCTGGTGCGGCAGGCCGGCGATCAGGTCCACGTTGATGTTGGCAATACCGGCCGCGCGCAGGTGGCGAATGTCATCGAGCACTATGGCGCGGCTGTGCCGGCGTCCGACGGCGGTCGCCTCACCGTCTACAAACGACTGCACACCCAGGCTGACGCGATTCACTCCGCAGCGCAGCAGTCCTTCCAGCACGTCTGGCGTAAGCGTGCCCGGAGCGCACTCCACGGTAATCTCCGCGCCTTCTTGCACGGAAAACTGCTCGCGCACCGCCTGGAATAGACGCTGGAGTTGGGAGGCATCGAGCATGGTCGGAGTGCCGCCGCCCAGGTAGATCGAGTCCACTGCCTCTTCGCTCGCCCCGCCCATCTCCGCTGCTGTGGCGGGCGAGTTCGCAATGTCGGCGCAGACGCGGTCCACGTAGCGCTCGAATATGGCGCGCGAGAACACGTCCGAAACGAAGTTGCAGTAGGTGCACTTGGTGCGGCAAAACGGCACCGAGATGTAGATTCCAAGCGGCACAATCTGATTATCCCATCTGCCAAACGTTTTCCATCTTCATGGCGGATATGGCATCTATTTGAGGTACCCTGTTATGGGTCGCCTGCTGCGCGGGATCGCCCGCCTGCTGCGACGAACACGCTAACCGATGGCCCAGGAAGAGGAAATATTAGGCAAAGCCTATGACAGCCGCCTGATGCGGCGGCTGCTGACCTACCTGCGCCCCTATAGCTGGCAGGTCACGGTAGCGATTGCTTCGATCGTCCTCAAGTCTTTCTGCGACGTACTGGGTCCCTATCTGGTGAAAGTGGCTGTGGACCGCTATCTGGCGCCGATTCCGCCTGCCGCCTCGGGCCTGTGGAACTGGCTCAGCCCGCGGCCGATGACAGGCATCGCGCAGATTTCGGCCATCTATCTCAGCCTGCTGGTGCTGACCTTTCTGCTGGAGTTCCTGCAGACCTACTTCATGCAGTGGACGGGCCAGAAAGTGATGTACGACCTGCGCAGCCAGATCTTCCGCCACCTGCAGCACATGCATATCGCTTTCTACGACAAGAATCCGGTCGGCCGGCTGGTCACGCGCGTCACCACCGACGTTGACGCGCTCAACGAGATGTTCACCTCGGGTGTGGTGTCGATCTTCGAGGACTTCTTCGTGCTGCTGGGCATTCTGGGCATCATGCTGTGCATGAACTGGAAGCTGGCGTTGATTGCGTTCGCCGTACTGCCGCTCATCGTGTTTGCGACGAAGATTTTCCGCGACCGGGTGCGAGACTCTTACCGGCGCATTCGCACGGCCATTGCGCGCATCAACGCTTACCTGCAGGAACACGTCAGCGGCATGGTCGTGCTGCAGCTTTTCAACCGCGAGCGCAAGGCCTACAACCGTTTTTCGGCCATCAACCGCAGCCACATGGACGCGTTCAAGGACGCGATCCTGGCCTACGCAGTCTACTATCCCGTGGTCGACTTCTTCTCGGCCATCGCGATTGCGAGCGTCATCTGGTACGGCGGGCAGGACGTGATTCGCGGCATCGTGTCCAACAGCGTTGCGCTGGAGTTTAACCGCCAGACTCTGATCTCGTTCCACCTGGTCGAGACCGCGGCTTCGCTGGGCGTGCTGATCGCGTTCACGCAGTACGCGCAGCGTTTCTTCCGTCCGATCATGGATTTCAGCGAGAAGTACAACATTCTGCAGTCGGCGATGGCGGCCAGCGAGCGCATCTTCAAACTGCTCGACACGCCGGTCGGCATCGTTTCGCCCGCTCTGGTGAAAAAACCGGAGGGGACGGGCCGCATCGAGTTCGATCACGTCTGGTTCGCCTACCGGGATGTGCCGGACAGTGACGACGCTCGTGGAGGGGCGAACGCTTCCGTCCGCCCGGCCGAGCGCAGCGCGGCTAGTTCGGGCAGTGGAGGTTCCCACCCTTCGAACACCGCGAAGGGTGGGCCAGCCTCTGCAACCCGCCCGGCGAACGACGTAGGTACTCCCGATTGGGTTCTCCGCGACGTCAACTTCGCGATCGAACCGGGAGAAACTGTAGCCGTCGTCGGGCACACGGGCGCGGGCAAGACCACGATGATTTCGCTGCTGCTGCGTTTTTACGATGTGCAGAAAGGAGCGGTTCGCATCGACGGTGTCGACGTCAAGGATATGGACCTGGCCGACCTGCGCAGCCGGTTTGGCGTCGTGCTACAGGATCCGTTCCTGTTTACCGGAACGATCGGGGGCAACATTCGCCTGGGCACTGGCTACATTCGCGATGAGCACGTGGAGCGCGCCGCGGAAGACGTGAATCTTGGCGATTTCATCCGCGCTCTGCCCAACGGGTTCAACGAAGAAGTCCGCGAGCGCGGGTCAACTTTATCGACGGGACAGAAGCAGCTTATTTCGTTTGCCCGAGCGCTGGCGCATGATCCGAAGATTCTGATTCTCGACGAAGCGACGTCAAGCGTCGACACCGAAACCGAGTTCAAAGTGCGCGACGCGCTCGGCCGCATGGTCGAGGGACGCACGTCGCTGATCATCGCCCACCGCCTCTCGACCATCCAGCGCGCCGACAAGATCCTGGTCATGCACAAAGGCCAGCTGCGCGAACTGGGCACGCACCAGGAACTGCTCGCCCAGCGCGGCATTTACTACAAGCTCTACCAGCTGCAGTACAAGGATCAGGAAGTTCCGGTGGGAAGCTCGCAGGCGCCGGAGTCGACCGTCAGCGCGGATGATTAGGATGTGTGGCGCGGGCACTCTTGCCCGCGAAATATCTGCGCAGCAAATCGCCCACAGCCGCAGGAGCTAGTTTGTTGACTGTGTTTGTGCAGGTTGAGAGCTTGGAGTGGACTGTCGCAGGGTATTTCGGATAACGATCAACATTAGGATGAACGCCACAGCCACCATAACAACGAATATCCATGCGGTCGGGCTCAAGCCTTTGCGACCCATATTCTCTCCTCGGGCCAGCTTTTGTTGAACAAGGATTCTGAATGCATCAGTTTCACCGGAACCAAAACAATTTTTTGGAAATATATTCAAGCATGCCGTCCCCTGATAAGAGCACGAACAGATTCTTCGACTCCAGATATCGAGTAAAAGCCTTCCAAGCATAGGTAGAATTCCCGGTCGAGGCCGATACTTCCACGCCCTCGTCGGAAAATGTAACTACAAAGTGATCGTGAAGTCTCTGGTCCCGTCGATAACTGTACGAAAGGAGTAGTCGACGAACAAACGCAAGAGCCGCACCAATCAGAATAACTGCGACAGCGTTACCCATGTGTTTCTGGTCCTGGACCAAGGTGATGATCCCCGCCAGCATGAGCAACCCACCGAAAACCGGCAGTAGTCGAGACGACCAGCCCCCGTGTGCTCGTTGCGCTTCCAGAAAGTCCTTTTCGGACAGCGTGTACTCGAACCTCATAAGAGCCTGATTCCGCGAAAAACGGAATTATACGGCGAGTTGGGTAGGTCCATCGTCTTCAAGTACGTTCCACCGATGCGGCCCTTTACAATGCTCTCTTGCTTATCCTGATCTCAACCGGCGAGGCTTCCGGAGAAATGTATGGCGCGCAGCTGATTGAGGCTTTGCGCCGGGCTACCGAGCAAAGGGCAGCGGAGCTTCGCTCCGCTGGGCAGCCGGGGGCGGCTGTCCCTACACAATCAGACCCGATCTCGTTCTTTGGCGTTGGTGGGGAGCGCATGCGGGCTGCCGGCTGCGACACCGTTGTCGATGCGAAAGATCTGGCTGTCGTCGGCATTACCGAAATTCTCGGTCATCTTCCAAATATCTACGGGCTCTATCGACGCTTGATCCGCGAGGCTGACAAGCGCCGGCCTGACCTCGCCATCGTCATCGATTCTCCCGCATTCAACTGGCGCGTCGCGCGGCAGATGAAGAAGCGCGGCATCCTGACCGTGTATTACGTTGCCCCGCAGTTCTGGGCGTGGCGGCAGGGGCGCGTGCGCCTGATCCGTGACTACATCGACAAGGCGCTGGTGATCTTCCCCTTCGAAGAAAAGTTTTACCGCGATCGCGGCGTGGATGCGACCTTTGTCGGGCATCCGCTGGCGGAGGTGCCGGTGCCAACGATCTCGCGCGCCGAGTACGCGGCTCAGTTTGGACTCGACCCGTCGAAGCTCTGGATCACGCTCATGCCGGGCAGCCGGGTGAAGGAAGTGAGGATGAATCTGCCGACGATTCTGGAGGCGGCGGCGCGGCTCGGCGGAGCCTACGGATTTCTCCTCCCTGTCGCTCCAACGCTCGACAGCGACTTCTTGCGTGGGCTGATCAAGCAGAAAACCGCGGATGTCCAAATCAGCCTTGTTCCTGAGGCTCTTCCCGCGCTCTACCACTCGCGCGCCGGAATCGTGGCCAGCGGCACGGCGACGGTCGAGGCGGCCATGATGAACACACCTTTCGTGATGGTCTACCGCGTCTCGCCGCTGACCTACCTTCTGGGCAAGCCGCGAGTGAAGGTCCCACGCTTTGCCATGGTCAATCTGATCGCCGAGGAAGAGGTCGTACCCGAGCTTGTGCAGAACGATTTCACGGCCGCGAAGGTAGTCGCGCGGCTGAACGAGATCCTGGCGGACGGACCGGCCCGCGAGCGCATGCTGGAGGGGTTGGCGGGGGTAAAAGCGCGGCTTCAGGCTCCGGCTGCAGAACCCGGGGCGGCGCAGCATCCCGCCGATCGTGCGGCGGAGATCGTCCTGGCGCTCCACCGCGCAGTGACAAAATGCTGACAATCTCCGTTCAGAGCTTGTGCTGGCAGCATCTTTTGCGTCAGAATCTTCATCATAGGAAATGGGTTATCATTTCCCGGAGATCCTCCTGAATGGCGATTGACCTGCGGCGCGCGGGGCGCGTCCTAACCAGTTCCCTGACTCTGTTGCTGGCAGTTTTGTTGGCCCTTCCGTGCTGGGCGGCCGAAAAAGCGCGCCTGCGGGTCGACGACTATCAGATTCAGGCCGAACTTGAGCCGCACCTGCACCAGATCACCGCCCGCGCCAAAGTTAAGTTCACGGCGCTGCAGGATTTGAGCGTTGCTGTTTTTGAACTGCACAATGACCTGCGCGTCACCAAGGTTCTCGACGAGAAGAATCAGCCGCTCTCGGCCGAGCGTGTCACCCAGGATTCCACAGTTCGCGTTCCTTTACCCTCCGGCCTGGCCAAAGACGCGTCGACAACTCTGACCTTCGAGTACGAGGGCACTCTTGAAACCGCCGACAACAGCCCTGTTCCCGGACTGAAGCTGGCCTACATCGGCGACGATACCAGCTATCTGCTTTACGCCGGGCGCTGGTTTCCCGTGAACGGCTTTGGCCTTAACCGATTCACTTCGACGATCAGCGTGAGCCTGCCAGCGCACATGTTTGCCATCGGCAGCGGCCAAGTCACCGTGGCAGACAATCCGCCGTCGAAGAAGGCGAATGCCAGCGTCCTGCCCACGAAGACCTTCACGTTCACCTCGACTAAGCCCAGTTTCCCCGGGACGATCATTGCCGGCGTCTTCCAGGAGTACAAAAGCGACGAAGCGGGCATGGACCTGCACGTTTACTTCAAACCCACGCACCAGAGCCTGGCGCCGGAGTACACCACCTCTACAGTGCAGGAGTTTACCTACTTCATCACTCTTTACGGTCTGCCGCCCTCGCAGAAGCTCAACGTCGTGGAATTGCCGGACGACACCGTACCCTTCGCATGGGCACCCGAAATCGCGATGCTGCGCGGGACCTCGATTACGGAGAAGACGAATTATCGTCTGCTGGCAGATGCCATTGCGCACCAATGGTGGGGCGTTTCCGTGAGTCCCGAGACCATGGACGACTGGTGGCTGAGCGATGGCTTCTCCCGCTACTCGGAAGCGATGTACGTGGAGAGCGCCGCGGGGTCGGCCGGTCTGGAAGAGGCCGTGAAGGACATGTCGGTGGGGGCGCTGGCTTATGACACGGTGCCGCTCTCGAGCGCCAGCAAGCTGGACATCTTTTCGCCCGAATTTCAATCGCTCGCCACCGACAAGGGCGCGATGATCCTGCACATGCTGCGCTGGGTGCTGGGGGAGGACAAGTACAACAAGACCATGCGCGATTTCGCCACTCAGTACGCCGGAAAATCGGCCAGCATGGACGAATTCAAGACCATCGCCGAGAAGAACTACGGCGACCAGCTCACCTGGTTTTTCTCGCAGTGGCTGGATTCCACCGGCGCCCCGGAGTTCAAGATCAAGTACACCACGTATCGTCTGGGCGGAGCCGCGGCGCAGAATCCCAAGGATGCGAAGATTCCTGGTTTCCGCATTACCGGCGAAATCGACCAGGATCTCGATCTTTTCCGCATGCCGGTGGACGTCCGCATTGACACCGACGGAAAAACCGAAAACAAGCGCATCGAAGTGGTGGGGACTTCTTCGCCGTTTACCATCGAAACCTTTGGCCGTCCGCGCCGCATCTCTGTGGACCCGGACCACCATGTGCTGACCAATTCCAGCGACGTGAAGCTGCGCTCTTCGATCCTTCGGGGCGAGGCCTTGCAGCAGCAGGGAGACTTGTCGGCAGCTCTGGCGGAGTACAACAAGGCGCTCGACCTCAACAAGAACAGCTCCTTTGCCCACTACCGAGTTGCCGAGGTTTTCTTCCAGCAGAGGAACTATCAGGCTTCGGCCAACGCCTACCGGGAAGCCTTGAACGGAGACGGCGATCCGCGCTGGACCGAAGTCTGGAGCCATCTGCAGCTGGGCAAGATCTTTGACATTACCGGGCAGCGCGAACGCGCGGTCAACGAATACCGGCAGGCGCTACAGACCAACGACAACACCTTCGGAGCTCTGGAAGAATGCCGCAAGTACCTGCAGAAGGCCTACGAGCGGCCCAAAACGACGCCTCAGCAATAGGGCTGCGCAGATGCCGCCAGCGGCTGGTCGTTGATCCACTGTTCCGCTTCCTCCAAGGAATGGAAGATGCTGAAATTCCTGTCCACGCGCAGAGCCTTGTGCATGCGTGCTGCGTGAGCCTGCACCGAATTGTGCACGACGAACGCGCGCCTCGCTTCGGGCGAAAACGGATCGACGGCATCAGCCAGCCGCAGGAACTCGTCGGCCTGGAGATCCATTTCCTCGACCGCGCTCAGGTCGGCGATCTCTGAGAACGATAGGTCGAATAACGGGTGCTGGCGCAGCCGTGTGGCATATTGTTCGATGACTTCAGCAGTCACCTTCTTCCCGAACCTGACTACTACCAGCCGCTTTCCCGGATCAACCACGAATCTAGCGGGAGTGTTGAGTGGGCCGGCGCGGCGACCATCGGCCGGCCCCTGATCTCCAAGTTCGTCTGCCGCCAACGCATACCTCCGTTTCCTGGAACCTTACTGGTTCTCTATCGGCAGCTTTCGCTTCGACATCAGCAGTGTGGCTAGGGCGTGTTCACACTAAGTGCAGAGCTTTGATAATCAAGGCGAAGCATAAGAATTGCCAGGAAGAGGACATCGAGTTTCTCGAATCGTGAGAAGATCCGCTGGGAGCCGAGTACCCCACGAAAATCCGCTACTGCACGGTGAACGGCGCCGACGCCGTCACATTCTCCCATTCGATGAGCAGTGTTCCCTTGGCGCCGCCGGCGCCCGACAGCGTGATCTTAAGGGTTTCGCCGGAAGGTGACAGCTTGCCCATGGTGAGCGAAGCGCGACCCAGTTCAGTGGCCGGATCGTCGGTGGTGGCGCCCTCGCGAATGCCGTCCGGTGATTTCCCCACGCCCCAGATGTGGCGGGCGCCGTCCATCAGGGTTTTGTTGACGATCAGGTTCCACTGGCCGTTGTCGAGGTCGGCGTACAGGGTGTAGTCGCCCTTGGGAATGGCGAGGCCATTCAGGTCGAGGTCGGCGTCGGTGTGCAGAACAGTGGCGTAATCGGCGCCCAGACGCCATACCTGGCCATACGGCTCGAGCGCACCTGCGCCGCCGAAAATCTGGCGACCCCTGACGGAGGGAGCGTGGTAGTAGATCCAGAGGTTCTTGCCGTTGATGGTGACGCTGGTTTCGGCGCCCGGACTCTTGGTGTTCTTAGTGGCCAGGTCTTCCTTTTTCACCTGGGCCACGGCCAGCATCATGCCGCTTAACAAAAGAGCACTCAATAGGATTCGTTTCATTCCGATGTCGTTCCTTTTCCAGGGAGTATACAACGCGCGCGGCGACTGCCCCGCAGGGTTTACAAGTGAAACCAGCGCGTGAATTCGTGATCTTCATTCCCAGCTAACCTTTTGGCCGTTTCCTGGGTCTAATCAGCTAATGCCAGCGGGAACTTTCGACAGTCCAGCTGCGTATTTCTGATCAGATGGTTGGGCGGGATTTGAGACCCCTCGCCTGAACGTTACCCGGGTGCCCCCACGCTCCTCCCCGGAGGCGTGGGGGCATGAATTTCAGCGCCCGCTATGCGCTTGCTTTCGGACATCTTGCGGCAATCGCTGTTTACCCTCGAAGCCAACAAGCTGCGCGCTTTCTTAACCACGTTTGGGAGAAGGCCCTCGACAGCGGGAATGCCTCCAGGCAACACAGACACAGTGTTTTGTCCTAAGGGATGAGGGATGAAAGACTGCCGCGTACTCCTGCTCGACGTGTTACAAGAGTAAGTCCGACTGCAACTACGACTTGAGGAAAACCATGAAGATTCGTACTCGACTCGCGGTACTGACCGTTGGTTTTGTGACTTGCATCCTGATGGGTGCGACGCTGGCCGCCCAGTCCAACAACGCAGCGTCAGAGGAGAGGCCGCAAATTCTGCCGCCAGGGCTGGACAAGCGCTTCATCGACACCACGGCCGATCCGTGCGTGAATTTCTTCCAGTATGCCTGCGGAAACTTCTCCAAGTACTACCCGATTCCGAACGATCGTTCCGGGTTTGGCACGGGCACCGTGCTTTTCGAGCATAACGAATACATTCTGCACACCATGCTCGAAAAGGCCGCCAACGGCGGAGCGGAACGCACCTCCAACCAGCAGAAGATCGGAGACTACTACGCGACCTGCACCGATTCAGCTGCGATTGATGAGAAGGGTCTGCGACCATTCCAGGCCGAACTGGACCGCATTGCCGCGCTCAAAGACAAAGGCGAGCTGACGTCTTTGTTCGCTCACTACCAGCTGATCAATGTGAATGCCTTTCTGGGGCTGGGCGAGCAACAGGATTTCAAGGATGCAACGAAACAGATTGCAGTCACCGACCAGGGAGGCCTGGGACTGCCGGAGCGCGACTATTACCTCCGCACCGGCGACGCCGACGAGAAGCTCCGCAAGGAATATGTGCAGCACATCACCAATACTCTGAGGCTGATTGGCGAGTCCGAGAGCGAAGCGGCGAGCGATGCCCAGAGCATCTTCCAGTTGGAAACCGCTCTGGCCAAAATCTCCATGGATATTACCTCCCGTCGCGATCCCAAGAACGTGTACCACCTGACGGAAGTCTGCGATCTGCAGAAAATGACTCCGCGCCTGGACTGGGCGCGCCTTCTGGCGGAATCACGCTTCCCCTCCGGCGTCAGCGAAATTAACGTGACCAATCCCGACTTCTTCAAGGGACTGAACGGGCTGCTCGATAGCACCGACCTGAAGACGATCAAAGCCTATTTGCGTTGGCAGCTTTTGGCTTCTGCCGACTCGACTACGCTGCCCAAAGCCCTGGACGAAGAGAGGTTCGACTTCAACGGCCGCAAGCTCAGAGGACAACCGGAGGAGCAGGCCCGCTGGAAGCGCTGCGTGCAAGCCACCGACGCCGCGCTAGGCGAGGCTCTGGGCCAGGTGTATGTCAGCCAGGAATTCCCTGCCTCGAGCAAGGCGGCAACGCTCCAGATGGTGCAGGACATCGAAGCTGCGATGAACCAGGATCTCGATACGCTGGATTGGATGAGCGCCGAAACCAAGGCTCGCGCCAAGGCAAAGCTTCACGCCGTGGCGGACTAGATCGGCTACCCCGATCATTGGCGCGACTATTCCACGTTGACTGTGCGACGCGGCGATGCCTATGGCAACGCCCAGCGTGCCGTGATTTTCGAGAATCTCCGGCAGATCTCGAAGATTGGAAAACCGGTGGATCGCGGCGAGTGGGGCATGACTCCGCCCACGGTCAACGCCTACTACAACCCCAGCATGAATGACATCAATTTTCCCGCGGGGATCCTGCAATCTCCCCTCTATGACCCCAAGGCCACGGATGCTCTGAACTATGGAGACATCGGAGGCGTCGTCGGGCACGAACTGACCCACGGGTTCGACGATCAGGGCCGGCAGTTCGACGGCAACGGAAATCTTTCCGACTGGTGGACCTCGGAAGACGGCAAGAAGTTCGAAGAAAAGGCCGATTGCACGGTAAAGGAATACGGCAACTTCGTTGCGGTCGACGATGTGAAAGTCAACGGCAAGCTGACGCTGGGCGAGAACACGGCTGACAACGGCGGACTGCGTCTGGCGCTCATCGCATTTCTGTCGGATGCCAAGAGGAAGAAGATCGACCTGGACCAGAAAGAAGACGGCTACACACCGCTGCAGCAGTTCTTCCTTGGCCATGGCCAGGGTTGGTGCGGCAGCAGTCGGCCCGAGCAACTGAGGTTGCAGGCGCAAACTGATCCGCATTCCCCCCGCGAATTCCGGGTCAACGGAGTTGTCGAAAATATGCCGGAGTTCGGCCAGGCCTTTGGTTGCAAAGTGGGCCAGCCTCTGATGCCGCAGAATGTCTGCCGCGTCTGGTAGCCCGCCTCTGAAAGGCTGAAAAGGAAGCTGAGCACGGAAGCGCTTGCGGTTTGTACAATGCTTCCGTGCCCGATGCCTCTCCTCGCCGCCTCGATCGCGTCCTCGCCCAGTTGCGCTTGTACGAGCATCCCTTGCTGAATTTTTCCGCTCATGCCAAAGGAGAGGGTGTAGAGGTGGTTATCAAATTCAAGGACGACAGCATTCCCGTCCACACCTACCTCTTCGATCTGCACCCTCGCGATCTCGATCACCCGCAGTTTGAGTGGAGTTTTCAGCGCCAGCTCTATGACGCGCTGCACGACTATTTCGTCGAGATGTTCATCCGTACACCGCAGGACCGCGCCGACCGGCAACGCAGGGGATTGTGAATCCTCTGCGCGATAAGATCGGTAGGGAAATGCGCGATCGTGGACCAATTCCCTTCTCCCGCTATATGGAGTTGTGCCTTTACGATCGCGAATTCGGCTACTACGCCCGGAATGCCGCGCAATTCGGTAAAGCCGGCGATTTCTATACATCCAGCGACGTCCACGCGGTTTTCGGCCGCCTGATGGCGCGCCAGTTCGACGAGATGTGGCGCGTGCTGGGGCGCCCCGAGAGTATCAGCGTGACAGAACTCGGCCCCGGACGCGGCCTGTTCGCGCAGGATGTGCTGGACTGGTCGGAGAAGAAATTCCCGGACTTCTTTCGTGCGCTGCGCTATGTCCTGGTGGAAAGCTCGCCTGCTCTGCAGCAGCGTATGAAAGAGATCTTGGCGCGGCATCTCGGCGCTGGTAAAGCGGTGCTGACGGGAGAATCGGTGACCCCGGAGGCCGCTGACACTCCAACAATCATCTTCGCGAATGAGTTCTTCGACGCCCTTCCCGTCGAAATTGTTAGCGCAGATGGCTCGTTGCGAGTGGATCAGCACCGTGGTCAATTCGTCGAACGCTGGGTTCCGCCTTCAGCCGAAGAGATGGAATTTCTCGATCGCTACAGCGTTCATCCCGAAGCAGGAGATCGTCTGGAGGTTGGCCTTGCCGCGCAGCAATATGCGAGTCGCGTGCTGGATAAACTGGGCGGCGGATTCTTTGTCGCCATCGACTACGGCTACACGCGGGCCGAGCAACTGGCGGGACGGCATCGCGGCACGCTGAAGGCGATCCGGCAACATTCGGTCAGCGCCAGTCCTTACGAGGCACCAGGGGAGCAGGACATCACCGCCGATGTAAACTTCACGGCTTTGGCTGCGGTGGCCGAAGGCAAAGGCATGGCCATCCAGAGACTGGTCACGCAATCGCAGTTTCTGCTGGGCGTCGGCGAAGCGAACCAGTTTGCCGACGCCTTCGAAGACTGCCGTCTGCCCCAGGAGCGGGCCAAGGTCGCGCTCCAGCTCAAACACCTGGTCACACCCGCAGGTATGGGCGAAAGCTTTCACGTGCTGGTGGCAAGCAAAGGCGTCGCGGAGGGCAAGGCGTCAGCCTTGGCAGGGCTCAGTTTCGGGACCAGGACAGGCCCGAACCGCGGCTATCAGCAGCGATAGACGCACCCTGCAACGGCGCCGGGCTTCCCTTCTCGCCAAATGTCAAGAGTATGTAAAAAATGTTAGTGACTCTTGCAATCATCTGCTCTCCGGTGGTATTTTCCCCGAAACCTTTCGGCCGACCTTGTTTCTGAGGAATCTCTCATTGGAGGAAACACCATGACCCACCGCCAGCCGTCACTGTTGACCCGAGTCCTTTACCATGCCTTTGCAACCGTAGCAGGATTGGCCCTGACGCTCAGCCCCGCCAGCGCTCAAACGGTCACCACGCCCGCAGGGGTCTTCCCTTCGCAAACCTATCAAGGCGTAATCTTCGGCGGGACTACGGACTTTCTCGGCATCCGCTATGCGGCTGCACCCACAGGCGGTCTGCGCTTTGCGGCGCCGACCCCGCCGACCGCCGTGTCCGGTACGATCAACGCCACAACGTTCGGCAGCAGCTGCCCGCAAACTCCGTCGCCTTTCGGGCAGGGCAGCCTCAACGAAGACTGCCTGTTTCTCAACATCTTCGTGCCCGCGCCTCCGGTTTCGTCCAAGAACCGTCTCCCGGTGATGGTGTTTATCCACGGCGGCGCGTTCGTGACCGGAGAAGGCAGTGACTACAACGCTACGGAACTGGCCACGCAGGGCAAGGTCATCGTCGTGACCATTAACTATCGCCTGGGGATTCTCGGCTATCTGTCAGCTGCCGCCCTGGATGCGGAGTCGCCCAGCGGCGCCTCGGGCAACTACGGACTTGCCGACCAGCAATTCGCGTTGCGGTGGGTGCATCAGAATATCGCTGCCTTCGGTGGCAATCCCCAAAAGGTAACTATTTTCGGCAAATCCGCCGGAGGATTCAGCGTGTGCGCCAATGTAGTTTCACCCGCGGCGAGAGGACTGTTCCAGCGGGCGATCACCGAGAGTGGGCCCTGCAGCAGCAACCTGCCGCCAAAAGCTGCGTCGGAGAACGAAGGAGCAGGGATCGCAGCCGCCCTGGGCTGCACGCAAGCGACCAGCGCTGCGGTTGTGGCCTGCCTTCGGACGCTCACGGTGCCCGAGATCCTTACCGTAGAGAATGGGATCACGTCCCAGAGCAGCATCGCCTCACTTACGGCGTTCTTTCCAAATGTCGACGGAGTATTGATCCCGGAACAACCCGTGCAGGCCCTTGCGCTCGGACAATTCAATCACGTGCCTCTACTGATGGGGACCAATCACGACGAAGGCCGGCTCTTCATCGCATTGGATTTTGACCTTAATCCTAAGGTCGGGCCCCTTACGACAGCGGAATATCCAACAGCAGTCGCGGGCATCGCCGCAGCGGCAGTTGCCGAAGGCGGCGGCAGTAATCCCGCCCTGGTCGAGCAAATCGCCGGGGAGATCCTGAAGCGGTATCCGCTCAGCGGCTTCTCCAGCCCGGACCTGGCGCTGTCCGCTATCTTCACGGACAGCGCTTTCAGTTGCCCGACGAATCTCGCGCGTCAGCTGACGTCGTTGCAGGTGACGACGTACGGGTACGAATTGAACGACGAGCATGCGCCGATGGTGTTTCTGCCACCGGTCAGCTTCCCCTACGGAGCTACGCATACCGACGAACTGCAGTTTCTGTTCCCCTTTGGCGCCAAACTGAGTGCCAACGAGCAGAAGCTGGCCAAGACGATGAAGGCTTATTGGACGAACTTCGCGACTCACGGCAACCCCAATCAGATGGGCCAGCCGTTGTGGCCCGAATTCGGGATTCTCATTGATGACAATCAGTCGCTGGTGGCGCCGACGCCTGCAGTGGAATTTAATTTTACGGAAGCGCACAAGTGCGACTTCTGGACGGACATTCTGCTGCAAACCAGTCTGTCGGGGGTTGCCGACCAACTGCGGAGCCGCGGGATCGTGCGTTAGTCGTTCGGAGGCGAAGCAGCGGCATCTTGCAGGTGCGAGGTGCCGCTGCAAAACCTGGGAGTCACTTCGGTGGCGCGGCTTCAGGGTATTCATACACGCCGCGACCGGATTTGCGCCCCAGTCGTCCTGCCTTCACATACTGCACCAGCAACGGTGCGGGACGATATTTCTCGCCTAAGGATTTGTGCAGATAGTCGAGGATGCTGAGTCGGGTGTCGAGGCCTACCAGGTCCACCAGCTCGAACGGCCCCATGGGATGATTTAATCCCAGCTTAAGCGCCTTATCGATGTCGGCGGCTGAAGCAATCCCCTCCTGCAGCATGTAGAAGGCTTCGTTGCCGATCATGGCGTTGATGCGGCTGGTAATGAAGCCGGGCGATTCCTTGATCACCACCACTTCCTTGCCCATGCGCCGGCCGGCGTCGGCGCAGGCATCCACCGTGGCCTGGTCGGTCTCCAGGCCACGCACGATCTCCAGCAGCTTCATCTTGTGCACGGGATTGAAGAAGTGCATGCCGATGCAGCGCGGCGCACGGTAGGTGACGGAAGAGATCTCGGTGATGGAGAGCGACGAAGTGTTGGACGCCAGGATGGTTGGCGGGGCGCA
>DATFNR010000038.1:0-52003 GCA_035266285.1 Candidatus Sulfotelmatobacter sp.
AGTTCTGGTGGCAGTGACCAGCCACCGTCACCGAAGGAGTGACTATGTATCAGAAACAACCGGGAGTCTTCATGGCCGACTGGTGGGATGCCGACGGCCGACGCCACCGCAAGCAGTTCGCCAATGCCGCATCAGCGCGCGAACACGAGCATCGCGAGACCGCCCTGGCCCATGCCGAGCGGGCCAGCCGCGAGATGAAGCTGGCCAGCCGTGTAGGTGGCGCCAAACGGTCGTCTGCCAGCCGCGCCGAAGGCTCCATGGAGCCAGCCAAGGGCAAGTTGGGCGTGATGATTCCGGGCATGGGCGCTGTCGCTACGACGTTCGTCGCCGGCGTCGAGGCTATCCGCAAAGGCCTGGCCAAGCCCATCGGCTCGCTCACGCAGATGGGCACGGTGCGCCTCGGCAAGCGGACTGACGGGCGGTCCCCGAAGATCAAGGAATTCGTGCCGCTCGCCGGCCTCAACGACCTGGTCTTCACCGGCTGGGACATCTTCGAAGACAACATGTTCGAAGCCGCGTCGAACGCGGGCGTGCTCGACTACCGGCTGCTCGAGCAACTGAAGCCGTTCTTGTCGTCGATCACACCGCGGGCGGCGGTGTTCGATCACAACTACGTCAAGAAGATCGACGGGCCCAATGTAAAGAAGGGCAAGAACAAGATGGATCTGGCCGAGCAGTTGCGCGACGACATTCGCAGCTTCAAGAAGTCGAGCGGGGCCAGCCGCCTGATCACCATGTGGTGCGGCTCGACCGAGAGCTACATCGAGCCCACCGAGGCGCACCAGTCGGTTAAGGCGTTTGAGAAAGCGCTGCGCGAAAACGACGAGATGATCGCGCCCTCGATGATCTACGCCTACGCTTCGCTGATGGAGGGCGTTCCATTCGCCAACGGCGCGCCCAACCTGACCGTCGATCTTCCGGTCATGCACGAGCTTTCCCGAAAGAACGAAGCGCCTATCTGCGGCAAGGACTTCAAAACCGGCCAGACCTTGATGAAGACCGTGCTCGCACCCGCATTCAAAGCTCGCCTTCTCGGCCTGAGCGGATGGTATTCGACCAACATTCTGGGCAACCGTGACGGCGAAGTGCTCGACGATCCCGGCAGCTTCAAGACCAAGGAAGAATCAAAGCTGGGCGTGCTCGAGCACATTCTGCAGCCCGGCCTCTACCCCGAACTGTACGGCAACATGTATCACAAGGTGCGTATTAACTATTACCCGCCTCGCGGTGATAATAAAGAGGGTTGGGACAACATCGATATCTTTGGATGGCTCGGTTATCCCATGCAGATCAAGGTCGATTTCCTCTGCCGCGACTCGATTCTGGCGGCGCCCATCGTGCTCGATCTCGTTCTGTTCCTCGATCTGGCGCAGCGCTGCTCAGAGCTGAAAGGAATCGGCATCCAGGAGTGGCTAAGCTTCTACTTCAAGTCTCCAATGACAGCGCCGGGGCTCTATCCGGAGCATGACTTGTTCATCCAGTCGATGAAGCTGAAGAACACGCTGCGCCACCTGAAGGGGGAAGAGATGATCACGCACCTGGGATTGGAGTATTACGACTGAGAAATGAGCGTCAGGCTGGGTAGGGCGCCTTTTAAGGGGGCGCCTACCCATCACCAAACTGCCTTTATCAGCGGGCTTAATCTAATGCTCTCATCGCGTGTCACGAGCGTCAGGCCCTCTGCTCGCGCGGTCGCTCCTATGAGGCGATCTGCGGGGTGCCTCGGATAGTCATCCGCAAACTGTGTGGCCAGGGCTGCGACCTCCGGCGTAATCGGCAACACGGTTACGCCTTCCAGCACCAAACGAACGGATGCCTCTACGCTGCCCGATGCGCGGACTTTTCCGCGGGCGAATAGCAGGGCCAGTTCCCAAACGGTCATGGCAGAGACGGCCAAGCCTCCGTGACGTCGGGCCCGACGAATTTCTGATGCGGCGCTGCGTGAAAGTCTTTCGGGCTCGCGCACTGCCCACAGCAGGACGTGCGTGTCGAGAAGGATCACCGCAGCGCTTCCCAATCCTCGATCGGCACCACGGGCGATTCGATATCGCCGACAATCTCAATGACGCCTTTCAGCCTTCCAAGAAAATCGTCCTTCTTTTCATCGACGGGAACGAGCTTGGCCACTGGCTTGCCGCGCTTTGTAATGACGATGGGTGCACGCGTCCGCTTTACGTCGTCCATGAGGGTAAGGCATTGAGCCTTGAATGCGGCGGCGGCAATCTTCTTCATGGAAATGATTTTAACACACATGGTCAAGTACAAGTGACCATAGACAGATCAACTCGTTTTCTGGTGCTGTTTGTACTCATCGAACTTCTCCAAAAACCGGTCGATATCCCTCTTCTGCAAATAATACGGCGTTGACAGCCGCAGCTTGTGCGGCTCGCCGCCGCGGATGCGGATCTTGTGCGTTTTCCACATCCAGTTCTCCAGTGCCATGCGCTGGATGGGCGGAACATTCACGCTGACGATCGCGCAGCGCAGCGCGGGGTCGGGTGAGGTCCAGGACTCCGCGCCGCGTTTTTTCATTTCGTCGAGGATGTAGTCGGCCATGTGCCGGTGGCGGCGCTCGATGCGCTCCATGCCGATGTCGTTGGCCAGTTTGATCGAGGCCCGCAATCCCCACAGCGCGGGCACGTTCGAGCTGCCGATCCGCTGCAAGCGCTCGGCGCGAATGTTGGTCTCATCCCAGCCTTCGGTGGCGATCGTATTCCACACGCGGTCGATGACCTCGTCCCGGACATACAAGAATCCCGAGCCTTTGGGCGCAAATAGCCATTTATGCGGGCTGGAAGAATACATATCGCAGCCCAGGTCGCGCACGTTGAGCCGCATCATCCCCGGCACGTGAGCGCCGTCGACGGCTGACAGAACGCCTTTGCTGCGGGCCAGCGCACTTAGTTCTTTCGCCGGCAAGACCACCCCAGAGAACGTCGTGATGTGGCTGAAGAACAGCACGCGCGTGCGCGGCGTGATGGCGTCGTTGACGAGATTCAAGACCTGGGCCGCGTCTTTAACGGGGCGAGGAAGCGTCACTTTTTTCACCACGACGCCGTAGCGCTTGGCCTTCAGGTTCCACGGATGCTCGCCGCCGGGATGCTCCTGGTCGGTCATGAGCACTTCGTCGCCCGCCTTCAGGTCGACTCCATTGGCGATGTAGCTGTTGGCTTCCGTCGCGTTGCGCAGCAGGGCAATCTCATCGCGGGTGCAGCCGACGAACGCGGCCAGCGGATCGCGAAATTCATTCCAGGCCGCGTATCCCCAGATGGGATAGTCTTCCGGATCCTCCTGGTCCATCTTCTCGGTGGTCGTATACCCGTCGAAAATCGCTCGCAGAACGGGCGCCGGGCTCGACCCGACGGTGCCGTTGTTCAGGTAGACCTCGTCCTCGGGAATCAGAAACTGGCGGCGCATAGCTGCCCAGAAGGCGTCTTCGTTCTTGTCAAACAAGGCTGGATCGGGCAGCGGTGGAATCTTTTCCAGCTGGGCGAACAGGTCGCTGCGGAAGGTGAGCGATGCGGCAAGTCCACCGGCAGCGCCGGTTGCAGCGGTTGAAAGGAAATGGCGGCGGTTGAGCATGGAGGCCTCCTGCCAGCAGGGGTAAGAACGCGCCATAGTACGACTGCGCGGGAACATGGGCAAGGGTGCATTGCCCATTCGACGAAAAGCCAGCAGAACTCCTCGGCGCCGCAGATAACCCCGGGTGGGGTGTCGAGCGTCTAACCAGAAGGGTTGGAGTTTAGCCTTGGGGCTGGGGCGTATAATCGGTATCAAGGAGTACCCTATGAGATTCAGATGGCTGGCAGGCGCGCTGGCATTGGCAGCGTTCAGTTTGGCGCCGTGGCTGCAGGCGCAGACTCCGGCTCCCACGCAGGATCCGAGTCAACCGCAACCACAGGCTCAGCAGCAACCGCAGCAGCCTCAGCCCCAACCTCCGGCCTCGGACCCGGATCAGGGTCAGCCCAAGGCTGGCGACGTGCAAAATGCGCCTCCGCAAAAGCCGGCGGCCCTTCCCACGCAGGATGACAGCCAGATCAAGCACGACGGCGGCAAAACCGACGTCGACGCCGTCGGAAACCGCAATGTGGGCTGCGGACGCGGCGTGGGCAACTGGTACACCGTTGAGGGCCAGGTTGCCCGGGGACGCGTCTATGCGCAGCAAATCGAATCCCAGGTCAAGCTGATCAACGACCCTGTGATCACGGAATACGTGAACCGTGTGGGGCAGAACATCGTACGCAACTCTGACGCGCAGGTGCCGTTCACCATCAAGGTGATCGACTCTGACGTAGTCAACGCCATGGCGTTGCCCGGCGGATTCTTCTACGTCAATTCCGGCCTGATTCTGGCTGCGGACGAGGAAGCCGAGATGGCGGGTGTGATGGCGCACGAAATCGCGCACGTGGCGGCCTGCCACTACGGGCGCGAGATGACCCGCGCGAACCTGCTGCAGATGATGTCCCTGCCTGCGATCTTCATGGGCGGCGCGCTGGGTTACGGAATCTACGAAGGCATGGGGCTGGGCATTCCGCTCGCCTTCTTGCACTTCTCGCGCGGATTCGAGGCTGAGGCCGACTACCTCGGCATCGAGTACATGTACCGCTCGGGCTACGATCCTTCGGCCTTCGTCTCGTTCTTCGAAAAGATTCAGGCCATGGAGAAGAAGAAACCCGGAACCCTGTCGAAGGCGTTCGACACCCACCCGCAGACGCCGGACCGGATCGAAAAGTCGCAGGAGGAGATTCGCAAGATTCTTCCCGCCAAGACGGAATATATCGTGACCACGTCGGAGTTTGACGAGGTGAAGGCGCGCCTGGCTGCCATCGAGAACAAGCACAAGGTGCTGGACCAGAAAGACGCCAACAAGCCCAGCCTGCGCCGGACTGCGAACAGTGGCGACAACACCGGCGATCAGAAGAGCGACGACGATCGTCCGACCCTGAAGCGCCGCGACGATTCGAACTAACAACCGGGATGTTCCGGGACCGGCGGCTCAGGCCGCCGGTTCGGCTTTTGCGCGGGTTACCCGGTTGTCCACGGGTCACAAGAACCTGTGATTTCAGTCACAGATTCATTTCGGGAACGGACATACCCTCGTGCCAAGTTGCACTCATTGTGCAGTTCTGGAGATACATTCTCATGCCCGATCACACTCTTACCATCACCGACAATCGCACCAGTAAAACCTACACCGTCCCGGTCGAGAATGGCACGATCCGGGCGATGGACTTACGCCAAATCAAAACCGGCCCGGAAGATTTCGGGCTCATGACCTACGATCCGGCATTCATGAACACGGCTTCATGCCGGAGCGCCATTACCTATATCGACGGCGATAAGGGAATCCTCCGCTATCGCGGATACCCCATCGAGGTTCTCGCCGAGCATTGCACGTTTCTGGAAGTGGCCTACCTGCTGCTGTTCGGCGAGCTGCCGACGGAAACGCAACTGAACGACTGGAAATACGAGATCACGCACCACACCATGCTGCACGAGAGCACCAAGACGTTCATGGAGGGCTTCCGCTACGACGCCCATCCCATGGCGATGTTCGTGAGCACGGTGGCAGCGCTCTCCAGCATTTACCCCGAGGCCCGGCACGTGCTCGATCCGGCTAGCCGGCTGCTGCAGATCAAGCGGCTGATCGGCAAGGTTCCCACCATCGCGGCCATGTCGTTCCGGCACTCGGAAGGCCTGCCCTACGTGTATCCGGATAACGATCTCAGCTATCCGGAAAACTTCATGAACATGCTGTGGAAGAAAGTCGAGCCCAAGTATCTGGCCCATCCCGCCATTTCACGCGCGCTCGACATTCTATTCATCCTGCATGCCGACCACGAGCAGAACTGCGGCACCAACGCCATGCGCTCGGTGAGCAGCTCGCAAGCCGACCCGTTCCTGTCGACAGCAGCCGCGGCATCGGGACTGGCTGGCCCGCTGCACGGCGGAGCCAACGAAGAAGTCTTGAAGATGCTGGATGTGATCGGCAGCAAAGACAACATCCCGGCCTACATCAAGCGGGTGAAAGAAGGAGAACTCAAGCTGATGGGCTTTGGCCACCGCGTCTACAAGAACTACGATCCGCGGGCTCGCATCCTGAAATGGGCGGCGGAGAAGGTGTTCGAGGTGACGGGACGCAATCCCAAGCTCGACATCGCGCTGGAGTTGGAGAAGATCGCGCTGGAAGACGAGTATTTCATCAAGCGCAAACTCTATCCCAACGTGGATTTCTACAGCGGGATCATCTACCAGGCGATGGGCTTCCGTCCGGAGATGTTCACGGTTCTGTTCGCCATCCCGCGCACGGCTGGCTGGCTGGCGCAATGGCAGGAGCTGATCACCGATCCGGAGCAGAAGATCGCTCGTCCACGCCAGATCTACACCGGACACGACGTGCGCCCGTTTGTTCCGATCGAGAAGCGCACTGCGGTTGCAGTAAGCAAATAAGACGACGCTTTGTCATTTTGAGCGAAGCGAGGGAATCTGCGCATCCCGCAGGATTCCTTCCTTCGCTTTTTTGTTCCATGCACAGTCGGGAGATCAATTCTCGAGGGGAAAACCCATGCTGGCGATCAATTAGCGGTGGGCTGGAGGCCACAAACCGAACCGATTAAACTGAGGCGATTAGAGCGAGGCAGGAAAAGCGAAAGCCGCGAGGGTCGCTCGCGGCTCCTGGGGGAAGGGGAAGAATTTATTTCCAGATCCAATCGCATTTCCGGCGTCGCATTTTCTACGCGGTCACCTTACCCGCTCCTCTGAATCGCAGTGCTTACGCAGCATGCTTGGCCAGTTCGGCCAGGTGCGCGCGATGCTCCTCGGGCGACGTGATGACCTTCATCTCCTGCCAGTCGTACGGAAATTCTTTGCCGCAATCGAGACACGCGACATACGTCCCGGTCAAAGCGGCGGCTTGCGGGCGGCGCGTGGCGCGACGAATGGTGACCGGAAAGCTGTAGCGAGAATGCCTGCAGCCAAACAACGCATCGTACAATTTTGCGAACATGACGCTCACCTTCCACTCTCAGGCTCGCACGCCTGATCCCCTGGTCTTTCAAACCACACTAGCCGAGCTTCGCTGCGCAGCGATCAACGTGCAGCGATCAAGCTTGAGTGAGCCTCGGCACTCTACTACGTATATCCCACTCTACTGCTTAGATTCATGAAATAAAGAAAGGGTTTCGGGTTTGTCAGGCGACTCGAGTGCAAAAAAGGGAACACTGGAAATAGCTGATGTCAATGCAGTTACTGCGGGGCGAAAGAAATTTCACACTTCACACGCTCTGCGGGCCACGCTTTTTCTGCTGCTGGCACTTGGTCATGATGGCGGAGCGGAGGCGGCTGCGGAGGTCTTCAGGCAGTTCGTAGAGCTGGGAGTCGCGATAAATCTCGATGGTCTTTTTGGTTGTGTCGCAGACTACGTAGCAGTTGTGACACCAGGAAAGATGGTTCTCCAGCTCAACTTTGGTCTTCTCGTCGAGGGCGCCGTCCAGGTAGTTGGTCAGCTCCTGCAAAAACTCAGAACATTTCACCGGTTGCCATCTCCACTCTCGCGTTTCTGAAAGTAACGTCCCAACCGGTCGCGCAACTGCAGGCGAGCCCGCAGCAGCCTCGACTTGACCGCAGGCACGCTCAACTCCAGCGCAGTCGCGGTTTCCTCGGTGGAAAGTCCTTCCACGTCCCTCAGTACGAACACCGTCCGAAAGCCCGGGGGGAGGCCCTGGATGGTCTTACTCAAGATTTCGCGCAACTCCGCCTGCGTGTACTGCTGCTCGGGATTGGGGCTCCAATCGGCGATTTCGCGGGGGAGGGAATCATCTTCCGTTTTGATGTCTTCATCCAGCGATACGGTGCGCTCCGGCTTGCGGCGCCGCAACTTCATCAGCGCCTCGTTCACCGCGATCCGCACCAGCCAGGTGTAAAACTTCGACTGCTCCTGGAACTGCGCCAGGTTGCTGTACGCCTTCAGGAACGCTTCCTGCACCACGTCTTCTGCGTCTTCGCGGTTCTGCGTGATGTGCTGGGCGATCCGAAACACATTGCGGTCGTAGCGGCGAACGAGCTCTTCGAAGGCCGAATCATCGCCCCGCTTGGCTGCCTGTACCAGCGCCAGCTCTTCGGTAACAGGTGCACTCAATTGGTTTTGGATGGCTCCCATAGTCCCGGCGATGCAGTATTTTCAGGTGGAACGACCGTCCCCGCTGAAGCTGTTATTCTACTTGGTAACCCGCTGCTTTGCCCAACCGCTTTGACGTATTCAGCGGAAGATCTTTGCGATAGAGTTCAGAAAGTTGGACGGAATTCGGTCCGCCCCAGGTGAGCAGGTACTATAGTACCCTGCCGTGGCTGCACAAGTGCCGTATAATCAGCAGTTACAACAGCACCATTTCGTCTGGCAAAAAACACACGCGGCACTCGGGGTCAGGGATGGTCCACTGAGCATGGCGGATAAGGAACTCCAGGAAATTATTGAGCGCGCCGTGGCCCATGTTTTGGATCGGCATTTGCCAAAGCTGCAAGCCGAGCTTGTGAAACATGTGCTGGCGGAGCTGCCCGCTTCTGCCTCTGTTCCGGCAGCGCCGATGAGCGCGGGATCGACCGCGGGGACTGGCAGCCTGGTGCAGGCGGTCGCTAGTGTTCATGCGGGAAGCACGCAGAAGGAAATCCTCAAAACTTTGCTCGACGCCGGCAGCGCGTATGCCGCGCGCATCGCCCTGTTCGTGGTGAAGGCAGGAGCGGCGAACGGGTGGCAGTGCCGCGGTTTTGGCGATGACGAATCCATCAAAGACTTTTCGCTCGACCTCAGCGGCGGGCCGGTCGCCCATGCTTATCAGAATCGCATCGTGACTCCGGGCAACATCGCCGAAATGGATGGGCGCTTCGTGGAGCGCTTCGGCGGACCGGAAAACGAGCAGCTTCTGGTTCTGCCCCTGGTGTTGAAGGACAAAGTGGCGGCGCTGGTTTTTGCCGACGGCGGAGCGGGCGGGGTTTTGGATGCACCGTCGCTTGAGCTCCTGGTGCTGGCGACCAGCGCGTGGCTGGAAGTGGCCTCTCTGCGCAAGCAGGCGCAGAGAGAAGTCGACGCGGTACCCAGCTTCGATCGCGCCCCAGAACGTGGACCAGAGCGTCCAGCAGCCGCCCCGGCGCAGACCGTCAGTTCGTTCTCCGACCCGTTTGCGGCGCACACTCCCAAGCACACACCTCCGCCTGTGCATGAACCCGAGCCGGCAGCCGAAGTGGTCGAAGTGTCCGCGCATGCCGCATCGGCCAGTGCCGCGAGCGCGCCCGCCGCTGCCGCCGATCCCTTCGCCGGCATGTCGGCCGAGGACGCCGATACCCATCGCAAGGCGCAGCGCTTCGCGCGCCTGCTGGTGGATGAGATCAAGCTCTACAACCAGGCCAAGGTGGCTGAAGGGCGCCGCCACAAGGACCTCTACGACCGCCTCAAGGATGACATCGAAAAGAGCCGCTCGACATTTCAGAAACGCTATGGCGCCACCGCCGCATCGAGCGGCGACTATTTTCAAAAGGAAGTCGTGCGCAGCCTGGCGGAAGATGATGCGGCAGTGATGGGCGCGAACTTTCGCAAGTAGTCGAATGGTGGCAGATCGGCCCTTCCGGGCCGCGTAAAGAGTAAACAGTAATTGGGGGCTTTAGCCCCCGAAGGCTATTCTCCTGGGGTATTTTTGAAAGCAGTGCTGGCTTCTCTGGACTACGTTCTGGTCTTCGCGTCTCCGCGCAAAATAGAAGTGCTTCGATTGCTCGCTGGATTATGTCTCGCTCGATTGCGTCTCGCGTTCTGCGGGGCGCTCGCCCTGGCAGCGCTGTGCTGGATTCCGGCCAGCGCGTCGACGTCGTTTGTTGCTCCTCGGCAATCCTCCGCGGCAACGACGTCGGGTTCTGAGGCGCAAACGGCTCCGTCCGCAGAGCCGAAGAATGCTCCCGAGCAAACTACCTCGGCGAGCCCTGCGACCCCAAAAAAAACAGTTCAAAAGTCCGCGGCTGGCGGGGAATCAAGCCAGAATGGCAAGACCGCGAACGGTGTTTCGGGCAAGAAGCCAAGTGGCCCTGCCGCTCACACCACGCGCACCAGGAAACGCAAAAGGCCAGTCTCGCCGCGCATTCGCCGCATGCGCCAGGCGTTCGTGGCCTCGGCGACGCTGCGGCCTATGGCGCAGCAGTTGATCCAGGATCGCTCTCCGGCGGCGTACGCCGGCGTGGAAGCCTACGCCCGCGCCCACGCCAAAGAAGATGCCGGGGCCCTGGCCTGGCTGGTGGTGGGATACGCGCATGTGCTCGACCACGATTTTGCCAGGGCCATCGATCCCTTGAACCGGGCCAAGCCGGCGGCCGGCGATCTCGGCGACTACGTTGCCTACTACCTAGGCGCGTGTTACCTGCAAACCGGGCGCGAAGGCGAAGCGCTGGCCGCACTGGCGAACTTCGCGGCCACGTATCCGGATTCGCTGCTGGTGCGCGACGCTGACGTAAGCTACGCCGGCGCGTTGCTGACCGAAGGCAGAGCCGCCGAGGCTGCCGCTCTGCTCGAGAAAGAACGGGTGCCGGTACGCTCTGACCTGGAGCTGGCTCTGGGCCGCGCCTACGCCGCGCTCGGGGAAAATGCCAAAGCAGCCGAGGCGTTCTCCAATGTCTACTTCAACATACCCACCGCCGCCGAAGCGGATGCGGCTTACTCGGAGTTGAGAAAGTTGCGCATCGCGCCAGAGCCGACTGCCGCGCAGCGCAAAACGCGCGCTGAACTGCTGATCAAGGCGAGACGCTACAACGACGCTGCCGACGAGTATCGCGAGTTGCTGGGACATTCCCCGGCTGAGGATCGTCCTGCCGACGCGCTGCTCTTAGCCGACGCGCTGCACCGCGCCGGACGAAATCGCGAAGCCAAAACCGAGCTGACGAATCTGTCCGGAGCCAACGCCGATCAGAACGCGCAGCGGCTGTACCTTCTGGGCGAGATTGCCTGGGCGTCCGAGCAGAACGACGAGTTCTACCGCACCGTCGATGAACTGCGGCAATTGACGACGACCAGCCCCTGGCTGGAAGCCGCGCTGCTGTCGTCGGCGAATCTGCACCTGGTCCATCACGAATATGACCAGGCGCTGGCCGCCTTTCGTGAATTGCAGCAGCGCTTTCCCAACGGAGGACGCGCTTCCTATGCCCACTGGAAAGCGGCATGGCTCACGCTGCGCGAAGGACACAACGACGAGGCCAAGAAGCAGTTCGAGGAGCAGATTGCTCTTTATCCCAACGGCAACGAAACTTCCAACGCATTGTATTGGCGGGCGCGTCTGGCCGAAGAAGACAACCAGTTCGGCATGGCGCGCGCTTACTACCAGAAGTTGTCGGATCGCTATCGCAATTACTACTATGCGGAGCTGGGCCGGCAGCGGCTGCAGAAGCTGCCCCAGGTCTCTGACCCTCCCGGAACGTATCCCTTGCTCGATCATGTGCCGCCGCTGGACGCCGCCAAGATCACTCTCACCGAGCCTCCGGCCGACGACCTGCACCTGCAAAAGGCCCAGTTGCTGGGCAACGGCGGCCTGGTGGATTTCGCAGTGCGGGAATTGCAGGCGGCGGCCGCGGCTGACGGCGGCAGCTGGGGTCCGGCGGAGACGGCGCGTCTCTACCTGGATACCGAGCACTATGACCGCGCCATCGAGGTGATGAAGCATTCGGTGCCCAGCTACTTCGCCGTGGACATTCCCAGCCTGCCGCGCGAGTACTGGGAGGCGCTGTTCCCGCGTGCCTATTGGACTGATCTGAAGAGATTCTCGGTCGCGAACGGACTAGATCCGTATCTGGTGGCGTCGCTGATCCGGCAGGAGTCGGAATTTAATCCGGCGGCCGTGTCGCGCGCCAACGCAGTCGGCCTGATGCAGTTGCTGCCCCGCACCGGAAAGGCGGTTGCCCGGCAGGAGAAACTCAGGCGCTACAGCCCCAGCCAACTCTATACCGCGCCCATGAACCTGGAGCTGGGCACGCGTTATTTCCGCGGCATGGTCGACAAGTTCGGAGGCTCGTTTGAGTACGCGCTCGCTGCCTACAACGCCGGCTCCGACCGGGTTGAGGAATGGCTGGGGCAGGGAACGTATCGCGATCCCCAGGAGTTCGTGGAGTCCATCCCGTTCACCGAAACCCGCGAGTACGTGCAGGCGATCCTGCGCAACGCCAGCGTCTACCGGCAAGTGTACGGCGCGCCGTAAGGGCCTGACGCTTGTCTGACGGTTTCTTCCCCGAGTCTTACTTCGTGTGTACTCTGGTAGCAGAGTGCCTGGCCTGCAGCCTTATGGCTTGAGGGTCACCCGCGCTGGCCTCTTTTGCGGTTTGCGCAGAAGTCTCCAAACTCTCCTGCAACAGGGCTTTGGCGGCATTGCTGACCTGCACTGTATCCCCTGTGCTGGCCAGCGGTTTCAGCTGAGCTGGCGGCTGGGGGGCGGTGGTCTGCGCGATTGGTTGCGCGAGGGCTGAGTTAGCGATCGGACTGATCATGTCAGAAGTCTCCCAGTTATCCCTATCGGCACGCAGGCCAGGCCACTTTAGATGAGAAAACTCAGAGATTCCGTGTCTTTTCAGTAGGCACCGGGCAGAGGTGAGGGACGTGCCCGGCATCGATCCCGGGTGATCATTCCGAATGCTGCTCTGGGGTATGCGGTTTGACGAACAGAATCTCGATCACCAGCAACGATGCCCCGATGACAATGCAGCTGTCGGCCAGGTTGAACACCGGCCATTGATACTGTTTGTAGTAAAAGAGCAGAAAGTCCACCACCCGCCCATGCGCGACCCGGTCCCAGAAATTGCCGGCCGCGCCGCCCAGAATCAGCGAGAGCGCGGTTCCGGTCAAGGTCAGCGCGCGCGATTGTTTCCATAGCAGCACGCTGACGATCACCATCGCGATCAGAGAAAAGCCGATCAGCAACGCCGTCCTCCAGCGCGACGGCGAGTCGGCAAACAGGCTGAAAGCCGCGCCGGTATTCTCCGTGTGCGTGAGACGAAAAAATCCAGGGATGATCTGGATGTGGGTGTACATGGCGATGCGCGCAGCCACCAGACGCTTGGTCCAGCGGTCAGCGAGGAACACCATCAAAGCAAGAATGAAATGAACAGCGCGTGCGCGATTGGAAGACATTCAGAGTTGTCCTAAGATTTCCTTGGCGTCCTTCGCGAACTCTTTGCGCCCTTTGCGGTTAGTCTTTCTGCTGGCAGTGAAAAAGCCCTTAACCGCGAAGCGCGCCAAGAAAGTCCGCAAAGTACGCGAAGAAGGTCTCAGGGCCCCATCTCTTCCAGCACCGCGCTGCAACGCTCGCAGATCGTAGGGTACGTCTTGTCTTCGCCCACGTGGATCGAATAGTTCCAGCAACGCTCGCACTTCGCGCCGTCGGCTTTCTTGACCTCGACGTGCACCCCGCCAGTTCCATTCCCCGAGCCCTGCACCAGCGTAACGGCCGAGACGATGAAGAGGTAGCGCAGTTGCCCGGCATAGCGCGTCAGCACTGAGTACATCGGATCCGACGCGGTGACCGCGACCTGCGCTTCGAGTCCGGTACCGATCAGTTTGCTGTTGCGCGCTTCTTCCAGGGCTTTCAGCACGTCATCGCGCACCAGGCGCAGCGTGGTCCAGTCTTCGTCCAGCTTCTTCCATTCCTCAGTAGTGAACAGCTGGCCGGCCACTTCTGTCGATGGAATGAACGCTGCCAGGTGAACACTCTGCTGACGGTCCTGCACACGCGGCAGGTATTGCCAGATTTCCTCGCAGGTGAAGCTCAGGATGGGGGCGAGGAGCCGGGTGAGAACTTCGCCGATACGCCAAATCGCGGTTTGCGCCGCGCGGCGGGCTTGCGACTTGCGCCCTGAAGTGTAGAGCCGGTCTTTGAGCACGTCGAAGTAAAACGCACTCAGGTCGACCACGCAGAAGTGAATCACCGCATGATAAATCCGGTGGAAGGCAAACTCGTCGTACCAACGCACCACCTCTGCGGTTAATTCGGCGGTCTTGCGCAGAAGGTATTGGTCGAGTACTTCAAGATCGCGGTAAGCCACCGCGTCTTTCTGCGGATCAAAGCCCTCGAGATTGCCGAGGATATAGCGAAATGTGTTGCGAATCTTTTTGTAGTTCTCGCCTACGCGCTGCATCAGCGCTTCCGAGCCCACGACGTCCTCGCGGAAATCGACGGATGCAACCCACAGCCGCACGATCTCTCCGCCCAGACGGCCCGCAATGTCCACGGGATCAACGTCGTTGCCCCGGGACTTCGACAGGGCCTGGCCCTTTTCGTCGAGCGTCCAGCCGGGCGTGACGACGGTTTTATATGGCGGCGTCTGGTGCGTGCCCATGGCGCAGAGCAGGGAAGACTGAAACCATCCGCGGTACTGGTCGCCGCCTTCGAGATAAAGATCGGAGGGCCAGGGATAACTGGGCTCGTCGGCGATCAAAGCCAGATAACTTGCGCCCGATTCCAGCCACACATCAAAAATGTCAGTTTCCTTCTCGAACCTCACGCCGCCGCAGTGCGGGCACTTCGTTCCTCCGGGAACAAGCGAATCAGGCTCGGACGTGAACCACACGTCGGCGCCAGCCTTGGCAAACAGCTCGACCACCTTGCGGTTGATGGCTGGGTCGTTGAGCGGCTTGCCGCAGCCTTCACAAAGAAAAACCGAAATCGGCACTCCCCACACGCGCTGCCGCGAAATGCACCAGTCGGGGCGCGTCTGAATCATGTTCGCCAGTCGCTCCTCGCCCCAGGCCGGGTCCCACTTTACTTTTCGGATTTCCTCCAGCGTGCGCGTGCGGAGGGTGTCCCGTTTCCCGGCCCCGCCCGGCATAGGCGTTTCCATGGAGATGAACCACTGCTCGGTGGCGCGGAAGATCACCGGATTGTGGCAGCGCCAGCAGTGCGGATACGAGTGCTCGGTCTTTTCCGTGTGCAGCAGCGCCCCGCGGGATTTGAGCAGTTCGACGATAGGCTGGTTCGCGTCCCAGACGCGCTTGCCGGTGTACTCGGGCAGGCCGTTGCGCAGGATACCTTTTTCGTCGACATTGCTGGTGGCGTCGAGGCCATATTTAACGCCGGTCACGAAGTCTTCGGCGCCGTGCGACGGCGCGGTGTGGACCACGCCCGTGCCCGTGTCCATGGTGACGTAGTCGGCGAGCACGCCCAGGATTTTGCGACCGAGAAAGGGATGCTGGAAGTTCAGGCGCTCCAGTTTGCGGCCGGGGAAGTGCGCAAGTTCGCGGACGTCAGCCAGTCCGCACTTGGCGGCCGCATCTTTCGCCAGCTTGGACGCGACGATGTAAGCCTCGCCGCCCGATTCCAGCGCCACGTAATCTTCGTCGGGATGAAAAGCCACCGCCATTGAGGCGGGCAGAGTCCAGGGCGTCGTGGTCCAGATGATGGTCGAAAGTTTTTTCCTGCGGAGCGCTGGATCGATCCGCGCCGGATCGTCGAGCAGCGCGTATTTCACGAAGACCGTCGTGCTGGTGTGATTCTCATACTCGACTTCGGCTTCGGCCAGCGCGGTTTCGTCGTGCATGCACCAGTAAACCGCGCGCAGGCCTTTGTAAACGAAGCCATTCTCATAAAACGAATAGAAGGTCGAAAGCACGACCGACTCATACTGCGGCAGCATGGTGACGTAGGGACGGTCGAAGCGACCGAACACGCCCATGCGCTTGAACTGCACGCGCTGCAGGTCGAGGTATTTCTGCGCGTACTTGCGGCATTCGGCGCGCACATCGTTGGGCCGCATCTGCAGCTTCTTGCCGCCGAGCTCTTTGTCGACTTTGATCTCGATGGGCAGACCGTGGCAGTCCCAGCCGGGTACGTAAGGGGCGTCAAACCCCGCCATGGTCTTCGACTTGACCACGAAATCCTTCAGGCACTTATTCATCGTGGTGCCCAGATGAATCGGGCCGCTGGTATAGGGCGGCCCGTCGTGCAGGATGTAGCGCGGCGCGCCCTGGCGCGCCTCCCGGATGCGCTCGTAGAGCTTCATCTGCTCCCAACGCTCGAGCATTTTGGGCTCGTTCTGAGGCAGGTTCGCCTTCATGGAGAAAGCGGTCTTGGGCAGGTTGATGGTCGCTTTCAGCTCGAGCGGCACTCGCGCACGTCTCCCAAATGATTGAATCTTTTCATTATAGGGAGCGGGGCGGGAAAACGTCTATGCGGGCGAGTCCGCGATGCAGTCGAAAATCGAATAACCACGAAGGACACGAAGGTTCACGAAGAAAGGCAGCCGAGTTTCGCCTTCCTTCGTGAAACTTCGTGTCCTTCGTGGTTGATGAATTCCCGGATACCATCGCCCGAGACTCATCTGCCCACCAGCTTCTGCAACTCCTCCGGATATCGCGCTCCTTGCACGCTGATCTTGGAGGCAGCACTGCCGATTTGGTGGAGATCCTCCGGCGAAAGTTCAATGCTGGCCGCGCCCAGGTTTTCCTCGAGCCGATGCAGCTTGGTTGTGCCCGGGATCGGCACGATCCAGGGCTTCTGCGCCAGCAGCCAGGCCAGCGCAACCTGCGCCGGCGTCGCCTTCCTCTGGGCTGCAAACCGGCCCACCACATCCACCAGCGCCTGATTGGCTTTGCGGTTCTCCGGCGTGAAGCGTGGCACGACGTTGCGAAAATCGCTCTTGTCGAACTTTGTGTCCTGGCTGATGTGCCCCGTCAGAAATCCTTTGCCCAGAGGGCTGAAGGGGACGAACCCGATCCCGAGTTCTTCCAGCGTCGGCAATACCTCCGCCTCGGGCTCTCTCCACCACAGGGAATATTCGCTCTGCAGTGCGGTGACGGGCTGAACGGCGTGGGCGCGACGGATGGTTCGCACGCCCGCTTCCGACAGGCCGAAGTGCTTCACCTTACCTTGCTGAATCAGCTGCTTCACCGCTCCCGCCACATCTTCGATGGGCACGTCGGAATCGACGCGGTGCTGATAGAACAAATCGATGACGTCGGTCTTTAGCCGCTTGAGCGAGGCCTCGGCCACCGCCTTGATGTGTTCGGGACGGCTGTCCAGCCCGGCCGACTTGCCGGTGGCCGGATCGATTTTGAAGCCGAACTTGGTTGCGATCGCCACTTGCTTGCGGAAGGGTGCGAGGGCTTCGCCCACAAGTTCTTCGTTCGTGTACGGGCCATACACCTCGGCGGTATCGAAGAATGTGACCCCTCGCTCCACGGCTGCCCGGATAAGGGCGATCATCTCCTGCTTGTCGGCGGCAGGCCCCAGGCCAAAGCTCATTCCCATGCAGCCCAGTCCGATCTCTGAAACCTCAAGATTGCTGTTTCCCAGTCTGCGTTTCTTCATTGCTTCTCCTCGCCTCGATCCAAGTAGATGCTCACAGGATCTTTTTTGATCTGCAATCCTCCCCAGCGCGTAGAGTATGGGACGCCGAGGGTAGCGGCACTGCCCGCTCGAGATGCTCTCATGATGCTTCAGGAGGAATGATTCGGGGACGAACGTGCCTGCGGCCGACAACCTCGGACTCACACCAGGGGACGGTCTAGCCGACAGGATGGACACAGGAAGTACATGTCTCTCCGAGAGTTGCCCGGTCCACGGAAATGTACTGTTGAAAAGCCCGAACTAGAGTTACAATTTTAGGCAGCGTGGTCGCTGTGTCGACTGGCTCGATCCACTGGGTATCCCAGAGGTACCGATTTACAAAATTGAGACAAAAGCAAGCAACTTGGAGGCACAGACGCTCATCTGTGTAAAGAAGGGATAACAGAGGGGTTAGAGTAGCGTCCCCAGACACCGGAAGACGTTCCAGATCGAAATATGGGATCCGTACAGATCAATCCAAGCCAGGCCGGGAAAGAGCCAGAGCTGAACCTCCTGATCAGCGATACCGGCTTTGAAGAACCCCTCTGGAGGTCGCTTTTCCAGGGGCTGGACGATTTTTTCTTCCCCAAGAAGCTGCCGCCTCTGAAGCTGGAATCGAAGCCGGAGCCGGTCAAGGACATTTGGGGGTTCTACAACTACAAGAAGAACGGGGCGCTGGGTTCAACCGGAGTCCACATTCTGCTGGCCGCCGTGATCGTAGGCGGCACGCTTCTGGCGAGGCACATCGTAAAGGCTGCCCCGGTCCCCAAGGCGACGGTTACGCTGGTGGATCCGGGCGATCTTCCGCTCCTGAAGCCGGGCAAGACGCAAGTGGGCGGCGGCGGTGGCGGCGGCGATCGCGACGTGTTGCAGGCCAGCAAGGGCAAATTGCCCAAGCTCTCCATGGAGCAGATCACGCCTCCGATGGTGATCGTGCGCAACGAGCATCCCAAACTGGCTGTCGATCCGACGATTGTGGTTCCCCCGCAGGTGCAGTTGGCCTCGAATAACATGCCGAACCTGGGCGATCCGATGGCGCATGCCCTGTTGCCGTCGAACGGCACCGGATCCGGTGGGGGCATTGGCACTGGCAGTGGCGGCGGAATTGGTTCCGGCAAGGGACCGGGCTTTGGCCCGGGCGAGGGCGGTGGCACTGGCGGCGGAGTTTTCCACGTGGGTGCAGGAGTCTCGCCTCCGCGAGTGGTTTATCAGCCCGACATCGAGTTTTCGGAAGAGGCCCGCAAGGCCAAGTATCAGGGGATCTGCGTTCTTGCCCTGGTGGTCGACGCGCAGGGCCGGCCTACCAATATTCGCGTCACCAGCAGTCTGGGCATGGGACTGGACGAGAAGGCGATCGAGGCGGCAAAGAAGTATCGCTTTGAGCCCGGCACCAAGAACGGCCATCCCGTGGCCGTCGAGATCGCTCTGGAAGTCGACTTCCACCTGTACTGAGACGCACAACCAGCATTCCGGCACTGGCGATCTTAGCCGGAGCTTTGTCACTCCTTCCGCAAAATTACGTAGTGCACAATCACTCGCGTGTGATAGCCCAGCCGCTCATAGAGTTCGATGGCGCGAGCGTTGTCCTGCCGCACGTGCAGGAAGGCAGTTTCGTCGCGCGTGTGGATGCGCTGCATGAGTTCAGCCATCAGAACCCGGGCATAGCCTTTGCCGATGTGGTCCGGATGCGTGCACACAGCGCTGATCTCGGTATACCCGGGTACCTTGAGACGCTCTCCCGCCATGGCCACCAGCTTTCCGTCGTCGCGAATCCCCAGGTAGGTTCCAAGTTCATGAGTCCGCGTGCCGAACGGGCCCGGCTTGGTTAGAGCGGCGAGCTGGACCATCTCCGGCGAATCCTGCGATCCAAGCTCGTGGATTTGTATGCCGCGGTCGGCTTTCGGAAAGCCTCCGTTCGCCGAGACCATCTCCAACAACGGCGCTCCGCCGACCAGGCTCCATCCTTCGCGCGCCTCGTAGGGAGAGGGAAGAAACACTGCTGCCGTGGCACGAGGACCGATCAGGTAGGCCAACGCTTCATAGCCTTCGGGGTCTGGCTGCTCAAAGGCGGTCAGGGATGTGACTTCCCGAACGAAGCGGCGCGCCTGCCCGAACGATTCCGCAAACTGCCTTTGCCGGGTGGTTAGCGCCTGCCAGATGACATTGTCGAGTGGATGCATGGGCCCTCTTGTCGTCACGGTTAGATCGCGGGAACAGCGGTGAAGACACACTAATTTCCGAGCACGATGCCCGGCTATCCGAATCTTGCGGGGAGGCTATTCCTTCAGGTCGACGTGTTGCACGTCATCCACGGGGTGGCTCAGGAATCGTTGGCCCAGGCGGCGGAATTTCTCCACCGAATCGGTGGCAAAGAACTTGAGCCGTGCGGCCGTGCGCCGCTCGCCGTCGTGGGCGGCGGGCAGCAACTCTTTCAGATGGGAGGCCACAGCGTGAGCAGTCGACGCGGCCGAATCGACGATACGTACGTGCGCCGGCGCTACGCGCTCGAGCAGTGGCTTGAGCAGTGGATAGTGGGTGCAGCCGAGCACCAGCACATCGGCGTCTTGGAAGCCATCGGCAAAAGCCTCGGCCAAGTAGATGCGCGCCACCTGCTCGGTGACCGGATGTTCCACCCATCCCTCTTCAACCAGCGGAACCAGCAGCGGGCAGGCCTTCTCGCGGGTCTCCAGGCCACGCGCCTCCAGCGCCTTGCGATAGGCATGGCTGCCCACCGTGGCCTCGGTACCGATGACCACGATTTTTCTGTTCTTCGTAGCGGCAGCCGCGGCTTCGGCCCCAGGCTCGACTACGCCCACCACCGGCACATGCGCGCTGGCAGTGATGCGATCGAGAGCCAGCGCGGTCGCAGTGTTGCAGGCAATAACCAGCATCTGGGCGCCGTGCGACTCCAGGTAGTGCGTGGCCTCGACGGCATAGCGGGCGACGGTTTCGACTGATTTCGCCCCGTAGGGCAGGCGAGCCGTATCGCCAAAGTAGACGTAATCGGCCCCGGGAAGAACTTCAAGTAACGCTTTAAGGACAGTGAGGCCGCCAAAGCCGGAGTCGAATACGCCGATGGTGGGACGACGGGTGGGCAAGCTAGGCTGGCAGTAGCCGTCTAAGGTCACGGGGCCGCAATTGAACGTTGGGTATCGACGCACCTTTTCTCGACGATAGTTCTCTTAGCGCTGAATCCACGGTATTCGCATTGATGTGAAGTTTTGCAACTAAGAACAGTCTCAAATCGTCAAGGCTCCTATAAGCCCATGTTGGTACGTTGGGGCTAGAGTACGGCGCATACCTTACGTAATAGGTGCTCCCAGTTCCCTTTGGGGTATTCGCAAATTCTTGAATGTCGATGAATCCGCTGTAGACGTAAGCGTCCGCTACAAAGCTACCCGAAATGTACTGATTGACTACTCGAAATGCTTCTCGGGGGACTGCCTTGCTCTCCTTCTCAAGAAATTTCAACACAGGGTCGTTAGGACTCCTTAGAAAAATTCCGCTAAGCGGAAGGTCCTCGAATACCCCCTCCTTCTGAAGTGCCTTGTTCACGTCACCATACGCTCCCAAGGGACCCTTGGTATCTACGAGTGGCGTAGCGATCATAAACTGCCACTCTTGCACCTCTGGTATGAATGCCCACAGATAGACCTTAACCGGTATCTTGGCTCGCGTAAGCGCAGCAACAATCCGGCGCCCAACCTCAATCTCGCTGCTCACCAATGTTGCCGTAGCCATTGCATTATTCCGTTTCTGCCTGCAACCGCGCGGTAAAGATCCCTTGCGTTCAGTCCACCAACCGTATACCTGCTGTTATTGTCCCAGTCCTTAACGACGTCCCATTTGTTGTTGAAGGAAAGGTCGCTCCGCTTTTCGGCATCCAAAGCAGCATCCAACTTTGCCGCCGCTATTAGTTTACCCAATTTGTGAGTGTAGATGTCTCTGATTGCATTCGGATCCGGCGGAAAATCATAGCGCTCCGTATTTTTGGCGATGCATGCCTTCACCGCGCATTCAACGGCAAAACCAGTCAGGTAGTATGCCGCCTCGGCGTTTCCTTCCCGCATCAGAATACGGGCATCCCTTAGCCTCATCTTTGCGAGTTGTTGGAACTCACGTCGAGTCGCTGCCATAAACCTCAAGGTGTCGAAGTGGAGGAGTGTATGGCGAAACTACTTGTCGCGCCTCTTCCGCAGCACGGCCCCGGCGGAATCGGGGCCCCGTGCGGGCAGGTTCGCGGATGGCCGAGGAACGTGCAGATCTTGTCGGTGGCTTCGGGCGAGAGGATATGCTCGAACTTGCAGGCCTGCTGCTCGATTTCGGTTTCGCTGTCCATGGCCAGGCTGTCGGTGAAGAGCCGCTCAGCCAGCCGGTGCCGCCGGATGATGCTGCCGGCGCGCTCGCGGCCGCGCGGCGTAAGTTCGACGATCGCCGTTCCATCGCCGACTGAGGCTGAAACTGGCTTCAGCGCGTCGTGGCAGGGATTCACAAACGGCTTATGATCGTGCGCCTGCGGCGGATGCGGAGTGGAGGCAACCAGGCCCATTTCGATCATCTTTTCGATCGCCAGGCTGACGGGCAGTGCCCCGTGCACTTCCATGCGCTCGACTTCGGCGATCTCGCCATTTTCCGCCAGCACCCAAAGCTCTTCCAAAACTTCGTCCAGCTGCTCTTCATCGGCCATGGAGAAGATTTCCTGCGACGCGATTTTGCCATGGTGCAGTTCGATGCGCCGGTCGGCCAGTCGCGCCACTACCGGGTCGTGCGTGACCATGACGATGGTTCGTCCCTGCTGGTGGAACTCGCGCAGCAGCCGCAGCACGATTTCCTCGTTCTGCGCGTCGAGGTTTCCCGTTGGCTCGTCGGCCAGGATGATCCGCGGATCGTTGATCAGCGCGCGCGCGATGCACACCCGCTGCTGCTCGCCGCCAGAAAGCTGCGAGGGCAGGTGATGGGCGCGATCGCCCAAACCCACGCGGGTCAAGGCCTCCACAGCTTCCTTTTCGTCGGTCATGCTGTGAAAATACTGCGCCAGCATGACGTTTTCGACCGCGGTGAGGAAAGGAATCAGATGAAACTGCTGGAAGATGAAGCCGATTTTCTCGGCGCGCACCCGGTTCAGATCGGCCGAAGAGATTCCGGCGACGTTCTGCTCATCGAGCCAGATCTCGCCCGACGACGGCCGGTCCAGGCAGCCGATCAGATTGACCAGCGTCGATTTCCCTGATCCCGACGGCCCCATGATCGAGAGCCACTCGCCCTTGGTGACATGCAGGGAAATGTGATCCAGCGCGTGAATGGAGCCATTGTCCTTCCCCGGTCCCGAGCCGTTTCCGGCTTCCTTGGCGGGGTAGAGCTTGGTCACATTTTTGATCTGGATCATGTCACTCGCCTCTCAGGATCACCGCCGGCTGCACGCGCCGCAGCAGCGCGATCGGGAGGATGGCCGAAAGCAACGTCACTGCCATGCTACCAGCCAACACCACCGGCAGCACGCTGAAACGGGGCACTACGGCAGCATGAAAGTTAACCCGGCCGATCCAGGCCGCCAGGCCAATACCGATGACGAAACCGATGACTGCTCCGATTGCACCCAGGGCGGCCGCCTCGGCAGCGAAGAATCCGTTGAGCAGGCGAGTCGAAGCGCCCAGCGCTTTCATGATGGCAAAGTCGCGCCGCCGGTCGAACACCCAGCCCATCAGCGTGGAAAGCACGCACAACGCCGCAGTCAGGATGATCAGCGCCGCAGCCGCCAGCAAGGTCGCTCGCGTCTTGCCCAACACGCGAGCCTCGCCTTCCATGATCTGCCGCACCGGTCGCACCTCGGCTTCTGGAATGGCCTGCTTCAGTTGATTCATCACGCCGGCCACCTCTTCCGGAGAGCCACTGGCGGCAACTTCGATAGTGGCAGGCTGAACGCCAGTCCATGCGGTGAACTCGGCGAGCGAAATGTAGATGCGGCTGTCCTCTGCGGCCCCGGTTTGCACCGTCCCTGCGGGTATGAGGTGCAGAGCTCGCCCTTGAAAGCTGAGGTCGAAAGCCTGGTCCTTCTGGGAAACCACCGGCAACGCTCGCACGCCGACCAGCGCCGGGTGCCCCATTTCTCGCGCGTCTTCTGCGCGAGAAGTGGGGATTTCCGAAGGGATTTCCGACGGCCATTTGCTCACCGACCACCATTTGTCCAACTGCCGCACGCGATCAAAATCCGCGCCCGCAACGACAATGGGCTGGCCGTCGCCGCTTCGCGCCACAATCATCCCAAAGGGCGCGGCGATGCCGCGGCCCGCAAGTATGGAATCGACATGGGCGAGAGAGCCCGCGGGAAGGGAAGCGCCATCTCTTCCCACCAGAATGACGTTCGCTCCATAGTTGCGGAATTCACGCTGCAGCTTGGCCTGCACGTCCACGTAGAGATTCAGCATGGCGGTGGCTACCGCTGCTGCCACGACCATGGCGAACAGCGCCGACGCCGCCCGTCCCCGCCGCAAGATCGCGGCGCGCACCAGCATGCGCAGGAACATCGAGGTATGCGGCGCGCGTGCCCGGCTGGCAGCCACACCGTTCGCTGAATGCGAGATGGGCGCGTTCACAGTTCACCTCGCAGGGCATACACAGGATCGAGCCCGACGGCGCGACGAATGGCTGCTGCACTCCCGGCAAAGGTGACGATCACCGCGATCGCCAGAATAACGGGCAGCAGCACGGGTGGGATCGAAATCTGCGAGTTGAAGATCGAACGCCCCATTTGCCGCGCCAGGACAGCGCCCACGCCGAAGCCAAGCAGGCCTCCGATCAGCGCCAGCAGCGTAGCTTCAGCGAAGAACACCGAAGCGACGGCGAGCTTTCCCGCGCCCAGCGCCTTCATCAGCCCAACTTCGGCGCGACGTTCGAAGATAGCGGTCGCCATCGCCGCCGATACCGCCAGCGCCGAGGCAAACAGCGCCGCCAGAGTAATCAGAAAGATCAGGCCTTCGATGCGCGTCAGCACCGCGCCTTCGTTCTGGGCCACCTGCCGGATCTGCTCGGCGTGCGAATGCGGAATAGCCTCCATGAGCTGATAGGCGATTGACTGCGGATAGGGAGAGCAATACCACCGGTCGTAGACTGGCCCCGACATGCTCTTGGGGTCGCGGCGCGCCAGCGCGTCTTCGGGCTTGGTCAGGGCGCTGACGTAGACGCGCCGCACCGCGCCGGCCTTGCCGAGAACCTCCTGCGCGACCGACAGGGGCGTAACTATCTCATCATCCTCCACGCCGCCTGTGGAAAGGACTCCGCTGATGTGCAGCGGGCGGCCGGCAATCGTGATTGCGCTGCCTGCAGCCGTTCCCAGCCGGTTCGCGAGCCGCTCCCCGACCAACACATCGCGCGACTCATCCCCCGGCCAAGCGCCCGCAACCTTCCACCAGGGGTGTGTCGTGCGCACACCGGTTGTGAAATTGTCGTTGCCGAAGGAGAGCTGCTTGGCAAAATAGGTCCCGAGCAGAGTGACACTCAGCTGTTGGCCGTCGTGATCGAGAGTCACGGGCACCGGCAGCATGGGCGCAAATCCGGTGATGTTGTTGTGCCAGAACGTTTCTTTGATCTTCGGCAGGTCGGCTTCGTTGAGAAACGCACCATCACTCGGCGGTTTCAGATTGACGCCGCCGATTTCCACGTCGAGCGAATCTTCCTGGGGCGTGACGACGAGGTTGGCGCCGATGGTGCGCAGCTCGCGATTGATCTTGTCGCCGATGTCGGTAGCGACCGCAATCATCGCCGTGGCCACCGTTACGCCCAGCGTGATCGCCGCGCCGGCCAGCACCTTGCGCCGCTTCTGCCGCCGGAACGATTCGTAGACCAGGCGGACGAACATCGGCTAGGGTTGTCCGAACATGCGGCTGCCGGCCGCGATGTCGGCCTCCTCGACGATGACCGCGTCGGCGGTCTGCGTGGCCTTCAGTGGCACCGGGTTGCACCCACCCGCCGTGCCCACCGACTGCGGATTGATCGGCGCCGCGCAATTCTTGCACACCACGCCGTTGCCGCTTTTGTAGAACCCAACCGCGCCGCAGATTTCGCAGGCGTCAAAAACGGTGGCAATCTTGCCGTCCGGCTTCTGATACAGCCAGAAGCGAACCTCCGTGCCGTTCTCCTTCGCCTGGAAGCGGTGCAAATCTCCATCAGAAATCTGCGCCAGCGGGATGCTCACGCGGCCATTGCTGAACGTGACCTCGGTGGCCGGCGAAAGCGCGCCCTGGCTCTTAGCGTAGACGAACTCGGCCGTGACCATGGCGATGAAGATAAACGAAAAAGTATAGACCGAGACCATCCACATACGCTCGCGGCGCGCGCTCCAAGCGGCTTTGCGGCGCTCCGCAGGCGAGGCCAGTTGCGGCTGGGGTTCGCGCCGCTTGGCGTCGAACAACACCATCAGAGCGGCCAGGGTGAAAATGGTCACCACGAAGAACCATTCGTTGCTGACGATGGGTCCGATGATCGCCATCTCGCGCTTCGATGAAGCGATCACGCCGCTTTCGGAAAGTTCGTGCAGGCCGGAGATCACCAACTGCGCGGCCACCAGGAACATGATCGCCGTGGTCACGCGGAAAAACTTCTGCAGGTTGATGCGCACGCTGCCCTTGACGAACATCACCCCGAAAGCAATCGCGGCAAGTACGCCCAGCAGCGTGCCCAGAAAGCTCATCAGTGCAGTCGAGTTCAACGAGACCCCCGCCAGCATCAACACAGTCTCCGCGCCCTCGCGCAGCACCATCAGGAAGACGAAGGCGAACAGCCCAAACCAGGCATCATTGCCCGCCAGCAGCCCGACCTTGCCTTCGATGTCGCCCTTCATCTTGCGCCCCGTCTTCATCATGAAGACGACCATGGTGACTACGAAAAACGCGGCCACCAGCATGACCCAGCCTTCGAAGACGTCTTCGTTCAGGTGCGTGCGGGAAATGACGATGGCGGCGCCGATGCTGCCCAGGAACGCCGCCCCTAGCGCGGCATAAACGGTCTTGCGCAGCTCGGCGCGCCCGATCTTGGTCAGGTACGCCAGGGTGATGCCGACGATGAGGGCGGCTTCGACCCCTTCGCGCAGTGTAATGACGAAAGCCTGTAACATGGCTGGAAAACCTCTAGGATCCGGGTCACCGCGGGCCCCAAATGATTTTGAAAATGAATTTCAATTTCAACTGCAAGCATAGTCTGCCCCCGCCCAGCCCGTCAATCCATCACCTCACAACCGCTTGTGATCCGGATCACACGGTCGCTTTGCCGGCCTGAATGGTTCTGGCCTGCAGGGAAGGGTTGATCCGACGGTGCCCGCGGACAGGCGAGTTTTATCGGCCATTGCAGTCTCCACTCGCCGGTCAATGCGCTGACTGCGATGCGCAAAACTTCGCGGGCAGCGCCGTGAGTCCGCGCCGGCCCAGATTGTTGCCTCCAGCCGCCGCGTTTTCTGACCGGTTGAGGGCCTCCGCGCAACAGCGACAGCGCTGTCGCTGCGCACTCAGCGGTTGCAGCCACAGAGCGCAAGACAAAATGCGCTGGCCTGGGGTATAAGGAAGAACGGCTGCGTCCGAGCCGCAAATGCGGACGAGAAGGAGCGTTATGCAAAGACTCGGAACGGTGACCCTGTTGCTAGCAGTGATTCTTCTTTTCACGCTGGCTTTTCCAGCGGCAGCTGCGGGTCCGAACCCACCTATGCCAACCCCACCTCATCCGCACATTGTGGCGGCACTGGAACACATGAACAATGCGAAAGGCCATCTGAAGCAGGCTGAGGGCGAATTTTCGGGCCATCGCGCCCGTGCCATCGAACTCCTCGATCAAGCCATTCACGAAGCCCAGATGTGCGTCGACGCTCCAAAGTAGCCGGATAGCCCTTTGCCGGAAGGCAGCGTCGTTTAAACGCTGCCTTTCTCTGTCTTGCCAGTTCCAACCGGGCAGCGCGGGTTCACAACCGCTTCAGAAATGCATTCGCTTCCGCCGCATGCGGGAACAGTTTTTCCTCCGCCAGGAACTCGGCCGAGTGCACACAGCGCCGGCTTCCCCGCAGCTTCACGGGATGCTTGAGATGAAGCATCTCGTGATAGACGATGTAGTCGACCACATAGGGTGGCACGGCGAAGTGGTCGAAAATGCGGCTGATGATGATGGCGTTGTGCGCGGGGTCGTAGTGGCCAAGAATGCGGCGCGTCCTGAGCTGGCTCCAGCTCATGCGCGGCCGGCCCATCAGCCCGTGAAAAAAGCGGGAGTTTAAATCTTCGAAGATCGCATCCAGATCGTAAAAATACCCGCGCGCCGAATGCAGGCGCTTGCGGCCGCGCATCTGGCGAACCAGATGAGCTTTTCGCACAATCTCGCGGCTGGCGACATATTTGCGATAGCGCGCCGCCTGCCCGCGATCAATCGGCCGACGGTACATCTTTGCCAGCAGGATGTGAGCAATCGCGCGCATAACGTTTTCCGGCGCGCCTTCCAGCAGATCCGACAGCCGAACCAGCAGCCTCCCGTTGCGCAGCCGGATCGTATTGTTCACGTTGGCAAAGGCGAAGAATTCCACGCTCAGCTGGGGCGGGGGAGCGCCAGGGTGCAATTCACTGTAGGTCTCATGGAAGATTTCAAGCAGCCCGGCACGCACGGTGAGGCTAGGGTAGCAGTGGCCAGTGGTTAGTGGCCAGCGGAAAACCGAGCACAACGCTGACCACTGACCACTGACCACTACTCCGGCCTCCCGGCGCTCTTCGAGTTCGCATTCAGCTTCTTGTGTTTGGCCGCGTCTTCCTGTTCAGCCAACAGCCTACGATGGTCTTCAGCGGAGCTGTCAACGCTATCGAGAGCGTTGGTCAACACGAACTCATACCCGCTCGATTCGGTTGCCGGCACGTCAGCCGCGTCTTTGAGCGCGCGCAGCTTTGCCTGGAACTCAGTATCCGCATCGATGATCAGCTTCAGCGGCTTGCGAATGTCGTCTTTGCGGTCGACGTAAGTGTCGATATTGTCGTTGAGTTCGTCGTAGAGCAGTTGAAAATCGTCGAGCAAGTCATGCGTCCGCGCGGCGCGGTCCCTGGTCTTGGGATCGCCGCGCATCTGTTCCAGCTTCACCAGCCGGGCGCGGGCAAATTCGACATAGAGTTTCAGGCGCTCCCGGGGCTCCCAGCTGGCGTCACGAATCTGGTCGATTTCCGGCTGGGTCAGTGGGTCGCGATGGCGCTGTGCGACTGCAGCGCTGCCGGAGGCCAGCAGCACCGCCATCAAAATCCACGAGCACAGCCCTGGAACTCTCATTTTTTACCTTTCGGAAACATCGCCGACAACAGATCGTCCCGCACCCGTTGCAGGTGCTCGATGGCGTTGTGCACCGGCGGACGGTCATCATGGGAAAGGCCACGCATAATGTCATTCAGCTTGCGGGTCATGAGGCGCACGGCAATTTCCGTCTGCTTCTGATGTTTGTGCGATTGAATGGAATAGTCCCGCGCCAGCTCGGAGAAAGTGACTACGTCGGTGAGCGCAGCCTGGGCGTTCTCGATCTCCACCGCGGTGTAGAGCTTGTCAGCCTCAGCCAGCTGCTGCTGAGCGATCTGGAGGCAGATGTGCGGTTTATCGCCGATACTGGCCGAACCCAGCCTCGCTTTCAGCTGATCAACGCTCAGATCATTGGCGTTGGCCGCGATCGCGAGCAGAGAGCACAGGACCGCCGCCGCCCAAGAGCGAATTGGGCGCTTCCACCCCGGCATCATCCAAATCTTGTGCGTAGTCATTTCTTGGGTTCGATCGCGATGAGCCGGTGCCTGGCTTGCCACTCCTGATCAGGATACTTCCCGTTGGCGGTTTCGAGGAAGTGGTGATAGTTCGCGGCTGCCTGTTTCACATCCTTGAGGTGGTCATAAGCCGACGCCCGCAGAAAGTAGGTAATGGGGATCTCGGGCAGGAATTTCACCCGGGCATCGAGCGCCTTGACGGTCAGGACATAGTCCTTGTTTTCGCTGGCAGCGAAAGCCAGATCGCCGTAGGCTTCGCCGAAATCGGGTTTGAGCTTGACGGTTGCCAGCAACTCCTGCTGGGCTTCGGCAAATTTCTTCTGCAGCAGCAGGCTCTTTCCCAGTTCGTGGTGCAGTTCGGGATCGCTGGGATGCGCGGCCAGGAGGGTGCGATACGCCGCTTCCGCCAGATCGTTTTTTCCTGTTGTGGCATAGAGGTCGGCCAAGTCACGCTCGACGGAGAGGTCGGCAGGCGCCAGTTTCATTCCGGCTTGCAGTTCGGCGATGGCCTCGTCGTTCTTGCCTTGCGCCGCGAGCACGCGTCCCAGTTGCACGTGTGGGGCGGCCTGCTGAAGATTCAAGGCGGCCAGTTTGCGCAGATAGCCTTCGGCGTCAGGAAAGCGACGGCCGCGCATGGAGATGTTCGCTAACCCCGTGAGCGCGTCAGACGAGGGATCGAGCGCCAGAGCCTGCAGGTATTCGTGTTCGGCGTCGGAGAACTTCTCCTGCTGTTCCAGCAGTTGCCCGGCCGCGAGGTGAGGCTCGGGATCCTTCGGTTGCAATGCCGCTGCCTTGCGGAAGGCTGCCACAGCATCATCCGGCTTCGTCTTCTCGATTACATGTGCGAGCGAAAGCCACGCCCGCTCCTGGCCTTCGGCAACGTGGCTGGTGGGTTTGAGCTGGGTCGCCGCGCGCAGGAATTGTTCCGCGTCCGGCTGACCTGTCTTTGCCAGTTGCAGCCCGAGATTCAGGTTTGACTCGAAAATGTCCGGCTTGGCAGCGACCGATTTGCGATAGGCGGCAATGGAATCGTCGACCTTATCCAGCCCGTTCTCTACGAACCCCAGATCAAACCATGCGACATAGTTCGTGGCGTCGCCGCTCACCACCTTGCGCAGCAACGGTTCAGCAGCCGCATAGTCTTTCTTCTGAATGAAGTCTTCCGCCTGCGAAAGCTCCGCGGACCCTGGCACTTCATCTGCTACCTTAACGTGGTGCGTCTTCTTGCTGCTGCTCCATCCACTGTCATCCGTCTGCGACTGCTGATGGCTGGGCTCCGAAGATTGCGAGCCCGCACTCTGAAAGGAATTCTGAGTCGCCCCAGCGCTTGCCCCCACGCACGCCACCAGCGCGGCCGCGCACGCAGCGACTACAGCCCTACGAGTGACCATTGGAAGGCGAGTTGCCATTGCCGCTCAGAATACGCGCCAGATATTTCCCCGTATAAGAACCCGGCAGCTTGGCGATAGCCTCCGGCGGCCCCACTCCGACCACCTTGCCGCCGCGATTGCCGCCTTCGGGACCGAGATCGATCACCCAATCCGCCGTCTTGATCACTTCGAGATTGTGCTCGATGACGACAATCGAGCCTCCCACTTCAATCAGACGTCGAAAAGCCGCCAGAAGTTTGCTGACGTCGTCGAAATGCAGCCCCGTCGTCGGCTCATCGAAAATGTACAGCACACGCTGCCGGGGTTTCGAATCGCCCGCACCTCGCCCGCTCCGGCTGGATTCGCGCGAGGCCGGCTGCAGGTGCGCCGCCAGCTTCATGCGCTGGGCCTCGCCACCAGAAAGCGTGGTCGCCGATTGCCCCAGCCGCAGGTATCCCAGGCCAACTTCTTCGAGCGAGCGCAGTTTCTCGGTCACCCGCGGAGCCTCGGCAAAGAACTTCAGCGCTTCCTTTACCGTAAGATTCAGCACATCATGGATGTTCTTGCCGCGGTAGCGCACTTCGAGCACCTGCGGCTTGTAGCGCGTGCCCTTGCACTCCTCGCAAATCAATTCCACATCGGCCAGAAACTGCATTTCCACCGTGACCGTGCCATCGCCCTGGCAGGTTTCGCAGCGGCCGCCGGGGATGTTGAAGGAGAAGTGTCCCGCACCGAAGCCGCGTTTCTGCGCCTCCGGCAGGGAAGCGAAGAGTTCGCGAATGGCGTCGAAGGCTTTGATGTACGTCACCGGATTCGATCGTGGCGTGCGTCCAATCGGCGATTGATCCACCAGCACAACTTCGTCGATGAACTGATCGCCCTCCAGGCTCTGCCAACTCACAGTTGGCCCAGTCGCGCCGTTACTCGACTGCCCTTTGGCCTGGGCCAACGCCCGATACAGCACCTGATGCAGCAGCGTCGACTTTCCTGACCCGGAAACGCCGGTGATGGCCACGATCAAGCCGAGCGGAATGCTGATGTCGACGCCCTTGAGATTATTGGCTCGCACTCCGCGGATCCTGATCTGCTGGGTCCCGGGCTTGCGCCGCGCGACCGGAGGCTGAATCCGGAGATCGTGGGCAAGATATCTTCCGGTCAGAGAAACCGGTGTGTGGAGAATCTCGTCGTAAGTTCCGGCAGCCACCAGTTTGCCGCCATTCTCGCCAGCGCCGGGGCCAAGATCGAGGATTCGGTCGGCCGCCTGCATGATGTCAGGGTCATGCTCGACCACGAGAATCGTGTTCCCCAGATCCCGCAGGTCGTGAAGAATCCTGATCAGGCGATGGGTATCACGCGGGTGCAGCCCAATCGACGGTTCGTCCAGCACGTAGAGCGTGCCTACCAGCCGCGATCCCAGCGAAGTCGCCAGCTGGATGCGCTGCGCCTCGCCGCCCGAGAGCGTCGAGGAAAGCCGGTCCAGCGTGAGATATTCCAGGCCCACATCGTTCAGGAAGCGCAAGCGTTCGCGGATTTCCTGCAGAAGCTTGTCGGCAATGTCTGCCTGCTCGGCGCTCAGTTCGAGCGTCTCGAAAAAACGAAAGGCGTCTTCAACGGTGAGCGCGCACACTTCACAAATGTTCCGCCCGTTGATCCTCACCTGCCGCGCTTCCAGCCGCAGGCGCGACCCGCTGCAGTCTGGGCACAGCGAATATCCGCGATAGCGGCTCAGAAACACGCGCACGTGCAGCTTGTATTTCTTTCTTTCCAGATGGCTGAAAAACCCGCGCACCCCCAGGAAACGCCCTTCGCCATTCAGTACGAGATTCCGCTGTTCTTCTTCCAGTTCGGCCCAGGGCACATCCAGTGGGATCTCCGCTTGCTTGGCATAGCGCTTGAGATCGGCCAACAACGGCCGATACTTCGGCTTGGTCCAGGGCTCGATGGCGCCCTCGCCCAGTGTCTTCGTCTTGTCCGGGATCACCAGATCGAGATCGAAATCGATGGTGTTGCCAAATCCCTGGCAGCGCGGGCACGCGCCATAAGGATTGTTGAAGGAGAACAGCCGTGGCTCCGGCTCTTCGTAGCGCAGATTGCAGTTCTTGCACTCAAAGCGCTGCGCGAACCGCAGCAATGTGGGGCGGACACTCTTGTCCGCCGCCGTTGCTCTTGCAGTTGCAGTTGCCGTTGTTGTTGCTTTTGCCGTTGCTGTTGTTTCTGCTTTTGGTGTTGCCTTTGCCGCTGCCAGTGCAGTGGTTTCAACCTCCGCAGCCGCCCCCGGCATCTCGAAAATGACCTCACCCGACTCGCGATATGCTGTCTCAATCGCGTCCACAACCCGCGACCGCGCCTCGGCCGAAACCGTCAAGCGATCGACCAGCACAAATACGGGTTGCCCGAAATCGAGATCCAGCAGCGATTCCGGTGTCGAAAACTCGAATATCTGTCCCGCCTGGTATAGCCGGTTGAACCCCGCCTTGCGCAAGTCGAACAACCGAGTCTTCAGCGCATCGGTCAGCCCTGCACCGGGTGCCCCATTTCTCGCGTTCTTTGCGGGAAAGCCTGCCCTGAGCTTATCGAAGGGTGGGGCTTTTCTCGTCGGCCGCGGAGCCTTCGCCGTCGCCTCTGGCGCCTGTTGTGCAGGTCGCTGCAACGGAAACAGCACCTGCAGCCGCGTATCTGGATCGAGGGCCAGAATCGTGTCTGCCACCTCGTCGACCGTGTCCTTCTTGACCTCGCGGCCGCAGTTGGCGCAATAGGTTTGTCCTACCCGCGCAAAAAGCAGGCGCAGGTAATCGTAGATCTCGGTCGCGGTGGCCACAGTCGATCGCGGATTTCGTGTTGTATTCTTTTGCCGGATAGCAACTGCCGGCGCGATGCCGTCAATCCGGTCGGCGTCGGGTTTCTCGATGCGCTCCAGAAATTGCCGCGCATACGCCGAAAGAGACTCGACATACCTGCGCTGCCCCTCCGCATAGATCGTGTCAAACGCCAGCGACGACTTGCCCGAACCGGAGACCCCGGTCACCACCGTCAAACTGTTGTGGGGAACTTCAAAGTCGATGTTTTTGAGATTGTGCACGCGAGCCCCGCGTACGACGATGCTATCCCCGGCCTGTGCGGAGCTGCCCGTCTGCGATGCATCGCTGCGTGGGATGGGCTGGGCAGGCCTGCCTTGCTGAGTGCTGAGATGGGGAGAGTCCGACATCTTGGGTCGTGAGCCGCCGGTGCCCGAGGCCGCTGGACACACGCCCAGAACGATCCGCGAGCACTACCGAATCTTTCTATTATAACGGGTACGGCCAACGTGGGATCAGTAAGTCACTGATCGCAGGAACAGCCAGAAACGCGACACTCGCAGCAATCTCGCCGTCCGCCAGGTGAAACACGACGCGCAAGATAAAGACGCGTTGGGGTTCCGATCATTACGTGCTGGTGCGCTGGCTGACACTCCGCTATTAAGTCTCACACTATTCTCAGAACGTTTCTACGGATATCCATAATGACGTGGTCATTCACGGATTTTCTGTTCTGTTGAGAATATGTAATTCCGGGTCACCGCCTTCCTGATTTCGTGTCTGAGTTTAGTAGCCCCACGCAATTCCTTCCAAAGTGGGTCTCCGCTTGCATTACCCGCTCTGGATGCTGCTCACAAGTTGTGGTCGCTTCTTAGGCTTTCAGAGTGGAAGTGTGTTGCGTCGTCTATGCACGAGCAAGACCCAGCACGCGAGATCGGGAAGGGAACTGTGTTGTGACGCGGCAGAGCGGCATTCGGTTTCTGATTGGCTCACAGGAATTCTAGGAATCCAAGGTACGGAGGGCTTGTGATGAAGCAGCACGCATTTAGTTTCTTGGCTTTTCTTTTCGCGCTGGGGCTGGTGTGCGGGATGGTCGTCTGGACGACGCCCGCACATGCCGACAACCTCTACGCCAGTATTCGCGGGACGGTTGTAGATCCGTCTGGAGCCGTAGTGCCCGACGCGAAACTGACGGCAACGAACCTGGCCACAGGCCTGAGTTACTCCACGACTTCGAGCAAGGATGGGTTGTTTGGCTTCTTGCAGCTGCCCATCGGCGATTACTCGGTGAAGGTCGAGAGGTCCGGTTTCAAGACGCTCACCGAGGGGCACATTCATCTGGACCTAGACGAGATCTACGCGCTGAACGCGAAGCTGGAGCTTGGAGCCGTGGCTGAGGTGGTTGAGGTCGAAGCCAATCCCGCTCAAGTCGAAACCACGAGCATGCAGCTGGGCACCACCGTTACCGGAAACCAGATCGTTGAGCTGCCCTTAAACGGGCGCAACTGGACCCAACTCATGCAGCTTCAGCCCGGAGTGCAGGCCTCCTCCGATCGTTTCGGCCTCGGCCTCACTGGGGGCGGCTTCTCCGCCAGCGGAGCCGAAACGCAGCAGAACTCTTTCCTGGTCAACGGGACCGATACCAACGACGCGACGCTGAATACTCCCCTGGTCATCCCGAGTCCGGATGCTATTGGCGAGTTTGATTTGGTAGGCAGCACGCTCAATCCCGAGTATGGACGCAACTCCGGGGCCATCGTGAACGCCGCCATCAAGAACGGCACCAATCAGTTTCACGGCAATGGCTTTGAGTTCTATCGCGACACTTTCCTGGACGCCATACCCTGGTTCCAGACGCAGCGAGAGCTCTTTCATCAAAACCAGTTTGGCGGCACAGTCGGCGGGCCGATCGTTAAGAACCACGCCTTCTTCTTCTTTTCCTATCAGGGTACACGCTCCGTCACGCCGCAGCCGTCTGCACAGGCAGACAGTTTCAGCGGTCTTAACTTCGGCCAGAACGCGCCGTCTGTCTATACACAAGCGCAACGCGGCGGCAATTTCTCGGGCTCCGCTCCTTTCGGTTCCAACCCCATTCCGTTTGCGATGTTCGGAGACAGCGCGTCTGCCTGTCCCGTGAGCGGCGGCACGCCATGCCCGGCCAATGGAACGAATACCTATGCCAACCTTTTCAGCACAGGGAACATTCCCACCCAGGATTTGAATCCATTATCGACCAAGCTGGTGAACCAGTACGTCCCTCTGCCGACTCCGGGTGCGTCGAACAACGAGTTTCAGTTCAATCCCCTGGAGGTCTTAAAGCGGGACCAGTACTTGGGCCGCGTGGATGAAAAGCTTTCGGAGAAAGATTCGATCTGGTTCTATGGGTTATATCAGAACACCATAAGGAACGACGATTTAGGCTTCGATGGCTCCAGCCTTCCCGGCCTGGGCTCGGCGAACCCATCCAAGGTCTACGAATACACCACTGCCTGGAACCACACTTTTTCGTCCAGCATGTTGAATGAGGCGCGCTTTGCGTACCTCCGCCTCAACTTCCAGGCCGCTATACCTCTCACCACGCAGAGCCCTTCGGCCTACGGCTTCACCGGCATTTCCAGCACCCAGGCTCCCGCGTTCGAGCAACTTCCCGTCATCGCTGTGGCTGGTCTGTTCGACCTCGGATTCAGCGCCAATGGGCCGCAACCGCGGGTGCAAAACACCTATCAAGTGGTGGATAACCTCAGCAAGGTTTGGGGCCACCATACCCTCAAATTCGGCTTCAACATGGACCGTCTGGAAATCAACAATCCGTTCTACAACAGCCTGAACGGCGTCTATCAGTTCTTTGGTTCGGGACCGTTTTCGACAGGGAATGCAGGAGCAGATTTCTTGCTTGGAATTCCCGACCAGTATAACCAAGGCAGTGGCGCCATCGTCAGGGCGCGGGGAAGGGAATATTACGCATACGCCCAGGACCAGTGGCAAGTCCGGCCCAACCTGACTCTGACGCTGGGTGCAGGCTGGGATGTCGAAACCCCCTTTAAGAACCTCTACGCCAACGGGGAGATTCTGGGCGCGTTCAATCCGGGACAGCAATCCACGGTTTTCCCCACAGCTCCGGCAGGTTTGGTGTTCCCGGGTGATAAGGGGGTGGGGCCGTACGGAGGCGCCAGCGTCCACTACGATGACATCGCGCCGCGCCTCGGGTTTGCCTGGAGTCCGGGAGACTCTCACAAGTGGAGCGTTCGTGGCGGCATTGGGCTGTATTTCAACCGCTCCGCATCAGAAGCTACGGGCCAGACGCTCACCAATGCGCCATTTTCGCTAACCTCGCCGGGAGCAGCGCAGATTGGTTTGTCTCCAGGTTTTGCCAACCCCTACACTTCTGTGAATCCATCTCCGGTGGGGGCGACCCCGAGCGGCAGCGTGAACAACCCTTTTCCGTTTATTCCGCCTGCGGCCGGATCGTCGTCTGTCAATTTCGCTAACTTTGAGCCCATCGGCCCGGGTGAAGTTTTCTACGCTCCAAACCTTACGGTTCCCAGGTCAACGAATTTCAATCTGAACGTGCAGTATCAGGTTTCAAAATCGACGGTTGCAACCCTTGCTTACGTGGGAACGATAGGGCGCCACTTGGAGGGCGCATACGACCTGAATCCGGCGGGACAAGCGTCTGGAAACCCTGTCGCCGTAGCTGAGGGGGTGACCAGCGATTTCAATTTGAATACGCGGGCCCCGAACACGTACCAATTCAACCCCGCCATCTACGGGGGAATTGGGCTATATGCCAGTGGTTGGAACTCCAACTACAACTCTCTGCAAGCGCAGATCAATCGGCATTTCAGCAATGGCCTGCAACTTCAAGCTTCATATACCTGGTCCCGCTATTTCGATTTCACTTCGAGCCTGGAAAACAGTGCCTTCAACAATCCCGGCTTCAACGCGCTTAACTTCGGTCGGAATTATGGCCCCTCGGCCAACGATGGGCCGCAGCGCCTTGTGCTGAACTACGTGTACACGCTGCCGCTCTATAAGTATGGGCACCATTGGAAAGCGCTCACCGATGGCTGGAACCTCTCGGGAATCGGCACCTTCCAGCACGGTTTCCCGGTAGCCGTATTCCAGCAGGCTTTCAATGAGCTGCAAGGTAATGCCGCCCTGTCGTTTTTCGCCAGCCCGGACTTTGTCAACGCAACCGGGGCGCCGCTAAACATCAATCACAACCCCAGAACGAGCCCGAATCAGCAGTGGGTGAATCCGGGTGCCTTCGCAGTTCCGGCCCTGGGCACCGAAGGTACTGCCAATCGCAATCCGTTTTATGGGCCGGGGTTGAATTACTGGGACATGGCGTTGGAGAAAAGTGTTTATTTTACGGAGTCGATGTACTTCCAGTTGCGGTTTGAGACCTTCAACACTTTCAACCACGCGAATTTTGCCGCGCCGGTTGGCGACTTATCTGCGGGGAGCTTCGGGCAAGTCAACAGCGTCCAGCAAATTAGCACAACCGGCGCCGGCCGGGTAGTGCAGCTGGGCGCGAAGTTCTTCTTCTAGCTGACCGAAGCTGAAAGCAAAGAGGAGCATCCTGAAAGGATGCTCCTCGGCGCAGGCTGTTCTTCTTCGTCGATGGCGCGCGCGCCCAGCAAGCTCTCAATCAGCCAGGCTCGCCGGGGTATGTCAATCGCTATTGATCAGACCGCCGCGGTCAATCTGGCCAAAACCATCGGTGCCGATCCACGACTCGGCAAGAAGATGCAGATTCTTTTTGTAAGTGCGAGTGACTGTATATCTCTTGCCCCCCCTTACGCGCAGCACGTACTCGCCGGTCGACAACGGCTGGATTTCTTCCACGAAGGCGGCATTCACCAGAGACGATCGATGGATCCTGACAAATCCAAACAGACTCAATTTCTCTGCCATCGTTGAAATCGACTCGCGCAGCAGGTACCCATTTGATTTGTGTTGCAGCACGACATAGTGACCCTCGGCTTCCACGGCGATGATGTCCGCAGTGTCAATGAATAGAATCTTCTTTCCTGACCTGATCGCGATCCGAGAAGGCGGTCCTTTCGGAGCAATGTGCAGTTGCGGTGACAGTCCCATCACGATTGCAACTCCTTTTCCCCTCTTTGAGAAGCGCTGCACCTCGGGGCGCGGGAAACTCCTTACTTCCTGAACTTAAGAGTCCACTGCGGAATCCACGGAATGAAAGCTTCCATCTTCAACCTCTGAAACCCATACCCAGACGCGGGGGCCCTTGTCCCGAACGACGGTACGGGCTTCTCCATATTGCGCGAGTCGGGTTAGTACCGAGGTCACCGTCGCAGCCAGATTCTTCGAATTCGGCAGATCCAGCAGCGCCCGCTGTTGAATCTGTTGGCACACATTCCGTGCGGTTAGGGGGCAGCCAGCGTCCATCAACACCTTACGGCACGCCTGGGTAATTCCCCGTCGCCGTGCCACAGTTTTGCCATTCACCAATTCGCGCAAGTCATCACTTAGTTCGGCGTCGCCAAACAAATCGCATAGCCCCACGATCGTTTGCTTGATTGTGCCAATGCGCTTCGTGATCTCGGCGCGCTGTTGACAGAGTCGCCGCAGTTCCCCGTGCGCAACTTTGACGATTCCTTGAAAATCCGAGGCATCGCGATTCGCGAGACTTTCGTGGCTGCTTTCATCACCGCTGGCAGACTCGAACTCCATGAAACTCCCTCCGACACGACCTTCATCTATCTATCTCGAGCAGGGGCCATGCTGGGTCGGCGGCTGTGTTCTCCTGCTCCAGCATGCATGAGCCAAGCCGATTCGCAGTCATACGCCGACCCCGACATCCGCGGAGCAAGCGCACTTCGTGCCAAGGATATATTCGGCATTTCGTTCCGGAAATCAGGTACCGGCTAAGCGCGGTCATGCGGGTATATGGGATTTTGGATTGCGCTACCATTTGCGAGATCGCACCCCGTGCGGCAAGCACGAACCGTGCCCGGGTGAGTGCCATCACGCCCATTGTTTCTCCCCTTCGGCACAGAGTTCAGTGCGAGTTGACTGTTGTGATGCCGCCATCCAACCTGAGTGTTGCACCTTAAGTACCAACTGGTATGTATGTTATGGCGCAGTGCTGTGAGGGAGTACCGCGAGGATTCATCTCCGGCAAAAACTGCCGTTGCGCGACGGTGAGGTGACCCCCGCCACAAAATGCCCCGAGTCGGCGAGGTTTCGGGTGGTTATGGTAACTGGCGTGCACGCCACGAAGGCTTTATGGGCTCAATAAAGGGCGGCTATCGGCGGCTTGCCACCCGCGCTTGGCCTCGTGCCGGGCGCAGCGACTCCAAGTGGCGACTCACGTTTCCTTGTCCTGATTGCAGCATCCGTGGATCCTGCGAATTCTTCGCTAAAACGGCGTACCCCTCCCATGCCGCGAGCAGGAACGTAGCCGTTTCATTCGCGTTTATATCACTCCGCACCACCCGGCGTTTCTGTCCTTCGCGCAGTGCCTCCGCCATGGCGTCGTGCCAGTCCTTATAAACTCTGGCCGTCCTTTTGCGGAATCCCGCATCCAGGCCTGACATCTCCTGAGATAGGTTAAGCAAGTAGCAGCCACGCTGAACGTCTTCTCTTTTCAACGATTCGGACTGAATAATGCGGATCAGAACGTCGATGGGGTTGTTGGCGTTCCGTAAAGGCTGCACCCACTTCTGGTGAACCTTACTTGCGATGACCTCGTCCACGACCGCATAGCCGAGTGCTTCTTTGTTATCGAAGTGGTAGTACAACGCGCCCTTAGTCACGCCCGCTTTGGCCAGGATGGCATCCAGGTCAGCGCTTCGAAATCCTGAGCGGTGTATCTCCTCGAAGGCAGCCTGCAACAGGAGCCTTCGTGTGCGCTCTGCATTCCGCGACGTCGGCCTCCCGCGTCGCGATCGTGTTCCAACCGCGGACATACTCGTCAGTATGCCCGTTCACGCAGGGGGTGTCGAGCCGCAACGTTTTCACACTCTGCCGGAATGGCCAAATTGACTCAAATCCTACGCCTTGCATCTGCCTGTTTACACAAGAGGGTTCGGGACCACGGGCGCTACGGAATTGCCGGTACACACCACCGTCTCCCATCTGCGATTCTATCATCACGGATCAGGTCCATCGGCTCGACCGGAGTTTGCCTAAGCTGACGGACGCGATGCTAGTTCGTGGCGGGCGAAGGCGATCGGTGGCCCGGCATCGGAGTCGACTATAAGGCGGGAGAATACGCGTTGCTCCGCTCGACTTGACGCGGATGCATCGGGAGCGGCTTGACCTGCACGGAGAAGGCGAGAGCGAGGATTGCGCCAACTCCCAGGCCGGCCAGAAAGAAAGTCACGGCCGTCGGGAAATCGTATTCCGGTTTGGTGGGCATGGCCATTGGGATCTCTTATAAAAAATGAATCTGCCGTCGCGGGGCGCGGCAGTTCAGCATCCACTAGGACGCTCCTTCGATGCTCTCGACGTGGATGAGGTTGGTATTCATGTCAAGCTTGCCGCCGACTTTCACCTGCTTTCCTTCGAACCGCTTTGCCTTGTCCTGGTCGTCGAGTTGATAGCTGACCTTGGCCACCGTGTCCTTCAGCACCAGTTTGCCCTTTTCCTTCACGATGGTGCCGTTGAAGAACTTGGCTTCCTGAGTTTGCATGTCGTTTTGTTGTTGAGCTGCGGTCGCGTCCGAGCCGGGCATCTCGGGCTGCTGGCTCGACTGTGCGGTCAGAGCGGCCAGGCCCAAAACGAAGGTCAACACCGCCGCTGCACGCCCAAGAACAACCTTCATCGCCAGCCTCCGCAAGATGGGGGACAATCTCGTCTGCGGGAGCTTGCAAAAGTTGTGCCAATCGGCAGAGCTGCTGAATTCACTTGTGCTTACGCCGCCATCGCGGTGCCCATAGGTCGCAATCCCGGCCAGTGTTCTCGGAAAAAGTTACACTCCGCGCACGCCGATGGCGCCCAGCGATCGCCGTCATGTCGCGATATTCCACAGCCAAATAAACAACTTCGACGTTTGGCAGCGCCGGTGCTGACGGAATTGCCGATCGTGAACCCCCACAGATTCCCTGGTGTCGTAGTCTGCGCCGTGTAGTTCGCTTGCCGCGAGCGGGCGGGAGAAGGAGTGTGCCAGCGTTCCATGGAAAAAACGGCTGCAGCCTATGGTGTGTATCCCGGTCCGATCGAAGTGGCGCAGGTCGTGCACGCGCTGAACAGTGGAGGGTTCGACAATGAAGCCATGTGCCTGATGTTGGCGCCCACGCACCCCATTGCCTCCCTGGTGCGCGAAGCGAGCACAACCCACGGAGCTGAAACCGGCGCGGTCACGGCAGCGTTGATCGGCTGGCTGGCCGAGTTCGGAGCGGTGTTGATTCCATCGTTGGGCTTCTTCATCCGCTCGCAGGCGTTTCTCGACGCATTGCTGGTGGCGAGGAATGCTCCTGCGCTGTGCGGCAATTTTCGTACCCTGAGCTGCCTGGGCTTTCCGGAGATCGATGCGCGGCGCCTGGAATTGCAACTGCAAGACGCTGGGTTTCTCGTCTATGTGGTCTCGGCCGAACTCGCGCTTGCCCATTTCGCGTGCGAATTGCTGAATGGGACAGGAGCGACGGAAAGTGCTGTTCTGGAAAGAGAAACGGCCGGAGGGGTTGCGGCCTGAGTTTAGTTGGATGGGGTTCCGTTCTCAAGATCGCGGCGCCTTCCGTAGCGGAAAGCCAGCCCGACGCCAAAGGTCATCGCGCCCAGAGGCGGCACCAGCAGGACCAGAATGGCCCGGCTGAGCGCCCGTTGCCCGTCCTTCGGCGCCCCCTTGGCACTCGTATAGCACATGGCGCAGCCTTGTGCGAAGGCAGGAGTGGCAAACAGCGCGAGCAGGAACGCGAACAGGAGAAGCGAGAACGCGCGGCCGGCAGATCTCCGCTTCTTTGTGGTGCGCCCTGCGTTCGCCTTCCTCACTTTACCCCTAGCCTCAAAATCCGGTCTGCATCGGGAAAGAAAAAGAAATACATGATAATGAAACACGCCGTCACCGAGATCACCAGCAGCCAGCGCATCAGCGCGGTTTCAAACTTCAAGTGCATGAAGTAGCCGATAATCAGCGCCGACTTGATGATGGAGAGAATCATCAGAACTTCCAGCATGTGCCGGGGATCTTTAAACACCTGGTTGTAGCCGAGCCACACCTCGATCGTCGTCAGGACCAGCAGCGCTCCCCACACCCAGAAATACTGGCCCTTGCTGTCGTCGTGTTTCGCGATATCGTGCATTCGATTCCCCCAATCCAACCGGCGCAATCACGGCCGACTTTCAATCACCCAATTCCTCAACTACCCGATTTCCCAATCTCCCTACACTACCTTCGTCGACATCAAATAGACCAACGGGAATATGAACATCCAGACCAGATCCACAAAGTGCCAGTACAGCCCCGAGACCTCCACATCGTGCGCATCGTAGTCCTTCGGTTTCAGGAACAGGATGATCGCGCAGACCACGAGCGCGATTCCCAACACGTGAACGGGATAGTGAAACACGTTTCCAGAGGGAATCAGCAGAGCAGCCGCAATCCAGATCACCCCCAGGATGGGCAGGAACCACTTTCGGAAAGCTACCACCCCGAGATAGATCACACCTATGGTCACGTGCAGCATGTGCATGGCCGTGAGGCCGAAGAAAGCTTGGGGAAACTGCGGGATATTCTTCGTAATGTCAGCCAATTCGCCACTGCCGGCCGGCTTTGCCACACCAAGAACCGTGAAGAATCCGGGCAACGCCAAGCCCTCGCCGATGAGCTTGCTCCACTCCATGCCGTGCAGCACGATGAACGCGGTGCCAAACGCCATGGTGGCGAGCAGCCAGTTGCGCGTCCAAGCCCGGTCGCCGCGCTGCGAAGCAAATACGCCCAGGACCATGGTCAGCGAACTCGACAGCAGGCACGCCGTCATGACGGTGGCATTTGCGATGCTCTCCGCGTGGAATGGCGTAGGCCACGGAACGGTGTAAAGCCGGTTGTAGCTGAACGCAAACAGCAGCGCTCCGAAGGTTAGCGAGTCGGAAGCCAGGAAGAGCCACATCCCCACTTTTTTCGAATACGCGCCGAACAGCGGAGCCTCATACGCTCCGGGTAAACCATGCACAACGTCATGTTGAAGGGCGGCATCAGACATTCCCTAAGCTCCCCTTTCGCTCGCAAACCAATGACCCAGCAAAGTCATGAAGTACCAGGAAGAACCCCTTCGTGTACCTTCGTGTCCTTAGTGGTGACAGGTTTTTTCTCCAAACAAACTACCGCGCAAATGCCAACAGCGCAAAAATGTAAATCCAAAGCACGCCCATGAAGTGCCAGTACCAGGCCGTGATGTCGACAGCGATACGCCGCGCCTCCACCGGCTTGCGCAGCAGGGAAGAGCTCGCCGCCCACAACAGCGCAATCAATCCGCCGGTCAGGTGGACCGCGTGCGCAATCGTCAGCAGGAATGCGAACGAACTGCTCGGGTTCGTATTCACATAGAATCCGCGATTATGCAGCTCGCCCCATGCCAGCCACTGCCCAACCAGAAATCCGAATCCCAGCAGCACCGTAATTCCGAGCCACGGAAAAGATCGCTCATTCCCCAGCGAAACTCCCGGAATCGACTTGACGGGATCCAGCGCTGCCTGCCGCGCCGCCTTGCGCCGCGCCAATTCCATGGTCACGCTGCTCCCCAGGAGTATCACGGTATTGATCGCCAGCAGCCCCCACGGCAGGCTCACCCGGCTCCAGTCGTACCAGTAAGCCTTGGTCGCGTCGTCGTAGCTCGGCATGCCGCGGCGCACAATGTAAGCGCTGGTCAGCGCAATGAACACCATGCACACCGTGACAATCGCGCAAATCAGCCCCAGCCGCGCCCGCCGCAGGCGCATGCCGTAATTTGGGACTTCGCCGCCGCGTCCGTCATCGCCTCCGCCTGTTGGCGGCGCGGGCGGCTTGTGTCCATGACCGATGTGGTCAATGGGATTCGTCGGTGTGTAAGTCGCCATAACTGCCGTTACCACCCAATCCGTCACGAACACCGTGGAAGAGCGGCCCTTTAGGGCCGCGTTAAGCGCACCTTCAGGCGCAGGGCTTTAGCCCCTGTGTTGGTCTCAATGCCCTCCGCTCACCGGCGGATCGGTCTGCATCACGTAATCTTTCGCCGCCCCCGGGACTCCATACTCGTACGGACCGTTGTGCACCACGGGAGTCACCCCGCCAAAATTGTCGTGCGGCGGAGGAGTCGTGGTCGTCCACTCCAGCGTGGTCGCTTCCCACGGATTGTCGCTGGCTTTCGGTCCTTTGAACATGCTCCAGAACAGATTGATCACGAAAATAAACTGCGCCGAGATGGTGATGATCGCGGCATACGTGATGAACGTGTTCAACGGAATCAGCTTCTGCAGGTACGCCACTTCCGTGAACTGCGAGTAACGCCGTGTCTGCCCCGCCAGGCCGGCGTAGTGCATTGGCATAAAGATCGCGTACGTCCCCGCCAGCGTGATAAAGAAGTGAACGCGTCCCCAGGTCTCATTCATCATCCGGCCAAACATTTTCGGGAACCAGTAGTAGGTCGCCGCGAAAATGCCGAAGATCGCCGCCACGCCCATGATCAGATGGAAGTGTGCCGGAACGAACGCCGTGTCATGCAGCGGAATGTCGAGCAGCGGCTGCGCCAGAAATGGTCCGCTCAGCCCGCCCGACACGAACAGCGACACGAACCCGATCGCATACAGCATCGGTGTCTGGAAGCGGATGCGGCCCTGGTACATCGTCCCCAGCCAGTTAAACGTCTTGATCGCCGACGGTACTCCGATGCACATGGTCAGAATCGAAAACGCAAACGCCGAGTACGGGCTCATCCCGCTCATGAACATGTGATGGCCCCACACCATGAAGCCGAAGAACCCGATCGACAGCATGGCATAGACCATCGCCTTGTAGCCGAAAATCGGCTTGCGCGCGAACGTCGACAGGATCTGCGAGGTCACGCCCATGCCCGGCAAGATTGCGATGTAGACCTCGGGATGCCCGAAGAACCAGAACAGGTGCTGCCACAGCAGCGGCGAACCGCCTTTGTGCAGCATCATCTGCCCGTTCACCACAACCAGCGGAACATAGAAGCTCGTTCCCAGGTTGCGGTCGAGCAGCAGCAGGATGCCGGCCGAGAGCAACACCCCAAACGCCAGCAGGCCCAGGATTGCCGTGATGAACCACGACCACACCGTCAGCGGCAGCCGCATCAGCGACATGCCCTTGGCCCGCAGGTCAAGGGTTGTAGTAATGAAATTCAATGCGCCCATCAGCGAAGCGATGCAGAAGATCGCGATGCTGGTGATCCACAAATCGGCGCCCAGCGCCTCACCCGGCCCGGCCGATTGCAACGCGCTCAGCGGAGGATACCCAGTCCATCCGTGGAGCGGCGCTCCACCCACCACGAAGAAGGCGGACAGCATCACCACATAAGCCACGAACGTCGTCCAGAACGAAAGCATATTCAGGACAGGAAACGCCATATCTGGCGCGCCGATCTGAATGGGCAGCACGTAGTTGCCGAACCCGCCCTGCGGCGCTGTGGTCAGCACGAAAAACACCATGATCGTTCCGTGCATGGTCATCAGTGCGAGGTAGGTTTCCGGCTTGATCTCACCGATCAGCGGGATCGTGGCCGTCGGCCAGATCATGTGGATGCGCATCAGCAGCGACAGGAACATTCCAATGAATACCGCCGTGAGCGCCAGAAAGAAATACTGAATGCCGATGACTTTGTGATCGAGGCTGAAAATGTATTTCCGGATGAACCCTTGCGGGGCCGCGTGCGCATGTACCGTAACCGGGGTCGCCATTTTATTGTTTCTCCGCCTCCCGTGCCGCCAGCCACTTGTCGAAGTCTTCCTGGCTGACCACGTGTACCATGCCGTGCATCTTGTAGTGGCCCAGGCCGCAAAGTTCGGCGCAGGCGATCTCATACTCGCCGATCTCGGTCGGCTTGATGTGCATGTGAATGTTCAGTCCGGGTACCGCATCCTGCTTGAAGCGGAATGACGGCACAAAGAAACTGTGAATCACGTCCACCGCCCGCAGGCTCAAGTCGACCTCGCGGTTCACCGGCAGATACATCGTTCCCGTAACCACATCGTCTTTCGCCGCGGGATCGGACGTGTCCAGCCCCACGGCCGCTTCGCCGCCCGCCGACGGGTCCATCAGCTTCGGGCTCGTCTTGCCGTACTTCCCGTCCGGCCCGGGATAGCGGAAGTACCAGGCAAACTGCATGCCGGTCACTTCAACTTGTACAGAGTTCGCCTCCGCTGGTTCAAAGCGCTCGTGCGCCCAGACCGGCGCGCCCATCAGGTTGAGCCCGATGAACAGAATCGCCGTGAGCGCAGTCCACAAGATTTCCAGCGTATTGTTCCCGTGAGAATAGGAAACCGGTGGCGATGACGGCCGCTCGCGGTATCGCCAGGCAAAGTAGCCCAGGGAGAGCTGCGCCGCGAGGAAGATAATCCCCATCAGCACAAAGGTGAGGGCGAATTGGCCGTCAATGAACCCCGCAGCCGCCGCTGCCCCGTGTGGCAGCCACCACGTTTTGGCCACAAAGAAATATGTGCTGACCAGAGTGATCAGCCAGATCAACCCCATTAAAGCGAGGCCCATTCCCCAGTCCTCCGGACTCCAGAGACGACGCGAAACGATTTCCGCACTCCAGTTGCTACGCCCCACAGCGCGAGCAACATCGGCGCCGAGTGTATCACAGCGAGGCGCGCTGGAAGCAAGCCGCAGCTGAGGAAAAAATCGCGCTTTCCGGTGCTATCTTTGCATCATAAGCGCGTCGGCAATCACGCGATAAAGAAACGAATGCAATGAAGATTGTTCCGGCCTCCGAATCTCCCTGTCGCAAGCGGGCCCTCGACATCCTCGGCCTCGCCGCCGCCGCGACCGTGACACGCCTTCGATCCGTGTGATCCGTGCCAATCCGTGGCCAAAGATTTACTTCTCCGACCACTCCGGCACCCGCCCCGGCGTCCACGGCGCTCCGGCAGCCTCCATATCCTTTTCCAATTTCACCAGATCGACCTCCACCAGCGTACGCAGCTTCCCCAACTGCTCGGCAAATTCCGCTGCCGCAATGTTGTAAGAATCCACGTGCGACTGCGTCGGCCGGGCCAGCGAAAACCGCTCTCCCTCCATCACCGAGCCCACGCGGTCATTAATCGACGACGGCACCGGCTCGTTCCGCTTGGCCATTTCCACATCGCCGCGCAGCGCCCGCAGAATTTCGCGGTTCCGCTGCTCGATCCCATCGGCCACGCCGCCCAGCTGCTTGTCCGCAGCCGGAGTCTGGCGCAGCGCCTCGCGAATCGCTTTCAACCGTGACGCAACATCGTCGACCGTGTGCAGCGCTCCGTTCACCGCACGGTACAGACTCGCCGTCTTGCGCAGGAATTCCTCCTGCGCCGTGCGGTCCGCCGCGCTCATCGATCCCGATCCCTCAGCCGCCACCTTGAACGTCTGCGGCCCCGCAACCTCCGTCACCACGCCGCCGGCTTTCTCGAACATCCGCACGGAGTAGGTTCCTGGCAGCACCAGTGGACCCTGATTCGCCGCATCCGAAAAGAAATCCTCCTCCTCTTCGTGCTTATCCGGCACCTGCGGCGCGGGGTAGCGCAAATCCCACGCCACGCGCTGGAATCCGGAGTCCATCCCGCCTTCAACCCGCCGGATCGGCGCCCCACTCTCGTCGTACACCGTGAAGTAGACTTCGGGCTTGGCCTCTTCCGCTTCCGCCCGCAACTCGTCATTCGTCGGATAGGGAAGCGTCTGATTCTTCGGATAGGGAAGCGTCTGATTCTTCTTCGCCGCCTCTTTCTCCGCGTCCTGCCGCTTTTCTTTCTTCGTCTTGATCTTGTCCTTTAGGTAGACGGTAAAAACGGCTCCGTACGGCGGATTCTCCGCAACGTAGTACGCGTCGCCCTGGAACCCGACTCGCGGCCCTCCAAGCGGGTGCTTCTCCACATACAGCAGCGCGTCCTTCACCGGAAACAGCGCCGCAGCCTGATCGGTCGACCCCGGCTTCATCTGCCGCAGTGGAGTAATGTCGTCGAGCACATAGAATCCTCGCCCGAACGTGGCGATCACCAGATCGCCTTCGCGCGACTGAATTACCATGTCGCGCACCGCAATTGTCGGCAGGCCGCCCTTCAAGCGCACCCAATGCTGTCCGCCATCAATCGTGAAATACGCCCCGGCTTCCGTCCCCGCAAACAGCAGGTTGGCATTCACGGTGTCTTCGGCGAATGCCAGCACCGGCCCGCTCTCGGGTAAATCGCCCGCCACTGAAACCCATGTCCTTCCCATGTCAGTCGATTTCAGCAGATACGGCTTGAAGTCTTCATTCTTGTGGCCTTCAAACGCGGCATACACGGTATTTGCATCGAAGTTCGACGCCGCCAGCCGGCTGACATAGGTCATTTCCGGCACGCCGGGAAACTTCTCGTCCTTCGTCCAGTTCGCGCCGCCGTCGCTCGTCACCTGAGCCACTCCGTCGTCCGTGCCCACATAAATCAGCCCTTCCTTTTTCGGCGATTCCGTCAGCGACACGATGTTCCCATAGAGTGACGTCGACTGATTCTTCGCCACCGCATCCGGACCCCAGACCTTGCCCATCACCGGCAGCTTGTTGCGGTCAATCTGCCGCGTCAGGTCGCCCGAGATCGCCTTCCATGTATCCCCGCGATCGTCGCTGCGGAACAGTTTGTTCGCCGCGAAATACAGCCGCGTATGCGAGTGCGGGCTGATGATGATGGGCGAATCCCAATTCCAGCGCAGCGGCGGCTCGCCCTTGCCTTCGAGCGGCTGCAACACCAGTTCCTGCCCCGTCGGCTTGTCGTGGCGAACCAGAACCCCGTATTGCGACTCGGAATAAATCGTGTTGGGATCGACCGGGTCCACCTGCGACCGGAAGCCGTCGCCGCCCGTGGTTACGAACCAGTCCGAATTTGGAATGCCGGCGAGATTGTGCGTGCGCGAAGGCCCGCACCAGGAAAAGTTGTCCTGGGTCCCGCCGCACACGTCGTAGAACGGAGATGCGTTGTCGACGGCCACGTCGTAGAACTGCACCGTCGGCAGATTGGCCTTGAACTGCCATTTCTTGGCGTCGTCCCAGGTTTCGTACAGGCCGCCGTCGGAGCCCAGCAGCCAGTGCTTGGTGTCCTCCGGATCGATCCACAGCGCGTGGTTGTCCACGTGATGGTTGACTTCGTTCACGCGGTGCAGCGTCTTGCCGCCGTCGAGCGACTCGCGCAGAAACACGTTCATCACGAAGATGCGGTCGACGTTCTTCGGATCGGGCACGATGCGCGCGTAGTACATCGCTCCCTGATCGAATTCGTTGCGCTTCTCCCACGTTGCGCCCTTATCGGTCGAGCGGAAAATTCCGCCCTTGCCGTCAGCCGCTTCAATCGCCGCATACACCACGTTCGGATCCTCCGGCGAAACCGCCAGCCCAATGCGCCCCATGTCCACCGTCGGCAGCCCGGATTTCAGCTTGTTCCAGGTCGCGCCCGCGTCGGTTGACTTGTAGATCGCGCTCTCCGGCCCGCCATCGATCAGCGTGAACACGTGCCGCCGCCGCTGGTACGCCGACGCGTACACAATGTCGGGATTCGAGGGATCGATCGCCACATCGGCCACGCCCGTGTTTTCGCTGATAGTCAGCACCGCCTTCCAGTTCTTGCCGCCGTCAGTCGTCTTGTACAACCCGCGATCGCCGCCCGGGCCCCACAGCGGCCCTTCCGCCGCGACATAGACAACCTTCGAATCCCGCGGATCGACCACCACCCGCCCGATGTGCTCCGATTTCTTCAGCCCCAGATTTTCCCAGTTCTTCCCGCCATCATTCGAACGATAAATCCCATCGCCGTAACTCACACTGCGCTGCGAATTCGCCTCGCCTGACCCCACCCACACCACCGACGAATCATTCGGATCGAGCGCGACCCACCCGATCGAATACGATCCCTCGCCATCAAACACCGGAGTCCACGTCGTGCCGTCATTCACCGTCTTCCACACCCCGCCCGACCCCACGCCCACGTAGTACTCAAACTTGTTCTTCGGATTCACCGCAATCGACATCACCCGTCCCGAAGCCGCCGCCGGCCCAATTGACCGGAACTTCAGCCCGGAGAACGTGTCAGCATTCATCCCCGGCTTCTTCTCCTCGTCCGTGTGGGGCGGACACTCCTGTCCGCCGCCTTTGCAGTTGTCTTCCTTTTTCTTGTCGTTCTTGTTTTCCTGCTTTGCCTGTTTCTTTTTCTGCGCAGCCACGGCAGGCTTGTCGGCATCCTGCCCCAAACCCAACGAAGGTGCAGATAGCAAGGCGAGCACAGCAACGAGTGTGGCGAACGATTTCATGGCAGTCTCCGATTCAATCTTCAAACGTTGTCATCCTGAGGCGCGTTCTTTGCGCCGAAGGACCTATGCAACCTGCTGACTCGGCCAACTCGAGTAGGCACCTCGCGAAGACGCGGAGGCTTTCTCAAAACCGATATGTATACAGGAATTCAACCCGCCGGGGAAAGACTTTCCCGATCCGTGGAAATCCGCGCAAATCCGTGGCCAAAGAATTTTCTCCGAATCCGCTAAAATCTCCCCATGCCCGGCAAGATTCACGGCCACGAAACCGTCCACCATAACCCCCGGAAGAATTTCTGCTTCGTCTGCGGCCCAGACAATCCCGAAGGCATGCACCTCGAGTTCACGCTCGACGAAGAGCGCCAAACCTTCGTCTGCCACTTCCAGCTGGGCAAACGCTACACCGGGCCGCCCGGTCACAGCCATGGCGGCATCATCGCCACCATCCTCGACGAAGCCATGGGCAAGGTCAACAAGCTGCGCCACGTTATCGCAGTCACAAAAGAAATGACCGTGGAATATCTCAAGCCCGTGCCGCTGGAGGAGTCCCTCCGCGTCGAGGCCAAGGAGGTCGCTGTCCACGGCCGCCAGCACGTCAACATGGCCGAGATTCTCAACGACAAGAACGAAGTCCTCGCCCGCAGCAAGGGAGTCTTCATCGCCATCGACCCCGAAAAAATGTTCGGCAAATTCGTCGAGAGATAGCCTTCAGCTCTCAGCCTTCAGCTTCGAGCTCATGTAGCGACAACGCCCTCGGCTGTCCGGCCGGGCGCAGCCCGGCAGCGCCGATGGCCTCGGAACTTCATTTTCGGGAACGGTGAAGCAAGATTCGGCGCATTCCAGAGCAGGTGTCCCACTTCTCGCCGGTTTTGCAAGAAGTGGGCAAGAAGTGCGAGTACTCGATCTGTCATCGACCCCGGTGTAAGATCACTTAGCGAATTCCATGAATCCAGCAGCCCTTCACACTTCGATTGCGCCCTGGCTTACGGTTGCGCAAGACGCCAAGGCCATCGAGTTCTACAAATCCGCTTTCGGAGCCACCGAAGTCTACCGCCATGACGACCCCAGCGGAGGAACCGTGGTCCGCCTTTCCGTGCAAGGCGCGGAATTCTGGGTCAGCGAGGATCCCGAATATTCACCGAAGGCGCCCACGCCACATCTCGGCGGAGACACTGTCCGCATCATTCTCACTGTCGCCGACCCCGATGCCATCTTCGCCCGCGCCCTCAAAGCCGGAGCCAAAGAAATCTTCGCCGTCGGCGAAGGACACGGCTGGCGTCTCGGCCGCCTCCTCGACCCCTTCGGCCTGCACTGGGAA
>DATFNR010000039.1:0-54279 GCA_035266285.1 Candidatus Sulfotelmatobacter sp.
ACTCTCCGTCGGCATAAACATCGAGCGGGTGTTCAGTCTCGACCCGGATTCGTCCCGCCTGGAAATACTCCACCTCGCGAATCTTCAGGTGCCGTCCGCTGTAGACGGTGGGGAAGAGGCAAAACAGCTTGAACGCATTGACGGCGCTCACGATGCAGACATCGAGCAGCCCGTCATCCATTTGCGCCAGCGGGGCAATCTTCATCCCGCCGCCGTACATCGGAGCATTGGCAAATGCCGCCAGGATCGTGGGTTGGTGGCTGCGGAGGATCCAGCCCGCGCCTGGATCTGCGGTGAGAATCTTGACAGGCACAGGCGCAAACCTGAAGATTGCAGGCGCCAGGCTGAGCGCGTAGCCGCCGTGTCCGCGCAACCAGCGCGGCAGCCGGTTCGCGCGACGCGCGACCTCGCAATCGAGCCCCACTCCCGCCACGCAACAGAAGTACCGAACCGGACGCCTCGCGCTGGGCGCAGCTTCATCAGCGGCTGAATGCTCGTCGTCCTTCAGCAGAGCGGAGATCACTCCCAGATCAATCGTCCGCATATTGGCCGCGCCGCTCCCGCTGGCCGCGGAGCAGAAGCGCCGCCAGGCCGCCAACGAATCCCGTACTGCCCGTAGCCCCAGCCCGTGCGCAAAATCGTTTCCACTTCCCGCCGGAACCACCAGCAGCGGCAGGCCCAGCCGGACCAGTTGCCCGAGATGGCGGTGGATCGTCCCGTCGCCGCCAAACAACAGGATCACATCTGCCTGTTCGCCCGAAGCCGGCATGCCCATACGCCATTCGACGCCCTTGTCTTCCTGAAAGGGCTGCAAATTCCTGGGCGAACATCCCAAGCCGAGAATGGCCGCAGCGCGCATGGGCGCAGTGAGAGTAACAGAGTCCTGACCGGGTCTGTTGCCCGATTCCGCAGGCCCCAAGACCAGCGTCGTGCCCAGTCTGACCGTTCAGCGCATCCGCTGACTGCCCTTCGGTAACCTCCAAGTCTCTCCTCCAATCGCCCGACTGCTGGCATCATAGTGGTACTGTCTTTTTCTGGGGTACAACTATGCCGTTGCGGCGCCCGATGGCTGTGCTTTTTTGCCTCGCGCTGGGCCTGGTCTTGTCCGCGTGCGGAGCCGGGCCCGGCAAGTTCACGGGGGGAACCACTGCTCCCACCATTCAGACTCAGCCAGCGAATCAGACGGTTACCGTCGGCCAAACTGCCACCTTCTCGGTCGCCGCTTCCGGCGGAAACCTGACTTATCAGTGGCTCAAGAACACAGCGCCGGTCAGCGGCGCGACGGCGGCCAGTTACACCACTCCCGCTACGGTGATCGGCGACAATGGATCGCTATTCGCGGTCGTGGTGAGCAACTCGGCCGGCAACGTCACCAGCAGCACGGCAACTCTCACCGTTAATGCAGCCTCCAGCGGCACGACCGACGTTCTGACCTATCACAACGACATCGGGCGCACCGGGCAGAATCTGACCGAGACCACTTTGACCACCAGCAATGTGAACTCGGCGAAGTTTGGCAAGCTCGGTTTCTTCTCGGCGAAGGGTATGGGCCTAGTAGACGCCGAACCCCTCTACGCATCTCAGGTTGCTGTGCCGAGCAGCGGCACGCACAATCTTTTGATCGTCGCCTCCGAGAATGATATGGTCTACGCCTTCGATGCCGACTCCGGAACGGCGGTCTGGAGCAAGTCGACGCTGCAATCGGGCGAGACCACATCGGACCCCCGCAGTTGCAATCAGGTCAGCCCTGAGATCGGGATTACCTCAACTCCGGTCATCGATCGCGCGCAGGGCGCGCACGGCGCAATCTATGTGGTTGCGATGTCAAAATCGACGACCGGATCGACCTATCACCAGCGCATCCATGCTCTGGATCTCGCGCAAGGCACGGAGTTGTTCGGCGGGCCGGTCGAGATTCAAGCGAGCTATCCGGGGACTGGCGACGACAGCAGCGGCGGGAACGTCGTCTTCGAGCCATCGCAATATAAGGAGCGCGCCGGGCTTCTCCTGCTGAATGGTGTGATCTACACGGGCTGGGCTTCGCATTGTGACATTCGCCCTTACACCGGATGGATCATCGGCTACAACGAATCTACCCTGGCGCAGACGAGCGTGCTCAACGTTACGCCGAACGGGAACGAGGGTGCGATCTGGATGGCCGGCGCCGGACTCGCCGCCGACAGTTCGGGCAACATTTATTTTCTCGACGCCAACGGCGAGTTCGACCAGACCCTGAATGCCAGCGGGTTTCCCGGCAACGGCGACTATGGCAATGCGTTTATGAAGTTGTCGACGTCGAACAACAAGCTGGCCGTCGCAGACTATTTCGAGATGGACAATGAGTTGTTGGAAAACGGAAGTGATACCGACCTGGGCTCTGGTGGAGCGATGGTGATCCCCGATTTCACAAACGCAGGGCAAGCCGTGCATCTCGCCGTGGGCGCGGGTAAAGACGGCAGTCTTTACGTCGTGAACCGCGACTCCATGGGCAAGTTCAAGAGTGGCAACAGCGGGATCTACCAGCAGCTCGGTGTTCTGCCCGGGGGCGTCTGGGCGATGCCCGCCTACTTCCACAACACCGTTTATTACGGCTCGGTCGGCAATATGCTGCAGGCCTTCAAGATCACCAACGCGAAGCTGTCGACGAGTGCGACTGCCAAAACGGCGAATAGTTTTACATATCCGGGAACCACGCCGAGCGTGTCGGCGAACGGCTCGAGCGACGGGATCGTATGGGCAGTGGAGAACACCAACCCGGCGGTTCTGCACGCCTACGACGCAACCAACTTGAACGAACTCTACAACAGCAATCAGGCGTCCGGGAGCCGCGATCAGTTCGGAGCCGGCAACAAATTCATCACCCCAATGATCGTAAACGGCAAGGTGTTCGTGGGAACGACGAATGGGGTGGCGGTGTTCGGGCTGCTGCCGTAAAAGAGTTTATGTAGGGACAGCCGCCCTCGGCTGTCCGGCTGGGCGAAGCCCAGCGGATCCTGCGAGCCGTTACGATTTCAAAGCTGGGGCGAAGGGATTCACAAACGGTTTCCTCCACAGCCAAGGATAATCGGGCGAGAGACGAACCAATCCACGACGCACCGGATTCTCCAGCACGTACGCGATCCTGGCATCCAGGCTCTCCGACGACCGCAGCGCATGATCGAACGATTCTGTCTGCCACACTCGCCCCTTGCGGCCGAGAACTTTGTTGATCTTGTGTGCTGATGCGCCCTTCACCGCGTCCATAATCTCAGCAAGAGAGCAGACCTCCATCGCTTGTGCGTTGATCTGAGGCGTGAAGATCATGTGAACGTGATCCGGCATCACGATGGCAACGCGCAGATCGAATTTCGTGCCGTTGTCGTGCAGGCAGGATTCCAGCACGATTGACCGAACGCACTCAGGCAGAATCCATCGTTTATGAGTGCAAAAGGTTACAAAATGTGGCTTGAAGTCGTGCTGGAGATGGGGTAAGCGTCGACGATAAAAAGCCTGAGGCACGACTGAACCATGTAGTGACAGCCGGTCTCGGCTGTCCGGCGGAGCGAAGCTCCGCAGGGTTTTGATTGTAATGTCGATGCATGATGGGCCCATGGGTTTTCCAGCTGTCTCAATGTACCGGTGTTCCAAGTCGGGAAACTAGAAGCTCCCAGCAGCAGGCGAGCTACGCTCGCCCGGACAGCCGAGGGCGGCTGTCCCTACATGGTTATTTGGGACTACCAGCTGATGACCGCCACCCTGATCTGTCGACCCACTTTCAGCGCGAGCCTGATCGGAGGCGGGGGGAGAAGCACAAAGCGTGGATCGACTTGACCCTCAACCTGATTGTTTATCCTTACTGAGCCTTGTTTCAGTTTTCTGCCGGCTTCGGTAACGGATGTTGCCAGGCCGCACTTAACCAGGAGGCGATCCAGCCTAAACAATGCGCGGGAGCTTTGATCGACAGATCCACCAAGCTCAGCAACGCTAACCTGTACCTCCTCCACATCCTCCGGTACCTCGTCCTTCTGAAACTGCTTCGCCCAGTCCTCGCCCGCTTTCGCCGCGGCTTCCGCCGAGTGAAAATCCGCCACGATTCGCCGCGCTAGATCTTTTTTCGCTTGCATGGGATGCACGTCGCGTCTCATCTTCTCGATATCTGTCACCTGCACATCCGTCAGCAGCTCGTAATAGCGCCACATCATCTCGTCGGAGATCGACATGAGCTTGCCGTACATCTCCAGCGGCGGCTCGTGAATGCCGATCGCGTTTCCCAGCGATTTCGACATCTTTTGCACTCCGTCGAGGCCTTCCAGAATCGGCGTGGTCAGCACCACCTGCGACTCCTGCCCATAGGCGCGCTGCATTTCTCGTCCGACCAGCAAGTTGAATTTCTGATCGGTGCCGCCGAGCTCCACATCAGCCTCCAGCGCGACAGAATCGTATCCCTGCACCAGCGGATACAGCAGTTCGTGCAGAGAGATCGGCTTCTCTTCCTGAAAGCGCTTGTGAAAGTCTTCGCGCTCCAGCAGCTTTGAGACGGTGTACTTTGCCATCAGGCGGACGAAGTCATCGGAAGTGAACGCGCCCATCCAGCGCCGGTTGAAATCGATCACAGTTTTCTTCGGATCGAGCATCTTGAAGACCTGCGCCTTATAGGTCTCGGCGTTCTGCTCGATCTGTTCCCGCGAGAGCGGAGGCCGCGTCACCGAACGTCCCGTCGGATCGCCGATCATGCCGGTGAAATCGCCGATCATGAAGATTGCCGTGTGGCCGAGGTCCTGAAAGTGTTTGAGCTTGCGCAGCACGACCGTGTGGCCCAGGTGCAGGTCGGGAGCGGTCGGGTCCATGCCCAGCTTCACGCGCAGCGGCTTGCCCGTGGCGCGCGACTTCTCCAGCTTGGCGCGCAAGTCGGCCTCGCGGATGATCTCCGCCGCGCCCTTCTTGAGGTAGGTGATTTGTTCGTCGACCGGTGCGAACGTTAACATGGGAACAGACATTATAAGGAAGACCGTGCGAAAGGCCGAACCATGCAGGGACCGCCGCCCGGCTGTCCGAGTCGAGCGCAGCTCGACGGCCCCGGCAAACGCTAGAATTCCATTCCAGCCATGTCATCCTGAGCGAGGCGAAGAGTTGCCCTGAGCTTGTCGAAGGGACCCATGCGCTCCCTGCGGTTGCATGGGTCCTTCGCGGCAAGTGCGCCGCTCAGGATGACACGCCGCGGTGGGATTGTATGAACGTTCGCATCCGCCCAGCCACGCCTGCAGATGCCCCGCGCCTGCGGGAGGTGATCGACGCGTCGGTGCGCGGACTGCAGGCCGGCGACTACACCCCGGCGCAGATCGAAGGCGCGCTGAAGAGCGTGTACGGAGTCGACAGCCAGCTTATTGCCGATGGAACGTACTTTGTCGCGGAAGTCCTCCAGTCAGGTGCAGCGACTTCGGAGATCGTCGGCTGCGGCGGCTGGAGCAAGCGCAAGACGCTTTACGGCGGCGATCAGTTTGCCGCCCGGGAAGATTCGCTGCTCGATCCCCAGTGCGACGCCGCCAAGATTCGTGCGTTCTTCGTACATCCGCAGTGGGCGCGACGCGGCATCGGCAGTCTCATCCTCGAGGCCTGTGAGAACGCGGCGGTTGCAGCTGGCTTCACACGTCTGGAAATGGGCGCGACTTTGAGCGGCGTGCCATTTTATCGCGCGAAGGGATATTCGGAAGTAGAGAAGCAGTCGGCGCCGCTGGGCAATGGCGAAGCGCTGCCGATCGTGAGAATGGCAAAGCAAGTAGTGAAGAGATAGCAGATTTGAGATGTCAGATTGTAGATTTCAAGCGCTAGTCACCAGCCGCCGTCCATTCACTGTGAATTTTCCGCCCAATACGATGTTGATCGCCTCCGTGTAGGCGACGTGCTCCTGCTCCAGAATTCGTGCGGCCAGGGTGTGCTCATCGTCTGTATCCAGCACAGGCACCGCCTTCTGCACGATGATGGCGCCGTGATCGAGCTCTTCGTCGACAAAGTGGACGGTGCAGCCCGAGAGCTTTACACCGTAGGCGAATGCCTGCTCCTGAACCTCCAGTCCGGGAAACGCCGGCAGCAGCGATGGATGGATATTCAGAATGCGCTGCGGAAATTGCTGCACGAACCAGGGCGAGAGCAGGCGCATGTATCCAGCCAGGCAGACCAGTTCCACGCCATGCTGTTTGAGCGCGGCGATGACTTCCTGGTCATGGTCTTCGCGCGCCCTGCCCTTGGAAGGAATTACCAGCGCCTTGAGCCCGCGCTGACGAGCCGTCGCGATCCCCGGCGCCTCTGCGCGATTCGAGATGACGACCGCGATGCGCGCATCGGGAATGCGCCCCGCGTCGATGCTGTCGGCAATCGCGACGAAGTTCGATCCGCGCCCGGAAAGAAGAATGCCTAGTGAATGCATGAAGCTTTCAGCTGTAAGCTCTCAGCTTTCAGCGAACCATCATATTTCACCACGGAGACACACCGAGTCACGGACAAAGGCGCAGACGAGGATCTGAACTTCGGCAAGAATGACTCGGGAGACAAGCCCGCCGCCGTTCTACGAATCGCGGAGGCTTCTCTGTGTCTACGTGCCTCCGTGGTGGAGGTTCTCGTCAGCTGTACGTGACTTTGCGTTCACCCTTCACGATCCGCCCGATGGTGTAGGCTTTCTCGCCTACGCGCTCCAGCACTGACTGCACTTTCTTGAACTTTCCCAGGGGCACCACCAGCAGCATGCCCAGGCCCATGTTGAAGGTGCGCAGCATCTCATCCTGGGGCACGTTGCCGAGTTGCTGCAGGTGCTCGAAGATAGGAAGGACGGGCCAGGATCCCAACTCAATTGTGGCCGCGGTGCCGCGGGGCAGCACGCGCGGCAGGTTCTCGGTGATCCCACCTCCGGTGACGTGGGCCAGCGCGGCTACGCACTGCGCGTCCACTAACCGCTTGAGCGCCGGCCAGTAACTCTTGTGGGTGCGCATCAGCTCGTTGCCGACTTTGTTCTTGATCTCGTTGACGTAGGTTTCGGGCGAGTAGTGCGCTACTTCAAACAGCAGCTTGCGGGCCAGGGAATATCCGTTGGTGTGCAGGCCGTTCGAGGGCAATCCGAGAATGATGTCGCCGATCTGCACATCCTTGCCGGTGATGATCCGCTCGCGGTCGACCACGCCCACGATGAATCCCGCCAAATCGTACTCGCCGTCGGGATAGAAGCCCGGCATCTCCGCCGTCTCGCCGCCGATCAGGGCGCAGCCGTTGTGCTTGCAGGCATCGGCAATGCCTTCGACGACTTTCTCGGCGATGGCGGGGTCCAGCTGGCCCGTAGCCAAGTAATCCATGAAGAACAGCGGCGCGGCACCCTGCACGGCAATGTCATTGACACAGTGGTTGACCAGGTCGGCGCCAACGGTGGAGTGCAGGTCCATTTCGAACGCGACTTTCAGCTTAGTGCCGACTCCGTCGACGCTCGACACCAGGACGGGATCCGCATATTTGATTTTGTCTACCGCGAAAAGTCCGCCAAAGCCGCCAATTTCGCTGAGCACGCCGCGGGTAAAGGTCTTGTGGGCGAGATACTTGATGCGTTGCTTGGTGCGGTTGGCGCGGGGAATGTCGACGCCGGCGTCGGCATAGGTGATCGGCGTGGGACTGGCTGGGGAAGTCTTCGCCACAGGATTCTTCTTTCGTGAATCTCGCGATCCGGAGTGGGGTCAGGGCCGGGCGCCGAAGCGACAACCATGCCTAAGGTGGCTCATTGTAGCACGGTTCAAAGGGGCGCTTCGGAAACGACAGGGCAAAGGAACCACACGGAAGGAAGCGGATAGTACAAAAGAGTTCGCGTAGCGGCGGACGCATTCGTCCGCCCGCGTGAGCCCAAGCGAGCGGCCCCGGACGAATGCGTCCGGGGCTACGTGTTTTGATCTCACACCGCGGCTTGGACTAGTGGGAGATGAACTCTGAGAAGAAGTACGCCAGAACCCCGAACAGCGCCAGACCACAGATGCCGTAGCAGGTGAGGACCCAGGCTCCGCGGCCTTCATGATGTTTGGTGGTAGCTGAGGACTGCTCGCTAGAAGAGACGACGACAGGGGCCCGATCTTCCATGCCAAAAAACCTCCGACGGAAAGATCGTGGCGCAAGGTGGTTTCTGCGTCACGCCTGCCCCGCATCGCAGCGAAGCAGAACTATCTGACCGGGATTTTACCCCGGATTGGAGAGGGTCCGACAGAAAAATGTGAGCGAAATCACGCCCGGCTCCGCCGTCCATTCATGGGATAATATTGGCTAAGGTTTTCAACCACTTATGCGTGATTTCGGCCTTTCCCTTCTTCTCGGCAGTCTCTTGGTAGCCGGCGCTTTTGCCCAGCAATCCAGCCCAATCCCGCCCAGTTCATCGCCTGCGAGCGGAGCCGCCGGAACGGCCCATGCAGCGTCCGACAAGAAATCCGCCGAGCCTTCCCACGACTATTCCCAGGAGGGTTTCGTCATCGAGCAGCTGCACTCGCGCTACCGCTTCGAGTCCGACGGCACGGGCCGCAAGGAAGTCACGGCACGGATCCGCGTCCAAAGCGAGGCAGGTGTACAGCAGTGGGGACAGATTCCGGTCGGTTACAACTCAGCCAACGAGCGCGTCGAAATTCCTTACGTCCGCGTGCTCAAGGAGGACGGGACTGTGGTCAAAGCCGGCGACGATGCCGTGCAAGACCTGAGCGCTCCCATTGAACACGACGCCCCCGTCTACACGGACTACCGCCAGAAGCACATCACCGTGCCCGGCCTGCGCCCCGGCGAAGTCCTGGAATACGACCTGGTCACCGTCGTGCACACGCCGCTGGCGCCGGGACAGTTCTGGACCGATTACGAGTTCGACAAGAACAGCATCGTGCTCGACGAAACGGTCGATGTGGATGTCCCCGTTGGCCGCACGGTGAAGCTGAAATGCAAGCCGGGCCTGGATCCCGCGATTCGTGAAGAAAACGGCCGCCGCATTTACCACTGGTCGAGTTCTCACCTCGTCCGCGAAGACGATGACAAGGACAAAGACAAGGACAAGAAAAAGAAGCAGCACCACCCCGAAGACGATCGCCCCGACATTCAGCTCACGACTTTCGAAACCTGGGCACAGGTCGGTGTCTGGTATGCCGGGCTGGAGAAAGACCGCCGCGTCCCCAGCCCCGAAGTGCAGGCCAAGGCCGCCGAACTGACGAAGGGCCTCACCACCGATCTCGAGAAGACTGAGGGCCTTTACGACTACGTCGCCAAGAACTTCCGCTATGTCAGCCTCTCGCTGGGAGTCGGCCGCTACCAGCCGCATGCTTCCTCCGACGTGCTGCACAATCAGTATGGCGACTGCAAAGACAAGCACACGCTGCTGGCCTCGCTGCTCGAAGCTGAGGGTTTGCATGCGTCGTCGGTGCTGATCAACTCCAGCCGCAAGCTCGATCCCGATGTGCCCTCGCCCTCGCAATTCGATCACGTCATCACCATGCTGCCGCTCGGCAAACAGGAAGTTTGGATGGATACCACCAGCGAAGTCGCGCCCTTTCGCCTGCTGGCCTTCACGCTGCGCGACAAGCAGGCGCTGGTGATTCCTCCGGCGAATCCACCCTCGCCGGTTCCGCCGCATCTGGAGGAGACGCCGGCCGACACTCCCATGCCCGACACCGAGATGTCGGAGATTGAGGGCAAGGTCAACGACATTGGCAAGCTGGAAGCGCATGTGCACTACCAGTTCCGTGGCGACGAGGAACTTCTGCTGCGCTCGATCTTCCGTCGCGTTCCGCAGTCAAACTGGCAGCGTGTGGTCGAGAATGTGAATAGCGGTCTGGGCGGAGACATCACCAACCTCAAGGTCAGCGATCCGGCCGCTACGCGGGAGCCCTTCACGCTTACCTATGACGTTGCCAAGGTGAACTTTGTCGACTGGTCAAAGAAGAAGACCGAGGTCGGCCTACCCCTGGTGCAGTTCAGCCTTCCCGACGCGGATGACGACACCGATGCCGACGCCGAACCGCTGAAGCTTGGCCCCAAGGCCGAATACTCATACAAGCTCAAGCTGGAGATGCCTTCCAGATACACAGTGCACGCGCCCCTGGCCATCGCCCTGAAGCGCGATTACGCGCAATACGAGGCGACCTACAGCCTCGACAGTGGCGTTCTGACCGCCGGCCGCAAGCTTACGGTTCGCGAGTCGGAACTTCCTGCGGCGCGCGCTGCGGACTACCTGTCCTTCCGCCACGCCGTGGACGCCGACCTGGAGCAGCAAGTGTCGCTGGAAAGCAGCGTGGCAGGAACGCCCGTTCCGCCCGCCGACATGAAGGTCGACGACCTGATCGACAGCGCCCACGCCGCCGAAGCCAACGGCAATTTGCCGGTCGCAGCCGCTTTGCTCAAACGCGCCACCGAGGTTGATCCCAAGAACAAAATCGCCTGGAACAATCTTGGGCTCGTCTATTTCGCCATGCGCCAGGACGGCCCGGCGATCGCCGCCTTCGAGAAGCAGATTGAGGTCAATCCTTACGACGAGTACGCCTATAACAATCTGGGCCGCGTCTACTGGAACGAACGCAAGTACGACGATGCGGTAAAGGCGTTCAACAAGCAGCTGGAGAACAATCCCCTCGACAAGTTCGCGCACTCGAATCTCGGTGCGATGTATGCCGAGTGGCACAAGTACGATTTGGCAGTGCCGGAACTGGAAAAAGCCGCGTCGCTCACCCCCGACAGCCCCGATTTGCAGGTGAGCCTGGGCGATGCGTACTTGAATCTCGGGCAGGACGACAAGGCGCTGGCCGCCTTCGACCACGCGGTCGAACTCGCGGCCACGCCGCTGGTCTGGAATAACATCGCCTACCAGCTTTCGCTGAAGAAGACGCATCTCGACAAGGCGCAGCAGTATGCCGAATCCGCGGTTTCGGCCACGGCAGCGGCATTGCGAAATCTCTCGCTCGATCGCCTGGCACAAAAAGATCTCCCCCTGGTCCCGTCGCTGATCGCCTACTGGGACACGCTAGGCTGGGTGCACTTCGCCGAAGGCGATCTCGCCACCGCCGAGAAATATGTGGGAGCCGCCTGGGCCCTCGGCCATCACGGCGAAGTTGGCGACCATCTCGGCCAGATCTATGAAAAGCGCGGCGAAAAGGACAAAGCCCTGCGCACGTATGCCCTCTCGCTGAACGGCCTGCGCCCCATCCCCGAAACCCGCGAGCGCCTGGCCTCGATCGCCGGCGGCGACAGCAAAGCCGACGCCGCGGTCGCCCGCTACAAAGAGGAACTCGATCATCTCCGCACCGTCGACCTGGGCAAGGCCCACGAGACTGGCAACGCCGATTTCTTCATCCTGCTGAGCGGCGGCGCCGGTTCGGTGGCTATGGTCGACGCCGTGAAATTTGTCAGCGGCGACGAGAAACTGAAGTCGTTCTCCGACGCTCTCCGCACCGCCGACTACCAGCTGGCCTTTCCCGACGACACTCCCCTGAAAGTCCTTCGCCGCGGCACGTTGTCGTGCTCGGTGACGACGGGAAAGTGTGAGTTCATCCTGTTGCTGCCGGATGATGTGCACACGGTGGATTAGAGGCTCGGCGCGAAAATCCTGGGACAACGGCCTAGATTGGCGAGCCGCGCCCGGGTACTCTCCACCGGCTGATTCTTCCCCATCGCCCACATTGCATTCTCGCGCAGCGAATCTTTTTGGCAGATTCCGGGTTCAAACAGAGGAGAGGCAGCAGAATTCCCATGAAGAGCTCGTTCTTTCTTCGAAGCCTTCTGTTCTTAACCGTTGCCGCAGCTACAGCGGTAGCTCAGCCCGAGTCACGCCGGGAGGTCGACTTCGGAATCAACGGCCATCCGCTGAATGCCGAGTCTTACGAGAAGATGCCGCTCGAGCAGCAAATCGCGCTGCTCAAAACGCTCGGCCTCTCTACTTATCGCGTTAACATCAACCCGGCCAATATCAACAAATTCGCCAGATTATCTGATCTGATTGCGCTGGCGGAGCGGGAGAACATCCGTATCCTGCCGGTCGTTGTGTTGCCGCCGAAGCAGTACTCCGATGAGGACGCAGCTTACAATGCGGCCCGAGCTGCCACTTACGGCATGGCGAAGCAGTTCGAAACCCAGATCAGGGTTTGGGAACTGGGCAACGAGTACGATCTGTATTGTGTGAAAAACGGCGCGAGTGGGGCTTCGCCCGCCGACTACAACGCAGAGAAGTACTCCGTCGTCAGGGGACTGATCAGAGGGATGCTGGCCGGCCTGCGCGACGTCAATCCATCTCTCAAAAGTATGGTCGAAACGAGCCAGCATACTCCCACGTCACTCGATAGCGGTTTTCTGGAAAGATTGATCGGGGACGGCGTTACCTTCGACATTACCGCTTACCAGTATTACAGCCGGGACGGCCGCCTCCCCACCGCTGACGATGGAAAGCCTGCCCTGAAGGTTTTGCGCGATTCGTTTCGCAAACCCATTTGGATCACGGAATTCGACCAGGCTTCGATCAGCCCGAATCTTGGGCCGAACTCCGATCCGAAGGAGCAAGGGAAGGCTCTGACGGCAGCCATGAATGAAATAGCCGCAGATGCGCATCGATACGGAGTCATTGGTGCGGACATCTACGAGCTGCTTGACCAGCCCGACTTGCTGCAGAGCCCAAACGTGAAGCCCAACCAGGCGGAATTCGGAATTCTGAACGCTCAGGGCGGTTTCACTGACGCGTCGCGCGCAGTGCAGGATTTCTTGAGGCGCTACTGATCGGCACTCGGCGCTTCCCGGCTTCCGCTTCACGCCGCCACACTGCGCTACTCGCCGCAGCGCCGCTCGTGCCAAGCCGTCGCCTGCTCATACGCGTGCGCCAGGCGCAATACCAGATCCTCGCGCCAATGCGGCCCGGCGATCTGCAACCCGAGCGGGAGCCCGCTTTCGGTGAATCCGCACGGAACCGAGATCGCCGGCAATCCCCACACATTGAACGGGCGCGTATTGCGCAGCAGCTTGAGTTCGGCAGGACGCAGCGCATCCGCATTCGCTTTCAGATCGGCAATGGCTGGCGCGGGGATTGGAGTCGTAGGCGTTACCAAAACGTCGACATCGGCGAAGACCTCGTGAATGCCGTGACGCACTTCGTCCAGTTCACGGCGCTGCCGAATATATTCGGTGGCTGTGACCTTCTCTCCGGTTCGAATGCGCCGCAAAGTCTCCGGCTGATATAGCTCGGGAGTTTTCGCGACATTCTCGGCGTGATAGGCGTAAGACTCCGCGGCTTGCAGCTTTCGATCCATCGCCACATCCAGCCGTACATCTTTTATCTCCGCGACCAGCGACTCCATGACCCGCAGCGCGTGATCGACCGCAGCTACCACCTCTGCATCGAGATCCTCGAAGAAATACCTCCGCAGTACGCCAACGCGCAGCCGCTTCGTATCCTCGCGGAGCACGCCAACGTAGTCAGCCACCGGAACATCCGCCGAGGTGATATCCGCCGCGTCATATCCCGCAATCGCCTGCAGGACGATGGCCGCATCTTCCACGCTTGCAGCCAAAGGTCCAACGTGATCGAGAGACGCTGACAGTGGAATCACTCCCCGGCTCGACACGCGCCCGTATGTCGGCTTGATCCCCACGCAACCGCATAACGCCGCGGGTTCGCGAATCGATCCCGCTGTATCCGTACCGATCGCCGCGTATGCCAATCCCGCGACCACCGCCGCCGCCGATCCTCCTGACGATCCTCCCGCAGCGCGCTTCGTATCTCGTGGGTTGTGAGTGTCGCCGAAGTAGCTGACCAGCGAACTGCCACCATACGCGAACTCGTGCAGGTTGTTCTTTCCAACAATCACCGCGCCCGCATTCCGCAACCGCTGGACCACCTCCGCGTCCTCGGATGGAATGCGGTCCTTATAGAGAGCACTGGCTGCCGTCGTTCGTACCCCCGCGGTATCGATCAAATCCTTCAGCGCAACTGGAATTCCATGGAGCGGTCCGCGCCATTCCCCGCGCAGAATCTCGGCTTCAGCCTTCCTTGCGTCAGCCAGCGCCGATTCCGCCATGACAGTAATAAAAGCGTTGAGCGCAGGATTCAGCCTGTCAATCCGCTCCAGGGTTGCCCGTGTGATCTCAACCGGAGAGATTTCCTTCTGCCGCAGCCGTGGCGCGAGTTCACAAATTGTTATGGGAAAAGTCATAACGAAGAGAGCCTATTGTAAAGCGTGCAGGCGATTCCTCTGCGGGCCCCTGTGCCCTGGTGGTTTTGTCGTTGCTTTTGACCCGCAACGCACACCGCAAAAAGTCCTATAATCGAGCAGCCGGGGTTCATTGGGGATCGAAGGAAAAACATCATGGCAGAGATGACGATCGCGCCCGTTGCGACGCATGGTTTTTTCATAGACGGCCATTGGAGAGAAGACGGAGACCCCGTCGAGATTCGCGCCCCCTACGACGGCAGCCTGATCGCGCGCGTGGTCCAGGGACGCCGCGAGCATGCGGATGCCGCCATTGCCGCCGCGGTCAAGGCTTTCGGCACGACGCGCCGCCTGCCGGCGTTTGAACGCCAGCGTGTGTTGCGGCGCATCTCGGCCTCGATGGCCGAGCGTAGAGAAGAATTTGCCCGCACCCTCGCCCAGGAAGCAGGCAAGCCCATCAAGGGTGCGCGCACCGAAGTCGAGCGCGCCATCTTCACCTTCAACGTTGCTGCCGAAGAGAGCACGCGCATCTCCGGCGAATACCTTCCCCTGGATTGGCAGGAATTTACCGCCGGACGCTGGGGCATCGTGCGCCGCTTCCCGCTGGGCCCGATCGTCGGCATCACTCCTTTTAATTTCCCGATCAATCTCGTCGCTCACAAAGTTGCGCCTGCGATCGCAGCCGGCTGTTCCATGGTGTTGAAACCCGCACCCCAAACGCCGCTCTGCTCGCTGCTTCTGGCTGAGTGCGTGCAGCAGGCGGGCTGGCCCGACGGCGGTCTCAACGTGCTTCCGCTCTCCAACGACGACGCCGGCATTCTGGTGGCCGACGATCGCATCAAGCTCATCAGCTTTACCGGCAGCGTGCCGGTGGGCTGGGATATCAAGCGCCGCGCCGGGAAAAAGAAAGTGGTGCTGGAATTGGGCGGCAACGCGGCCGTCATCGTTCACTCGGACGCTGATGTCGCCTACGCCGCCGACCGCTGCGTTACCGGAGGCTTCGCCTACGCGGGACAGACCTGCATCTCCGTGCAGCGCGTTCTGGTTGAGTATTCGGTCTACGGCAAGTTCACCGATCTTCTCGTGGAAGGCGTGAAGAGGCTCAAGGTCGGCGACCCTCTTGACGATGCGACCGACGTCGGTCCGCTCATCCGCGAAAGCGACGCTGCCCGCACCGCAAGCTGGATCGAGGAAGCCGTCCGGGGCGGCGCGCGCCTGCTGTGCGGTGGCGGTCGGGATGGTCTTATGGTCGAACCTACCGTTCTCACCGGCACCAAGCCCGACATGAAAGTGAACTGCCAGGAAATCTTCGGCCCGGTGGTCACGGTCGAGCCCTACCGCGACTTCGACCAGGCGATTCGCCAGGTCAACAATTCCTCCTATGGCATGCAGGCCGGCGTCTTCACGCGCGATGCGAAGTTGCTATTCCAGGCCTACGAGGAACTGGAAGTGGGTGGCGTGATTGCCGGCGACGTTCCCTCCTTCCGCATCGATCACATGCCCTACGGCGGGGTCAAAGATTCCGGCCTCGGCCGCGAAGGCCTGCGCTATGCCATTGAAGAAATGACCGAACCAAAACTGCTGGTTATGAATCTGAGGTAGCCGATGCGGTGAGATTCGGAGCAGAATCCCGTAGCTGGCGGCAGGAAGACTCAGCCAGCCCTGAGAAAAAAAAAGACAACCGCGCGACAAACTCGAGCGGAATATTTATAATTTCCTGTTTTCCATACAACGCGAAACCTGTGGGTAGCTTTCTTTTTCGCCGGAACTAAACCAGCTTTACATGACAGCGGACGATCCGCCGGGTCTCCTCAGCCAGATCTCATAGAAGAGAATGCCGCAGATCTTTCAGCGCAGTACGAACACGCTCTCGCGGGCGACGATTTTCGGCGCCGTGTTTGTGGTAGCGGCGCTGACCTGGATCGGTTACGAGATACAGGGATCTCCGTATGTCACCTATGCCGGCGTGCGCAAGCCGCAGCCCGTTCCGTTCAGCCATCAGCACCACGTTACCGGGCTCGGCATCGATTGCCGTTACTGCCACACCTCGGTCGAGACCTCGAGCTTCGCGGGGATTCCTCCGACGAAGACGTGCATGAACTGCCATTCGCAGATCTGGACCAACGCCAAGCTGCTGGAGCCGGTCCGCGCCAGCTACAAATCAGGCGAGTCGCTGCAGTGGACCCGCGTCAACCAGCTTCCCGACTTCGTCTATTTCAATCACAGCATTCATGTCACGAAAGGAGTCGGCTGCAACACTTGCCACGGCCCCGTCGACCGGATGCCGCTGATGTATCAGCAGGAAAGTTTGCAGATGGAGTGGTGCCTGGGCTGCCATCGCGCGCCGGAGAATCATCTGCGCCCGCGCGATCAGGTCTTCAACATGCGCTACCAGCAGCCGACCAGCGCGAACCCGGTGGTGCTGGACGGGCAGAGTTACACGGATCAGATTGACCTTGGGACGGCGTTGCTGAAGAAGTACAGCGTGCGCAGTGTGAAAGACATTACGACGTGCAGTACGTGCCATCGGTGATGCGGCCGAAAGCCCCACTTCTCGCAAAGGACGCGAGAAATGGGGCACCCAAATCGAAACGCGGGCCGGAATTGAGCCTGAGCAAGCCGCGAAGCGGCGACATTCAATAGCCCGGCACGTAAGTGCCGGGTAGGCATCGGAATGATGGAACGAGTCCCGTAGGGACGACATAAATTCTCAACGCATGACAAAAGACCAAAAACCGAACGGCGGCTTAATTCAGATCAAGACCCGCGAAGATGTCTGCCCGGGCGCGAAAGACAAACTGAATCTGAACTCTGTCCGCGAAAAAATCGCCGCCGCGACGGCGCACGATGCCGCCCAGAAAACCGGCCCCGAATACTGGCGCTCGCTTGAAGAACTCGCCGGCTCCGAAGAGTTCCAGCAAGCCCTGCACCGCGAATTCCCCAAACACGCCTCCGAGTGGCTCGACACGGTTTCGCGCCGTGGATTCCTGAAGGTCATGGGCGCATCGCTCGGCCTGGCCGGCATGACGGGATGCGTCCGACTGCCGCTTGAGCCCATCGTCCCTTACGTGCGCCAGCCGGAAAACGTCGTCCCCGGCCGCCCGCAGTACTACGCTACCGCGGTCACGCTCGGCGGATACGCCAGCCCCGTGCTGGTCGAAAGCCATCTCGGCCGCCCGACCAAAATCGAAGGCAACAACCTGCACCCGGCTTCGCAGGGCGGCACTGACATTTTCACGCAGGCCGCGCTGCTCGGCCTCTACGATCCGGACCGCTCGCAGAGCGTGGTCTCGATGGGCGACCAACGCTCGATGAAGGATTTTCTCGCCGCCATCCGCGGCCCGCTCAGCGCGCAGAAGGCGCTGCAGGGCGCAGGCATCCGCATCCTCACGCCCACGATTTCTTCGCCCACGCTCGCCGACCAGTTGCGCAATTTCCTGAAGATTTATCCCCAGGCCAAGTGGCACGTCTACGAGCCGGTCAATCGCGACAACGTTCTCGAGGGCGCCAAACTCGCCTTCGGTCAGCCGGTTGAGACGCGCTACGATTGTTCGAAAGCCGACGTCATCGTCTCGCTCGACGCCGACTTTTTGTCGGCGGGATTCCCCGGCAACACCCGCTACATCCGCGACTTCGCCACCCGCCGCAATCCCGACAGCGGCAACATGAATCGCCTGTACGTCATCGAAAGCACGCCGACCACGACGGGAGCGAAGGCGGATCACCGGCTGCCGGCGAGAGGCCTTGATGTTGAGAGATTCGCGCGGCCCTTGTCCTATGGAGGTCACCCCCTACGGCAAGTTGGAAATGACAACCCCAATGTCGCAAAGGTCGGTTTCACCGAGGAGGAGTTTAGATTTATGGCCTCCCTCGAAATTGACCTTGTGCATCACCGTGGGGCAGGTGTGATCGTCGTCGGTGATCAGCAGCCGCCGAGCTTGCATGCCTTGGCTCATTTCCTGAATGAAGCGTTCGGCCACGTCGGCAAGACTGTCTTCTACTCCGATCCCGTCGACGCAAGTCCGGTTAATCAAGCCGAATCGCTGAGGGATCTCGTCGCCGACATGCGCGGCGGCAAAGTGGATCTGCTAGTGATTCTCGGCGGCAACCCGGCCTACGACGCCCCCGCCGACCTGAACTTCGCCGACGCGCTGAAGAACAGCAGGATTCCCCTCCGCGTTCACCACGGCTCATATCAGGACGAGACGGCCGAACTCTGCCACTGGCACGTCAACGCGACTCACGAACTTGAAACGTGGGGAGACGCTCGCGCCTACGACGGAACGGTCAGCATCATCCAGCCGCTGATCGCGCCGCTTTACAACGGCAAGAGTGCTCTTGAATTCACCGCACTGCTCTCCGGTCAGTCCGATGCCACTGGATACGATCTCACTCGCGCCTACTGGCAGAAGCAGCATTCCGGCGCGGACTTCGAACAGTTCTGGCGCAAGTCGCTTCACGATGGCTGGATTGAGGGCACGACCTTCGCTCCGAAGTCAGTGACTGCAAAATCATCCGTTATTGACGCGCCGGAAACCAAAGCCGTAGACGCAAATTCGATCGAGCTCAACTTCCGCCACGATCCCACCGTCTACGACGGACAGTTCTCCAACAACGGCTGGCTGCAGGAACTGCCCAAGCCCATGACCAAGCTGGTTTGGGACAACGCCGTCCTCATCGGCCCCAAGATGGCCGAACGCCTGCAAATTAAAACCGAAGACGTCGTCGAACTCGAACTCAACGGCAAAAAAGTCGCCGGCCCCGTATGGATTCAAGCCGGACATCCCGACAACTCCGTCACCATCACGCTCGGCTACGGACGCACCCGCGCCGGCCGCGTCGGCACCGCCCAAGGCTTCAACGCCTACGAACTCCGCACTACCGCCGCGCCGTGGATCGCGCAAGGCGTCACCATCCGCAAAACCGGCGCCACGTACAAGCTCGCGTCCACCCAAGGCATGCAGTCGATGGACACCCCCGACGGTGCTCATCGTCCCCTGGTCCGCGAGACCACGCTCGCCGAATACCAGAAAGAGCCCAACTTCGCGAAGGAAGATGAAGTCCCCAAAGACCTCACGCTCTACGAGCCTTACCCCTACGACAAAGAAGACTACGCGTGGGGCATGGCCATCGATCTGAACAAGTGCGTGGGCTGCAACAATTGCATGCTGGCCTGCCAGTCGGAGAACAACATCGCCGTGGTGGGCAAGGAGCAGTGCGTCATCGGCCGCCACATGCACTGGATTCGGGTCGACGCCTACTACCAGGGCGACCGCGACAATCCGCGCGCTTTCTTCCAGCCCGTACCCTGCATGCAATGTGAAAATGCCCCCTGCGAAGTTGTGTGCCCGGTCGGCGCCACCAACCACACCACCGAAGGCCTGAACGACATGGTCTACAACCGCTGCGTGGGCACACGCTACTGCTCGAACAACTGTCCGTACAAAGTGCGCCGCTTCAACTTCCTGCTGTTCCAGGACTGGGACACTCCGCAATACAAGATGATGCGCAATCCGGACGTCAGCGTACGCAGCCGCGGCGTCATGGAAAAATGCACCTACTGCGTGCAGCGGATCAACGAGCACCGGATCGACGCCGAGACCGCCTCGGTGCGCGAAGGCAGAAAGACTCTGGTCGGCGACGAACTGCAGACTGCCTGCCAGCAGTCGTGCCCGGCCGATGCGATCGTCTTCGGCAACATCAACGACCCGAACAGCGCAGTGTCGAAGTGGAAAGCGCAGTCGCGAAATTACAGCCTGCTGGGCGAACTGAATACGCGCCCTCGCACCACGTACTTGGCGGAGGTTCGCAACCCGAATCCAGAATTGGAGGGGTGAAGCGCAGCGCCTGAAGGCGCCATTGATTATTCGAGCCTGAACGCTATGCCTGAACGCTATGCCTGAAGGCATAGCCTGATACGAATCGTGAGAACAGGTTCGTATCAGGGCGCGGCTTTAAGCCGCGCCGTTCAGAGCCGATTGAAGACGAGGCTTTAGCCCCTGAGGGACTTAGCAGGAAAGATGCCTGAGCAATACAAATCTTCGACCGATCTCGAACGCGCTCCCGTCATCGAGCCGGGCCACACTTTCGGCACGGTCACGGAAAAAATCAGCGCCATTGTGCTGACGCGGCCCGCGTCGAATGGCTGGTTTGTCGGCTTTGGCATCTGCTTCATGCTGACCATGATGCTGCTCTACGCCCTCGGATACCTGTTTTTAAAGGGCATCGGCATCTGGGGCGTGACCATCCCTATCGGCTGGGGCTTCGCCATCGTCAACTTCGTGTGGTGGATCGGCATTGGCCACGCCGGCACGCTCATCTCCGCCATTCTTCTTCTGCTGCGCCAATCGTGGCGCAACTCGATCAACCGCTTTGCTGAAGCCATGACGCTGTTCGCCGTCGCCTGCGCCGGCGTCTTCCCGGCAGTTCACGTCGGCCGGCCGTGGCTGGCGTATTGGCTGTTTCCGTATCCCAACACCATGCGGGTGTGGCCACAATTCCGCAGCCCGCTCATGTGGGACGTCTTCGCGGTCTCGACTTACGCCACGATTTCTGCGCTGTTCTGGTTTACCGGGCTCATCCCCGATCTGGCGACCCTGCGCGATCGCACCGAAAACCGCGCGCTGAAAATTGTCTATGGTATGTTCGCGATGGGTTGGCGCGGATCGGCGCGACACTGGCATCGCTACGAAACCATGTATCTGCTGCTGGCCGGGCTGGCCACTCCGCTCGTGCTATCGGTTCACACCGTGGTGAGCTTCGACTTCGCGGTCGGCATCGTCCCGGGCTGGCACACCACCATCTTCCCGCCGTATTTCGTCGCGGGAGCGATTTACTCCGGCTTCGCTATGGTGCTGATGCTGGCCATCCCCATCCGCAAAATCTATGGCCTCGAGGATTTCATCACCGAACGCCATCTGCAGAACTCCGCGAAAGTCATGTTGGCGACTGGGCTGATCGTCGCGTACGGCTACGGCATTGAAGCTTTCATGGGCTGGTACAGCGGCGACCGCTATGACGCCTTCACGCTGTGGAATCGCCTGCACGGGCCGTATGCTCCGTGGTATCTCTCGCTGCTGGCTTGCAATATTTTCATTCCGCAGGTGCTCTGGATCCGCAAGCTGCGCACCAGCCCGCTCGCGCTGTTTTTCATCTCCGGCGTGATTCTCGTCGGCATGTGGCTGGAGCGCTTCATCATCGTTGTGGTCAGCCTGTCCCGCGACTTCCTCAATTCCTCCTGGGGCATGTACTACCCCACGCGCTGGGACTGGATGACGTTCATCGGCACCCTCGGCATGTTCCTCATGCTCATGTTCCTGTTCCTGCGCGTGCTGCCCGCGATCTCCATCTTCGAGATGCGCACGCTTTTGCCGGAGGCGGAGGTGAAGGAGTAATGGCCAAGCGCGATCCCATCTACGGCATCATGGCCGAATTCGACTCCGCCACCGCGCTGGTGGAAGCCGCGCGCGCGACCCACCAGGCCGGCTACAAAAAGATCGACGCCTACAGCCCCTTCCCCATCGAAGGCCTGGCGGAAGAGATCGGGTTTCACTTCGACGAGATCCCGCTGACCGTGCTCATTGGCGGGCTGATCGGCGGCGTGACCGGCTATCTGATGCAGTACTGGATGTCGGCCGTCGACTATCCGCTGAACATCGGCGGCAAACCGTATCACTCCTGGCCGGCTTTTATCGTCATTACTTTCGAAATGACGATTCTGTTTGCGGGGATCTCCGCGGTACTGGGCATGTTGGCCTTCAATGGCCTGCCCATGCCCTATCATCCGGTGTTCAACGTGCCGCGTTTTTCGTCCGCCTCGAAAGATCGTTTCTTCCTGATCGTGTTTTCGTCTGACAAGAAATACGATCCCGCGAGTGTTCGCAAGTTCCTTGAAGCGCTGAATCCGCGATCCGTCTCGGAGGTGCCCAGCTAATGCTGCGCCTCCGCCAATTCGTACGGGCCATAACGAACCATGTAGGAACAGCCGCCCTCCGCTGTCCGGTCGAGCAAAGCTCGACGGCGCTCTCCCTCGTTGCCGGGTGCCCCATTCTTGCGCGTTCTGTGCGCAAAGCCTGCCCTGAGCCTGTCGAAGGGGGTGGGATTCAACGGAAGTCGAATCGTTGGGATTTCCCCTCCATCGCGATGATCTTTGTGGCGATCGCCCTCACCGCCGCCTGCCGCATCGATATGCACGTGCAGCCACGCCAGAATCCGCTCGCGCGCAGCGATTTCTACCCCGACCAAACCAGCGCCCGCCCTCCGGTCGAGGGGACGGTGGCCCGCGGCGACCTGCGCGCCGACACGTATTTCTACACCGGCAAGATCGGCAACAATCCCGGCGACGTGATGCCGTTCCCGGTCACCAGGGAAGTTCTTGAGCACGGCCGCGAGCGCTTCAACATTTTCTGCGCTCCGTGCCACTCGCGCCTGGGTGACGGCAACGGGTTTGTGCCCTCGCGCGGCTTCGCGCGCAAGCCTCCGTCGTTCCACATCGCGCGCCTGCAGAAAGCCCCGCTCGGATACTTCTTCGACGTCATGACCGAAGGCTTCGGCGTCATGCCGGACTACGCCTCGCAGATTCCGCCGAGTGACCGCTGGGATATCGTGGCCTACGTGCGCGCCCTTCAGCTCAGCCAGAGCGCCACGACGGCCGACGTGCCGGCGGGCCAGAAGATCCCCTCGGAGGCGCAAGGATTTCGCGAGCCTGGATCAGGCGCAACGTTGCCCGTGCCTGCGCGCGATAAGAAATCCGAACCCATGAAAGAAGACACGAAAGCGGACCAGAAATGACCGCCGCACGCCAACTCGACTTGACTCCTCCGCCGGTGGTGAAGACCATCGGCCAGCGGTCGTTGATTGTCGGCGTAGTCTTCGGCGCGGTCGCGGTCTTCCTCGCCTTCACGCAGCCGGCGGAGTTCTACCGCGCGTACCTGCTCGGCTTCATGTGCTGGCTGGGTGTTGCTCTCGGCTCCATGGCCATCATCATGATCCGCCATCTCACAGGTGGCGGATGGGGCGTGGTGATTCGCCGGTTGCAGGGCGCCGCCATGCGCACGCTGCCGCTGCTGACGCTACTCTTCGTGCCGCTTGTGATCGCAGTCTGGCAAAAGCGCATGTACCCCTGGGCCATGCCGCCCGAATCCATCTCTGATCCGCACATTCGCGAGCATCTCGCCAAGCACGGTTTTATTCTCGGGAGCTATCTAAACCTGAGAGGCTTCCTGCTCCGCGCCATCATCTATTTCGCCGTCTGGAATGTGATTTCGTTCTTGCTGACTAAGTGGTCGCACGAAGGCGACCGACCCGATGCCCGCGACAACACGCAGCGCTTCAAGGCCGTCGCCGGCCCGGGTCTGATCCTCTATGCCTTCACGATTAGCTTCGCTGTGATCGACTGGGTCATGTCGCTCGACCCGAGCTGGATTTCGACCATCTTCGGCTTGATCATTCTGATCGGCCAGATGCTCTCGGCGATGTGCTTTGCGGTCGTCATCGAGCGCATCCTTTTCAACTACAAGCCCATGTCCGAAATGCTGAAGCCCGACTTCGTCCACGATCACGGCAAGTGGATGCTGACCTTCATCATGGTCTGGGCGTATTTCAGCTTCTCGCAGTGGCTCATCATCTGGGCGGGTAACCTGCCCGCCGAAATCACCTTCTATATCAAGCGCCTTAATGGCGGCTGGGGCTGGATCGGCCTGTCGCTGGCGCTCTTCCACTTCGCCGTTCCGTTTACCGTCCTGCTTTCGCGTCCGTTCAAGCGCGACATCCGCAAGCTGGTCTGGGTCGCGGTCTGGCTGATGCTGATGCGCTATGTCGACATGTACTGGATCATCGAGCCGAATTTTTCGCAAACGCTGAAGTTCAACCTGGCCGATTTCGTCGTGCCCATCGCTATCGGTGGAATCTGGCTATGGTACTTCTTCCGCAACCTGGGCGGATTGCCGCTGCTCCCGGCCTATGATCCGACCGCGGTGGAGGTCTTTGAGCCGGCCCATCACCATGGGGGCACATAGCGCCTGAGCATGAACAAAATCGCATGAGTGAAGAAATCAAACCCGCGAATTCGACCAGCCATGGCAACTACGAGCGCCGCGACATTGGTGTGGCGGGCGTGCTGTATTTCCTTCTCGGCCTGGCTTTCGCCGGCTTGATCGTTCACTTCATCGTGACCGGACTCTATTCCTATCTGGAGAAGCGGAGCGAAGCGCAGCAGACCCCGGTCAGCCCTCTGATTACGAACGCCCCGGTGGACACGCGCCACCTCCCTCCCGAATACAAGACCGACGAAGAGAGCACGGCGTACGAGAAATATCTCAAGAAGAATTTTCCGGCGCCACAGTTGGAAACGGACGAGCAGGTCGAACTCAACCGAGATCGCCTCCGCGAGGCGCAGATTCTCAGCACCTACGATTACATTGACCGCCAAGCCGGAACCGTTCGGATCCCCATCGACCGCGCCATGGACCTGATCGCGCAGCGCGGGCTGCCTGTGCGCGGCCAGACTGCAGAAGGACCGGGCAGCGCAAGCAGCGGCAAGAACACGAAGGGAACCAAGCAGTGAGCAGCCAGCATCACAATTCGACCGGCACGACCCGTGTAGCGGCGGACGCATTCGTCCACCCACTCAAGCGCAGCTCGACGGAAGCAGCTTCGTATACGGAGGCAGTTTCGTATCAGGGCATGCCTTCAGGCATGCCGAAAATGCTGCAGAATCGACGCGCCTTCAGACGCTGCGCCACGAAAACCGGCGTGGCTCTTTCTCTTCTCTTGGTCGCCTCGCTCGCGTGGTCCCAAGGCATGACCCAGGGCGTCATGTCTCCCCCGGCCAACGTGCGTCCACCCTACCTTCAAAACGTCGGCATCGAGCAGAAACTCGACGCGCAAGTCCCGCCAAATCTGACGTTCGTCGACGACACCGGCCGCACCGTTACGCTTGGCGACTATTTCGGTAAGAAGCCGGTAATCCTCAACCTGGTCTATTACAACTGCACCATGCTCTGCGGAGAAGCGCTCGCCGGCCTGACCGGTGCGCTGAAGATGGTGAAGTTCGACATGGGCAAAGAATTCGAGGTCGTCACCGTCAGCTTCAATCCCAATGAAACGCCCGCGATCGCGGCCGCCAAGAAGAAAGACTATCTCGAGCGCTACGGACGCCCCGGAGCCGCTGCCGGCTGGCACTTTCTGACCGGGCCGCCGGAATCGATCAACGCGCTCACCAAGGCGGTTGGTTTCCAGTATCAGTACGATCCCAGAATCAATCAATACGCGCACGCGACGGCCATCATGGTGCTCACGCCGGAAGGCCGCATCTCGCGCTACTTCTACGGCGTGGATTTTCCGCCGAAGGATCTGCGCATGGGCCTGGTCGAAGCCTCGCAGGGCAAGATCGGCAATCTCACCGACCAGGTGCTGCTGTACTGCTATCACTACGACCCTGCGACCGGGAAATATGGCGCCATCGTAGCCAACATGCTGAAGTTGGGCGCGGGTCTTACGATTTTGCTGGTCGGCGGAATGCTTCTGCTTCTCTTCCGCCTGGAGAAAGCCGCGCCCCCGCGCAGAGATTGGAGTCAGGTGTTAAGAAGTCAGAAATAAGAAGTCAGAATGCAGAAGTGAGAAATACGCAATACGGACGGATTTTACTTCTTCTCTCTGACTTTCGACTTCTGCATTTTTGAAACTATGTTCGATAACTTTCCATTATGGCCGCAGCGGGCCTCCAGCATGGCAGGCAACGTGGATGCCCTGTACATCTTCCTGCTGATCGTGTCCGGGATGATGACGCTGCTGATCTTCACGGCCCTCATTTATTTCGCCGCGCGCTACCGCCACCGCAGGGGCGTGCCGGCCGAACAGATCGAAGGTTCCATTCCGCTGGAGCTCACGTGGTCGATCATCCCGATGTGCGTGTTCATGGCCATCTTCCTTTGGAGTGCAGTTGTTTTCTTCCACCTGCGCACTCCTCCCCGCGACTCCACTGAGGTCTATGTCGTCGCCAAGCAGTGGATGTGGAAACTCGAGCACGCCGAGGGCCAGCGCGAAATCAATGAGTTGCACGTGCCCGTGGGCCGCGACGTCAAGCTGATCATGACTTCGCAGGACGTCATTCACAGTTTCTTTGTGCCCGATTTCCGCATGAAGCAGGACGTTGTTCCCGGCCGCTACACCGTGGCCTGGTTCCGTGCCACCAAGCCCGGCACGTACCACTTGTTCTGCACGCAATATTGCGGCACGCAGCACTCCAGCATGATTGGCTACATCATCGTCATGGAACCGGCGCAGTACGAGGCCTGGATGAGCGGCGGTTCGACGGGCCCGCTTTCCGCGACCGGCGAGAAGATTTTCGCCGAGCTCGGCTGCTCTACCTGTCATCGCAGCGACGGCCAGGGCCGCGGCCCGAATCTGCAGGGCGTTTTCGGCAGGCCGGTAGCGCTCGAGGATGGCCGCACCGTCACCGCCGACGAGAATTATCTTCGCGAGTGCATCCTCGATCCCGGAGCCAAGCGGGTGAAGGGGTTCCAGCCCATCATGCCCACGTTCCAGGGGTTAGTCAGTGAAGAACAGTTGAACGCTCTGGTGGCGTACGTGAAATCGCTGTCGCAGCCCGGCCAATCCGGCGCCACGGGTACGCCCGCCGTGGCTGTGCCGAAGGCCTCGGCCAGGCCGGTAACCAAAGGAAGTCAGGTGCAATAAGTGATGCCGACCGCAGACAACTCGCAGGGGGAACGCCCCAACTACCTCAACAAAGAGTACGGCGTCGGCTCGTGGCTGTTGACCACCGACCACAAGCGCATCGCGCTGCTCTACCTCATCTCGATCACGTTCTTCTTTTTCATCGGCGGCTTCTTCGCTCTGCTCATCCGCCTCGAACTGCTCACTCCTGCCGGCGATCTGGTGCAGGCCGATACCTACAACAAGCTCTTTACCCAGCACGGCCAGGTCATGGTTTTCTTTTTCCTCATTCCCTCGATCCCGGCCGTGCTCGGCAACTTCCTGGTGCCGATGATGGTCGGCGCCAAGGACCTGGCCTTCCCGCGCGTCAACCTGCTCAGCTGGTATCTCTACATCATCGGCGGCATCATGATGCTGCACTGCCTGCTCACCGGCGGCGTCGACACCGGCTGGACCTTCTACACTCCCTTCAGTACCGCCTTCAGCAATACCAAGGTGATTGAAGCCGGACTGGCGATCTTCGTCGCCGGATTCTCGTCCATCCTCACCGGCTTGAATTTCATTGTGACCATCCATCGCATGCGCGCGCCCGGCATGACCTGGTCGCGCCTGCCGTTGTTCATCTGGGCGCACTACGCTACCAGCATCATTCAGATTCTGGGAACGCCAGTCATCGCCATCACCCTCGTCCTGGTGCTTGCCGAGCGCGCCCTGCACCTGGGAATCTTCGATCCTAAACTCGGCGGCGACCCGCTGTTGTTCCAGCATTTGTTCTGGTTCTACTCCCATCCCGCCGTCTACATCATGATTTTGCCGTCGATGGGAGTGGTCACCGAGATCATCGCCTGCTTCTCGCGCAAGCGCATTTTTGGTTACAGCTTCGTCGCACTCTCCTCGATCGCGATCGCCGTCTTCGGCTTTCTGGTCTGGGCGCACCATATGTTCGTCGCCGGAATTTCTGTCTACGCGGCGCTCGTGTTTTCTATCCTGAGCTACGCCGTTGCGGTGCCTTCGGCGGTAAAAGTCTTCAACTGGACGGCCACCCTCTACAAGGGATCGATCCACTACGACGCGCCCATGCTCTACGCTTTCGGGTTCCTCGGCCTGTTCACCATGGGCGGTCTCACCGGATTATTTCTCGCCGCGCTGGGCGTCAACGTGCACGTGCACGATACTTATTTTGTGATCGCTCACTTTCACTACATCATGGTTGGTGGCGCGGTCATGGGATATCTCGGTGGGATGCATTTCTGGTGGCCAAAAATTTCCGGCAAGCTTTATCCCGAAGGCTGGGCGCGCCTCGCCGCCCTCATCGTCTTCATCGGCTTTAATCTGACATTTTTCCCGCAGTTCATCCTCGGCTATGTCGGCATGCCGCGCCGCTACTACCAATATCCGCCCGAGTATCAGGTGCTCAACGTGCTGTCGACTGCAGGCGCGACCATTCTCGGCGTCGGTTACCTGCTCCCCATGATCTATTTCCTGTGGTCGATGCGCTATGGCAAGCCCGCACCGGCTAATCCCTGGAACGCGGCCGGGCTCGAATGGCAGACTCCGTCTCCGCCGCCCACGTTCAACTTCGACGAAGAACCGGTCGTGACCTGGGAAGCTTACAACTACGACGAGTTGGACGCGCCCCGCAAAGAGGAGGTTCCGGTTGCCCGATAGCTCCACAGCCGCCGCCGTTCACGGTGAAGCCCATGCCGAAACGCACAACCCGGCGCTCCTGCACCACTTCGCCACCGAAGAGCAGCAACGGGACGCCTCCAACCTCGGCATGTGGATCTTCCTGGCCACGGAAGTCATGTTCTTCGGCGGTTTGTTCTGTGCTTATCTGATCTACCGGCTCAAATACTTTGGCGATTTCGCCGCCGCCAGCACGTCGATCGACGCTGCTCTCGGCGGCACAAATACTGCGGTGCTGATCTGCAGCAGCTTGACCGTGGTGATTGCCATCTGGGCTGCGCAGAGATCCCGCCGCGCGCTCATGATCGCCATGCTCGTGCTCACCATGCTTTTCGGTCTGACCTTCCTCGGCATCAAGGGCGTCGAGTACAGAGACAAGTTCGTCGAGCACCACGTTCCCGGTTCTTCCTTCAGCTTCGAGCACGAGGAGATCCCCGGCCATCCCGGTGAATACGCCAACCCGCAACACGCGCAGATTTTCTTCGCGCTGTATTTCATCATGACCGGGCTGCACGCCCTGCACATGGTAGTCGGCCTTGGCATCTTCACCTGGCTTTTGTGGATGGCATGGAAAGGGCGATTCACGCCGGACTATCACACCCCGCTCGAAATCGGAGGCTTGTACTGGCACTTCGTCGACATTATCTGGATTTACCTGTTCCCGTTGCTCTATCTGATCGACCGGCATCGATGAGGCATTGCATGCGCGAGGTTCTCCATGTCTGAAGATTCCACATCCGGCCACTCGAAATCATCGTCTCTGACGACCTACTTCGCCGTCTGGATCGCCCTGCTCGCCGGCACGCTCCTCACCTACGAGGCCGCGAAGGTCGATCTCGGAGTCTTCAACGCTGCCGTTGCCTTGATTATCGCCACCACCAAGGCTCTTCTCGTCGCTCTCTTCTTCATGCATCTTCGCCACGCCAGCGAGAAACTGCTCAAGCTCGTCGTCATCTCGACTCTGTTTTTCCTGCTGATCCTGCTGGCGCTCTCCATGGCCGACTACGGCACCCGCGCCTGGAGCTAGTGCGGAAGAGCGGCCCTTCAAGGCCGCGTAAAGTGCCTTAACTCTGTCGGGCTTCGGCCCCTGAGGGGCAACTGGAGCACTGCCTTCTCTCCCAATCTGCGATATACTCCCGCCGTCACTACCGAACCTTGTACGATCGAGGTGACTTATGGCGTTTTGCAATTCCTGCGGCGCGACACTGGCTTTCGGCACAAAGTTCTGCAGCAAATGCGGCGCTGCCGTCACCGGCTCCCCCGCTCCCGCGACGCCTCCACCGCCGCCTGCCTCCAAAGGCGGCAGCAGCGCTTTGAAGATCGTCCTCATCATCGTCGCCGTTTTTATCGGCCTCGGAATCATTCTCGTCGGCGGCTTCAGCTATTTCGTGTATCACGTCGCCAAGAGCACGCATGTGCGCCAGCAAGGCGACAACGTGAAGGTCGAAACTCCGTTCGGCACCGTCGAGACTTCACAAGATCCCGACAAGGCCTCGAAGGATCTCGGCGTTGACATCTATCCGGGCGCGCAAGTGCAGAAGAACGGCGCCTCTGACGCAACCATCGGGAAGATCCACACGGTCGCCGCCATTTTCACCAGCAGCGATTCCCTCGACAAGGTCTGCAGCTTCTACAAGACCAGATTCCCCAGCGCGATGGTCTCAACCTCCGATCAGAACCGCTGCAACATCGTTTCGACCGACAAAAAGAGCACCGTCACTATCAACCTGCAAGCGACCGGCGATGGAACCAGAATTCAGATCACCAACATCAATCAGACAGAGACGCCCTCAAACTAGCACCCCGGCCCATGCACGAGAAAACCGTAGAATCCGCGCCGGCCTCGACCTTCGCTCTGGCCGATGCTTCGGGCCTGGCCGCAGCTCTGCGCGCGCAAATTCGTGGCGGATCCGAAGGAGGCGTCCGCTTCGACGCCGGCAGCCGCGCCCTCTACGCTACCGATGGCTCGAACTACCGCCAGGTTCCGATTGGCGTAGTTCTCCCGCGTGACAACGACGATGTCCTGGCAACAATCTCCGTCTGCCGCGACTTCGGCGCCCCGTTGCTCTGCCGCGGGGCTGGCACCTCGCTTGCTGGGCAATGTTGCAACGTTGCCGTGATCCTCGACTTCTCCCGCTACATGAATCAGATCCTCGAAATCGACCCCGCACGCCGCATGGCCCGCGTACAGCCCGGAGTCGTTCTCGACCAACTTCGCAACGCCGCCGAGAGGCATCATCTGACCTTCGCCCCTGACCCGGCCACCCACGACCGCTGCACCATCGGCGGCATGATCGGCAACAACTCCTGCGGCGTCCACTCCGTCATGGCCGGCAAGACCGACGACAACATCGAAGCCCTCGAAGTAGTCACCTACGACGGCACCCGCCTGACCGCAGGCGAAAACTTCATTCGAGACCACGTAGGGGCGGACGCATTCGTCTGCCCAGGCGGCCAAGGCACAGACCACGTAGGGACGGGCGCCCTCGCCCGTCCAGGCGGCGCGGAAGTATCGCTCCGCAGCGATCGCGCGACTCAAATCTACAACTCCCTAAAGCAAATCGCCGGTCAATACGCCCCTCTGATCCACCAAAAATTCCCCAACATTCCCCGCCGCGTCTCCGGCTACAACCTCAACTACCTACTCCCGGAAAACAACTTCCACGTGGCCCGAGCCCTGGTCGGATCCGAAGGCACGTGCGTCACCGTTCTCGAAGCAACGTGCCGCCTCGTCGAAAGTCCTCCCGCCCGTGTGCTGCTGGTCGTCGCATACCCCGACATCTATCAGTGCGCCGACCACGTCCCCGAAATCATGCAGCACAAGCCCATTGGCCTCGAAGGCTTCGACGATCTCCTGGTCACGTATACACGCACGAAGGGGATCAATTCCGAAGGCCTCGCCCTTCTGCCCGAAGGCGGCGGCTGGCTGCTGGTCGAGTTCGGCGCTGCCACGGCGCGCGAAGCCGAATCCCAGGCGCAGGGCCTGATTGCAGCGCTGAATCGGAGCGCCCATCCTCCCAAAGTTCAGTTGTACGCCGGTCAGCAAGCCAAGCGCGTCTGGGAAGTGCGCGAATCAAGTCTTGGCGTTACCTCGCACGTGCGTGGCGAGTCGATCAACTGGGAGGGATGGGAAGACGCCGCGGTTGCTCCCGAAAAACTCGGCGGCTATCTCCGCGATCTGCGGAAGATGATGGCTGACTTCGGCTACAAGGGATCGCTCTACGGCCACTTTGGCCATGGCTGCGTGCACACCCGCATCAACTTTGATCTGCAGTCCAAGCCCGGCATTGCGAAATTCCGCCGCTTTATGGAAGAGGCCGCCGACCTCGTCGTCAGCTATGGCGGTTCGCTCTCAGGCGAGCATGGAGACGGACAATCGCGGGCCGAACTGCTCCCGAAAATGTTCGGCCCCGAGTTGATGGAAGCCTTTCGCAAGTTCAAGACTGCCTGGGATCCCGACTGGAAGATGAATCCCGGCAAGCTCATCAACCCCAACAAACTCGACGAAAATCTCCGCCTGGGCGCGAACTACGCGCCCTGGGAGCCAAAGACATTCTTCCAGTTTCCCGACGATCACGGCAGCCTGGCCCAGGCCACGCTGCGTTGCGTTGGCGTCGGCAAGTGCCGCCGCGACGAAGGCGGCGTGATGTGCCCCAGCTACCGCGCCACGCGCGAAGAAGAACACTCCACCCGCGGCCGTGCGCATCTGCTGTGGGAAATGACTCTGGGCCAAAACAGGGAAGGCGAAGTTATCCGCGATGGCTGGCGCAGCGAAGAGGTCAAAAGCTCGCTCGACCTCTGCCTTGCCTGCAAAGGATGCAAAAGCGATTGCCCGGTCAGCGTCGACGTCGCGACTTACAAAGCGGAGTTCCTCTCTCACTATTATGAAGGCCGCGTCCGCCCGCTCAGCGCCTACGCTTTCGGCAACATTGATCTTTGGGCGCGCCTGGCCTCGAACGCTCCGGGCCTGGTTAATCTGACTACTCAACTCCCGTTCCTGCGCGACATCGCGAAAGTAGTCGCCGGGATTCCGCATCAGCGCAAGATCCCCGCCTTCGCGCCGGAAACGTTCAAATCGTGGTTCTTCCGCACACGCGCCAGCAGACCACGGAGCGGCGGACGCCTCGTCCGCCCCCCGGAAGAGGGCGTCCGGGGCTCCAATTTTTCCAATGACTCAATGGCTGAATCACTCAATGATTCAATGCCTCCCGTCCTCCTCTGGGCCGACACCTTCAACAACTACTTCCTCCCCGCCACCGCCCGAGCCGCCGTCGAAGTCCTGGAAGCCGCCGGCTACCGGGTCGTCGTTCCCCGCGCCCATCTCTGCTGCGGACGCCCCCTCTACGACTTTGGAATGCTCGACCGCGCCGAAGCGCTGCTGCTCGAAATTCTCGACGAACTCGCCCCCGAAATCGAAGCCGGAGTCCCCATCGTCGGCCTCGAGCCCAGCTGCGTGGCTGTCTTCCGGGACGAACTCATCAATCTGTTCCCCCACGACGAGCGCGCCCAGGCTCTCTCGCGCCAGACCTTCCTGCTCAGCGAGTTTCTCGAACAGAACTCCGCCCACGCCCCGCTCCCGCAGTTCCCGCGTAAGGCTCTCCTCCACGGCCACTGCCATCACAAATCGATCATGAAGATGACCGCCGAAGAGTCGCTCTTGCGCCGCCTCGGCATCGACTTCACCGCCCCCGCCCCCGGATGCTGCGGCATGGCCGGCTCCTTCGGCTTCGAGCGCGATAAGTATTCGGTCTCCGCCGCCATCGGCGAGCTCGAACTCCTCCCCGCGGTCCGCCAGGCGCCGCCAGGCTGGCTGATCATCGCCGACGGCTTTAGCTGCCGCGAGCAGATTGCCCAACTCACCGGCCGCCACGCGCTGCATCTGGCTGAAGTCCTGCAGATGGCTTTGAATCCTGAGCCGCAGGTCCCCGGCCCCCACCCGGAGTCCTTCTCAGTCCGCCAGCGCGAATCCGAAATCCAGTCCTCAATGCGCCGCGCCGGCCTAGGCCTGGCAGCCGCAGCCGGAGGCGCAGCCCTGCTCTGGCAGTTATCGCGTAACCGCTGACCCATCAACAGCTTGCGTAGGGGCTGGCGCCCTCGTCCGCCTTCCCCAGACGAGGGCGTCCGGGACTCCCAAGCGCTACCTCTACCCCAAACCACCCCATTTCTGGGACAATAGACCTGCTCACCGGCTCTCTTTCGCCAACATCGTCCCAGCACTCCGGGGCCAGCTATGGAACGCGACCTCACAACCATGGTCAGCAACGATGTCGCCCACGCCCTGACCACCCAGGTCCAGGCCTGCGTGCAGCCGTCCGCCGAAGGCCCGCTCCGCGGTTCGGTCCTGGTCCTGATCCAGTTCGACGTCTGTGAAGAGATCCACCTCGACGAACTGCGCAAACTGTTCCCCGCCCGCAGCGCCGAAGCCAGGTTCAAGAACGCCCCGGCCTACGTCCAGTACCAGCGCCCGCCGGTCGAAGAGACTCTCGACCCCATCATCCTCGACAGCGGCGAGCGCCTCACCGGCGAGATCAAGTACTACGATTACGGCGTGGTCAGCCTGGTCTTCGAGCTGCCTTTTTCCGGCGACTGGGACCGCCTTATCGAACTTTCCTGCCGCTGGACCTCCGACACCAACTTTGAGAAGCTGGCCAGCCGCATCGTCCGGCAGAGGCTCGAGCGCGCCGCCCCGGCGTTGATCAAGCCCTACGTCGACCCGCGCAGCACCGCCGAGATTCCGCCCAACGCCTGGCTGCAAGAGGACTACTTTATCTTTCAGGTTCGTGAGATCACGGGCTCTCCCTCCGCGAACGACCTGCTCGCCAGCAACGGCGATCAGATCTCCCAGGTCGTCCGCGGCGAGACCGCTCTGCTCTCCGAAGGCGAGCGCCAGGAAATTCTCGGCTCCCGCATTTCCTACTACCCCAACGATCTCGCCGTCATCGGATGGAACGCCGCCTTCATCTACGACACGCCCGCCGGCGCCGAGACTGCCATCCAGCTGCTGCAGTACGCCAACTCGCAGCTGCTCGAGTTCCGCCACTACGACGACCTGATGACCCACGAACTCGAAAATGTCTACGACTTCCTCGAGGTCGGCGGCACCGGCCTGTGGTCGCGGTGGCGCACCGCCCGCGCCGCTTCGAAGCTGCACACTGTCCTGCTCGACGTCAACGAACTCACCGAGCGCGCCGACAACGCCATCAAGTTCCTGAGCGACATGTTCAGTGCCCGCCTCTACAAGCTCTGCGCCCAGAAAGTCGGCGTCCCCGACTACAAAGACCTCGTCCAGGAAAAGCTGCACACCGCCGAAGACCTCTACCGCTTCATGGTCGAGCAATTCAACCAGTCCCGCGCTTTCGTCCTGGAACTGATGGTCGTGGTTATCCTGATCATCGAGCTCGTCTACTTCTTCCGCGGCAAGCCAATCTAAGCATTTGGTAATTGGGGAATTTCGTAATTGAGTAATTGAAAACCCTGCGTGCCTTCTGATCATGTGGAGCGGACACTCCTGTCCGCTGCCTCTGACTTTGATCTGACAGCCGGCGTCCCATCACGGCGTGTGCCCATCCCTCTCGCGGCTTTTTGCGAGAGGGTGGGGATGTTGATTCCAGCGCCCATGTAGGGACAGCCGCCCTCGGCTGTCCGGCGGTCCGGGTGTATCGGACCGCGGGTTCTTTCGCCCTTCCGGGGCTTGCCCTTCTGTTCCGATCTTCACCCACCGCTTACGCGGTGGGCTGCAATCCTTCGCTCCTTCGGAGCTTCTTTCACGCTTACTGGCGGCGTGGGGGCGGGTGGGGGTCGCCCTCTACGTTCTGCTTCGTGGATGCGTAGCCGGGTGCAATCGCGCTGCGGACCGATACTTCTGGTCCGCCTGGACAGCCGGGGCGGCTGTCCCTACATGGTCCGTTTTCGCACAGGTTGCAAACGGTCGCAAGTCCCGGGACTTAGGCTCCTGACAAATTGTTGGACACTGTTGGCTGTCGCGATCCCTCCTGCACTTTGACTTGCTGCTACAATTTCCCGTTTGCCTGGCGGGCCGGGGCGCGCATGTGCGATGGCCGCGCCGGGTTTTCCGCCCATCCCTGAGGAGGCTCCTACCGTGCTACTGGTTCGCCGTCTTGCAGTCCTCATTGTTTTCTTCTCCGCCACATTCACTTTCGCCCAGCAACCGCAGGAAGGCCGCCTGATGCGCTTCCCCGACGTCCGCGGCGACAAGATCGCCTTCGTCTATGGCGGCGACATCTGGCTCGCCTCCACCAGCGGCGGCACCGCGCGGCGCGTTACCACGCATCCCGGGCGCGAGCTTTTCCCCAAGTTCTCGCCTGACGGCAAGTGGCTGGCTTTCACCGGCCAGTACGATGGCAACTTCAATGTCTATGTGATGAGCGCCGAGGGCGGCCAGCCACGCCAGCTGACCTACTACCAGGGCAGCGCGCACCCGCTCAACGACCGCATGGGCATTCACGACGAGGTCGTCAACTGGACTCCGGACAGCAAGCGCATTGTGTTTCTGTCGCGCCGCGACGCGTCGAACGGATGGATCAAGCGTCCGTTCACGGTTTCGATTGAGGGCGGGCAGCCCGAGCCGCTGCCCATGGATCAGGGCGGCCTGCTGTCGTTCAACGGCGACGGAACGAAGGTCGCCTACAACCGCATCTTCCGCAACTTCCGCACCTGGAAGCGCTACACGGGCGGCCTGGCACAGGATATCTACATCTACGACATCAAGAACAACGTGCTGGAGCAGAAGGTTCCGCACACCGACTACACCGACACCTTCCCTATGTGGCACGGGAGCACCTTGTACTTCACGTCCGATCGCGGAACGGAGCACCGGCTGAACCTTTACAGCTTCGATCTCGGCTCGAAGCAGGTCGAACAACTCACGCACTTTGCGGATTTCGACGTCATGTGGCCGAGCCTGGGTGATGCGTCGATCATCTTCGAGAACGGCGGATATCTCTATCTGTTCGATTTAAGTTCGAAGCAGCCGACGAAACTGACGATCATGCTGCCCGGCGAGCGCGACCTGACCATGAAGCATTGGGCCAGCGTGAGCAAGCTGATCACCGATTTCGATATTGCACCTGATGGCAAGCGCGCGGTTTTTGCCGCGCGCGGCGATGTGTTCACTGTCCCAGCCAAGGATGGAGCAACCCGCGATTTGACTCATAGTCCGGGGATTCGTGAGAAGGAAGTGGCGTGGTCACCCGATGGCCGGTGGATCGCGTACGTCTCCGACAAGACGGGCGAAGACGAGATCTACATCACGCCGCAGGACGGCATGGGAAACATCGAACTGGGGAAGGAGCCTGAACCGAAGGACAAGGCGAAGGACAAAGAAGCCGCGGCCAAAGCGGCGGCTGAAGAGAAAGAGCGCGGCAAGGATAAAGAACAACAGATCACCAGCGGCTACAAAGGGTTTAAGTTTGCTCCTGTGTGGTCGCCCGACAGCAAGCGACTGGCTTGGGCCGACAAAGATCTGCGGCTGTGGTACGTGGACATTGCGGATAAGAAGCCGGTGGAGGTCGATCGCGGCAAGTTCGCCGAGATCACGAACTATAACTGGTCTCCCGATAGCAAGTGGATTGCTTACGACAAGCAGTTGCAGAGCGGCGTGAGCGTCGTCTATCTGTACTCGACTGCCGACAAGAAGATCACGGCTGTGACCGGCGATCTGGTCAACAGCAACAGCGCGGTGTTCGATCCCGAGGGGAACCATCTCTATTTCTTGTCAGACCGCGACTACAACGAGGTGCTGGGGAATTATGACTTCGAGTTCGCGAATCCAAAGACGACCCGACCGTATCTGGTGACGCTGCGCGCCGACACGCCGTCGCCCTTTCCTGCGTTGAGTGACGAGACAGCGATCAAGCGCGAAGAGCCTGCGCCGGCGGCATCGGAGTCCGAGAAGGACAAAGGCAAGAAGGACGAGAAGAAGAAAACTGAAGAGAAGAAGGAAGAAAAGCCGGGCGAGAAGGAAGCCGCAGAAGTCGCCAAGAACTTTCGCATCGATCTCGACGGGATTCAGAACCGCATCGTGGCGCTGCCCGTGCCGGTGGCCAGCATCACCGAAATCAATGCTGCGAAGGGCTTCCTCTACTACTCGACGCAGCCGGTACAGGGGCTGTCCGGGCCGCTTCCCGGCGAAGAGACTGCCATTCACGCGTTCGATATGAAGGAGCGCAAAGAGAAGACCGTCATCGAGGGCGGCCAGCGCTGGGCGATCTCGTTCGACGGCACGAAGATTCTCTATCAGACCAAAGACGGCGGATATGGCATCATCGATGCCAAATCTGACCCGCCCAAAAAAGCAGGCGAGGGCGCGCTGAATCTCGGTGGCATGCGCGCAGAGATTGACCCTCCGGCCGAATGGCACCAGATCTTCGACGAAGTCTGGCGGCAGGAGCGCGACTATTTCTTTGAAGCCAGCATGAATGGCGTGGACTGGGACGCGGTTCGCAAGAAATATGAGCCGCTCGTGCCTTATGCGGCCGATCGCTACGACCTCACGTACATCCTGGGTGAAGTGATCGGGGAGCTTTCCAACTCCCACACTTACGTCGGCGGTGGAGATCAGCCGGATATTCATCCCATCAGCGTGGGCTTGCTGGGAGTGGACTATGAGCTCGATGCGGCCAGCGGGTTGTATCGATTCAAGAAGATCTATCCAGGGGAGAACTGGAATCCAGACACGCGTTCGCCCCTTACTGAGCCGGGCGTCAACGTGAAGGAAGGCGACTACCTGCTCGCCATCAACGGGCGGCCGTTGCGCGCGCCGCAGACGCCCGACGAGTTGCTCGTCAACACGGCCAACGAAACCACCGCCATCACCGTAAACTCCAAACCAACCGAAGACGGTGCGCGCACTGTGCCCGTCAAGCCCATCGACGACGAGTATCCGCTGCGCGAATACAACATGGTCGAGACCAACCGCAAGAAAGTCGACGCCGCGACGCATGGGCTGGTCGGATACATCTATCTTCCCGACATGGGCGATGCCGGGCTCAACGCGTTTGTCAAACAATTCTTCCCGCAGATACGCAAGCAAGGGATGATCATCGATGTGCGCTACAACGGCGGAGGGTTTGTCGATCAGCTCATCTTTGAGCGGCTGCGACGGATTCTGTCCGGCATGGGTGCGGCGCGCAACTTTGAAAGCACCACAACGCCACCGGTCGTTTTTCACGGCTATCTGGCATGCATCACCAATCAGTATGCGGCTTCCGACGGCGACATCTTCAGCGAATTCTTCAAGGTGTACAAGCTCGGCCCGCTCATAGGCGAGCGCACCTGGGGTGGAGTTCGCGGCATTCGCGGCGACATTCCGCTGATCGACGGGGGTTACATCACGCGTCCCGAATTCGCCGACTATGATCTCAACAGCAAGTGGGTCGTAGAGAACCATGGCGTTGCGCCTGACATCGAGGTCGACGACCGGCCGGACGACGTGTCGCGTGGGAAGGACGCTCAACTCGATCGCGCCATCGAGGAAGTGATGAAGCAGGTCGAGGCCAATCCGAAGAAACTGCCGCCGCGACCGCCGGATCTGCCGGCGTATCCGGAGGGGCCGGCGATGTAGGAGCGGACGCATTCGTCCGTCACGCCGAAGCGAAGCGGGGCGTGCACGCTGCGCCCGAGTGCAGCGCGTCGTGTCGACTGGGCCGAGCTTCGCTCGAACCACGGACGAATGCGTCCGTGGCTACACAACCTGAGGAGACTTCATGCGTGGACTGAAGGGTAAGCGCGTCCTGATCACCGGCGGCGCGAGCGGGATCGGTGCGGCTACGGCTGCGCGGTTTCTGGAGGAGGGATCGCAGGTGTGCGTGCTCGACCGCGACGCGAAGGCATGCGAGCACGTCAAACGAGAGTTGCCGGCTTTGGGCGAGGCTATCATCGCCGATGTCACCGACCTGATGCAGGTGGAAGCCGCGTTTGCCGAGGCGATCCGGCTGATGGACGGGGTCGATGTGCTGGTCAACAACGCCGGCATCAGCATTCGCCACAAGTTTCTGGACATTACTCCGGAAGAGTGGGAGCGAGTGATCGCCGTGAACCTGACCGGAGTGTTCTACGTGGCCCAGACTGCAGCGCGGCATATGTGGGAGCGTTACTCAGTTGAATCCGGCAGCGGCGTGATTTTGCAGACGGCGTCGACGAACGGAATCATGGGCTATCCGTATTACGCCGACTACAACGCGACCAAAGCTGGAGTAATCGAGCTGACCAAGTCGATGGCGCTCGAGCTCGCGCCTAAAGTGCGAGTGTGTGCCGTGGCCCCGGGATACGTGCTCACGCCGATGCAGCGCGCGGAGTATTCCGACGCGATGCTGGGAGAGGTGAACCGCAAGATTCCGCTGGGGCGGCATGCGGCGCCGGAGGAGATTGCGGCGCTGTTCGCGTATCTGGCATCGGATGATGCTGCGTTTGCAACGGGGCAGGTGTTCACGTTGGATGGAGGAGAGACGGCCGGCGGGCTGGCGAGCCGGTGAAGGATCTATTGTTGAGTTTTGATTGTTGATTGTCGAATAAAAAGTGCCGGTTTTCATTCAACAATCGGCAATCAAAAATCAACAATCATCATTTTCTCGATATGCGCCTTAGAGACAAAATCGCTCTCATCACCGGCGCTACTTCCGGTATCGGCGAAGCGACTGCGCTGTTGTTTGCTGCGGAGGGCGCCGAGGTCGCGATCACCGGTAGAAATGCTGCTCGCGGTGCCGGCGTGGTGAAGCGGATCAAGAAAAACGGCGGAAGCGCGATCTTTCTGCGCGCCGATGTGAGTTCGGCGAAAGATTGCCGGCACACGGTCGCTGAGACTCTGCGCGCTTTCGGGCGGATCGATATTCTGTTCAACAATGCTGGCGTGTTCTATCCGCGGACGGCGGTTCAGTGCTCGGAGAGAGAATGGGACGAGCAGATTGACGTGAACCTCAAAGGCACTTTCCTGATGTCAAAGTTCGCGCTGCCGGCGATGATCGCGCAAAAGAGCGGCGTCATCATTAACAACAGTTCCGGATGGGGAATCGTCGGCGGGGCACTTGCTGTGGCCTACTGCGCGTCCAAGGGCGGCGTGGTGCTGATGACCAAAGCGATGGCGATCGATCACGCAGCGCAGGGGATTCGTGTGAATTGCATTTGCCCCGGCGACGTCGAGACGCCCATGCTTCCCGCCGACGCGAAGATGCGCGGGATGAAATGGAAGGACTATCTGGCGGGCTGCGCCAGCCGTCCTATGGGGCGCGTGGGAACCGCCGAGGAGATTGCGAAGGCAGTTCTGTTTCTGGCGTCGGATGACTCTTCGTTCATGACAGGAGCGGCGCTGGTAGTGGACGGTGGAGGAACGGCTGACTAGTGGGACCCACTCCCAGGGGCTAAGGCCCCACAATAAAATGGACCTTGACCGCAGCGCTGAACGCACTGCGCCACCCAGACCAAACTACTTCTAGTGAACTTACTATGAAGGCTACGGTGTTTCTCGGCGGAGGGCGGATTACGGGCGCGCTGGCCGCCGGTCTGCGGCTGGCCGGGGATCAGCGGAAGATTGTTGTCTACGATCGGCATCCGGAAAAAGTGCGCGATCTTCGGCGGGAGTCGCGCGTGGAGGGTGCACGCCACTTGAAGTCGGCGGTCGAGCGGGCCGAGATGCTGATCGTGGCCGTCCGTCCGGCGTCGGTGCAGGAGATGCTCGCCGAGGTCGTCGCTTGCGGCGCCGTGCCACCGAGGCTTTGCATCAGCCTGGCTGCGGGCATTCCATTGCGAAGCTTGAAGAAATGGCTGGGGCCTCCCGTCCGCTGGGTGCGGGCTATGCCGAGCCCGGTGTGCCGGATCGGAAAAGGGTTGACGCCGCTGAGCTTCGATCGCAGCGTTGGCAGCGCTGAGCGTGTACGCGTGCGCAAATTCTTTGAGCTGGTGGGGCCGGTTCTTGAGCTACCTGAACGGCAGCTCGATGCGATTACCGCGGCCCATTCGCCGACGCATGGGTATCATGCGGTCGCAACCTTGGCCAAGGCGGCGCGTGCGGCGGGGCTGGACCGGAAGACTGCCTTGATTGCGGCGGCTCATGCGCTAGGCGATGGAATCGCCTATTGGCGTGCAAGCGGACTGAGCCTTGACGAGCTTCTCGAGGAGGCGGCGACCCCGGGAGGAATCGCCGCGGCGACGATGACCGCCATGGACAACTCCGGATATGGGCGCGCCGTGGCCAGCGGAATCCGAGCTGGGATCAACCAGGCGCGGCGGAACGCGAAGGCATAAGCAACCGCTCGTGCGGGGTCGCGACTCTGGTTACCTTTGTCACCATGCAGCGGGAGCCGTCTACTGTCAGAATGGAATGTGCTATCGAACATGCCTGACGTAGCCGAGAATCTGCCCGATTGGCAGCCCCTGCAATGGAAGTTCTGACCTCCAAAGCGACTCGACGCAGCACGCGGATCCGGGTAGAGATTCCGGTCAGCGTGATCAGCCTGGACCGCCAGCGACCGTTTGGCGACCGATGTACGCTGCTCGTGGTGAGCGCGCAGGGGTGCGGATTTCGCAGCTCTGAACCGTTGCAACTGGAAACACCAATTCTGTTGAGCGGTCTTCCCGGCGGAGGCAGCGTGACGGCGCGCGTGGCCAACTGCCTGCCGCTCGGCAATGATGGCAAGTTCTACCTGATTGGGGCTGCGCTCTACACCCACGGAAATATTTGGGGGATTGCCGATCCGCCAGCGGACTGGAATGTGGTCGAGCCCGGGGCTCCTCCGCCCAGTCCAGCGCAGAGCGAGCCGGCCCATGCCCCGACGTTGAAAGTGAATAAGAAATCGTGGCCTTATAACGTCTTCGAAGAAAAAACAGAAGCCCGCCCCGGGCGCAAGTAAACGCCTCATAATCTCAGCGTCATTCCACAAAGACAGGATTCGGTCTTGTTCTTTGGTAACTTCGCGGCCCTTACCCAGCGCTGTCATACTTCTGGCATATGGTGGAACAGCCCGATTCGACCGCGCCTGAGGTGTCCGCCGACGATCAGGACCTGGTCAGCCGGCCGTTTCGCGTGAAGCTGCGCGGCTCGGTGCTGGTGCTGGTCCGGCTGCCCAATCGGCGTTCGCTGAGAGCGGCGTTTCATCAGCTTTCGACGACGGGCGGGGTCGTGCATCTGGAGAAGCCGCTGGACGAGAAGATCGAAGTGGAATTGATCTTCCACCTCGGCCAGTCCACGATTCGAGGCAAGGCGCAGATGCTGTTTCCGATGTGGGCCACGCAGGGATGGATGCAACCCTTCCGCTTTGTCAGCCTTCCGGATGACCAGAGAGAAACGCTGGACGCCAGCCTGAAGTCGTTTCTGGGTGAAACCGCGAACAGCGCCTCAGCTGGCTCTTAGCTTGCTCTGTCGTCTCCACCGCCGTGGCCGCGAATCCCTTCCAAGGCCAGATCGTTACTACAGTCACCTTCGTAAGGATGTCTGCTGGACTTATGATCGCAGATAGGCCGTGCCATGAAACGACTCAGCTTATTGGTTTCGCTGACCAACAACGATAACGACTATCAGATTGAGCAGGCGGTGGCGGCAGAACGGACCGCACGACGCCTGGGCGTGGAAGTCAAGATCATTCACGCCAGCAACGACGCCCTCACGCAGAGCCAGCAACTCCTGCACTACGTTCAGGATTCAAACGTGACGCGTCCTGACGCGATTCTGTTCGAGCCGGCCGGCGGCACCGCCTTCCCTCAAGTGGCGCGGGCCGCCGCGGCGGCGGGCATCGGATGGGTGGTCCTGAATCATGAAGCGGACTACATTCCCGATCTGCGGCGTACCTACAAAGTTCCAGTCTTCGGTCTGAGCGCAGACCATGAAGAAGTGGGGAAGATCCAGGGGAAGCAGTTCGCGGCGCTCTTGCCCAACGGCGGAACAGTTTTGTATATCGAAGGTCCTCCCAACAGCTCGGCAGCGAAGGACCGCACCCGGGGCATGAACAAGACTAAGCCGGCGAACATTGCAGTAAAGACGATGCGGGCGAACTGGACCGAAGAGAGTGCGTACAAGGCGGTCAGTTCATGGTTGCGCTTGCGAACCTCTCTCGAGAGTCACATTGACCTGGTGGGCGCACAGGATGACAGCATGGCCATGGGCGCGAGAAAAGCGTTCGGTGAAATCGCGGAAGCCGAACGGGCGCGCTGGATGAAGATTCCGTTTACCGGTTGTGACGGGATGCCCAAGCACGGTCAGGCGTGGGTGCGCAACGGAATCCTGGCAGCGACCATCTTCATTCGTCCAAACACCGATCTTGCCATCGAGATGCTGGTCGAGGCGGCCAAGTCGGGGAGCACATTGCCGGAACGCAAATTGACGATACCGGAATCGGTGCCGACGCTGGCGGACTTGGCGGCGTCATCGGGAACGTCGATGCAACGCGGCGCTGGGGTGTAATACGCCCGGCGGACGTTTCTATTCTTCCTAGGCGAGTCTCATCCTCCCACCGTAGAAACATCTCCGGCATCAACTCCAGCTTCCTCTGGCCTCGCGTCCGCAAGCCAACCCTCCGATCACTGGCCCCCAGGCCCTGATCCCTGCTAGATTGGGCTTGCGGGCCCATAGCTCAACGGTTAGAGCAGCAGACTCATAATCTGTTGGTTCCAGGTTCAAATCCTGGTGGGCCCACCACGCCGCAGCAATTTGCCGCGGTGGCAAGATTGTTTTCGCTGCCTACTTTAGAACATTCCCTCCTCAGTCGGCATGATTAACCAACATGGGGCACCGCCCTGCCCAGTCGTTGACACACAGCATGCTGGAAAGTAGAGTTGCGACAGATTTCCATAAGAACCGGAAGAATCAAGCTACTCGCGCAGGAGGGGGCATGCGTTCGACCTTATTGGCATCAGGGATTGTTGTGTGTCTCGCCGCAGTGGTGGCTCTAGGGCAGGATCCTACGAAGGCTGAGCCGAAGCACTACAGACTGGCTTTTGAAAACGATCGGGTGCAGGTCGTTTCAGTTCACTATGGACCGCACGAGAAATCAGGGATGCACGAGCATCCCGGCGGGGTGGTGGTGATCCTTACCGAAGCGCACCTTCGCTTTACCGACGAAAATGGGAAGACGCGGGAAATATATTCCAAGCCGGGCGAGGCTCGCTGGTATCCGCCGTTCAAGCATAGGGTGGAGAATCTGGGCGATACGGCCTATGATGCGGTCTACGTTGGACTGAAGGGAAATGTAGTGACGGCGGACGGCTCCGCACACCCCGCGACTGCAATCGACACTGCAATGGACGGAGATACGAAGAAACTCGTGACCCAATTAATAGCGGCGATGGCCAAGCCGTGAGCGTGTTTCGCGTCTCCTGAGCTTTGGCGGGAACGTCCGTCTCCCGCGTTTGAGGGCGATCCCCAGCTTCCCGGAACATGATGACTCCGCTCCCGGCACAAACTGCTACGCACTGGAAAGCCGCACTCCTGCTCGGTGGCGTAGTCTTTTTCTCGTTTGTTTATTTTTACGAAGGCGGCGGTTGGAATCAGAACTCGCGCTTCGATTTGCTTCGCGCCATCATCGAGCGCCATACGCTGCAGATCGACGCCTACCACGACAACACTCACGACAAGGCGCATTTCCAAGGACACTACTACTCGGAAAAAGCGCCAGGGCTCGTGTTTCTTGCCGTGCCTTTCGCCATGGTGGCACGACCCGCATTGCGACTGGCGGGATTGGACCCGCAGTCGCCACCAGGGCTGGTCGCACTGTCTTACGTGGTGAGCGCATGTACGGTGGCTCTGCCGGCCGCACTGGCCGGAGTATGCCTGTTCTTCCTGGGGCTGCGATTCGGCGGCGACGTCACCGGTGCAGCGTTCGGCGCGATTGTGATGTGTCTGGGCACTCCGATCTGGGCGTATGCCGGCTTGTTCTGGGCGCATGCGCTGGTGGGAGCATGCTTCGTCTTCGCCTTTGCGTGCGCACTGCAACTAGGCGAAAGCCGCGGCGCGATAGTCGAATTCCTTTGGGCGCTGGGGGCGGGACTGGCCGCAGGATGGGCGACGGTGACCGAGTATCCCGCTGCCCCCGCGTCAGCCGCACTCGCATTTCTGGCGCTGTCTTATGCCTGGCCGCGCGGAGGGGCTGCGCGCTGGCGGGTGATCGCCGGCGTCGGCGTGGGAGCGGGGATTTGTCTGATCGTGTTGTTGACTTATCTGCACGCGGCGTTCGGCTCGTTCCGTCCGAGCTACTCCTACTACGAACCCGACTCCTTCTCGTTTATGCAACGGCAAGGCTATATGGGCTTGACTTATCCGCATCCGGATCGCTTGCTCAAGCTGCTATTCGGATGCTCGCGGGGGATCTTCTTCGCGTCGCCAGTGTTGCTCGCAGCTCCGTTCGGGTTGTGGTGGTTGTGGAAGGAGCGAGGGCGACGCAAGGCCGCGCTGGCCGCGGCGGGAATCGTGGTCTACTACTTCCTGTTCAACGCGTCGTTTTACTGGTGGAAGTCAGGGCTATCCTTCGGCCCGCGCTATGCGGGCGCAAGCTTTCCGCTGCTGTGCCTCGGCCTGGCGGTGGCGTGGCAACGTGCCCGGCGCGGCGGGCGCGTCGTTTTGGCGGTCTTGGCCGCCGGCAGCGTTTGCCTGACGCTGATGGCAGTGTCCACGACTTCGCAGTTGTCGATGCAAGACACCTGCCCACTGCTGCATTCCACGTGGCCGGCATTCTGGGCCGGGCAGGTGGCACTCAACCATCAGTCGATGCTGACCGTAGCCGAAGCTGGATCGAGCCGCCTCTATGGAGCTTTCAATCTTGGTCAGCTCGCCGGACTGCGAGGACTCGCGAGCTTGATTCCTCTGCTGGCGGTATGGGCCTGTGCGGCCGCAGTATGGGTGCGATCCCTTTCTGCACCGGCAAGATCCTGAGAACTCCGTCTTATCTGCCAACTTCCGACCGGCTCTGGTTACCAAAGGCCCTGGCCGCCGCTGGTTACCGTCCCCGCACCATGCGCATCTGGAGCCCGCGACGCCCCTTCGCTAGACTCATGCGAATCACCGGCTCAGACCGAATCCTCAGGAGCGATGCGCACTTATGCACATGCAGATGGTCAACTCGTTCCGCATCCCGTTTACGACGCTGATCAGCTACATCCCGGTGATTGCCACGATTGTCACCACTTTCTTCAGCATCGTCCTGGCGCGTGCCACGATGCGCTACGTCGAAGCGACTGACAAAGGTCTGGCGCTGGCGCGTGAAGAATTCGAGCGCGAGTGGTCGCCCGACCTGCACATCAAGATGGAGCGTGTCTCAGCGACCGAAGCGAAAGTGATCGTGACCAATCTGGCCAAGACGTCCGTACTTTTGCAACTCCTGCAACTGCGCAAGCTCTCGCACGCCATGCCGTTCGAGCGCTGCCGGCTCAACGATCCTCTGGTTGGAGGCATGACCTGGACGCAGGAAATGGGAAAGCGCATCCTCGCGTGCACGGGACAGGAATTTGAAGGCCCCATCGCGGCGGCGATCACGTTTTACGCCGCGGGCCGTATGTTTCGCACCGACTGGTTCCGCTCGCAGATTCAGGTGCGCGATGGCCGCATCGTTGGCCTCGAGCCCTCCACCATGCCCACGCGCCGCGTGCGCGTGATCGAGCGCAAGGGACCAGAGCGCCGCCGCGAGTTCGTGCAGGACGTCACCGCCGACATCCCTCCCGATCAAGTTGACAGCAAGCCCGATGAGAACTTCTTCGTGACCGGCGCCTGATGCGCGCGTTGGATTGCAGGTGGGTTGACTGCGAGCTACTCCGGCGCTTCCGTCCATTTGACGACTCGGCCTTCGCGGCTGCTCCTATGGGCTAGCAGAAGCGCGCGCATGGTGCGCACGGCTTGTTCCGGCGTGACGTCGAGCGCGGCTCGCTTCTCGATTGCGTCTCGAACGTTGGCGTAAAAACCGCGGTAGTCTCCGCGTTCAGTCTCGACCTTCCGCGTCTCGCCGCCAACGCGGGTTAGCGTCCCCCAGCACTGCTCTGGTTCTTTGCCCCAGTCGTCGCCCCAAGCCGGACCGTCGGGACAATTCGGACTGCGCAGGATTTCCTCCTGCGGATCCATACCGTACTTCGCGAATGACCCCTCGGTTCCGTGCAACAGCAGGTGATGACTCGGAGCGTAAGCAATGATGCGCGCTCGCAGCGTTGCGCGCAGACCGGGATATTCCATGCAGACGTCAAAGGCATCGTCGACCTGGGAAGTTGGGCGCTGGCAAAACGCCGACGCCCAAATCGATTGCGGCTCGCCAAACAGAACCAGCGCGCCATCGATCAGGTGCGGGCCTAGATCCCATAGAACGCCGGCCGCCGGAAAGTTGGCCTGCTCGCGCCAGGCGTTGGGCTTTGGCTCCAGACGGAAGCGGTCGAAGCGCGCTTCATACTCCACGACTTTTCCCAGCACGCCGGAAGCGACGAGTTTCTTCACGGTCAGAAAAGCGCCGTCCCAGCGGCGATCCTGATACACGGTAATCAAGCGTCCGCGCTCGGAGGCGAGGCGGACAAGTTGCTCGGCCTCGGCCATCGTCGGGGTGAATGGCTTGTCGACGACCACGTCGCGCCCAGCCTCGAGACAGGCTTTGGCGTAGGAAAAGTGCGAATCATTGGGCGTAGCCACCACGCACAAGCCGATTGACTTGTCAGAGAGGAGTTCGTCGAGCGTGCGGGCAAGGCGGACTTCCGGATATTTCTGCTTTGCCCTGGAACTGTGCCGCTCGAGGACGCAAGCCAATTCCATGCCACGAACCCCGCGAATCACGGGCGCGTGAAACGCCTGCCCCGCCAGGCCAAATCCGATCAAGCCCACTCGCACCATTGTGTTTCGTTCCTTGTCCTCAGCGATCTTTCCTCAGCGATCTTTCAGACGGCGCACAAACTTCAACCCAGACCAGATTTCGGTTACGGCACAGACCTTCACGTCGACCAGGCCCGCAGCTAAGCCAATGTCGCGGACCACGTTCTCGTCGAGATCGGTGGCCACGCCTGAGCGTTTCTTGGGCCAACTGACCCAGAGCATTCCGGCCGGAGCGAGCAGTTTTCCGATTCTCCGGAACTCCTTCGTCAGCTCTGCTTTTGATTTTGTGAACAGCATGACGAAGTCGAGCGCGTCGTTCCCGTCGTCGATGATCTGGCAAGCGGCGAGCGCGGGCTTCAATTCTGCCTGCACGTCCGACGGAAGGCCGATCAGGCGCACACGGAATCTGTCTTTGATTCCGAGCTTCTTCGGAAGAGGAGTTCCTGAGTATCCGGGCATTTCGGCGATCCCCATGAAGAATCGATGACCACTAAGGATACGAAGGTACACGAAGGGAAGCTTTGCGGCTCAATCGGATTGCTACTGGGCCGGAGCGTAGTATCCGCGGCGGGCGCGCACGCGGAAGTTCTTGCGGTCGTTGGCGACGATCTCAATGCTGCGATAGTGCCCGTCAGCTTTGAAGTCTGCCGGCTTGTAGGCGATTGAGTACTGACTGCGCAGTTCGTCCTGAATGTCAGCGAAGGCGTTGGCCACATCGCGAATCTGGAAGGGGAAGAAGGCGCGTCCGCCGGTAGCATCGGCGATGCGCTCGAGCACCTTATCTCCTGATCCCTTAGTGCCGCTGACATTTGTGCTGATGGTGTAGACGATGGCCTCGGCGCGCTGCGCCATTTCGATCGCCTCCTCGCGGGTGACGTGGCTCTGGTTGTCCTCGCCGTCACTGAGCAGAATGATCGCCCGCCGCACGGGGGTGGATTTTGGAGCCTTCAGGAGCTTGTCGCGGCAAGCAAAATAGAGCGCGTCGTAGAGCGCCGTCCCGCCTCCCGGACGCAGGTCGTGCACTCCATGCGCCAGCGCTCCGGTGTTGTCGGTGAAGTCCTGCGTGACCTCGGGCGTCACATCGAAGCCGACTACAAAGGCGAGATCGAAGTGCGGGCGCACGGTTTGGTTGAGAAACTCAATGGCTGACTCCTGCTCGAACTTGAACCGGTCGCGGACCGAGTTGCTGGCATCGATAAGCAGGCCCACTTGCAGCGGCAGGTTGGTCTCGGCGTGGAAGCTGCGGATCTCGTCCGGAGGCTTGTTGTCGTCAACCACTCGAAAGTCCGCTTGCTTCAAGTCGGTGATCCGTTTGCCGTGCTTGTCGGTCACGGTGAATACCAAGTTGACTTCGTTACTGGGCAGGATGATTCGAGTGACCGGTTCGTCAGCCGGGGCGGTGTCTGCTGCCTTCGAGGTGGACTGATTCTGCGTCTCCGGCAACGCTGCCGGATTCGGTGCCGTGGACTGCGATGCTGAGGGCGCAGTCGACTGCGTCCATGCGCCTGCGGCGAAAAGCAGCAGGAGCAGTCGAAATCCGCTACGCGCGCTGGTTGCCCCCAAGGTTCCCATCTGATGACATTATATCCGCCCAGAGCCCGAAGAGCCGCCGGCGGGATTCCGTGTCCTATCTGCTCTTGTTAGATACAACGGGTGGGGCAGCTGTTTCAAGTGCGATCAGGAGTTTCTGCAACTCGGGCGGGAGCGGGCTCTCCAGGGCAATCCTTTGGCCGGTCTGCGGATGCGTCAACTCCAGCTGGGCAGCGTGCAAGAAGTTCCGGGGCAGGGAGAGCGTCTCCCCCTTTATTCTCACTCCTTGGTTCTCCTCGGCTTTGAGTTCGCGCGGCGCGCCGTAGAGTTTGTCTCCGACCACGGGATGGCCAAGCGACGCCATGTGGACGCGGATCTGGTGCGTCCGGCCGGTGTCGATCTTGACTTCGAGCAGCGTGAATTTGCCGAAAGGCGTGTCCAACCGCCGGGCGGCCGTGTAGTGCGAAATCGCCTCGCGTCCGCCAGCCAGGCGGGTGGTCATACGGGTGCGACGAACGCGGTCGCGGCTGATGGAGGCGGCAATGGTGCCGCGGTCTTTCTTGAGCCAGCCATGCACAAGTGCGATGTAGGTCTTCTTCACCTCACGGTGAGCGAACTGCGCAGCCAGCCTGCGATGAGCCTCGTCGTTTTTCGCGACCACGATCAGGCCGCTGGTTTCCTTGTCGAGGCGATGGACAATGCCGGGACGGGTTTCGCCGCCGACCGCCGAGAGCGAGGCGAAGTGATGCAGCAGCGCGTTGACCAGCGTGCCGCGATTGCGTGCGTCGTCGGTGGCGCCTGCGCCCGCGTGCACCATCATCCCAGCGCGTTTGTTGATGATGGCGAGGTCATCGTCTTCGTAGAGGATGTCAAGCGGGATTTCTTCAGCCATGGCGCGGAGGGGAGGACGAGCCGCGGGACTCAGAATGGTGATGCGCTCGTTGCCGCGGAGCTTCAGAGAAGCTTTGGCCGGCGCGTCGTTGACCAGGATATTCTTGGCGTGGATGAGCTCTTGCACGCGGGCGCGGCTCACTCCGTCGAGATGCGCAGCAAGGAATTGGTCCAGCCGGTGGCCGGAATCTTCAGGCGTGGTCGTGAGGTGCGAAGGTAAGGATGGCCCCATGGATTGTCTCAGGCGTCCCTACGGGACGCTGTGCAATGAGCACCAGTCTATCCGGCGTTGAAACGCCGGGCTACTATCGGGCGTCCTACGGACGCTGGCAATACCGAGGATCGCAGATCGGAGTAATACCTAGGACGTAGCTCGGAGTAAGGAGATAAGAGGCGCTGGCGGAATGGCCTATCGCGTCGCGTTCGCGGTTTGTGCCGAGATGGTCTTGGAACCCGGTCGCAGCCACCAGATCAGGCCGCCGCCAATCACCAAGCCGATCGCAATCAGCTGCGTGCCCGACATCGCGCCGCCGAACACCGAGCCGCGCCCGGGATCGTCCCGGATAAACTCGAGGAAGAATCGCGCGATGCCATAGATAAACATGAAAGCGCCAAAAATTTGCCCGTCGAATTTGCGGCGCTTTAGCAGCCACATGAGAAAAATGAAATTGGCCAACTCCACTGCGGACTCGAACAGCTGCGTCGGCTCCAGCGGCACATTCAGCGGCGTCCCGGTGATCTCGTGCGCCAGGGGATTGCGGAAAGTCACGCCCCACCAGTGGTGCGTCTCTTTCCCGTAACAGCATCCGGCCGCGAAGCAGCCGATGCGGCCAATGGCGTGGCCGAGAGCGAGGCCGGGAGAAAAAGCGTCGCAGGTACCGAGAGGCGGCAGGTGATGTCTCCAGACGTACCACGCGGCGGCGGCGAAGGCGGCAAGAAGCCCTCCGGAGAAGACTCCGCCGGCCTGCAACGTCGTGATGCTGAAAATCTCGCTGATATGCGCCCGGTAGTACGACCACTCATTGATGACGTAGAGCACCTTGGCCCCGACAATGCCGCTCAGCACTACGAGAATGCCAAAGTTCCACGCCTTGTCCCCGTCAATGCCCAGGCGCTCGGAGTTGCGCACGCTGACCCACAGGCCGAGCAGGACGCCCAGCGCAACCAGGAATCCGTAGGTCGGCAGGAAGAAGCGGCCGAGATGAAACAGTTGGGGATACACGATAAGTTAGATGCGGGAATCGCTGGATTTGCTACGCGATCAGTCTAGCAGGAACCGTGTGGCGCGGGCACTCTTGCCCGCGAGCCCTAGCCACGGGCCAAAGGCCCAGAGTCCCTGTCCAGAACTCACTGGAGTCTAAAAATCTTGCGGAGGGTATTCAGGATAAATCCGACCTCAGAGATGCTGCAGGCATTTGGCGGACAGGAGTGTCCGCCCCACACAGAACAAATCAAGCCGACCCACGGAGCCGTGTGGCGGGGCCGAGAATGAACCCGTCGGTAGACGTTGGGCGCCCGCCGAGACCCTTTAGGCATCTCCGCATGGCGGAGCGTCGCTCACCGGATCCTAGTTCGAGTCGAGCACCCGTTCATTCAGCATTGGTTCAAAAATCGGTTACCCGTCATCACCAACCTTGCAGGCCGGCTTTCAATTTGGATGCTAGGCAAAAGCCGGCAGCTTGGCAAGAGGAGGAGCGCAAAAAGTTGGCAGCCAGCTTGCAACCAAAGTAATGTGGCATTCACACGAAAGGCTTGCCCGGGGGCAGGGATGGCAATCCGGTGCAAATCGAATCGTGCCGCGCCAGCGACAGTACTAGCAGAGGCTGAATTTACCTGTTTTCTTCGACCCAATAGCCGGTTCTCGCCAGGATAGTGCCATTGCCAGGGTCTCTCAACCGCACTCGAATTTGATGCAGGCCGGCATGGGGATTTCTGGGCGCGATGCTCAACAGATAGCGGCTGTGCAAATGGTTGGTGAAGTCGTTCATGCGCACTTCGAACTTTTTGCGCGTGGCGAAGAGCTCGTATTCACCGCCGGTCATCTCGGCAATCGTTTTGGGAACGTTCTTCCGCATGGCGTGCATGGTCATCACGAGCGGAGCGAGAAGATCGGGGGATGCATTCATCTCGTCTTTGTTGGTGCCGCGCCCGGTGTCGATGATGTTGGAGAGCGCAGGCGAAAACGCCAGCGCGTACATCAGCGCATTGCTTTGCCCGATCGCGGCCACGGTGGCGTCTATCTTCGCGCGGCTGCCATGATCGCGGGTCTCGCTGATGAGCAGCAGGACGCGCAAACGATCCTCAGGTTCTTTCTGAAGCAGGCTCACCGAGTAGCTGACCGCGTCGAGAATCGCCGCTCCGCTGTCCCCCGGCTGAAGGTCCGTCAAATCGTCGGAGACCAGGCTGGCCTGGTTTGTGAAATCGCGCGCCAACTCAACCTGAGTGTCGAACTCGACGACGGCGACCCGGGCGGTGCCCTGACCGAACAGCGGCTCCAGCATCGTTTTCAAACCTTGTAGGCGAGGAAATTCGTAGTAGGCGCGGCGTCCCCGCTGAATTGCGACCACAAGTGAAATCGGCTGCCCCTCCGGCGCTTCGTCGAGCCGCGCAGTTTGCTGCTGGCCATCGTCTTCCACGATGAAATCCGGGGTCTGCAGTCCATAGACGATTGCGCCCTGCCGGTCCTTCACCAGGGCAGGAATCAGAACGACATTTGCTTGGGAACGAAGAGCGGTTTCCTGAGGGCGGGCGCCGGTGCTCAACAGCAGGAGGACGAAGAGGAGCGTTCTGGCAGGCAGACTATCCCGCTTTGCGGTTATCGCGCAGGACTTCATCCAGTGCATCTGCTAATAGATGCGCGCGTTTCTCGTAGTCGGTTGCCCCGTGGTCCTGCTTTTTCTTCAGCAGGTGGTACTCATCGGCAATGTTGAGGGCGGCCAATACGGCGAGCCGCACGGTGTCAATCGTATTGGTGGCCTCAGCGACGGCCCGCATCTTGGCGTCGACGTACTCCGCCAGCTTCAGAATGTATTCCGGGTCAGACCCGCGCAGGTTGTATGCCTGGTCAAAAATCTCCACCCGCACGCTGGCGTTCTGCGTGTCCTTGACCGTGTGATCTTTGGTCGCTGTCGCCATCAATCCTCCCAACAGATGCGGAAGGCTCAGTTCCCTCCGTCATCCCGCGCTAGCTGGCTTCGGCAATCGACTCGATCTGCGCCAGCATCTTCTCGACGCGCCCGCAGACGACTTCCCGCTCCTTTTTCAACTGCACCGCTTCGCGCCGTAGGGTGGCCAGTTCTTCGTCGCGTTCGTCCAGTTGTTGGCGCAAACGTTGCGTGTCGCGCTCGGCCGCTGCCTGGGCCTGGCGCGCGGCTTTGTACATCTCTATGGTGCGATAGACCTTGGCTTCCAGCGCCGCAAAATCGTCCGCCGGAACCTGCTCTGACACCTGCTCGGCCACGTTCAACGCCATGATTGCACTTCCCGGTAAAGAATTCGAAACTTCTCCGCAGTATACTCCACATCGTTGTGGAACTGCGTCTCCGGCGGCAGCCGGGT
>DATFNR010000040.1:0-134736 GCA_035266285.1 Candidatus Sulfotelmatobacter sp.
AGATCGCTGGGCCGAACTGGCGGACACCAGGGCCACGCCGATTGATGTTTCTCTGACTCTGCTGGAGTCGCTGCACGATCGTTGGGTGCGGCTGCTGCGGTCTTTGAAGCCGGAGGACTGGAAGCGGGCGTTCCGGCATCCGGAACTGGGCCTGATGAGCCTGGAGAAGAACCTGGCGCTGTACGCGTGGCATGGGCGACATCATGTGGCGCATATAACGGAGCTGCGCAAGGCGAGGGGGTGGTAGGGGCGGCGGCGGCGACGCTCCTATGCGTGGTGGGTTGCGGGAAAAGACTTACCGCAAAGTTCGCTAAGAAAGGCCGCGAAGGACGCAAAGAAAGGCGGCTGCCGGAGGAGTTCGACTGTGATCGCTCGAGTTTGGCACGGATATACGAAGCCTGAGCATGCTGACGCTTATGAGGCGCTGCTGAAGCCCGAGCTTCTACCCGGGATCAGCAAGAAGAAAGGCTACCGGGGAAGCTACCTGCTGCGGCGGGGTCTGGGTGCTGAAGTGGAATTCATCACGATCTTGCTCTTCGACTCACTCGATGACATCCGGGCTGCGGCGGGACATGCGGACTACGAGAGGGCCATCATTCCGGAAGAGCGGCGTAAGCACCTTTCACGATACGACGCGAAGGCGGCGCACTACGAAGTTGCTTCGGTGCATGGCCTCGGTCGAGTCGCGTAAAGCGGTCTTAGGTGATTCCCAAGCGCCACAACAAGTAACTCGTCGCTTCGCGCAGGGCGGCTTCAGAGCGCTGCATCCATCCGTGGCGCGAGTCCGCGCGCGGCGCCACATAGACCGGGCCAATGCCTTCGTGCTCCAGCAGTTTGCGGATGCGGAAGACGTGATACGGATCGCTGACGGCGACGCAACTGTGCAGGCCGTTGGCGCGCATGATGACGGCGACCCGCTGGGCCGATTGTGCGGTATCAGAGCCCTGCGTCTCCGCGATCAGCGCTTTTTCCGGAATGCCGCGCTTGCGCAGGTACTCCTTGCCCACACCTCCTTCGCTGAAAGTCGGGTCCGCGGCCGCGCCGCCGGTGGTGATCACGACGGAAGCGATGTGATGTTGGTAAAGATCGAAAGCGTGATCGAGCCTGGCCCGAAGCACGGGTGACGGGTGACCAGAATATTCTGCCGCGCCAAAAACGACGATGACATCCGCAGGATGGATTTCTTCGAGGGCGGCTGTCCGCACGACCCGAACCACGATACTGGCCATCCACACCACAAAAGCCGCCAGCGCGACGAGCACGACTCGGAGCCATAAGCGGCGGGTTGCAAGGGCGGCGGTCATTTCTCCGAAAGGCGTTCACTCCGGGTTGTCATTCGAACTGTCACCGGCACACGCAAGGCGTGTCGTCCCTTTGGGACTCAGGCCGCTGTTATCACTTTACCCGGAGCTCACGCCCCGGGCTGATGAATGCCGCCGCTGCGCGGCTCAATCATCCTTGAGCAAAGAAACTTGAAATCTGATCGGACGGGATGGCGCCTTCGCGAATGACGCGCCAGCGCGCCGTTTCGTCGCTCAGGTCGACGATGGTGGAAGCCACATCGCGAGGAGAAGTTCCACCGTCCACGATAATGTTGATGCGGCCGTGCAGCTGTTCCCGCACCTGCTCGGCCGTGGTGCACTCCGAGGCTCCGCTGAGATTAGCCGAGGTCGCGGTGATGGGGATGGCGGCGGCCGTTACCACGGCCAACGGAATCTTGGCGTTGGGCACGCGCAGAGCGACGTTTCCGGTGTTCGCAGTGACTTTCAACGGCAGCCGCGAGCCCGCCCTGACGATAATCGTAAGGGGCCCGGGCCAGAACTTGCGCGCCAAAGCGTAGAACTCTTCGGGCAACGATTTGGCGAGTTCTTCCGCCTGGTCGACGCCGGCAATGAGCAGCGACAGCGGCTTGTGGCGGGAGCGGGTCTTGATGTCGTAGACGCGGTCGACGGCGCGCAGGTTGAAGGGGTCCGCGGCCAGTCCGTAGAACGTGTCGGTGGGCATGCCCAGCACTTCGCCGGAACGAATCTGATCGGCGGCGTACTTGATCAGCGATGATTCAGGGTTGTCACAACTGATTTTGACGATCTCGGCGCGCACGGCGCCCCCTTCCCGAAAGGCAGGATTCCATTTATTTGGGTGCGAAACGTACCATCATACGGCAAAAAACGCCCTGGGATGAGACCGCAGCTGCGGATGTGTTATTTTTCACCACGAAGGACACTAAGGACACGAAGGAAAAAACGATGAAGGCACGGGCAGAATCCGCTTCCGGAGCGCTCGACCGGCTGCGTCGCGTGGAGGGGCGCCACAACGCGCTGGTGAAAGAACTGCGTCAGGCGTTTTCGCGGGGCGAACGCACGGAGCGCGGCGAGTGCGCGATCGAAGGCCTGCGCATCGTAGAAGAAGCGATTCGCAGCGGGCTGCAGTTTCGCGCGGTGTTCTTTCGTGCCTCGGCGCCGGAGCGGGCGGAGCGCCTGCTGCCGCAGATTGGCGCCCACGTCGAAACCCTGCTCCTGCCGGACAAACTGTTCGATGGTGCTGTGCCCAGCGAGACTCCGCAGGGCGTGGCCGCGCTGGTGCGGGTGAAGGAATTTTCGCTCGACGATGTGCTGGAGCGGATGCAAATCGGGCCGATCGCCGTGGTTGCCGGACTGCAGGATCCGGGCAATCTCGGGACGATTCTGCGCTCAGCGGAGGCTTTCGGCAGTGCCGGCGCGGTCTTGGGTGAGGGGACAGTTAGTCCGTTCAATTCGAAAGTGATCCGAGCCTCGGCGGGGTCGGTGTTTCGCTTTCCTGTGGTTGTAGCTAAGGAAGCCGGTGGCCTGGAGGCGACGCTTGGGAGACTGCGCAGCCATGGCGTCCGCTTGATTGCGACCTCATCGCACAAAGGAATGCCGCTTGAACAATCCGATCTCACCGGCAGCGTGGCGATTTTCGTCGGGAGCGAGGGCGCGGGCTTGCCAAAGAATCTCATCGCCCGGATGGATGAGACGGTCGCCATCCCTCATCGCCAGGAGGTGGAATCGCTGAATGCCGGCGTGGCGGCGAGCATCGTGCTCTACGAAGCGGCGCGACAGCGGCGCATGCATGAGTCTGAATAGAGGGTCGGGAACGCATTTTCAGTGCCGTCCCTACGGGACTCTCGTCTTCTTTGCCGCTTACCCGGCACTTACGTGCCGGGCTAATGAATGCCGCCCTGCGGGCTGGTGTTTGCCATGAAGCGGCACGACAGCGGCGTGCACACGAAAGCTAAGCGCGCGATGACCGTAGTAATCCCTTCCCCTTCATAGATCGCGGACTTAGATCGCAGACTCCCGCGCTCGGCTACTCCGTTTCAAATTCCCGCGCAACTTCCTGTCCGGCCTGCGTTCTTCAGGAGAATGGCAGCCCTCCCCGAAACATCCCCCCGAGACAGATGTGCATCCCCGTGACTGACTGGTGAGGCTTGGACGATGGAAACGATCGAGCCTCCAAAGGTGGATTTATGAAGACGTCGTTTTTTGTAGTGGTTCCGCAACTCAGGCGATTTGCTCTGAGACAGTTTCTCCCCTGCCTTGTGGCCGTGGCTTTCGCCTGCGGAGGCGCAACGCGAGCTCAAGAAAGGCCGCTGGACTCCTCCCGCTCCGCCGGATGGGTGGTGATTCCGGTGGAAGAATATCGCGTACTGCGGGCCAAGGCGTATCCGGTTGAGCCGAATCCCGAGCCGCCTCCGCTGGATGCGACACTCACTCGTGTTGATTATGACTTGCGCATTGCGGGCGAGGTGGCGACGGGACGCGCCAGCCTGACCGTGGACGTCTTGAAAGACGGTTGGGTGCGCGTGCCGGTGCCAACGGGCCTGCTGGTCCGCGAGGCTCGGCTCGATGGCAAGCTGGTGTCGCTGGTTCCAGGCGCTGCGGGAAAAGGTGGCGCTCATCTTTCTGCGCTGCTTTCGCATTCCGGGCGCTCGCTGCTGCTGCTGGAAGTGGATGTTCCGGTTGCCATGTCAGCGGGCGAGGAGAGCCTCTCTCTGCCCGCAACGGAATCGGGAGTGACTCGCGCTGCGGTGCAGCTTCCGCGCCAGGGAATTGATCTGCGCGTGGGCGGCGGGCTGCTCTCGGAGAAATCTGAGACCGCCAGCGAGACGAAATGGCTGGCCTATGGCCGCGGCAACGAAGCGCTGACTTTCGCCTGGCGCAGGAAAACTGAAGATCACCACGTCGATCTGCCGCTGCGCATGCGGGGATCGCTGACCCAGTTAACCAGCCTGGCGGAAGATTCCAGCTCGATGTATGCGGAAGCGAATCTGGAAGTGGTGCAGGGGGCGGCGCGCGAGGCGCGGATCCGGCTGCCGGAAAACGTAACCATCAACCAGGTTGCGGGCGCGATGGTGGCGGACTGGGAGATGAAGAATGGCGAGCTGGCGGTGACTTTCCTCGAACCGGTCGAACACAGCGCGCGTTTTGTGATCAACGGCGAGACCCGGCTGCCGCGGGATGGAGTGATCGACGTTCCCCTGTTGCGGCTGGAAAACACAGAGCGCGAGGAAGGCGGCGTCGCGGTCGAAGTTCTGGGCGCGGGGGAGATCAAGAGCCAGAAAATACAAGGGCTCGACGATGCCGACGCCACTGATCTCGGTGAAATGATCGCCAGCCGGCAGTCTCCGGCGCTGGTGGCGTTTCGCGCGAAGCCCGGCGAGGCGGGCGCGGCGCGATCGTTGAGCGTGAACATTGCGCGCTATGACCAGCAGGCGGTGCTGATGGCGAATGTCGAGGAGGCTCGCTACCAGATCCTGATGAGCGCCGACGGCAAGGAACTGGTGCAGGCGCGCTATGCGGTGCGCAACAACCAGAGAAATTTCGTGAAGATCATGCTGCCGGCGGGCGCAACCGTGTGGAGCGCTTCCCTGGCCGGCAGGCCGGTTCGCCCCGGCCAGGCAGCGGATGGAAGTCTGCTATTGCCGCTCGAAAAATCTCGCGGTGGCGACGATGCTCCGGCCTTTGCGGTTGAAATTTTGTATATGACGAAGGCCTCCGCGTGGGAAGAGAAAGGACGCGGGAAAGTGACGCTGCCTGCGCTCGATCTGCCCATCTCGCGCACCGGGCTGCTGCTCTATTACCCGCCGCTGTTCAAAGTCTCGCCGGAAGCGGGGACGTTTCGCGCCGGGGAGTATGAAAATCCGAGCGCGGCGGTGCTCACGACGGCCATTGACATCGGCACATCGACGGGGATGACGCGCACCGCACCCCTGGTCTACGCACCGATAGTCGGTCAGCCAACGATGGACGACAAAGACGCACTCAAGCCGGCTGAAAAAAAGGACGCCACACAGGCCCTGCTGGACACGTTCCGCGCCAAGTCGTCGGCAGGAAAAGTAACCGGCATCCTGCCGGTCAACGTCGCGTTCCCTGCCTTTGGGCCGTCGATCTTCCTGGTTTCAGAACTCACCAGCGAGAATCAGGCTCCGGCAGCCGAGTTCAGCTTTCAGCGCGAGAAAAAGGGAGGTGTGCGATGAAGGTCGGAATGATGAAAAGCAGATTTGCAGTGGTGTTGCTGTGCAGCGTGTACGCGGTGCTTGCTTATGCAGGATCGGACACGACCATGCTTCCCTTGCCTAACTCGGGCAACGTGACGCTGACGCTCGATGAATACAACAGGCTGGTGGAAATGGCGGCCAAACCGCCGAAGAACCCGGATGTGGCGCCACTTCCCTACTCGATCAAACACGCGGACGTAAAGCTGCGGGTCGAGAACGATGGCGTGCGGGGCTCGGTGCAGCTGGAAGGAGAAGTCTTCCGCAAGGGCGTGAGCAAGGTTCCGCTGACGACGGGAATGACCATCCTCGATGCTCACCAGCTTGATGCTCACCAGATCGATGCACATCAGGGCGGCAAGGATCTTCCACTCGAACAGGAGAATGGAACGCACAGCGCTCTGCTGCCCGGACCCGGCGAGTTCTCTGTGGATCTGGAGACCGGGCTGCCGCTGCGGATCGAGGCTGGCCGGGCCTCGTTCAGCCTTCCCGTGCCGGCAGCGGGCAGCGTGCAGCTAACGCTGGTGATTCCCGGCGATCATACGTGGGCGAACATCAGTCCGGGCCTGATCACCGGCCGCAAGTCAGAGAACGGGCACACGGCGATCGAGGCCACGCTGGTTCCCGGACAGTCCGCGAGCATCTGGTGGGCCACGCGAGAGGCGGTGACGCCCGTCGTGCCGCGCGAGGTGCGATTCCTCGCCGATGCCAAGACGCTGGTGTCGGTGAGCGAGGCGGAGATGCGGGTGGCCGTGTTGGCTGACCTGACCGTTGTGCAGGGTGAGCCCAGGAAGTTTGAAGTGGCAGTGCCGGAGGGATACGAGATCACGGGCGTGACCGGCGCTTCGCTCGATTCCACCGAAACGCATTCCGGAGTCTTAACTTTGAAGGTCAGCGCGCCGGGACAGCGCAGCCACCAGTTTCTGATTTCGATGGAACGGTCGATCAACGCCAGCAAGGCCGATGCGCCGTTTCTCTCATTCAAAGGCGCGCAGCGCGAGACCGGCGAAGTGCTGGTCGAGGGCGCGGGCACCATGGAGATCACGGCCACCGAAGGCGGCGGCCTGAAGCGCATGGACGTGAAGGAAGCGAGCCCATACTTGCGAGCGCTGGCGCACTTCCCGCCGCAGGCGGCGTTTCGGTATCACAAGCAATCCGATGAGACGCCGACGCTGGCGCTTGGGTGGGTGCGCTTCCCCGACAGCAGCGTGCTCGCGGCCGTCGCGGAGAGCGCGGTGGTGACGACTCTGGTCACGTCGGAGGGCAAGTCACTTACCGAAGTGAAACTCACACTCAAGAACCAGGCGCAGCCATTCCTGAAAGTGGCGCTGCCAGCGGGCGCGACCATTCTCTCCGCCGAGGTCGGCGGCGAGCCCGTCAAGCCGGTGCAAGGCTCGGATGGAAGCCGCGTGCCGCTGCTGCGGCCGAGATTCCATCCTACGGATTCGTACACCGTTTCGTTCGTGTTCATGCACTCGGGCGCTCCGTTCGCCAAGAAAGGCGGAGCGGAACTCAGTTTGCCGAACATGGACATTCCCATCAGCCTGCTGAATTGGGAGGTGTTCTTGCCGGAGCAATACAAGGTGAAAGATTTCGGTGGAGACGTGATCGCGGCGGACCGTGTTCCTCCAGCTTTCAGTGAAGAGGCGGCGATGCGCGACTACCGGATGCGCGAAGCCGAGGTGTCCAGCAGCCTGTCCAACAATATGAGGCTCGAATCTTATCCCGGACAGATGGGCGGCTACGTGGTGGACCCCAGCGGTGCCGTTGTGCCCAACGCGCGCGTCACGGTTACTTCGACCGACAACGGAAGCGCGCGAACAGTTATCACCGACGCTCAAGGGCACTGGGTGGCTGCAGCGATGCAGTCTGGGAACTTCAAGGCCAGGGTCGAGATGCCGGGATTCGGGACCAGCGTCTTCAATCTGAACTACGACTCTAGTCAGCCTTCGGCGTACAACTTTCCGATCAACGTGGCCAGCGTGGCGGAGACGGTCGAGGTTTCGGCTGCAGCGCCGCAGCTTCAGACCGAAGCTGCGGCGATCGGCGGCTTCATCGGCGGCCCGATTCACGGAAAGCAGATGAACAGCCTTCCTTTGGTGGCGCGCAACGTGACTGACTTGGCTATGCTGGGTCCCGGAGTTGCTGCGCAACAGAACGGCGCCTCCGCCAACGTAGTGAACCTGCAAAAACGCGTGGCGGGAGTGCTGCCGGTGCCGATCGATGTCCCGCGGGCGGGAACGTCGTTCAGCTTCGTGCGGCCGCTGGTGCTGGATGAGGAAACGAAGGTGACGTTCAGCTATAAGAGCCGGTAGTCATGTAGGGGCGGACGCCTCGTCCGCCCCCCCGGACGAGGGCGTCGGGGCTACGCAAGCGTTGTCGGATCGGGCCCGGACGTATGCGTCCGGGGCTACACGGGCGGGCGATAGCATAGAATGGTCTCCGCGAGTAGCCGCTCTATGAGCAGCGTCGGGACCTGGACAAGCTGGGAAGGCAGCGTGGTCGAAGGGAAATTTCCGCTCCAGCTGTGGCTGGGCGGCTCCGATCATAGCGCGGTGTTCCTGACGGAGTGGCATTCCCAGAAAGCAGCAATCAAGTTGATCCCCGCGCTGGGCGCCGATGCCGAGCATTACCTGGCGCGCTGGCGCGCCGCGGCACAACTGTCGCATCCTCATCTTCTTCGCATCTATGACTCGGGGCGCTGCACCATCGACGGAACGCGGCCGGTCTACGTGGTGATGGAGTACGCCGAGGAAGACCTGGCGCAGATTTTTCCGCAGCGGGTGCTGACTCCGGGCGAAGTTTCCGATCTGTTGCCTCCCCTGCTCGACGCGCTTTTCTATCTGCGGGGAAAAGGGTTTGTGCACAGCCGCATCAAGCCTTCGAATATTCTCGCAGTCAAGGATGAATTGAAGCTCTCCGCCGATCAGATTCTCTCTGCCTCGGATACAAACTCGACCCGAAGGCGGGACGTGTATGACGCACCGGAAACCGCTGCCGGGATATTCTCGCCCGCCGGCGATGTGTGGTCGGTGGGTGTAACGCTGGTCGCCATGCTCACGCAGAACGAATCGTTTGCCGAGGAGGACTCGCAACGCGATCCGGATTTGCCGGGGAGCATTCCGGAACCGTTTCGTGGGATTGCGCGCGAGTGCCTGCATTTGGATCCGCGCCGGCGCTGCTCGCTGGCTGAGATCAAGGCGCGGCTGCAGCCGCCGGGGCGTTCGGTTCCGGCGGCGGAGCCGGTTCCGGCGCAATCTCCCCGTTCCAATCGAGGCGCCGTTACGTTCTTCGTGCTGCTGGTAGCGCTGGTGGTTGCGCTGGCGGTCTTTTACTCACGCGGGAAAAAGGCCTCGGCGCCGCCCGCGAGGGCTGCGGAGCAACCTGTGACTCAGGCCGCTCCACCCACACGCCAGCCCACACGCCAGCCCGTACGCCAGACCGTGCACCAGACCGTGCACCAGACCGTACAACCGGCAGCCAAAGCTGCCCAGCCTCCGCCTGCCTCTGCTCCTTCATCCTCGAAGACGACGCCGCTCGGTGGTGCGGTGAAGCATGAGGTCATTCCCGATGTTTCACGGGGCGCGCGCAACACGATTACGGGGCACGTGCGGGTGAACGTGCGGGTGGAAGTGGATTCGTCAGGGAAGGTCACAGCGGCGAAGCTGGCGTCTCCCGGGCCGAGCAAGTACTTCGCAAACCTGGCGTGGAAGGCGGCACAGGGCTGGGAGTTCAGTCCTGCGGAAGTCGGCGGGCAACCCGCGGCGAGCGTGTGGATGCTGCATTTCCGCTTCGGACGGGGCGGAACGGACGTTTCCTCTGAGCGGGTCGCACGTTAGTCGCTAGTGAGAACTGGTGCCGTCCCTCCGGGACTCGCCCTCGCTTCTCCACCTTACCCGGGGCTTACGCCCCGGGCTAATGAATGCCGCCGCTTCGCGGCTGGGATTTTCCGGGTCTGGATCCACGGCTCGCGTCAAGTTCCAAATTCTCAACGAGCACTCTAGAAGCCAGTCTCTTGAGGACTCTCCATCAATTTAGAAACTCTCGATCAACAGTCTATTCATTCGCTGTTCGCTGTTCGCCATCCGCCATCCGCCATTCGTCATCGTCACTCGTCTCTCATCGTCCATCAGCGGGCGTCAGGCTTTGGGGGCTGCCTCAGCTTCCAAACGATCTGCCTTGTCATTCCCAGCAAAACCTTTGCATCCATCTTTTCGAGGTTAAGGCGCAGCACGAGGCGGCGCACTTTTTTTTCGCTGACGGCATCGTTACCCGGCTTCACGTAGCCGCTGCGGTGCAGCGCTTCGAGCAGGGACGCAACGATCTGCTCCAGTTCCCCGGCCGAAGCTGGAGATGCCGCTTGTGTCGCCGCTTCGGAGGCTCCCGTTCGTGCGATGCCGTAGAGGCAGACCGCGACGGCCTGGCCGAGGTTCATGGAGATGTGCTCTTTGCGGGTTGGAATGTTCAAGAGCCAGTGGCAGTGACTGAAGTCTTCGTTGGTGAGGCCGATTTTTTCTGAGCCAAACAGAAGCCCGACGCGTCCCGTCTGCAGCTGCTTCTGGATCAAGGCGCCGGCATCTTCATCGAGGCGGCGCAGAGGATGCTGCAAGGCGCGGTTGCGGACGGCTGTAGTTCCGACCACCAGAGCGCAATCGGCAACGGCCTCCGCGACGGTCTCGTACTCCTCCGCGTTCTTCAGCAGGTCGGACGCGCCGACGGCCGAGCGTGCTTCGCGAAAGGCGACGGCGTAAGGATTGACCAGGCGCAGACGGCTCGCGCCAAAGTTACTCATGGCGCGGGCGGCCGCGCCAATATTGAGTGGATTGCGTGGGCGCACCAGCACGACGACCAGACGGTCCAATTCTGCGAGGGTGGTCAAGAACTCAAATTCTACGATAGCCGCGCGCGCATGTCGGCGTTCCAGAAAAGCATATCCTGGGAGCGACGGGCATCTGCAACCGTTGTTGGCAAAACGGTAACTGAGGCACAGATCTCTTATCTCCTTCCAAGGCACGGCCTCCCAAGGCACGTGCGGGGCCGCAAGCCGCGGTCATCCCCGCCCGAGATTGTAAAAAAAATGTCAAAACTGAGCCGTTTCAGCTCTTTAGCCGTCAAACAGTTGTAAGCTGTCAAAAGTCGAGCTGCTTCCGGCGGCATTCTCCGTGGGGACCGGAAGTCCTCTCCCAAAGAACAGGACACTGGACATGGGCAATCTTTCTGCGCCAGTCAGTACTATGAAAGCAATGAATCCGGCCAGTCCGCCGCGGCCGACCGGCCGCATTCTGGTGGTGGAAGACGATCCGGCCGTGCAAAAAGCTCTCCGGCGGCTGTTTGAAACCGAAGGATTCACCGTGGAGGTACAGGCGGACGGTCGCTCCGCTTTGGAAAGCTTCCAGTCGTCCGTACCCGCTGCCGTTGTCCTCGATCTGCGTCTGCCCAAAATGTCGGGCCGCGATGTCTGCAAGGAAATCAAAGCCCTCTCCCCAGCCTTGCCGATCGTTGTGCTCAGCGCCGCCAGCGATGTCTCCGACAAAGTCCTTTTGCTCGAACTCGGCGCCGACGACTATGTAACCAAACCGTTCAGTCCGCGGGAATTGTTGGCTCGCGTGCGGGCGGCGCTGCGTCACACTTCTCGCGTCCCGGAAGAAAAAGTCATCAGCTTCGACGACATTACGGCCGATTTCAAGAAAATGGAAGTCAAGCGCGCCGGCAAGCCCGTGGTCCTGACCGCGCAGGAGTTTAAGACCTTCCAGTTCCTGGTGCAGAACGCCGACCGGGTGATCAGCCGCGATGAACTGCTGAACGAAGTGTGGGGTTATCAGAATTACCCATCGACCCGCACGGTGGATAACCACATCCTCAAGCTCCGGCAAAAGTTGGAGAAGGACCCATCCAGCCCGGTTCACTTCCGCACCGTACACGGGATGGGATATAAGTTCGTGCGTTGAATGTCTTGAGCCTATCCCAGGAACCCGTGACCTCCGGCCGGACTCAGTCCGCCGGAGAAATTCTGCCGCGCCTGCGGTTGCGCACGCGTTTTCTGCTTTCCATGGTGCTGATTACGGTCGGCCTGACCACCACCAGCCTGCTGCTGGTGAGGCGCAGCGTCGAGAGCAACGTCCGCCAGAGTATCGCGGTCAATCTGCGCAGCTCGGTGAGCGCGTTCAAGGACTTTCAGCACGAACGCGAGACCATGCTGACCAGCTACGTTGCGCTGCTCGCCGACCTTCCTCTCACCCGTGCCATCATGACCGGAGCTGACGCTCCGACCATTCAGGACGCCGCGCCGCAGATCTGGCGAGACGTGCGCAGCAACAGCGATCTGTTCGCCCTGGTCGACCGCAGCGGCAAGGTCGTCGCGCTGCACACCAAGTCGGCCGGCTTCACGCAGGAAGATGCGGAAAAATACTTTCAGCAATCCCTCGATGAAGACGAGGGCAGCCACTGGTGGTACGGCGCACACCATCTCTATCAGGCCTTCGTTGAACCGATTTATCTTGGCTCCCGCACCGAAGGCACGCTGCTCGGTTTTCTTGTAATCGGCTACGAGATCAACGACCGCGTGGCGGGTGAAGTCAGCAAGGTAGCCGGCGGCAAGGTCGCCTTTTCTTACGGCGACGAAGTCGTGGCCACGACTCTGCCTCCGGCGCAAGTACAGGGGCAGAGCGCCCAGACCCTGGTTTCTGGCGCCGTTGGCGATGAACCGCAGGATGTAAGGATTGGCGACGAACATTTCCTGGCGACGTCGCTGGTCTTGTCGGGCGCTCATGCCACGCCGGTGCGGTTGAGTGTCCTCGGGTCTTACGATCAGGCCACGAAATTCATTTATCAGTTGAATCGTTACCTGGTCCTGCTGGGCCTGGCGGCAGTGCTGGTGGGCAGCGGGCTGGTGTTCTTTCTTTCCCACACCTTCACGCGCCCGCTGGCCAGCCTGGTGGGCGGCGTGCGCGCCCTGGAGGCGGGCAACTTCCATCATCCTCTGGACTCCAGCGGCGGAGACGAGGTGGGGGAGCTGACTCGCGCCTTCGACCGCATGCGAGCCAGCCTGCTGAAAACGCAGCGCGATCTATTGGAGTCGGAACAGCTGGCGACCATCGGGCGCATGGCCAGTTCCATTTCCCATGACCTGCGCCATTCCCTTGCCGCCATCGTGGCCAATTCCGAATTCTTGTGTGACAGCCACCTGACCCCCGCGCAGCGCGAAGAGCTCTATCAAGAGGTGCGCACGGGGGTGAACCTGATGACCGATCTCATCGATTCGCTGCTCGAATTTGCCCGCACGCGGGAATCGCTCAGCCCCTCCTACAGCAACGCGTCAGAGGCGATCCAGCGGGCGGTGCAGGCCGTCCGTCTGCACCCTCGGCATCACGCCCGCTCGATTGACGTGCTGTGCAGCGGCCCGGTCGCGGGATGGTTCGACTCGCGCAAGCTGGAGCGGGCTCTGTATAACCTGCTGCTCAATGCATGCGAGGCTGCACCACCGGTGGGCGGCCACATCGAGGTCACGGCTGCCGAGATTGGCGGGGTAATCACCATCTGCGTCTCGGATAACGGCCCCGGCATTGCCGAATCCATCCGGGAGCGGCTGTTCCATCCTTTCGTCAGCTATGGCAAGGAAAATGGCACGGGCCTGGGACTGACGGTGGTGCAAAAGATTGTCCAGGATCATGGGGGGGACATCTCCATGGAACGCACGGCAGAGGGGAGAACCGTCTTCCGGATCATCCTGCCGGGTCGCACGCCGGAAACTTTCCGCGGCGCGAACGAGGCCGCCGAGCATCTAACCGAACTTATGCCCGCGCGACGGGACAGTGCCAGCCAGAATTCGATTTCGCATCCGGCCCCTTAGGCACGCTCCACACTCATCGTCACGTGCCCGGTCCGGATGTGGTAGGAGGACGGTGTGAAGAGCCCAGGGACCTTTGCGGTGCGTGCTGCCGTATGCGCGGCAGTCACTTTCGCCCTATTCAGCCCACATAGCCGCGCTCAGGAGGCGCAGGTGATCGCCGCTTCGTCGCCACCGGGCGGGACCACGACCAGCGCCATCGGAGACCTGCAGGATCAGGTGCGCCAGCTTCGCGTCATGGTGGAAGAAATGCGATCTGAAAACGCCCAGTCGCGCGCCGAGATGCAGAAGCTGCGCCAGGACCTGCAGGCTACTCGGGCGCTGCTGGAGCAGCCGGGAATGGAGCAGCCGGGGGTCGCCCAACCCAGCGTCGATCAGCCCGAGACGGCGGCAGTTCACGGTCAAGGATCGAACGCCGGCGATTCGACTTCCGGGGCGCTCTCGCGGACGACCGCTGCCAGCGATCCGGCTGCGACGAATCCGCAGGCGGCAGCGCTCGCGGACCGCGTCGAGAAGCTCGAGGACTCGACCGCGCTGCTGGGAGCGAAAATCGATGAGCAGTATCAGACCAAAGTTGAGAGTGCGTCCAAATACCGCGCCCGGCTGCACGGCATTGTGCTGATGAACGCGTTCCGCACCCTCGGCAACCCCGACAATCTGGATCTGCCCACGCTAGCCCAACCGGTCCAAAATGGCTGGAACGCGGCCAGCATTGGCGCAACGCTACGCCAGTCTGAAGTCGGGATGGAGGTCTTCGGTCCGAATATCGGAGGCGCGAGGACCTCGGCCGACGTTCAATTCGATTTTTCCGGCGGATTTCCCAACACCGGCAATGGGGTGAACTTTGGCATCGTCCGCATGCAGACCGCCAGCGTGCACTTTGACTGGGAGGACACTTCGCTGATTGCGGGCCAGGATTCGCTGTTCATCTCGCCTCACGCGCCGACTTCGTTCGCATCACTGGCCATTCCTGCCTTCGCCTTTGCCGGCAACCTCTGGGGCTGGATACCGCAAGTGCGCGTGGAGCATCGCTTCTCTCTTTCGGACCAGCAGACCGTGTTGGTGCAGGCGGGAGTGCTCGACAACCTCGATTGGGAGTTCCCGCAGCAGTCTCCGCAAAATTCTTTCCTGCGCACGCCGCAAGCCGGGGAATTCTCCGGCCAACCCGCCTATGCCGCTCGCACCTCATGGTCACGGCCCGTGATGGGACATCCGCTGACCTTTGGCGCCGCAGGCTACTATGCCCGCCAGGCGTGGACCTGGAACCGTTACACGGACGCCTGGGCGGGGATGCTGGATTGGGAGATTCCGCTTCCCGGGCGGTTCGGGCTCTCCGGTGAGTTCTACCGCGGACGCGGCATCGGCGGATTGGGTGGCGCGGCCGGCCAGACGGTCTTGTTCGGCGGCTCCGGCCAACAGAGCGATCAGTTCGCGCCGGTTCGCGGGCTGGATGCGGTCGGAGGCTGGGCTCAACTCAAGTTCCGGTTGAACCCCAAGCTTGAATTCAACGGCGCGCTCGCGGACGACAACGCCTTCGCCGGCGACATACGCGGGTTTGCCACCAACGGCGGCAGCAACTTCATGACGATCCTTGGAAGGAACCGCGGCGCTCTGGTGAACGTGATCTTTCGCCCTCGCTCGGACCTGGTCCTCGCCGCCGAACTGAGACGATGGCAGACCTTCCCCGTCTATAGCAGCAGCAGTTTTGCGAATCAGGTAAATCTCTCGGCGGGGATACTATTCTGATGACGAGTTCGTTTGACCAAGGATTCTTTCGGTGCTGCATCCCGGTCGCCTGGCGCGCGACCGGGCTGGGAACCCTGGCCTTCATTCTGACCATGGGAACCATTTCGGCGACGGCACAAGTCGCGCTCAAAGCGCACGTCGAACTGACCAGCGGCAGCCATCACCTGAAAGATGCGTCCGACGCTGTCGTGTGGCTGACCCCGGTGGGCATGATCGTGCCCGTTCCCGTGCAGACTTCAATTCCGCAGCTGGTGCAGAAGAACAAGAGCTTCCAGCCGCCGCTGGTGGTCGTCCCGGTCGGCGGAAAAGTGGAGTTTCCCAACCGCGATCCGTTCTTTCATAATGTATTTTCCCTGTTTGAAGGCAAGCGCTTTGATCTGGGGCTCTACGAGAGCGGGACGACGAGAACTGTGCAATTTGACAAGCCCGGCATCTCATTCATCTTCTGCAACATTCACGTGGAAATGAATGCCGTCGTGATCGCTCTGGCCACACCCTACTACGCCATTTCCGATGCGCGGGGAGATATCACGATTCCCAACGTTCCGCGGGGCCGCTACCAGATGGAGGTCTTTCATGCCGCGGTTTCTCCGGAGGCGCTCCGCGCTATGAGCCACGAGATCACCGTGGCTCCCGGAGATTCATCCCTGGGAACCTTGACCTTCGCTGAGTCCGAGCTGGCACTCGGCCACAAGAACAAATACGGCCGCGACTACGACCGCCCCGAACCGGCAGATAGCCCGGCGTACGCAAGACCGTAGGCGGTTTCGGGCTTCGAGTCCCGAGTCCTGAGTCCCGCGTAAAAGCCGAGCTAAGGTGGGCCTAACTCAGTGCACAGTGATCAAGAAGAGAAAGGGCGTGCCGTTTAGCACGCCCTTCTCGCCTCTGTCGTTCACTTCGTTTAAAACAACCCATGCTTCTGACTTAACTCGCAACGCCGCGCGCTTTAGTGACGGCCGCCGCCACCCGCGTGCCCGCCGCCACCGCCGCCGCCGACATGACCACCTCCGCCACCACTCGGGTGTCCGCCACCGCTCGGCGCACTGTAGTGGCCACCTCCGCCGCCGCTCGGCGCGCTGTAGTGACCACCACCGCCGCCGCCGCGTGGACCGCTGTAGCTGGGAACGCCGCGCGAACCGCCTCCGTAGCTCGGCGTCCGCGAATATCCGCCGTTAGACGGCCCACGCACGACGGGCTGATGCATATCCAGCTGGGGACGACCGCCTCCGTAATTGCCGGAGCCATACCCGCCGGCACCGTAGCGGCGCGACTCCATTCCGTTAGGTGCAGTGCGGCTCCAATAACTGCCGCTGTTGCCCCGTACGGACCCGCCAGGCCCGCTGGCCGAAGATTCGGTGTGGGTGGGCGGCGTGAACGGCCGGAATCCATCCCGGCCTGTATTTCCTGGCATGCTGGTCGTTCCCCGCTGCGTTGGTCCTGACACCCCCGAATTTGACGATCCGAAAGAGCGGGTGTTGCTGCCGCTGGGCGGAGTAAAAGGCCGCATGGTGCCGCGGTTTCCACTCGTTCCAGTCATTGGAGAATTTCCGCGCGCGCCCACGGTGCTGGTCTCGCGACCACCCTGCATAACGCCCGTGTTCCGGCGCACCGCGGATTCGCCGAGTGAACGGCTGCCGGCCTGGAAGCCAGCCACGTGGTTCTGCTGCATGCTCTGCTGCAAGTGCGTGGTTTCCTGCTGGAACGACTGCGGATGCGCAACGTTACTGTGCACGACGCCGAAGAAATGCTCGGAGTTCCCGCCCCGAATCGTAGATGGGGCCGCTGCGCGTCCGCTGGCCGACAGACTCGAACGTGAAGGAACCACGGGCAAGTTGCCCGCCATCATGTGTGCCCCGCCGAACTGCTCCCGCGTTGCTGCCACTGGCCTCGCACCGGCCGTGCCGAAGTGTCCAGCACTCATTGTCGACATTCCGCCCCTGATGTGATCGTTGTGCAGGTTGTTCAGGTTCGAGAAGCGGTTCCCCGCGTGCAACGGACCAATTCCGCCGAAACGTCCGCGGTCACCGAAACGATCATGATCGAAGCGGTCGTGGCCGAACACTCCGAACCGGCCGCGGAAACCGCCCCACCACGGATGGAACCAGTCGCAAGGTCCAATTGGGAGCCAGCCAAACCCACCCCAGCCGAACCCAGCACCCCAGCCCCAACCCCAGAATGAGACGTATGCCGGCGCCCAGAACGGGTTGTAGCCAACCCCGATCGGTCCCGGCCACCAAGCCCACGAGTTGCCGTACCAGAACCAGCGGCCATAGTGATATGGCGCCCAGCCCCAAGGTTCATAGCCGACCCAGGTCCAGCCGTAGTAAGGCTCATAAGTCCAGTTGCCGTCACGATACGGAGCCCAGCCCTCCGGCTCATTCGGAACCCACACGTCGCCATAGTCCGGGACGTTCTGCCATTGGCCATACGTGTCGAGATCCTGCGCGCCGGTTTCGCGGCGATTGGTGTGCTGCCAGGACTGCGCGTTCTGGATCAAATGGTCGCGATCGCTGTTCCAGCGATCCCAGTCATCGCGCTGCGGCGCATCGGAAATTTTGTACTGCGCAGAGGTGCTATCGCCGCGCACGGTCGCCATTTCGCCGCTGTGAATCTCCGCGCTGCCCTGCGGCGTGGCCAGTTGCGCTTCCCCTTTGCGCACGATCACAAGGGTGTCGCCACTGGGCTGCACCTCGATGCGGAAAACGCCATCGTGATGCGCAGGATGGACCGACACGTTTGGGGTGTCGATCTCCGGCTCCGCCTCGCTATCCTTCGAAACCTCGTAGTTGAGGAGGCCCTGGCTGAGTTGAATCTGAATATCTTTTTGAGTCAGCGTGGCGATGTTCGCCTTGGAATTCGCGCCCAGGCGAAGAATATTGGCGAAGTCGAGCTGCAATTCGACGCGGGCGTTATCGCCGGTCGAAATCTTGTCGCCAGCCATCACCGGCTGGTTCAACGTAGCCGCGGACCAGTCGCCGGAATCTCCGCGCTGCGTCGACACCTCGCCGTGAATCAGGCTGATGCGCGCCACACCCAGGTCGGTCTTGGCGGCCTGCTCACCCGACGGCCCGCCCGGCTGCGCTTCGGGAGGCTGCTGCCCCGGCGTGGCCGCCGACGGCGCCGGAGGCTGCGTCTGTCCAACCTCCATGGGCGCGCTCGGCTGCTCCGTAGGCCCCGGCCCCTCGTCGGTCGTCTGCCCCTGCGCGGTCAACAGGAAGGCGCCCAGCAGTATCAGAGCCATCATTCCGAAACCCACCAGGAATCTGCTTTTCATAACCCACCTCTTCCCCGGCCTCAACTGCTTGCCTGGGACTTCTCGACTAGGAGAAAGGCAACTGCCATGCCAAAGGGGAGAAACAGGCATTGTGTAACTCATTTGTTTTCAATGTGAACTGCTTCGAGCACAGGTGGGGAATGGGCAGGCTAGCGTCAACTTGGCTGCGTTCGGCCAACTCTGGTGGTTTTCAGCCACTTTCGGGGAAAGACACCGCTCGCGCCGCGCTTCCGCCGCATGCGCGAGCAGGCCAAAAAAAACGCCCTGGCCGATTACTCGGAGCAGGGCGGGGTTAAGGTCGGTGAGGTTGTTTAATCGCCGGTGCCGCAACTACAGACGCCCTGGCCGCTGCCCAATCTGATCGTGAAGAAGCACTCCTCCGTGGCCAGTTGCACCTCGGCTGGGCTCGCAGTGGCATCCGAAAATGCGGTTTCTGTGATCGGATAGGTACCGCCCACCTTGTTCTGGATATGGGTTGCCCACGCCCGCACGGTCGGAACCAGACTGAAGTCTGTGGTAGAGAGGTTGGTAGGACCGAGAGCGCCGGTGGGATCGCATGGCGAGCCGTTGGGCAGAGCCGATAGGATCATTATCACGCCGTTGTTGGAGACGGTGCCTGTCAGGGGATTGCTGGTGAGGTCGTGGGTCACCGAAAGCGTGGCCAGGCCGTCCGGCGTCACCAGGCAGCCACAGCATTCGCTGAGTGCCTGATCGTTGTCGAAGACGTAGATCATGGCGCAGAGGTCTACCGCTCCGCTTTCACCCTCGCCACCGCCCACGTTCACGATGAAAGGGCTGCCCGGGTTATCGATGCGAACGGTGGCATCCGGGGCTCCGGAGACGCCGTTATTGGCAAAGTAGTTGACCTTGAAGAAATCCTGAGGCGTGATGGCAACCGAGGGACTCTGAGCGGACGCGCTGACAGCGAAGACGCAGAGCCCCACAATGACCAGGGAAATGCTCGGGGTAAGGTGCTTCATGGCGCAGCCTCCGTTTTTCAGCAACGCTCCCCAACCGGGAGGAGAGCGGCGGTCGCGAATCGACGAATCGAAAGGCTGCGCGCCCCGCTCGAATGCTCCGACTCGGGGCGCACAGCAGGGTTTGGTTCGATTCAATCGCCGGTACCGCAGCTGCAGACACCTTTGCCGCTACCTAAGTGCTGCACGAACGCGCAATTGGCCTCGAGGTTTTCAGTCAGTTCCGCCTCACTCAGGGTGGCGTCACTGAACTCGGTTTCGGTGATGGGATATGCTGTGCCGACCTTGTTTTGGGTGTGCGTGCCCCAAGCTCGAATGGACGGAGTCGGAGCAACATTCTCCTGACTGGTCCCGAAACTGGTGGTTACGCCCGTCGGATCGCAGGGCGGCGTCAGGCCCCCGCCATTCACGGTAGCCGAGACGATCTTGATCACGCCGTTCGCGGGTTTGGTCGAAATCCCGGTCAGCGGCTTCGAGGTCAGGTCGTTGGTGACTGACAGAGTGCGAAGGCCGTTGGCTGTTACCAGGCAACCGCAGCACTCGGTTAACTGCTGGTCGTTCTGGAAGACATAGATCATCGCGCACAGGTCGGCGGTACTGTCCGTGCCCGGATTGTCGATGCGAACGGTCTCATCCGGCGCGCCGGACGTGGTGTTGTTGGCGAAGTAGTTGACCTTGTAGACATCAGGCCCCTGGGCCGACGCGCTGACAACAAGCACGCAAAGCCCAAGAGTCACGAGGCACACAACTAGAATGTGGCGCTTCATCGGGAATCTCCTCTTTTTTGTTTTCTAATGGCCCTGCTGTGCTGGGGGAGGGGCAGCGAGGACCCTTTCAGAGCCCACGGACATGACTTCTGTAACTATCCTTCTTGCTTAGCCTAACGGCTTAAGTGATTCAACCTACGCCGAACGGGTTTAGAGGCGCAATCACCCAATCGGACTAAGCTGTGAATCGCCTTGGTGATCCATCGCAATCGCAGGAATGTCCCCTTCTCTCTCCCGACCCTCTATTGTTGCGCCCCCAGGGCGCTCTGCCTCGTAATACCGGGCAGAGGAGGAAATGCCCATGACGACGCATTCCGGAACTTTGCTGCGCGGTTCGAGCGGCAGGCACTGGCCAATGGCCTTGACTTCACTGACGGTAGGGGCGGCGTTCTTTGCTTTGTGGTTCTGGTTGCTGCCGTCCTGGCTTGGCTTTCATGTCGACACTTCCGGCGCTGCGCGCTGGCGCTGGATCGCTGCCCTGCCCTCGGTGCTCGGCTTCGCAGTGGCGCTGCGCTGCGTGTGGGACTTCGGAGCCACCGGGCACGGCACGCCGGCGCCGATCGCTCCACCAACGAAGCTGGTTGTGGTTGGGTTCTACCGCTACGTGCGCAATCCGATGTATGTGGGGTTCATCACGGGGTGGGTCGGGCTCTGGGTGGTGTTCGGACGCGCCAGCCTGGCGACGATCCTGGGGGCAATCGGAGTAGTGCTGGGCGTGGCTTTGTTCGTGTTGTTCTATGAAGAGCCAACGCTGCAAAAGATGTTTGGGACGGACTATGAGGAGTACTGCGCGAACGTGCGGCGATGGCTGCCACACCTTCGTCCGTGGAAAAAGCCTTGACCGGAAATGTCCGGATTTCTAACCACGTGCTGCGAAACTAGGGCTCCTTTTCGCCTTCATCCGCAATTCCGATCTTCGATAGGCGATAGCGCAGCGCGTTGCGCGACAGGCCCAGCAGCCGGGCGGCCTGGCTCTTGTTGCCGTTGGCGCGGCGCAAGGCTTCCTGCACCATTTCGTCTTCCCATTGCTCCAGCGTCATGCCCTCGGGAAGGAATCCGGTTGCGCCGTTTGCCGCCTTCGCGGGGCGCACATCCAGGTGGATGTCCGCCACCTCCAGCACATTTCCTTTCGCCAGCGCGCATGCCCGCTCGACAATGTTCTGCAGTTCGCGAACATTTCCCGGCCAGTGGTAGTTCACCAGAATCTGCATCGCGTCAGGCGCAATGCCCTCGATCACCTTGCGCGATTCATCGCTGAAGCGCGAGATGAACAGATTCACCAGGTCGGGGATGTCCTCTCTGCGCTCGCGCAAAGGCGCGATGTCGATGGGCACGACATTCAAGCGGTAGTAGAGATCCTCGCGAAACGTTCCTTCTTCGAGCGCGGCGCGCAGATCACGATTGGTGGCCGCAACCAACCGCACATCGACTTTGACGGTGCGCGTGCCTCCGAGCCGTTCGAATTCTCGTTCCTGCAGCACCCGCAGCAGCTTCACCTGGGTGGCGGGAGGCACATCGCCGATTTCGTCTAGAAACAAGGTTCCCTTGTCCGCAAGTTCGAACTTGCCGGGCTTGCTGGCGACCGCTCCGGTGAACGCTCCTTTTTCGAATCCGAACAGCTCACTCTCGAGCAGGTTCTCGGGAATTGCGGTGCTGTTGATCTTGAGAAATGGTCCCGAGGCGCGCCGGGATTTCTCATGAATGGCGCGGGCGATTAAATCCTTGCCTACGCCGCTTTCTCCGCCCAGCAGCACCGTCGAATTGGTGGGCGCGACGCGCTCGACCGTGGCCAGCACTTCCTGCATCTTGGGGCTGCGGGCCACCACGTTCGGATGGGTATAGCGCTTGCCCAACGCTTCGCGTAGCTCGCGATTCTCTTCGCGGAGATTGCGGACGTCCAGTTCCTTGTGAATGACCATCCGCATCTCGGTGAGAGAGAACGGCTTGAGCACGTAGTCGCTGGCGCCGGCTTTCATGGCCTCGACGGCGGTCTCGACGCTGCCGAACGCGGTCATCACAACGACGGGCAGGCTCGCGTTCTGGCGCTTGATGGTTTGCAGAAACTCGAGGCCGTTCATGCCCGGCAGCTTCAGGTCGGTTACGACGAGATCGATGGAGTTTTCCCGCAGCAGCTTCAGGCCGGTCTCGGCATCGCCGGCGGAGAGCGTGGTGAAACCGTCCTCGCCCAGATTCAGCTCGAGCAGGCGGCGCATCTTGGCTTCATCTTCGACGATCAAAATTGCCGGCATCGCACTGCCTTCCAAAGTTCGCAAGATATCTTCACGAGATCACCAGATGCGCCGACTCTGCCGCTGACGCGGTCGCACTCGCGGTCGCCGGGAAAAATATTACGAAGCGAGCGCCTGTTTTCACGCCGGCCGCTGCTTCCGACGAGCCCTCGATGCGAATCGACCCGTGATGCCCATCGATGATCTTCGACACAATCGACAAGCCCAGGCCCACACCTGTTTTCTTGGTAGTCACGAAGGGATTGAAAATCTGCTCGCGGAGTTCGGCGGGAATACCGGGCCCTGTGTCCTCGATGCGAATTTCCACCCCGCTACGCTCTCCCGATTGAGCTTTCCTGGCGCTGACCCGGAGCGATCCGCCCGCACTTCCCATGGCGTCGTACGCGTTCTGGACGATATTCACAAATGCCTGCTGGCACAGGCTTTCGTCGAGGGGCACCGTCGGCAGGCCCGCCGCGTAATCCTTTTCCACCCGGATTGCCGCATCTTTCCGCACCATGGCAACGTCATTCAGCGCGCGATCGAGAACCGCAGTGATGTCCTGCGCCGTCAGATCGGCGTGCAACGGGCGCGCGAAATCGAGGAAGCGAGTCACCAGCGCGCTCAGCCGGTTGGTCTCGCTGGAAATGTATCCCGCGAGTTCCACTGTCAGTGGATCGGCCTTTTCCAGCTTCTGGTTCAGCATTTCGGCTGAGCCTTTGATCACGCCCAGCGGGTTGCGAATCTCGTGCGCCAGTCCGGCGGAAAGCTGGCCCAGAGCGGCGAGACGCTCGGAGCGGCGAGCTTCAGCCTGCGCCTGCTCCAGACGGCGGTTGGTCTCAGCCAGGGTCTCGGCCAGTTCCTGATAACGCTGGGTCTGCCGCTTGCTCTCGACCACATACCGATTAACCACCATCGCGGCGAGGAAGAAGAAGAGAATGCGGATCGCCAGAAGGCCGTAAGCTTCCTCGGTCAGTTCGAACTCGAACGAGGCCTGATAGAGGTATGAGCAATAGGCAGCCGAGGCCAGGGTGGTCCAAAGCAGGGTCGCCAGCGGACCGAAATATTCGGCAGCGGTAACCGCGGGCAGGAAATAAATCGGCCAGTAACTGCTGTTGATGCTGATCTCGCCCGTATGGTCGATGAGCAGCGTCGCCAAGGCAATTTTCACCAGGACGACGTACACCATGCCGCGTCGACGCAGGTGTGCGATGAGCCAGCTTTCGGCCAACTGGAGCACACCAAAGGCGAGCAGGATGAGCTGTTTGTGGACCTCCCGTAGCGGCGGAAGCAGGGCCAAGCCCACCAGGAACAGCAGCCACAGGCCGTCCATCCAGTTGATCGCGGGACGCTTTGCCTGGGTCATCAGCTCTGCCCGTTAGAAGACGCGAAAAAGCGCTGTTCGCAAAAAGCTGCGCCGGGAGCAGTGGCACCACTCCCGGCGTTAGTGTCATGGATTATTTGGTCCGCAAGAGCCACTCCAGCGAACCTTATCACAGCCCACAATCACAGCGCACACCCGCAGTCCGCGTCAATGCCCCTTCTTCGGCGGCGCGCTCGATTTGGCCGGTTCCGACTTGGGCTGCGGTTTCGGCGGTGGCGAAGCCGGGCGCTGCTGTTGCCACTGCTGGAACTTCTGCTGCTTCTGTTCTTCCACTTGCGGATTGTGCTCCTCAACCGGAGGCGCAGGATGCACCAGCGGGTGCGTCATCTCCTTGGGCGGAGGCTGGTACGACTGGGGCCGGTTTTCCGGCGGCACGTTCCGGTTTTCGGGCGGCGGCAGGTTGCGATTCGGCTGCACGTTGCGGTTCTGCTGCTCCTGCGCATTCCGGTTCTCGGGCTGCGGTTCCGGCTGCGGAGTTCCCTGCTGCTCGTAGACGTGAGGCAGCGTCTGCGGCATCTGCTTCACCTGCGAACTGCCGGTGCTCGGCTGACTGGGTTGACTGGGTTGACCAAAGGACTTGAAGCCTTCCTGTGTCTGCGGCTGCCGCCCTGTTTGATTTATGGCTGCAGGCTGTGCCGGACCCGCAGGCCGAACCAGCAGTTGCTGATTCAAGTGCCCGCCGGCCGCAGCCTGTCTCTGCTCGATCGGATGCGGCGGCGCCGCCGGGGTTCGCACGGCGACTACCTGACGACTGATGACGGCAGCGGGCGGCTTTACGGCGACCGGCCGTCCCGCTCCGATCACGCTGGTGCGGACGGGTTCGGCCGCTACGACATGAGTGACCGGTGCAGCGGCGAGTTCCCGCGTATCCACCTTCATCACGTTCTGCGACACCGGCCGCGAGTTCACGAAGGCATCATGCGACACCACGGTCACGGCGTTGTTCACGTGCTGGTTCACGTAGGTGATGTTGTTAATGGTCGTGGTCTTGTTGACGATGACCGTGTTGTACACGTTCGTGACCTTGGTGACGTTCACTGTGGTATTGGTGATGTTCACGTTGTTCACGTAGCCGCGGCTCACGTGATATCCGGGGACAAAGACTTCGCCCGGCGCCAGCGGGAACCATCCCACGCCCACTCCGCCCGAGAAGTGGAAGCCCGGGCCTCCGCCAACAAAAGCGACCAGCGCGGGAGCCCACATGGGACGGACGACCACCGGTCCCGGCACCCAGAACCAACGTGCGCCGACAAACGCCCAGCGTCCGTAGTGGAAGGGAGCGAAGCCCCAGGGTTCATCTTCGACCCAGGTCCAGCCAAAAGGGCTGACCCAGATCCAGTGACCGAAGCGATAGGGCGCCCACCCCACCGCGACTGCGGTCGGCTGCCAGACTTCGCCATAACCCGCGGCGTAGCTCCAGGTGCCGTTGGCGTCGAGATCTTCATACCCGGTCATTTCGCGAGATACATAGTTTGCGGAATCGGACTGATCTTCGCGCTCGTCCCGATCAAAAGCCCAGCTGTCGAAGTTGTCCTGCCGAGGAAGCTGGGCCAGATCGTAATCGAGATGCTGGTCGTTGCCGGTAAACGTCGCCATCTGGTTGGCGACGACGGTGTAGGAGAAACCTCCGCCTGTGACGCGGCCGCGGCCGTGGAACACGGTGGTGATGGTCTGCGTGCCGTCCGCGCTGACCTCGAGCCGGTATTCGCCGGGCTGCTGCAGAGTGAAGGCAAGATTCGGGGTATCGACTTCGTAGCTGTCATCGTCGTCGACGTGGCGAACGCGCAGAATCACCGATCCCTGCGCCAGACGGATCTGGGTGGTGCGGTCGTCCAGGGTCAGAAAAGTGATGCCGGTTTTCTCGCCCAGCCGGATCGCAGTCGATCCAACGTGAACTTCCGCCCGTGAATTCTCGTCGGCCCACAGGTCGTCGCCGCTCACCATCGGGCGATTGGGAACACCCGTGACCCAGTCGTCCTCGCCGGCAGGACGAAACGATATGGAACCCTGAGAATAGTCAAGCCGCGCCACGCGGCCAGGAGGATCCTGGCTCTGATCGTCGTTCTGATCCTGGTTCTGACCTTGGTCATCATCCTGCGCTCGCGCGACGGTCGATGCCCGCACCAGAAATGCGAAGCTCGCCAGTAGAATGATCCAGACCCACAACTTGCGTGTGTTCATAAGTACGCCCCTGAAGATGCGAAATTGGTGTACTCCGATCTTACCCTCAGGACATTAAACACGGTAGAGACGGTTTAGTTTCCGGGCGTGGTCTGGCGGGTTTTCGGGAAAGTCCGCAAATCCCGGAAGAAAAAGGAGTTTCCCGGTTTTGAACCCGCCCTGCGGGGAAGGCATCGAGTTTGTTGAGCAGTTCGAGTGCAGGCTGCACCAGAACTTGCACTGTTCACATGTAAAGCACCTCCAACGCGGCTTCCTTTTGTAGCGGTATCTCGAATCCCCTAATATTCAAGCGAGAATATCCGAACAGGAATTTTCGCGACAGTTGGTTCGGACGTTGTTCAAGCACGGACGGGCTCCGGCGCCGGGAGTGTGTCCCATGAAAAATTACCTGCGGTTTTTTGCGGTCCTGCTGGTCGGGTTGGCGGGCTATGTCGTGCTGTTGCACTCGTTCCACCTGCTGAATGAGGCCAGCGACCGCGCGCTGTACGGCGGCATCGCAGAGATTTTGGGCGTGATCTTGTTTGTACCGTTAGTGGTTCGCGCCATTTGGAGGAGACTATGACTATCTATGACAACGATCGCAATCCATCGCGTCGTCCTGACATCCCGAGGGCACCGGGCTGCTGATGCGGCTTCCGAAATAGGAATAGCATGAAAAGCACCTGCTACCCGTTTGATGAAGAAGGAGTCTGATAATAGAGAGTAGAGAGGGGATTGCCTTTCCCCGGGAGAGCCTCGATGCATGTTTGCGCAAAGCGTTTCGTGATGGCGACGATTTTGCTGGCCTCGCCTCTCTGGTCACAAGAGGTTCACCACACAGACAATCCGAATTTGTTGGCCCGTTTCTCTTATGAGAGCTCTGCGACTCAGCAAGAAAATGCCGATCGACGCGTTTGTATGGCTGTGTCTCGAGGCGGTGACTATCGAATCCTGCGCTTGCGAGATGACGGCCAAACAGTTCTGCGGGAAGGAAAAATGCTAGATGAGCAGTTCAAGCAACTGCAGGATCTGCTCTCGGCGTCCGAATTTCGCGCGCTCTCCGGCAGTCACGGCGGCGTGATCCGCAACGAGGCGGAAACTTTCTCCGCAGAGATTTCACGCGGTCCGGATAAAGCGCAACGAGTGCAGCTATTAAACGCAGACGGCGGTAACCCGTTCCCGGGCTCCGTGAAGAAACTTGTCGATTGGCTCGAAAACTTTCAGATCAAGAATGGCAATTCCCTGGACGATGCGGAGTCGGCCGATGTGTGTCCGTCGGTTGGACTGCGTCTGCTGCAGCCTTCTGTAGCCACCAATCAGCAGTGAGCGTCTGAACAATGAGCGTCGATGAAATCAAGGCGCGGGCTTACGGCCCGCGCCACAGCAATCCCTTCTAGTCCTTCAACTTCGGCCGGGCGCAGGCGTCCACGATCTTCTTGGGATCGATCGCATCCCGGTCGACCTGCTCTTCCATGATCTTTCCATCTTTGCCGATCAGGAAGTTCACGCGGCGCGGGGCCTGGTATTCGTCTTTGTAGATTCCGTACTCGTGGGTCACTTTGCCGCCCCAATCGCTCAGCAGGGGGAACGTCACTCCAATTTGGTCGGCGAAAGCTTTGTTGGCAAAGGCGCTATCCATACTCACACCCAGAACCTGGGTGTCGGCGGCTTCCAGGGTTTTCAGGTTCGCCTGGAAGGCCTGCATCTGTTTGGTTCAACCACCGGTGAAGGCAAAGATGTAGAACGCTACCACGACATTCTTCTTACCCCGGTAGTCGCTCAACTTGACGTCTTTCAGATCGTTACCGTCGAAGTACTTCAGCGCAAAATCCGGCGCGACGTCGCCCACCTTGGGCATGGTCGAACCCTCCTTGCTCTGGGCGTACAGCGCGGGTGACGGGTTCAGCATGCCGCTGACCGTCCCCGCGAGAAGCAATCCTGCCGCCAGAACCCCTGAGCGTTTGATTTGCATTGAACTTCCCCCCATTGGAGTGGCCCATAGCATATCGCTGCTGAAGGCATCCGGTAAACCCGGAGGTACTCGAAGGTGTGATTCTACGCATTGCCGAAACCCCATCAAAACAGTACATTTCTGTTCAGAGTTCCGGTACAGGCTGCGACACGACTTCGGCCTCCAACGCGATGAGCATTGCCACTCTGAACGATATTTTCTTTGCCGCGGTCGAGCGCAACCTCGACCACATGGTGCTTTATCGCGAGGGCGGAAAGTGGCTGCCGATCAGCTCGCGCGAATTCGGCCGGCGCACAGCCCGAATCGCGCGGGCGCTCCAGGCCGCGGGCATTCGTCAAGGCGATCGCGTAGGCCTGCTCAGCGAAAATCGGCCGGAGTGGCCCATGGCCGACATGGCCAGCCTGCTGCTGGGTGCGGTCACGGTACCGCTCTACACCACCCTCACGGCCGAGCAGACCGCGTTTATTCTCAACGACGCGGGCTGCCGCATCATCTTCGTTTCCTCGGACCAGCAACTGCACAAGATTCTGTCGATTCTTTCCGGGACCAAAATCGAAACCGTCATTGTGATGGATCCGGTCGAACTGACGGGTGATCTTGCCCGCTTTGCCGGGCGTTGCATCACGTTGGACAAATTCACCCAAGAACAGCCGGATGATCTCGGCGCGGAGATCGAATCGCATGCGCGTGCCATCGGTCCAGACGACCTGGCGACGATTGTCTACACCTCAGGCACGACGGGCACATCCAAAGGCGCGATGCTGACCCATGGCAACGTTGCGTCCAATATTTCCTGCTCGCTGACCGGGTTCAACATGCGGCCCGGGCTGGTCAGCATTTCGTTTCTGCCGCTGTGCCACATTACCGCGCGCCACGTGGACTTCGCCATGATTTACTACGGGGTCACGCTCGCCTATTGCCCGTTTCTCGACCGCCTGCCCGCGAGCCTGCAGGAAGTACGGCCAACCATTTTTGTGGCTGTGCCGCGGGTGTACGAGAAGATTTATGCCCAGGCGAAGCAGAAGGCGGCCGCCTTTCCCAAGCGCGCGATTTTCGACTGGGCGCTCGGTGTGGGGCAACGTCACAAGCCGGAGATTCTTGCAGGGCAAACTCCCACGTCACTCAGCTGGAAACTGGCCAACAAGCTGGTGTTTTCAAAGATTCGCGAGGGCATGGGAGGGCACGTCGAGACCTTCATCTCCGGTGGAGCGCCCCTGGGGCGCGAACTAGCCGAGTGGTATGCCGCCGTCGGCATCCGGATTCACGAAGGTTACGGGCTCACCGAGACCTCGCCGGTGATCGGCGTGAACAATCCCGTGGATCATCGCATCGGGACGGTGGGCAAGATTTTGTCCAATATCGAAGTTCGCATTGCCGAAGACGGCGAGATTTTGGTGCGCGGCCCATCGGTGTTCAAAGGCTACTGGAATCGGCCGGAGGAAACCAAAGCCGCCCTGAATGATGGCTGGTTCAAGACGGGCGACATCGGCAACGTTGATGAAGATGGATTTCTTTCAGTCACCGACCGCAAGAAAGACCTGATTAAGACTTCCGGCGGAAAATTCATCGCGCCGCAGCCGATTGAAAATGCTTTGAAGTTGAATTCCCTGATCGGAGTGGCGGCGATTCTTGGAGATAGGCGCAAGTTTCCTGCCGTATTGATCTCGCCCAATTTTACTTTGCTGGAAGATTGGGCGCGCACAAATCAGATTCCCTTCTCCTCGCGCGCGGAGTTGGTGGCGAACCCGAAAGTGCAGGCACTCTACGAAGGTGTGATCGAAGAGATCAATCAGAACCTGGCGCGCTTTGAGAAACTGAAACGCGTGCTGCTGGTTGCCGACGAGTTCACCGCCGACAACGGAGTGCTGACGCCCACGCTCAAGCTGCGCCGCCGCGTGGTCGAGGACCGCTACCGGCGGCAGATCGATCAACTCTACACGCAAGCCGAAGCGGCAACCGTCCCGTAACCCCTGTTCTTGTCTTGTCATTGTCTTGTCATCCCGAGCGAAGCGAGGGATCTGGGTTCTTGCTTGCGCCACCACGTCTCAGGCACTGCTGGCAGACACCCAGGTCCCTCGCTTCGCTCGGGATGACATTCGTGCTTGAACGGGGCATCCATGCTTGAACGGGACATTCATGCTCAGCCGACTAGTCCGACGGGCTCGATGTTTTCGACGCCTCGTTATTTCACCTACAATAAGGACATGACGGACTCATTGCTCATCGCCGGACGTTCTTTCCGCTCCCGGCTGATTGTCGGCACGGGAAAATACAAATCCTTCCAGGAAACGGCACGGGCGCTTGAAGCCAGCGGCGCCGAGATGGTCACGGTCGCGGTGCGGCGGGTAAATCTCGATCGCAGCAAGGAATCTTTGCTTGACTACATCGATCCTAAGAAGTATTTCCTGCTCCCCAACACCGCCGGATGCTACACCGCTGACGAGGCAATTCGGGCGGCGCGGCTGGGCCGCGAAGTCGGGTTGTCGGATTGGGTGAAGCTCGAGGTCATCGGGGATCAGGCAACGCTCTATCCGGATGTGCAGGGAACGCTGGAGGCCACGCGCGTGCTGGTGAAGGAAGGCTTTACCGTGCTTCCCTACACTTCCGACGACGTCGTCATTGCCAAGCGATTGGTGGACGCCGGCGCGGCCGCGGTCATGCCCCTGGGCGCCCCCATCGGCAGCGGCATGGGCATTCAGAACGAGGCGCACATCCGCATCCTGCGCGAGATGATCACGGGCGTGCCGCTGATTGTGGATGCGGGAGTGGGAACAGCCTCGGACGCCGCCATCGCTATGGAACTCGGCGCCGACGCTGTGCTGATGAATACCGGCATTGCCGGCGCGCAGGATCCGGTGCTGATGGCTGAGGCCATGCGGCACGCCGTTGTCGCCGGACGGCAGGCCTATCTGGCCGGCCGTATGCCGAAGAAGTTATATGCCACGGCCAGTTCACCGCTGGAAGGCGTGGTGAAATAGATTGAGGAATTGAGCAATTGAGGAATCGAGCAATTGGGAAATTGGGAAATTGAAAACCACCGTAGTGAGAGTATTTCAATTACACAATTACTCAATTACACAATTTCCCAATCTACTCAATTCTTCTAACAAAAAACAAAGGGCAGCTCGGGAGCCGCCCTGGACACAATCCTCAAATCGACCTCACAGCATCTTCATGCTGTCCACGTGGATGGAATCGCCTTTCACCGAGCCGGTGGCGGCGATGTGATGGCCTTCGTGTCCCTTGAGGGCATCCGGATTGTCGACCATCAGGATCTTCTGATCGCCATCGGTGACGATGACCATCTTGGCCCCGGCGGCGAGGCACTTCTTGGTGCAGGCTTCCGCGCCGGCGTTGGCGCCCTTGGCGCCGCATTTGTCGTCAGCAACCCATCCGTTGACCGTTGTGCTTTTGCCCATGTCATCGAAGGCAAACGCGGTAAAGGCAAGCAAGAAGCAGACCGCAAGACAAATCAGCAGTACTTTTCTCATGACCGGTTTTCTCCTTTTTGAATTGCGGCCCCACGCCGCATAAGAACCTGGTGAGACGAAGAACAGGCTCCCCGAGCAGGATTGCCTATCTCGTCCAGTTGTGAAATTGAGGCATCGGCAATATAGCACAGGGGAAGGCAGGGTTTGTCAGCCCGCCGGCAGGATTTACGCAAAAGGTTGCAGGAGTGCCGCGGGCTATTTCATGGCGGAGTGCGTGGCCGGCGGCGCGGGCTTGACCACGGCGGGAGCGACGTACACAACCTCTCCCGGCTTGGCATAACCGAGCTGCTCGCGCGCTTCTTTTTCAATGGCGGTTTGATCGCTTTTCAGACCCTGGATCTTCTGCGTATAGCGGTCGTTCTCCTGCTGTACCTGGTCGATCTGCCTGTGCAACAGCTCGTATTCGGCGCGCTTCTGGCGGTAGACGATCATTCCATTCGCGCCGAGCATGACATGCACGAACAAGGAGGCCGCCAGCACTCCGACCGCAACGGTCGCGATGCGGCGGCGCAAGGCATAGATGCGCACGGCCAGCGGTCGCACTCGCTCCATCCAGGAAAGCGCCAGCGCTTCGGCTTGGGGGGCGCGGTCCACAAAGGCTCGCAAGCCGTCCTCAGGCCGAGGGAATCTCCGGATTCTTGCGACTGGTTTCAAGAGCGTGTCACTCGAAAATCCAATTTTTCGCCGCCGTACTCAACGTCTCCAGGCCCTTTTCGCTGCGCGCCTCCGAGTACACGCGCACCACTGGTTCGGTTCCGGAGAGCCGATAACACACCCACGATCCGTCGCTGAAAACCAGCTTCATTCCATCGGTACGGACGACCTGGCTCACTTCGTGTCCGCAAAACTCCCGCGGATTGGATCGCAGCTTCTCAGTGAACTTCTCCTTGACCACCGGCGTCAATCGGAAGTTGTCGCGGCGAGGATAGAAGGAACCAACTTGGTTACATACCGCCCGCAATTGCTCGCCCAGCGACTGGCCCCGTTGCGCGACCGCTTCACAGCAGAGCAGCCCCGCCAGCAGGCCGTCTTTCTCGGGAACGTGATGCCGGATCGAGAGCCCGGCGCTTTCTTCCCCGCCAATGGCAATCTTGTCCTGCATGATCAGTTCACCGATGTACTTGAAGCCGACCGGGGTCTCGTGGAGTTCGACGCCATGCTTGGCGGCCAGCGCATTGATGAGATTCGTGGTGGCGACGGACTTGGCGACGCCGTTCTTCCAGCCGCGGCTTTCCACCAGGTAGTCAAACAGCAGGGCAATCACGTAGTTCGGCTGCAGGAAGGTTCCATCGGCGTCGACGATGCCGAAGCGATCGGCGTCGCCGTCGGTCGCGATGCCGATCTGGGCGCCGGTTTCGCGCATCTTCTTTCGCAAATCTTCGAGGAGATGATCATCCGGTTCGGGCGCGTGCCCACCGAACAGCACGTCGCGATGATCGTGGACGGTAGCTACCTCGATTCCGGCGCTCCGCAATAGTTCGTCAGAGTATCCCCGCGCCGCTCCCCACATCGGGTCGAAGGCGACCCGCAGGCCAGCTTTACGAATGGCTCTTAGATCGACGATCTCGGCCAGGCGTTTCAGATAGGCTGGCTTGGGATCCAAGGTTTGCTTCGCAGGGGGAATGCTCTGCCGAGTAAGGGGCGATATTTCCTGATCCGCCGCCAGGATTTCCGCTTCGATCTTCTTTGTAACTTCGGGCAATGCCGGGCAGCCATCGGGAGTGGAGAACTTGATTCCGTTGTATTCCGGAGGGTTGTGAGAGGCGGTGAAATTGATCACTCCGTCGGCCTTTGCCTGAATCACCGCGTAAGCCAGAGCCGGAGTGGGCGCGGGTTCGGCGACAAGCAGGGGTGTGATGCCCTGCGCGGCCAGGATATCGGACGCCATCGAGCAGAACGTTTCGCCCAGGAAGCGCGGATCGCGCCCTATGATCACGCGTGCGCCTTGCGGCTTCTGCGCGGCTACGTAACGCGCGATTCCACTCACAGCGCGCCGCACGTTGGCAAAGGTAAAGTCCTCGGCCATCACGGCGCGCCATCCCGATGTTCCGAACTTGATTTGCGCTGACATGATCGTCCTCGCCACTGCCCGTCAGGTGCTAATCTCTTTCTCGGCAGAACACGTGCTTGGCAAAGGCTCAGGCCGAAAACTGGTCCTAGCTAGCCCCGAGCCGACAGGCGAACGGGCCGAAAGCCGACGGCTGATTCTATATGACCGACAAACGAATCGTCCTCACCACCGCAGGGTCCGAAGATGAGGCCCGCAAAATCGCCCACCACCTGGTCGAGCACCAGCTGGCCGCTTGCGCCAACATCATCCCGCACGTGGAATCCATCTATCGCTGGCAGGGCAAGGTCGAGTCGAATCGGGAGTGGCTGCTTGTGATCAAGACCAGCGCCGATCGGTTTGCGGCCGTTCGCGACGCCATACGGGAATTGCATTCTTACGAACTTCCTGAGTGCGTCGCGCTCAGCATCGAAGAGGGCAGCGCAGAATATCTGGAATGGCTGGCGGACTCGCTGAGCGGAGAGCCTGCTCCCTAGCAGATCCTGCTGTAGCGGCTCCTGCTTTGTGTAAACGGCTCCCGTCTGGTTACAGCGGACTTCTTCCTCGCAGATTCAATCGCCAGTAGTCCAGCGAGAAGGCAGGATCATCGGTCGCGGCCCGCTCGGTCAGAGTCGCCACGAACTCAGCCTGCAGATCGCGCGAGGGGATATTTTCCAGGTGGCGGTGCAGGATGATGTTGCGCACGAACTCTTCGTACTGTGCAGCGCTGTCGAGCGCGGTGGGCGCGGGTTCGACCGAAGTCTCGACCTCGGTAAAGCCTGCGCGCCGCAAAGTACCGGCCGCTGCAGCTGCATCCTCGAAGAGCCAGGGCTCATGGAAGCCAGAAAAGAAGCGCGCAAACTTCGGAGTCGCGGCCAGCGCGTTGGCCCGCTCGCGCAGGCGCACCAGGTTCGGGCCGCCGCCGCATTGTGCTTCCAGCCATCCTCCCGGAATCAGGGCGCGGCGCAGGCCGGCGAACAACTGGTCATGGTCAAGCACCCAGTGGAAAGCGGCCGTGCTCACGATGCCATCAAATGCCCGTTGGAACGGCAGGTGCAGCAGATCGCAGGCCAGCAAGCTCACGCGCGCGCCAAATTGGACCAGGTGCTCACGCGCCGAGCGCAGCATGTTCTGAGAGAGATCAACGCCGACTACGCGCCCGCGCGGCAAGGCTTCGAGAAGATCAGCGGTAAGCCGGCCGGTGCCGCAGCCCGCATCGAGAACACGTTCATCCCCGCGCAGCCGCAATCGTGACAGTACCCGCTTGCCCCAACTGACCTGGGGCGTGGAGAGACGATGGTAGGCGGCAGAATTCCACTCGCGCGAACCAGACTGTGCGTCGCTATTCACAAAAGAGGTTGGCCACCGAGAACTTGAGCCCAAGAGGTTCGATCCGCGCGAATCTGCGACAATCCGTGGCAAAGAAGTTTCTGAAGTTTCTAAACCGCGCTCAGCGCCTGATCCAGATCCTCCACGATGTCATTTACGTCTTCAATGCCCACAGAAATTCGCACCATGCCGTCGGTGATGCCGATGGCCTTGCGGCCTTTCTCGCCCAGCGCCGCGTGCGTCATGGTTGCCGGATGCGAAATCAGCGTCTCCACACCACCGAGCGATTCGCCCAGCGAGCACACGCGCAGCGCCTTCAGCATTTTGTTAGCGTTCTTCAGCGAACCGGTTTCGAAGGTGATCATGGCGCCGAAGCCGCTCATCTGTTTTTTCGCCAGCGCATGTTGCGGATGGTTGACCAGGCCCGGATAAAACACCGCCTTCACTTTGTTGTGCTTCGACAGGAAGGCGGCCACGATTCTGCCGTTGCGGTCATGAATCTCCATGCGTGCGGCCAGAGTTTTCACCCCGCGCAGAACGAGCCAGCATTCGAACGGAGAAAGAATCGCGCCCGCCGCCTTCTGCAGAAAGGCCAGCTTGTCGGCGTGTTCTTGTTTCGCACACACGACTACGCCGCCCAAACCGTCACTATGGCCATTCAGGAATTTTGTGGTCGAGTGCACCACCAGGTCCGCGCCCAGGGCAAGCGGGTGCTGAAAGTAGGGAGACATGAACGTGTTGTCGACGACCAGATCTACCTTGCGGCGGCGGCATATTGCACTGATCGCCGCCAGATCGCTCAGCCGCATCAGAGGATTGGTCGGCGTCTCCACGTAGACCATGCGCGTGTTCTTGCGAATAGCAGGTTCGATGCTTTTGGCATCCGAAGTATCGAGGTAGGTGAATTCCAGCCCGAAGCCGGCCATTACCTGGTTGAACAGCCGCGGCGTTCCGCCATACAAATCGTTTCCGCAAACCACGTGATCGCCCGACCTGAGCATACCGACGACAGCATGGATCGCGGCCATGCCGCTGGCAAAGACGCGGGCAGCGACGCCGCCTTCGAGCGCGGCAAGATTTTCTTCCAGCCGCGCCCGCGTGGGATTCGACACACGGGAGTACTCATATCCCTTGTGCTCGCCAATTCCCTGCTGCACGTAGGTTGACGTCGGATAGATGGGCACCGTCACCGCCCCGGTCAGCGGATCGGGCTCCTGGCCGCAGTGAATGGCGCGCGTGGCGAAACCGAAGGTCTTGGTGGCTTTCATGAGTTGGGCCTGTAGAGTTGTGCCGTTTCGTTACGCTAGCAGGATTATTGAAGCGTCGAGTCTAAGTCAAGGTCATGTGACGCATGGTGGAAAGCTTCGGTGGCAAATCGGGTTGGGAAATGCGGCAGCGATTTGGCGGGCGCATCGAGAATCGACCGGTCGGTGCATCGGGACGTGTGGGTGACAGGCTAGGCCGTAAGGCCCGCGACTTCGCCACGCAAAACGGTGACGGAAGCTTTAGGGAGCGTGAACACAGTTTGTGCAGAGGCGTCGATGGACGAAACCTCGGGCGGCAGGTTGGGATCGGCGTGAGCGGTCGAGTCCTCGCCGTGCCAAACATATTGCTCGCTGCCAAATGTGACCATGCGAACTGGGCCGGAAAAATGTCCACTCCCGCCGCTGCTTTCAAAGGCGATTCGGATGGGATGCGCATTGTCTCTGTCTTTGTTGATGAGCAGCAAGGCCCACTGGCCATCCGGGCGGCGAACGGCATAGCTCGTGACCAGGGCATTCCCCGCATTGTCTTCGATTCCGACATCGACGGAATAGAGGTGATGGGCACCGCTGCGATGCGTCACCCACTCGTTATTGATCATCCGACTGGCGTGGTAGAAAGCGGTATAGCCGATGATCTTTTCAGCGCGATCCAAAAGGACGTTGCCCCAGATGGCCCAGCCCTGGCAGCCATGCTCGATGCCGCTGGGTTCGATCGGCGAATGAACATAGAGCGTGCCGCCCTCGGCGAAGAAACTACCGACATTGTCGGCAAGCCATAGAGCCGAAAAAATATCGGACATGTAGACCGAAAGCGAGCCGCAAAGATTGCTTTCGGTGTTCATGAGCGGAATCGCAGCCGGCAATCCGTCGTCGCGAAAGGCCTGCAGAGTCTTGCGCGTCAGCTCGCGGTTACGGTAGAGATCGTCCCATTTCATGGTGCAGGCTTCGTGGGGATAAATTTCAAACGAAGCGAACGACAAGTCCCCGTGACGATTGTGCGATTTCAGATAATCGTAAAAGCGGCCGAACCAGGACTTGTTTCCGCGCGCATCGGGCCAGACCGACACATCCTGGTTAATACCCTGGAACACGGGCCCACCCAACTTACCCTTGAGGGTGGGATCGACCTTGAGCATTGCATCGGCAAATTGAACATAGAGCGTGGCGTAGTCCTCAGGCATGTAGTATTGCCCGTCGGCCTCTTCATCCATTTCAACCCAGCTGATGGGATACCCCCGCTTTTTCAGGTAAGCGACCATGGCGGCGGCGTCTTCGGGAACGCTGTAAATCAGAGGAACTGTGATCAGCGCGGGCAAACCGTTGGTGATGCCGCTGGTGTAGAACAGGTCCCAGCCGGTCTGGTCTCCGTGCGGGCTCAGGTCTTCGGCTCTGTGCCATGGGTCTGTAGACGAGCAATAGGTAGCCGTCTGTTGGCGGCCGTCCGGCGCGTGTTTCACGAAATCGGCAAACTTGCCATCGGCGTCCAATCTGCCCACGTAGACTTCATAGATTGCGTATCCCACGCGGTGGCGCACGTCATCGTTTCCATGCGGCCCCGGCTGATTGGACGATTGCGTCATCACGACGCGAACCCAACGCGTTGCAATCAGATTGTCCGCAAGTCTTAGCGTTACGCGTCCACCCTTGCCCTCTTCAACCGCACCCTTGGGGAAACGAATCCAGGTGCCCATGGCCTGATTGGCGACAGGAAGGTACTCGCCGCCCTGATTCGTGGAGTCCATGGCCGGCTCTTCCCAGTTCATGGGATCGGCGCCGACCCAGTACTGCACTACGTACTCGCGGGCGCTTGGTTCGCACCAGTCGATGCGGATCGCGTTCACGTCACGGTATTCGCCCAGGTCAACGATGATCCATTGCGGATGCAACGCGTCGTCTTCGTGGGTGAACGTTTTGGCAAGGTAAGGGTTGCTCTTCCAGAAAGTTTTGGGATCACCGTCCGTGAGGCGAGAGTAGCCACTTTCGGTGCCGCCATTGTGCGTGCAGCCGCGGTGGGGGAGACTGTAGCCAAACGAATCGCGAATGGGCTCACCCAGTTCCGAGCTGCCCACAAAGTATCCGCGCTGGTTGGCTTCGTCGGTCCAACGGCCGTTGGGATTCCAGTGCCAATAATCGATGGTCTCCGGAGTGTGCAGGCGATAGCTGATCGGGCCCCAGCCCGCCGACAAGCAAAGCTTTACGTTCGCGGGAGTGTAGATCTTATTGATCGCGTCGCGGGACTGAATATCCATCGAGGTCGCGAAGGCCTGATCGGGATCGAAAGAATTGACGACCTGGGCAGGGGCTGCGCGCACCCGGGCGACTGCGGGAGCCGCCGCAGGAGAAGTTGCATTTTGATCAGACCGAACGACGGCGTTCGCCAGACGGGGAACCATCGTCGACGCGGCCGCGCCGACGGTTACACCCAAGAAAGTACGCCGCGAAGTAGCCATACGATGCCTCTATCACCGACGTGCCGAATCCGACCGAAGCTCGCACCTGGCGGAAAGCGCGCGCCACCGATTCGAACTGGATACAATCCGGCGCGGACAACGGCTGATTCCCGCGCTTGGTTAAGAGCCTGCGTGAACGTTCTCCAGCCGTAGAAAGCATTTGAGCATTGCCTAGATCCCGCCTTCGAAAATCTTTTTCGACAGATATCGTTCGGCCGAGTCCGGAATGATCGTCACGACCCGCTTCCCTGCCCCGAGCCGGGCTGCGATCTTGAGCGTGGCGAAAACGGCTGCCCCCCCGCTCGATCCTGAGAGCACGCCTTCCTGCGACGCCAGCAGTTTCACCGTGTCGAAGGCTTCGTCGTCAGTCACCTTGATGACCTCGTCGCACACCGAGGCGTCGAATGTTTCAGGAATGAAATTGTTGCCGATGCCTTCGACTTTGTGCGGTCCCGGCGGACCACCGCCCAGCACTGACCCTTGCGTCTCCACCGCGAACGCCAGAGTTCCCGGCGCATGCTGCTTTAAGAAGCGAGCCACGCCGGTGAACGTGCCGCACGTGCCGCAGCCCAGCGCGACCGCGTCCACTTTTCCATCCATCTGTTCGAAGATTTCGCGCGCGGTGGTTTCGTAGTGGAAGTCAGGATTGGCGGGATTCTCAAACTGTGCGGCCATAAATGCGTTGGGATTGCCGGCGGCAAGCGCCTTTGCCCGCTGGATCGCTCCCTGCATGCCCTCGGCCTCCGGAGTGCGAGTTACCTCGGCGCCGAGGGCTCGCATGATCATGACTTTTTCCTCCGAGAAGCGCTCGGGCACAAAGAGCTTCACTTTGTAGCCGCGGTTCACACCGATCAGCGCCAGCCCAATCCCGGTATTGCCCGCGGTCGCCTCGACGATGGTGCTGCCGGGCGCCAGCTTTCCTTCCTGCTCGGCGCGGAGAATGATGCCGATGGCGGCCCGGTCCTTCAGGCTGCCGCCCGGGTTTAGATACTCCAGTTTGGCGAACACATCCGCCGAGCCGGACGGGACCATCCGCTTTAACTTCAACATGGGAGTCTCGCCGACCAGCTGGGTAATGTCGTCGGCGACGCGCAGACGGGAACCTTCGGAAGTCTTCAAGCGCACGTTACAGGGTACGAGGAGAGTCTGGAATCGTCAATCGGCCTCACCCTTCACCGGTTACCGCCGTATCTCTTCTTGCTCGTGCACTCAAGGTTTTCTGGTTTCGTCCGATTTGCAATTGGGAGCCGTCTCAGAGGCGCAACACCCGACATTAGGGCTTTCCAAGGAGGATTGGATGCGCGCAGCCGTCAAGTCAGCGCTCTTGTTGGCGCTCGTCCTGGGATTGACGTCTGGCTTGCGGGCGCAGTCCGGCTCGCCGGTTGCGGCACCGCAACCAGACCGCACGGCTCTCGCCAACGCGGCTTCGAGCGGCGACAGCGCCAGCGGCGCTGGTCCAAATGAGAAATGGCGTCTGGTCCACGCTCTGGGGCAGCACTTTCAGGTGCATGGCACTTTTTCGCAGGGATTCATCTACGGCTCCGGCAATAACTATCTCTCCATGGATACCAATGACGGCAGCGCGAAGTGGTCGGAAGCTGCCGTCAACGTCCGCACCGCGCTCCGCGACAACCTGCACGTTGGAATGCAGTTGCATTCGTATTTCATGGGGCAGCTTGGCCGCGGAACGGCGCAAATCGACTGGGCCTTCGCCGACTACCGGCTTCGCGACTGGTTGGGCTTTCGCGGTGGCAAGCTCAAGGCCCCGCTGGGTTTGTTTGGAGAGATCGAGGACACCGATACGCTCTACAACTGGGCCCTGCTGCCGCAATGCATGTATGAGGCCGAATTTCGCAGCTTCAACGTTCCGGTTGTCGGCGGAGAAATCTACAGCAGTGTCCGAACTCGGCGAAACAGGTTTACGCTCCAACTGTTCGGAGGCCGGCGCAGCGACGCCACCAACGATGGCCCTTTGCTGTTGGCCTGGCAGCTCTACGGCATCCAACTGGGAAGCGATGCGGGCTACACCTACGGCGCCGATCTGAAATGGGAGACGCCGATTAAGGGTCTTACCGCCAGTGTGTTCTACGACCGGTCGCGCTTGATCGCTCCCCATGCCTTCTGGCCGGTCAATCCCTACGGCACGCCCTTGTACCTCAACATTGACAGTACTATTGCGCGCGAGGTTTATTCGCTCCGCTTCCAGCGAGGGAAGGTCGATCTGGCGGCTGAGGGAAAGCACGAGCCCCATTGGGTGGCCAACAATAACGTGCCGGTCCTGCCGTCCGGTTCTCCCCGAAATGCCTGGGACGTCATGGGAACGTACCACTTCACGAACAAGCTGGCGGCCGGATCCTATTTTTCGCGGGTTTGGGGCACGAGCTTCATCGATACGTTTCGCTGGCCTTATTACAATCCCAGCAAGCCCGAGTTTCATGGCAACGACACCGTGGTCAACGCCCGTTACGACATCAACCGTTATTTCTATTTGAAGATTGAGGGGCACTACATCGACGGCTATCTGGGAGCATTCTTCCCGGTCACGAATCCCAACGGCTTGCAAAAGGTGACGCGGCTGGCCATGACGCGGTTCGGTTTTACGTTTTGAGGTCGCGCGATCTGAGGAACGGAGAAGCCCTGAACATGAACGCCCGGATCGAACAGCGGATATCGACTCTGACTCCTCGCGTTCGTCCACTGAGCGCCGGAGCGGACGACAGGAAGGCGTTAGGGACAGGGCGGCGTGCGGCGTTGGTCGCTGCGTTCCTCACGCTGGCCTTCGGCGGCGCCTACGCCGGGTCGGTCAAGATCATCGCCAATCCGAGCCTGAAGGCGGATTCCGTTACGGCGGAGGAATTGAAAAGCGTTTTCCTCGAGGAGACCAGTTCACTTCGGGGCGGCTCGCACGTAGAGCCAGTCCTGCAAAAGGCTGGCGTAACTCCGGACGTTTTCGCGAAGGAGTATCTCGGTCAAAGCGCTGCGGAAGTGCGCACCTACTACCTGGGCCTGGTTTTCACCGGCAAAGGATCGGTTCCCAAAGAATTCGGCTCGGACGCTGAGGTTGTTGCCTACGTAGCCAGAACCAGGGGCGCCATTGGATATGTGAGCGTCGCCGCCAGCGTTGAAGGTGTGAAGACTCTGGTGGTCGTGCCGGCCGCAAGGAATGGCGAGAGAGTCCTGCTGACTCGCATTGAACCGGAATATCCCGAGGTATTGCAGAAGCTCCTGGTAGGCGGCACGGTGCGCTTGCGCCTGGTCATTGCACCGAATGGCGGGGTCCAGGAAGCAAGCTTGATCGGCGGTAATCCGATTCTTGGAGAGGCCGCGATCGTGGCCGTGAAGAAGTGGGTTTATGCGGCGGCTCCGTCGCGCACCACCACCGAAGTGACCATCCCGTTTAACCCGAAACCCTGAAGCGAAAACTGAGGAGAGCTAAACCGTTCCAGTCATCGCAGCGCTGAAGCGCTGCGCCACCCAAAATCAAGCACCGAAGCGAGTTTTTCAGCAGCCTGCTGGATTCTATTTGCCGGCGGATGATGCCGGCCCTGCCGTGGCGTAGTATCCGCTCTTGGTACGCACGATCAGCTTGCCGTGCCCCTTGGCTTTGGCTTCGACGCGTATTTGGCGGAAGCCGCCGGTGGCCTTCGGATTGGTCGGCTTGTAGCCGATGGAGTACTGATTCCGAATGTCGTGGGCCACGGTCTTGCTGATTTCGTCCACCTCATCGAGGGTCTTGGGGAAGAACGCGATCCCGCCGGTTCGCCCGGCAATAATATCCAGTGCCTTGCGCGCGCGCTTGGGGTGCTCTTCCTCTCCGAGAATTCCGATGGCGTAGACCTGCGGCCCATTCTCGTCCTGCAGCATCTTAACTGCCTGCTCCAGGGTTTCGTTGCTGGCATTGTCTTCGCCGTCGGTCACCACGAAAAGAACCTTCTTCTCCAGGCGCGCGTTCCGCTTCAGATGGTCGGCCGAGGCGACCACGGCGTCGTAGAGGGCGGTTCCGCCGCTGGAGTCAATTTTGTCCAGCGCTTCTTTGAGCTTGAGCAGGTCGTTGGTGAAATCCTGATCGAGATAATACTCATCGTTGAAGTTCACGATGAATACTTCGTCCTTCGGATTGCTGGAGCGCACCAGATTCAGCGCAGCCTGATTGACTTTGGACCGCTTCTCCCGCATCGACCCGGAATTGTCAATGACGATTCCCATGGCCACGGGGATATCTTCGTTGTGAAACGAAATGATGTTCTGCGGCTTGCCGTCTTCAAACACGCTGAATGCGTTGCGCTCAAGATTGGTCACGATGTGCTGCTTGTCGTCGATGACCGAAGCATGGAGCAGAACCTCGTCCACGTCTTTCTTGAACACGAAAACGCCCTGATTGTTTTGACCTTGATCCGGGTTCGGCGTCTGCGGTGCCGCGGCGGGCTCTGACTGCGCTGTGCCCGGGGTTTTGGAGTCACTCGGAGAGGAACCGGACTGCGACTGCGCCGGGATTGCCGCCAGCATCCCGGCCCAGATTACGAACGTGGAAACCAACAGAACCCTGGCGCCCCTATTCCGCGGGCGCGTAATATCCCGTCCTGGCATACACCCGCAGAGGCGGCAATCCTTTCGGAGGCAGCAGCTTTACTTTTATCTTACGCCATTTGCCGTCGCGCACGATTTTGTTCGGACGGTATCCCAGCACATACTGATTGCGCAGCTCGACGCCGATCTTGGTGGCCACATCGCCGAGGTCGTTGGGGTTGTCGATGGTGAATGCGCGTCCGCCGCTCAGTTCCGCAATATCGCTTAGCAGCTGCGGTCCCAGCCGCTCTTCCTGCGCTGAAGCGTAGCGGTCGTAGATGCCGATGGCATAGATCATCACATCGGCCTCCTTCACCACGGAGCGAATTTCGTTCTCGGTGTAGCGGCTGTGGTTGTCGCCTCCGTCAGAGATGATCAGCAGCGCCTTCTTGGGATATTTCGCCTGTCGCATCTTGCTCACGCCCATGTAGATGGCGTCGAGCAGCGCGGTACGGCGCCGGGGCACGGCAAACACCAGCTTGCTCTGGATCTCGTCGACCGAACTGGTGAAGTCGCTGACTTCTTCCGGCTCGTCCGAAAAGGTGATCATGAAGAATTCGTCCTGCGGATTCGCGGTCTTGAAGAACTCGACCACCGCGTCTTTGGCGCGATCCATCTTGCTGCTCATGCTGCCGCTGGAATCGAAGATCACGCCCAGGGAAACCGGCGCGTCCTCGCTCGAGAAGGTGCGAATCTCCTGCGGCGTATTGCCTTCAAACAACTGAAAGTTCTCTTTCTCCAGGCCGGTGACCAGCCGGTTCATGGGGTCGGTAATGGTGACCGGGACGAGCACCAGGTCCACGTCGACCTTCAGGGGACGAACATGGGCATTCAGACCCGTCGTGGAAGGGGCCGGGTCTGGCTTTGGCGGGTCCTTCGGGTGCTCAATCTCGCGGGGAACGACGTGGATGTCGTCCAGATCGGTTTGCGCGGAAGCAACGGCGCCCAGAAAGGCAAACGCCAACGCGCAAAGCGCGATTACGAGCGCTGGCGACGAGAGAGATTTCCACAGCCGGTTTGTCCGCAGCACGGCTCCAGTCGGATCCCAGAGCAGGGCCGGACGAGCAGTTCGAACCAGGGCTTGCGGGCGAGATGACCAGCGCCCATCTTCATTGCTCAGGCGGGCCATAAGTACCTCAATAGGCCGGATGTTAGCACGCTTTTTGCCGGGCAGAGCAGCGTTTTTGTCAAAAATTCAACACAAATACCAGAGCGGCACCGCGAGCCTTTGGCGCGGCGTATCGCCCGCTGGACAAGCGACCCGGCGGGCATCGCTATCTTGTTACAATCAAAGGTTTCCTATGGCTGACATACGTCCCTTTCGCGCTCTTCGCTACAACCTGGACCGAGTTTCGGCGGCAGAGGTTGTGACTCAACCTTACGACAAGATCACCTCTGCCATGCAGGAACGCTACTACCTGGCCAGCCCCTATAACCTCGTGAGAATCATTCTTGGCCGACGCGATGCTGGGGACAATACGGTCCAGAACGTATATACGCGGGCGGCTGCCCATTCGCGGGAGTGGCGTGCGCAAGGCGTGCTTCGGCAGGATTCCTCGCCTTCCATCTATGCCTATTCGCAGACGTTTGCCGGCCCTTCGGGCGGCGGCAGTCTCGAGCGCCGGTCGTTCATCGCTCTCGGCCGAGTGGAAGACTATTCCGCCCAGGTCGTCTTTCGCCACGAGCAGACTCTGGCGAAACCCAAGGCGGACCGGCTTGACTTGCTTCGCGCTACGCGGGCGCACTACGAGCAACTCTTCCTGCTCTATGAGGATTCCGGGGAGGTCGATTCCCTGCTGACACCCGAGCCCCGTTCGGCCCCAGCCATCGACGTAACCGACGAGTATGGCGTGGCTCATCGGGTGTGGCAGATTTCCGATTCCGCCGCAATCGCCTCGGTGCAAAACAAAATGCGGGACAAGAAGCTGGTCATCGCCGACGGCCATCATCGCTACGAGACTGCTCTCAACTTCCGTAACGAATGCCGCGGAGAAGCGGCGAGATCCAACCCTGACGCTCCGTACGAGTTCGTCATGATGACATTCGTGAACATGAATGATCCGGCGCTTCTGATCTTGCCGACACACCGGGTGGTGCATTCGCTCAAATCCTTCGTGGTCGACGATTTCCAAAACTCGTGCCGGGCATTGTTCGAAATTGAACAGGTCAAAGCGGGCCTCGACGCGGATTGCGCCACGTCGCTTCTGCGGGAGCGCGGGCGCAAGGGAACCGCCCTGTTGGCGGTCACGGCCGACCGTGCCCTTCTCTTGCACTCACCGAAGCCTGCCACATCCCAGCTTCTGGCTGGTCTGTCGGAGCGGCAGCAATCTCTCGACGTGGTGCAGTTGCACAAATGCCTGCTCGAAGGCGTCCTGAAGCTTTCCGAAGAATCGATCCGGCAGCAGCAGAATCTTTCCTACGTACGCGAGGCTTCCGAGGCGTTGCAGATGGTTCGGAACGGCGCGGCCAACCTTGCCATCCTCATGAACCCCTGCCGAGTGCAGCAAGTGCGCGACGTTGCGCTGGCCGGCGAGGTCATGCCGCAGAAATCCACCGATTTCTATCCCAAACTGCTGAGCGGGTTGACCGCCTATGCCCTGGACTAGGCGCCGTCGCGTTCTCGTCGTCTCGTTTTGCGCGGTGTATACCCTTGTTGCCGTCTCCGCCGTCGTTCTCTCCGGTGCTTCTGAGAAGCGCCTCTCCATCTACTCGGTCGCAGCCAACTATTCGGTCACACTGGTGCAGAGAGAGGGACGGGATTATGTGGGCTTGCTCGAAGTTCTTGAGCCGCTGGGGAAAGTCACCGCACGCGCAGACGGGAATCGCTGGCGCCTGCGCTACTACCGGATCGAAGGCGATTTTCAAGCGGGGAGGGGGCGCGCCCGCGTTCACGGATATGACATCGATCTGCCCGCAAAGTTTCTGTTGGAGAATGGCCGCGGACTCGTACCGGTTTCCGCGTTAAGCGTCCTGCTGCCGAGGTTTCTGGGCGGTCCGGTTACTCTCCACGAGGAGGCCGGACGCCTGTTCATCGGCAGCGTGGCCACTCATTTCACCGCATCACTGGCATCGGCGAGCCCGCCGCGACTGGTTTTCAACTTCACTGCGCCCGTGAATCCGACAGTGGCGACTGAACCGGGGTCGCTGCGGATGACTTTTTCCCGCGAGCCGGTCGTCGCGCCAGCTTCTCCCACTCTCACCTTTGGCAGCAAAGCCATCCCTTCCGCCATTTACAGCGAGAGCAACGGCACGGCGGTAGTCACGGTGATCTCGACGACGCCTTTGATCGCGACCTTCACCAACGATGGACGAACCATCACCCTATCGCCGCCGTCCGCGGCTGCGCCAACGCCCGCTCAGGCCGCACCGGCAGCCGCCGCGCCGGGCACACCGGCAGTTGCGCAACAACCGGCCGCACCCCCCAGTGCCGCGCCCATGGCCTATCGCCGCTATTTCGCGGTGGTCGACGCCAGCCATGGCGGCGACGATCATGGCGAAACTCTCAGCTCCATGCTGCTGGAAAAAGACGTGACCGTCACGCTCGCCCGCAGCTTGCGCCAGGAACTCGAGAGCCGCGGCATCACAACGCTGGTGCTGCGCGATTCTGACGCCAATCTTTCGCTCGACCAGCGCGCCGTCTTCGCCAACGCGGACCATGCCGCCATCTACATTGCGGTGCACGCCACCTCCGCCGGTCACGGCGTGCGGGTCTATACGGCGCTGCTTCCCTTTGGCGAAGACGATCGCGGACCTTTTCGCTCCTGGTCGATTGCGCAGCATAGCGCGCTGACCATCAGCCGGAGCGCCGCCGGCGCCGTGGCGGCGGAGTTGCAGAAGCGGCAAGTCCCGGTCCGCACCCTGGAAGCGCCACTTCGTCCCTTGAACAACATAATCGGAGCTGCCATCGCGGTCGAGGTCGCTCCGCAGGGAACCGACGTCGCGCAGATCACTGCGCCTGACTATCAGCAATTGGTCACCAGCGCAGTAGCGACCGCCATCGCCTCCGCCCATGACCAGCTGGGAGCCGCGCCATGAAGTGGGAAGTGCACGACATTGACACCGTCGTTCCCCGCCATCTGCTGATTGCGATAGTGGTGCTGCTGGCCGCGGTGCTGGGCCTGACGGTCTACGCCTTGCATATGCGCACGATCGCCGTCGTGCCTGCGGCCTCGGTCGACACTCGCTCGCTGGCGCCTCCGGTAGCCGGGCCGACCGAGCGCGTCATCCTCTTCATAGCCCACGATGAGGATGGCAGCCTGCGTCCTGAATCCGCTCAAATTCCCATGCCTTCGGGACGCCAGCAGCGCGCTGAGGAGCTTCTCCGCTCCCTGCTCTCCATTTACCTGGATAAGTCGTCTCCGCATGTTCTTGGTGAGGGCGCCGACGTGCGTAGCGTTTTTCTGGTGGATCCCGGGGTCGCGGTGATCGACTTGAACTCCGCCTTCGCCGACACGCACCGCTCCGGCGTTTTGATCGAGGAACTGACGGTTGCGTCGCTGATCCATACCATCTCTGTGAACACGCCCGGCATTGTGAAAGTGAAGATCCTGGTCGATGGGAAAGAACGCGACACGCTGGCTGGGCACGCCGACTTGTCTTCTTACTACGATGTCACCGCCGTCAATCAGCTCGCCACACAATTGCAGATGGGGCAGTAGAAACGGCGGGCACGGATCACTCGGATTTCCACGGATCAAAATTTGAAATGATCAAGGTTGATCTTGTTGCTCTATCCGTGTGAATCTGTGTAATCCGTGGCCGGGTTCTCCTGCTCAATCATTTACAATCGCGGCCATGTTCTACCGCTCGGACAATCGCGCTCCCGACCAGCTCCGCTCCGTTGCCATCACGCCGGACTTCATCGGCACGGCGGAAGGCTCGGTTCTGATCGAAGTGGGCAACACGCGCGTCATCTGCACCGCGTCGATCGAAGAAGGCGTGCCGCAATTCCTGCGCAACTCGGGCAAAGGATGGATTTCGAGCGAGTACAGCATGCTTCCCCGCTCGACCCTGACGCGCACTCCGCGCGAAGTCTCGAAGGGCCGGCCCAGCGGGCGCACCCACGAAATCCAGCGCCTGATCGGCCGCAGCCTGCGTGCCGTCACTGATCTGGCGCGCCTCGGCGAGCGCACTATCTGGATCGACTGCGATGTCATTCAGGCCGACGGGGGCACGCGCACCGCCTCGATCACCGGCGCGTTCGTGGCGCTGGGACTGGCGCTGGAAAAGCTGGTGGAGGCCGGAACTCTGACCGCGGTGCCGCTGAAGGATTTCGTCGCCGCCGTGAGCGTGGGCATGGTCGACGGGGAAATTCTGCTCGATCTCTGCTATGAAGAGGACTCGCGCGCCGACGTCGACATGAATTTCGTCATGACGGCGGGCAAAAAGCTGGTCGAAGTGCAGGCCACCGCCGAACATCAGGTTTTCGACGAGCAGCAGTTGCAGAAGATGCTGGCGCTGGCGGGTCAGGGCGTGCGGCAGCTCATTGCCAAGCAGCAGGCGGTGCTGAGCGCGCTCACGCTCAGGCAGTGACGTCCAGCGGCTCCGGCGGACGTCATCCTGCTCTACTCCTGAAGGTACCCCGTCCCTTCGGCGCGGCGAACAAAACGGTACACGGGGCCTGAAGGCCTCGTCCTTCTGATCGCGTGATGCGGCCCTCAAAGGGCCACTCTACCACGGGTCGTCGAGGGCGGTTATGGCCACTGTCAAATCCCGCTAGCTTATGCAGGTGAAACCGCTACAATCGCCCGATGAGCACGACGCAGGCTCAGGCGGAGGGAATCAGCACAGCGACCTATGAAGGAGTCCTGGGCTGGCTTCTGGTTCTTTGTCTGACTCTCACTTTCGCGTATCCGGCCGCCACTCTCTACCAGATTTTCACTCACACAATACCGGGCCTCCTCAACGCCCATGATCTAAAACGTGCGGTCTTGTTCGGAGTGTACGCCGCCCTTTTCCTCAGTGTGACGGCCTTCAGCGTCGTTGCCGGAATACGCCTTTGGCTCATCAAGCCCGGGGCGGTAAAGCTTGCCAAGCGCTGGCTTCTGACGTTCTTATGCGCGCACCTCGCATATTTTGTTTTCTGGATTCTTCTGATGCGCGACACACGGCCCCTCGGCCTCGCCGAGATGGGTTGGCATCATGTGGCTGGTCCGCTGCCGTCGTTCTTTCTGTGGACTGTGTACCTGGAGCATTCGAAGCGGGTGCGAGCGACTTATCCGATGGAGTGAGCGCGTCTCGCGGACTCGGTCGTCGGCTGAACCAGCACGACTGAAGGTCGTGCCCTTTCCGGTCTTGCTCGATACCTCGGGACTCGCGACTCTGCCGAGGGCGGAGGTCGCTGCTCTCCTCTCTTTCCCGTTCCCGAATCGGAACCCCGCCGCCACCTTTGCCATTAAGTCTCGCTAAGGAACCTTTACTCCCTCCCCGGTCCCCGCTACCGTGGAGGCAGCGATGGGCATTGCGAGTCCAGGCACTGACGAGCTGGCCTCGTGCGCCGCTTCCCAATCAACGGCCTGACACTCGGCAATGGCTCACCGCGGAGACGATCTCAGCCGACCCAATGGATGGCCTGGCAGGAGGTTGAACCAGTCCGCTGACTGCAGCGGTTTACGCATGGGACTTATTCGTCGCATCGATCGCCGTCGTGAAGCCCGCACCGAGGTCGACCTTGGCCTGCTGGTCTGGGGTGTGGACACGAGGGGCGAGCGCTTCCTGCAAGAGGCCCGCGCCCGCGATATCAGCCTGAGCGGGGCACTGTTGTCCGGGCTCGATACCGATCTCCGTGCCGGCGACGTGGTGGGAGTTCTTTACGCCGGGAAGAAAGCCCGTTTCCGCGTGGTGTGGATTCGCTACGATGAGGCTGGCGACAAGATGCAGGTTGCCGTCCACCGCATCGAGCCCGACGAATGCCCCTGGCACGACCTGCTGTCAGAGGCGGCCGTGCCCTGCCGGCTGCCGGCGCGCCCCGAGGCGCCGTAGGCCCCCTCGGGGGTTGGAGCCCGCATCTGTTGTGAAGGTAAGACGGGGGTTGAAGAGTTCGCGGGCGAACCAGTGCCGTCCCTGCGGAGTCTGTGTCGTAGCCCGTCTTGCGCCCCTTCGGGGCTTATATTCTTCCCACTTCTGACCCACGGCTTACGCCCCTTCGACAAGCTCAGGGCAAGCTGTGGGCTGCATTCTTGCGCCGCTTCGCGGCTACTGAAGCCATTTGGGCTCCACTTTTTCCGAGGACTGTTGGCTACGACACAGACTCCTGCGGGACTCGCTCCGCTGCATCACGCCCACCCGGCACTTACGTGCCGCGCTATCTCATCCCGCCCTCCGGGCTGGGATCTTGCCAAGAGCTTGCCCTACCACCTGTCCCAAATGTGGGTCTCATCCACGCTCTGAAGCCGTGCCCTTCCCAAAACCCGCGTGGGAGCGACGCCGACGAACAGGTTCTACCGGCAACTGGGTACTGGGTACTGGGTACTGAGTACTAGCAACTGCCTCACGCGATCCACACCGTCTTGGCATTGACGAACTCGCGCATACCGACCATGCCCAGCTCGCGCCCGTGGCCGGACGCTTTCACTCCACCGAATGGTATGCGCGGGTCGGAGGCGACCATCTTATTGATGAACACCATTCCGGCTTCGAGTTCGTTGATGAAGCGCTCGCGCTCTTTCTCGTCGTTGGTCCAGGCGCTCGCGCCCAGGCCGAAGCGCACGTCGTTGGCCAGCCGGATCGCCTCATCCTGATCCTTCACCCGAAAGACGGACGCCACCGGCCCAAACAATTCCTCCGCATAGGCAGGAGAATTCCGGGGCACGTGGGTCAGCACGGTCGGAGCGTAGTAGTTCCCCGGACCTTTGAGCGGATGCCCTCCGGTCAGCACCGTCGCCCCTGCCTTGACGGTCTTCTGCACATCGGCATCGAGATCCTTTACGCCGTCCGGGGTGGCCAGCGGACCAAGCTCGGTTTTCTCGTCAAACGGATCGCCGACTTTCAGGCTTTCCATGCGGGCGACAAACTTGCGCTCGAATTCATCGGCAATGGGTTCGGCCACGATGAAGCGCTTGGCGGCGATGCACGACTGGCCGTTGTTCTGCACGCGCGCCTGCACCGCCGTGGCGACGGCTGCGTCGAGGTCGGCACTCGGCATCACAATGAAGGGATCGCTGCCGCCCAGTTCCAGCACAACTTTCTTGATGCGCTTGGCCGCGCCCACTCCAACTTGAATTCCGGCCTGCTCGCTGCCGGTCAGAGTGGCCGCCACCACGCGTGGATCGTTCAGGAGCGCATCGACTTGCGCAGAACCGATCAGCAGGGCTTGAAACGCTCCTTCTGGAAAGCCGGCCTCCAGAAAAATGCCTTCCAGCGCCAGCGCGCACTGCGGAACGTTCGAGGCGTGTTTGAGCAGACCGACGTTGCCCGCCATCAGCGCCGGTGCGGCAAACCGGATCACCTGCCAGAAAGGAAAATTCCACGGCATGACGGCCAGAATCGGCCCGATGGGGAGATAGCGGACGAAACTCTTCTTCGCGCCCGTTTCGACCACTTCGTCGGCCAAAAAACGCTCAGTGTTCTCGGCGTAGTAGCGGCAAGCGGTGGTGCACTTGACCGCCTCAGCGACGGCCGACTTGTAGGTCTTGCCCATCTCCAGCGTCATCAAGTGAGCGAACTTGTCCTTGTCGCGCTCCAGGATTTCAGCGGCCTTAAGCATGCGCCTCGCCCGCACCGCAAACGGAGTCTTGCGCTCAGACTCGAAGGTGCTGACGGCGAGTTGCAGTTTCTTCTCGATTTCGGCTTCCGTCAGCGGCTGAAATGTCTTGATAACCTCGCCGGTAGCTGGATTGATCGTCGCAATAGCCATGATGATGCTTCCTTCTTCTCCCTATTCTTCAATTAGTTGGGGTACCACGTCGGGCCGGTCGAGCATAAAATCGTGATCGCTCGTACGGCTGTTGACCCACGTTCACCGCGCGGTGAACGCGCGCGCACGGTTCTTCCCATTCCACTTGCCCCGGATGTAGGTCGACGCGCTCGGTGGGCGCTCCATCGCGGTATTCGATGGCCAGAACATTACCCCACAGGATCACCGCAACCCGTCGGTGCGAATCGCGATGCCAAGGCATCGCCTCTCGCGGCTCAAGCCACAGACGCCGGACGCACGTTGTGTCGCGGCGAAATAGTTCCTCCTCGGTCACTTGAGTCTTATAGTGCTGATCGCAGCGAAGGCGCAACCCGGGCGGTCATAGCACTATACCACCAGGAGACAGCACCATCACTGGCAGCAATGAAGGGAATTCCGCAGGGGCGTGGGGCTGAAAGTTCAGAATTGTGCTGTACCACAGCTCCTGTTGATTTGTCGCTTCCCCGTAGCTGAATATTGTGTGTGCCCCGCATGCCTGAATACCAACATTTGACGGACGATGAACTCCTGCAGCTCGCAGAGGAAAGGGAACATCTGACCGACGATGCACGCCTGGTCCTGGGCGGAGAACTCAGCCGAAGGAAACTGTCCTCTTCCGACATCGATTCGCACCGACTGCAACGTGAAGCAGAGGAAAAGGCTGATGACCTGAAGCGCGCAACTCCCACATACATTTTCCACGCCGGATTGGGGAAGAAGTTCCTTGGCAAGAGCAACCGACGACGCGATCCAAGCGGACTGTTCGAGCAGTACGATGCCACCCTCTGGTTCGTCGTTCTTTGGTTCCCTGTTTTCCCGATTGCGACGTACACAGTACGGCGGGACTTTGAACGGTGGTTGGGTATCGACTGGGCCGGTGCTCAGGTTGCGCTGGAGGGTCATCCTCGCAACTGGGAACAAATCCTCCTGACATGGATCAAAGCGGTGTTGTTCTTGTTCGCTCTCATTATGATTGTGCCCCGGATCCTGCACCGGCTCGGATAGGGCCGACCGCTTGCGTAAGGCATTCTCTTTCCTGAATCAGGACGCAGGACGTCTCGCGGTGGTAGCCGGAAAGCTCTTTTCCCGCTTCCGTGGTTTACAATTGCTTGTCCCGCAGCACTCATCCCGTCCGCATTCAGGAGGATTTCCATGAAGCTCACCTCGGGCAAACTTGCCGGCCTCAAAAAAGTTTCGAACGAACGTGGCATCATCGCGGCCGCGGCTATGGATCAGCGCGGCTCGCTGCAGAAGTCCCTGTCCAAGGAAAAGGGCGGCGGCGAAGTCACCGATCAGATGATGGAAGAATTCAAAACGCTGGTCTCGGAGGTGCTCACCCCGCACGCCACTGCCATTCTGCTCGACCCGGAGTGGGGGCTACCCGCTTCAAAACGGCGGGCCAAGAACGCCGGGTTGCTGCTGGCGTATGAGAAGACCGGCTACGACAAAACCGGTGCCGGCCGCCTGCCCGACCTGCTCGACCACTGGTCGGCGCGGCGCCTGAAGGAGGCCGGCGCCGATTGCGTCAAGATTCTGCTCTATTACACGCCCTACGATCCCAAACCTGTCAACGAAACTAAGCACGCCTGGGTGGAGCGCATTGGCGACGAATGCCGCGCCAACGATATCCCGTTCTTCCTCGAGTTCGTCGGCTACGAAGAGGGCGCCGACGAAAAGGGCCTGGAATACGCCAAGAAGAAGCCGCATATCGTGACCGAGAACATGCGCGAGTTCTCCAAAGACCGCTATGGGGTCGACGTTCTCAAGGTCGAAGTGCCGGTGAACATGAAATTCGTTGAAGGCGTGAAGTGCTTCGGAGGAACCAAAGCCTACACGAAAAAAGAAGCGATCGATCTGTTTCACAAGGCGGCTGCCGCCGCGACCAAGCCGTTCATTTATCTGTCAGCCGGCGTGAGCAACGCCGAATTCAGCGAGACCCTGGAGCTGGCCGGCGAGTCGGGCGTGAAGTTCAACGGCGTGCTATGCGGACGCGCTACGTGGAAAGACGGCATCCCCGTCTATGCCAAGCACGGCGCCGCTGCCTTCCGCAAATGGCTGGAGACCGAGGGAGTGAAGAACATCCAAAACGTCAACAGCAAGCTGAGCGCCGCGACCTCGTGGCACTCGATCTACGGCGTGGAACTGGTGCACGCGTAAAGACCTAAACACGTAGGGACGGACGCAGCTTGCCCTGAGCGAAGCCGACGGGTCCGTCCCGCGAAGCGACCGCCCTCCGGGGCAACGTAATCTCATTGGGGCCTCCCTTTAACGTCGAGTTCGTATCCCTGCGACAATTAGACTGAATTCCCTGGAGTGGAAGTCTCATGTCGCGAAACCTGCTTGAATCCGTTTCGTCGCACTCCGCCGCGATGCTGCAGCTGACGACGGATCTGGTGCGAGTCGCGACCGAGAATCCTCCCGGCAACAATTACGACGCAGCAGTCGATTTGTTGTGCCGCACGCTCGCGCGCTTGAAAGTGGACGACGTCCGCGTCGAGGGTCAGTGCGTGCTCGCCTTTCTCGGAGAAAGCGAACGCACCCTGTACTTCAGCGGCCATTACGACGTGGTGCCAGCGCAGGATCCCTCGCAATTCCAGCCCCGGGTGAAGGGTAAGAACTTGTTCGGGCGCGGCTCTTCGGATATGAAGAGCGGCCTGGCCGCCATGCTGTTTGCCGCAATTGCCTTGCGCGACCGCGGAGCTTTGCGCCGCGGCCGAATCGGGCTGGTGTTCGTCCCCGACGAAGAGACGGCGGGTCCGCGAGGCTCGCGCTCTCTCGCCGATCGCGGCATCCTGGGTCAGCACGCCATCGGGATGCTGACGCCTGAACCGACCGGCGGGATCGTGTGGAACGCGAATCGGGGCGCCATTACCCTGAACGTGATGCTCGAGGGTAAGACTGCCCACGTCGGCCGCCAGTACGAAGGAATCAACGCCTTCGATCACATGCTGAAAGTTGCCGGCGCGGTGAGCGCGCTTAAGGCGGAAGTCGAGCAGCGCGTCACGGCATTCCACATCTCGCCGAAAGCGGCCCGGCGATCCATACTGCTGATGGGCGGACAGTGCAGCAGCGGCGCCAACTTTAATATCGTTCCCGAGCAGTGCTCTTTCACTATCGACCGGCGCATCAACCCGGAAGAGAATTTGGAAACAGAAAAGCAGCGCTTGTTTTCCCTGCTAGATGAACTCAAACGCGCCGGCGTTGACCTGGACGTGAAAGTCCTGCAGGAAGGCCGGTCCAGCAGCAGCGCTGAGGACGCTCCGCTGGGGCGGGCCTTGGCCCGGAGCATCCGAACGGTCACGGGCAAAACGCCGCGTTTTGAAATGTGCGGTGGGCTGCTGGAGACTCGCTTTTACGCCGAGCGCGGGATTCCGGCTTATGCGTATGGGCCGGGGCTGCTGAGCGTGTCTCACGGTCCGAAGGAATTCGTGCCCACCGACCGAATCACAGAGTGCTCCGCCATCTATGCTCTTACGGCGGCAGGGATGCTGGGAAAGGAAAGCCGGCGGAAGATCGCAAGGTGAGCTTCGCCCTCCCATAGGAGTCTGTGTCGTAGCCCGTCTTGCGCCCCTTCGGGGCTTATATTCTTCCCACTTCTGACCCACGGCTTACCCCGTGGGCTGCATTCTTGCGCCGCTTCGCGGCTACTAAACCGTTTGGCGCTTCACCTTTTCCGAGGTCTGTTGGCTACGGCACAGACTCCATAGGTACAATTGTGTTCGCAAGGCAACCTCGGTTCTGCGTTCCATGATCGAAGCCGGATAGTCAGGCTACACTTGCACCCCAACGGCAAGGAGAAGGACGATGTCCCGATCCGCATTCCTGGTTCTGCTGGCTGCCCTGGCAGCCTCGCCGCAAAAACCCACATTCGTCGTTCCCAATTTCCGCGACACCACGATCACGACGCGCGTCACTCACGGGCTGATGCTTCCGATGGTAAACACGCTACGCCTCAAAGGGGCTCGGCAACGCAACGAATCCCATCCGGAATCGGCCAAGCCGTTCCTGCCCTTCATGGTTCAGATCATGCAATGCGACCAGCAAACCGGCATTCGTCTGCAGGAGCGCTCGAAAACGTACCGGCTGGAACACTGGCACGAACCGGTAGAAGGCCGCCATGTCAGGTCCGAGAAACCGCCCGACGGGCCTGAGGTCGCGGTCACCATCAACTCCGTCGACACCGGCGAACGGCGCACCATGGGCAGCTACGAAGCGCGCCATGTCAAGACCACCATTACCGTAAATCCCAGCAAGGATGCCGCGTCAAAGCCGAGCCGGACAGACATCGACGGATGGTATGTCGATTTGCCGGGATTAAACTGCCGCGCGGCTATGCCGGAGCGATTTCCTCCGTTCATTGGAGGATGGTTCGTGACGCGAGAGGTTGGCAGTCACGACCACCTGATTTACAAGGTCGAGGGCTCGGCTCCTCGTGGCTACACTGTCGAAGAAACGTCGACACAGACAGCCGGGGGTAATGTCGTAGTGAACAAGACTGAACTGCTCGAGTTTTCCGAGCAGCCGCTGGATGAATCCCTCTTTGAGATTCCCGGGGATTACACGCCTGCCGAGACACCCCGGCCCGGCATCGTGGGACGAGTTCCGGCTGACCCGGGCCTGTCTCAACAATAAGACGCTGTCGAGGCGCGTTCTACTGGGGCTGGGCAGTGCCCTAAATCGACAAACCACGAAGGACACGAAGTTGCACGAAGGCAAACGTGTTGCTGACCTCCTTCGTGTCCTTTGTGTCCTTCGTGGTGAAACTTGGACATTACCCGGGGCGGTGCTCATATCCCGTCGAGCGCGCGGCAGTGTAGCATTCCTGCATGCCTTCGCCATCCTCCCACGTTCTCATCACCGGGGCGTCCGGCGGTATCGGATACGAACTCGCCAAGCTGTTCGCCCGCGATCGCCACAATCTGGTGCTGGTGGCGCGCAGCGCCGACAAACTCGCACAAGTTGCCGCCGAACTGCAAGCTCTTGGAGTCGCAGTCAAGACGGTCGCCCTCGACCTTGCCGATGCACCTGCGCCAAAATTCCTCTTTGATCAATTGCAGCGGGAAGGCATCGCGATCGACATTCTCGTTAATAACGCCGGCTTTGGCGCCTTCGGCGAGTTCGCGCGGATGCCCGAAGAAGAAATCCTCGGCCAGATCCAGCTGAACATCACGGCGCTCACCGAGCTGACCCGGCTTTTCCTTCCGCCCATGATTGTCCGCCGCACGGGACGCATCATGAATGTCGCCTCCACAGCGGCATTCCAGCCGGGGCCATTGATGGCCGTCTACTACGCGACCAAGGCGTACGTGCTGTCGTTTTCCGAAGCAATCGCCAACGAGTTGAGCAACTCGGGTGTGACCGTCACCTGCTTCTGTCCGGGAGCGACGCATACCGGCTTCGCTAAACGCGCCGGCACCGAGGTATCGCGCCTGATGAAGCGATTCGGAGCCATGAGCGCCGACAAAGTCGCACTCGACGGTTATCGTGCCTTGATGGCAGGCCGCACGCTGGCTATTTCCGGCATACATAACTGGGCTGTCGCGCAGTCCACCCGCTTCGCTCCCCGCAAGATGGTGACGGCGGTCTCACGCTGGATCGCGGACAAAGCAGATTCGTAGACCTGCAGTCGCCGTCGACCGTCGCTTTTGTGAGATCGATTCCCCGTCATGGGTGCTGCAAACTTCATCAAACCCCGCTCCGGGCGGGCGTTTACAAACTTCTACTTTCTTTTGCAAAGCTTTACCTGGTCGACGGATACCCTTCCCGAAGGTCCGTGAGTCCAAGCGATTGAGAGCGGGTCTTCTCTGACCCGTTTGAAAATCGAAAGCGCCACGCAACAGCTTTCGTGAGGAGGTGCAGCATGAATGACCGTCACCCCTGCGATCGAAGCGTTTCGTCCCTCTCAACCTTCCACCATCCAGTGAAAACCAGAGTGAAGCAGCTTGTGGCCGGGGCTGCGGTTTGTCTTGCAACGCTGGTCTGCAGTGCGCAGGGCCGGCCGCAATCCGGCCAACAAACCAATCAACCTCCGAGCCAGTCGCAGCCGGAATCGGGCAACGCCACGGTGACGATTCCCGCCGGAACCAACGTTGCGCTCGTGCTCACGCATCCCATCCAGACCCGCTACATTCACCATGGAGACGACATTTATGCCCAGATCAGTTCTCCGGTGAACTCAGGCGACCAGACCGTGATCCCTCCCGGCACGTTCGTGCAAGGGAGAGTCGACAAGCTCATTCGCGATGGCGGACGGGGCGAGGTTCGTTTGCAGTCGATGTCGATCACCTTTCCCGACGGCTATGTCATCTCTATCCCCGGGCCGGTGACGCTCGTGAGCGATGACGGATGGGCGTTGAAAGATCCAGGCAGCAGCCGCATCGTGGCTACGTTCGCCCTGCCGGCGGCGGGCGCCGGCCTGGGCGCGCTGATCGGCCATTCCCTTGGCCATTCCCAGAGCACCATGTTTCCGGGGCTCCCGCCGGACTGCGGCGTTCCGACACCGGGGTGCATGAACGGGACTCCGGGTACGACGTTGACCGACAATTCCAACCGGCTGAAGAGCACGGCGATCGGCAGCATGGTCGGGCTGGCTGTCGGCGGGGTAGCCGCGGTCGCGCTCCTGTTCGGGTCCCACAACTTCTACCTTGATGTAGGGTCGCCAGTAGACATGACCCTGCCGCAAGCGGTCACTTTGCAGCAAGACGAGGCTGAAGAGGCCGTGAAACAGTCCGAGCAGCAGCCGACAGCCGTGCAGCCCATCGCGCCACGGCCTGTGCCTCTTCCTTTGCCGCCGGGAACCCCAGCCGACCATGGCACCTGCTGGACACCTGGCACACCCGGCACGCCCCCCACCGTGATCCCTGGAGCACCGGGACCGGATGGTGTCCCGGGCGCGCCAACGGTCATTCCCGGCACGCCGCCAACGCCGGGAACTCCGTATCCGTGCCCCTAGCCGGCACTCACCAATGTCATCCTGAGCAAGGATTGGCCTTCGCACCCAAAGCGCGAAGGCCAACCGCAGTCGAAGGATCCCTACCGTCAAGGTGCAATCGACCTGCAGGCAATCTCACGCCCGTATCACGAACCACGATGGGAGGTTTGTTGTACTCTTGTGCCGAAGCCCGATGAATGCCGGGAACCGGACGCACGAAATCCATGCCCACACTGATCCCCCAGCCCACGCGCATCCAGGCCGTCGGCAACAAACCTAAACTCATCGACGAATACGTCGGCCGGGTAAATTCGAAGACCTCGGCCGCGAGTGTCGCCCACATGCGCAGCCCCCAGGGATGGATCGAACCCGGCCAGACTCCTGAGTTCGACGAGTTCACGATCGTGCTGAAGGGAATGTTACGGGTTGAGCACCAGGGCGGCACGCTCGATGTGACTGCCGGACAGGCTGTCATCGCGCACGCGGGCGAGTGGGTTTGCTATTCCACGCCACACGAAGGTGGCGCAGAATACATCGCCGTTTGCCTGCCGGCGTTTTCCATGGAGACAGTCCACCGCGACCAGTAAGGCGAGCCGCGGTCAATTCATTCCACGCGCGAGTGTTATTTCTGATCCGCGTAGTATCCGGGACGGGCTTCTACGTAGGCAAAGAGATTGAATTTTCTGGGCAGCCGCAGCTTCACGCTGATCTTGTGCCATTTCCCGTCGTGAGGCGGAGTTAGCGGCTGGTAGGCCAGCATGTACTGATACCGCAGTTGGGTTCCGATGGCCCTCGTCACTGCCGGCATATCGTTCACATTGTTGAGCGTGAACGCGTGTCCTCCAGTCAACTCTGCCATCTCCCGCAGCAGTTCCGGTCCCAGCATCTCTTCCTGAGTGCTGACATAGCTGTCATAGGTGCCGACGGCGTAGATCAACACGTCTGCTTCCTTAACGGCCGCCTTCACGTCGTGTTCGGTGTAGCGGCTGTGGTTGTCGCCGCCATCGGAGAGGATCAGCAAGGCTTTGCGCCCGTAGCGCGCGTTGCGCATCTTCTGCAGGGCCATATAGACCGCATCCAGCAACGACGTCCGGCCTTTGGAACGAATGGTGAGCAGATCGTTCTCCACTTCTTCCTGGCGATTGGTGAAGCCGGTGACCAGGCTGGGCTCGTCGGCGAAGGTAATCAGAAAAAACTCGTCCTGCGGATTAGCCGTCTCGCAAAACTCTGTGACCGCTTCCCGGGCCCTATCGAGCTTGTACGACATGCTGCCGCTGGCGTCGACCAAGATGCCAACGGAGACGGGAGCGTCTTCGCTGGAGAAGTGCTTGATCTCCTGCGCCTTGTTGCCCTCAAACAGCTGAAAGTTCTCCTGATCGAGCCCGATGATCGGCCGGTAGCGCTCGTCGGTGATCGCAACCGGAACCATCACCAGGTTGGCGCTGGCGCGGATCAGGCTGCCTGCGGCAAGGGCTGCTGCCGGATCCGCGTAGGCCATGATTGCCGGAGCCGCCGGCATGCTGCGCGGCGTGATGTGGACGTCGTCGAGCGAGGTCTGGGCGAGGGCCATGGTTGAGGCGAAGGTTAGAAGGCAAAACAGGGTCACGCAGGGGGAAGTCGCTCGTAGCCGAGACATGACTGGCACCGTCCAAACACCAATTCGACCGACGAGGCGCGCTGCTTTAGTGGCTTAGTGTGGATCGTCGTGCTTTCGGTTGTAGGACGAATTCAGTAGGCGGGCAAGGAAAGATCATGGAGGAAACACACGGAAGTAACCCCGAATTGGGAAATGCGCCGGCCAGCTTATCCCCACACGTTTGGTTTGGCTAAAAGGTAAGAGCTAGAAGCTTCTCTACTCCCACTCAATCGTTCCCGGCGGCTTTGAGGTCACGTCGTACACCACCCGGTTCACGCCCTTCACTTCATTCACGATGCGGGTGGAGATCGTCTTCAGCACCTCGTGCGGCAGTGCAACCCAGTCGGCAGTCATGCCGTCTTCCGAACTCACGGCACGAATGGCGCAGGTGTAGGCGTAGGTGCGCATGTCGCCCATGACGCCAACGGACATCACCGGCAGCAACACCGCAAACGACTGCCAGATCTTCGTATAAAGGCCGGCCTCTTTGATCTCGCTGACCACGATGTCGTCGCACTCGCGCAACAGGGCCACGCGCTCGGGCGTGACTTCCCCGAGGATGCGCACGGCCAGACCGGGACCGGGAAACGGTTGCCGCTGCAGGATTTCATCGGGCATTCGCAGGTCGCGGCCGATGCGGCGGACTTCGTCCTTAAACAAGTCTTTGAGCGGTTCAATCAGCTTGAGCTTCATCTTCTGGGGCAGGCCGCCAACATTGTGGTGCGATTTGATCACCTGCGATGGTCCGCGCACCGAGCGTGACTCGATCACGTCGGGATAGAGCGTCCCCTGCACCAGCCACTTCACCTTGCCTTCGCTTTTCTCGATGCGAAGCGCTTCTTTTTCAAAGACTTTGATGAATTCGTTGCCGATGATCTTGCGTTTTTTCTCGGGGTCGGTGACGCCCTTGAGCTTGCCCAGGAACCGGCTGGTCGCGTCCACCGCGTCCAGGTGCAGGCCGAGCTTGTCGCGCAGCGTCTTCTGCACCTTCTCGAATTCGTTCTTGCGCAGAACGCCGTTGTTCACGAAGACGCAGGTCAAGCGCGATTGGCCCTTGGCGTCGCGCAGGGCGCGGTCGACCAGCACAGCAGCGACGGAAGAGTCCACTCCGCCCGAAAGGGCGCAGATGGCGCGTCCCGTGCCCACTTGCTGCCGGACCTGCTCAATCATCGAATCGATAAAGTGGCGCGGCGTCCACGTGGGCTTTGCCCCGCAGATTTCGAAGACGAAGTTCTTCAGAATCTGCGTCCCCTGCGGCGTGTGATGGACTTCCGGATGAAACTGCACGGCATACCACTTCTTGGCGACATTTTGAATGCCGGCGACGGCGTAGTGCGTCTTCGCCATCAGTTCAAAGCCGGGAGGCAGTTCCAGAGCTTCGTCGCCATGGGACATCCACACGGCCAGCTTCCTTGCCATCCCCTGAAACAAAACAGAAGACGAGATTACGTCGATTTCGGCATGGCCGTACTCGCGTTTATCGGCCGGCCGCACCTTGCCGCCCAGCGTGTGCACCATGAACTGCAGGCCGTAGCAGATGCCGAGCACAGGCACACCCAGGTCAAAGATGTGCATGTCGGCCGGCGGCGCATCTTTGTCGTAAACCGACCAGGGCGCCCCTGAGAGCACGATCCCCACCGGGGCGTAGCTCTTGATCTCAGCCAGCGACGCGGTACACGGCAGTACGACGGAAAAGACATTCTGTTCGCGAATACGCCGAGCGATCAGCTGCGAGTACTGCGCGCCAAAGTCGAGGATGACGATGGTCTGGTCGGTCTTGGTCTGGCCGACGATGCTTTGGCTGACGTTGGAGGGACTGCCCAGGGATGGTTTGTGCGGGGATTTGGTCGCCACGGATGAGTTTCTCAGATTCGGAGTGAGAGTGTAAAGGGAATGAATGGGGGTGCACACTTCGAGGAAGATTCGTATCAGGGCATGCCTTCAGGCATGCCACAGCAGCACGCAACTCACGTCCGGCTTTAGCCGTGTTGCGCACGGGCGCCGGAGCCCGCGGCGGCTAAAGCCGTTGGAATGTCAAGCCCTTCGGCGGCACTGCTGAAGCGATGCCCTGATACGAATCGCCCTCCTCAAACTGCACCCCTACCAAGCGGGGAAGCAGTCAGGAATCACCAAGTTTCAGGATGGGATCGGTTCTGAAGGGGTCCAGTTCGTGCTTCAGGGTCGGATCAGGGTCTGAGTCCGCCCACTTCGGCAAGCTGCAATGCAGGCAGCGGCGAGCGAATGGATTGCTCCACCTGCCTAAGAAGAAGCTCTTATAGTGAAAAGCCTTGCCGCATCTGGGGCAGGACCAATAGACATACGATAGGCCAGCCCAAAAAAAAGCGATTAGGAGAGCCACCCAGGCGGCAAACAATCCCAGCCCGAGCAACTTGGCCACGGTTCGTGGGGCAAGCAGACTGACCGTGAGCAGAACGTAGACGGATACCCCGGCAAGGACAATACCCAAGACCCTCCGACGCAATCTGCGAAGCTCAGCCCACTCTTGTAAGTACTCACCGTTCATATACAAACCATTCTAGTGCTTCACCCTCGAAAATTCAGCCGCAAGAAACGGATAGACCGTGTTCCGCGGATGCCGCAAGTATTGCTTATGCACAAGACCATCGAACCAACGATCCTCTATTTCGGAACGCCTGTCGCGTTGATCTCTACCTTGAACGAAGACGGCACATCCAACATTGCGCCGATGTCCTCCGCCTGGTGGCTGGGATGGAGCTGCATGCTGGGCCTGAGCTCTATGGGAAAAACTTCCGACAATCTGATTCGCACGTGCGAGTGCGTGATCAACCTGCCATCGGCCGAGCAAGTCACGCACGTCGATCGTCTGGCGCTCACCACCGGAAAGAATCCCGTACCGGAGAAGAAAGTCGGCTGGGGATATCGCTATGAGCCGGAAAAATTTGGTGTCGCGGGTTTGACGGCCATGCCGTCGGTCGAGGTGAAGCCGCCGCGCATCGCGGAATGCCCGGTGCAGATGGAAGGCATTGTCCACGAGTGGCGTCCCTTCGGGAAGAACGTATCGGCGAACGTCTTCGAGGTGCACATTGTGAAGTTGCACGTCGAGGAGTGGCTGCTGGCGGAAGGCGGCGGGCGGCCTCACATCGACGCCGAAAAGTGGAAGCCGCTGATCATGAGCTTCTGCCGGTTCTTCGGGGTAGGCGAAGAAGTGCACCCCTCGCGACTGGCGGAATCGAACTTCATGAACGCTGTTTTGCAGGGAACTGGCGCTCAGCCGGCGGTCAACCGCTAGCCGGACTGGGGATGTCGCTCAGGATTAACTCGTCGCGGTCGATGGTGCTCTCGACCGGAGGCGCCTGTGATCCGCTCGGAGATGTGTGCGCCGGTAGTGCCGGAATCGTGGCCGGCAACGCCTCCGGCATTCCCGCGATGCAGACGTATCCCGCCAGACGCGCCATGAACAACCAGTCTGCCAGCGCAAAGTAGACCAGCGTGATGAGAATCATCGCCGCGACCACCAACCGCCAGGGAACGACCGCGACGAAACCCAAAGGCATGGAGACTACCGTAGTCGCGCCCACGAAGGCAGTCAGGTGCGCAAGCCCAGTCCAGGTGCTGACTGCGGCGACCGCGCCGGTGCGCTCGCGGCACAGCGCGACCGCGGAAGAAATCGCGTCGACGGCATCTTCTCCGTCGCGCGCTGCAAACATTCCCGCCAGCGACAGCAGCCAGCTCAGCGCACCCCATACCAGCCAAACCAACCCGGCCAGGGGAAGAAAGAGCAAGAAGGCCAGCCCCGGCCTGGGATGCGCGTCCGGCGAGGCAAATCCCGCGATGATGAACGCGCCTGCGAATCCGAAGATCGCGGCGACCGTGACGGAGGCACGCAGGAAGTTGAGCCGGATCAAAGGGCGCAACCGAGCGGTTCTCGACACACCATGCGTAGCTCCGTTGGCAGCAATGTTCTTGCGAAAATAATCCAGCAGGCCGCGAACCGTCGCCATCCGGCCCAGAGCGCCGGCCAGCATCCACAGCAGGGTGAGCAGCAGCGCGGCCACCAGGGCGCTTAGCACAACTCGGCCCAGGCTGCCCGACAGAATGCGCGCCAAGGCCTGGCCCACGAGGTAGGGCTGCCGGCTGCGGAGAAGCAGCCGCTCGCTGTTAGTCACGGGTAGCGTGCTGAGGTATTCGAAGAGGCCGAAAAAGAAGACTGCGGTCGCGGCTGCGCCCGTGGCCCACCGCCAGGCGATCTCGGCCAGGGTCAGCGACGGCCGGCGCCACGCGGCGCGGAAGCCTTCGGCTGTGGGAGAGATGGGCATGCGTGGTCAGGATAACGCATGGCAGCCGTCACTTCACGACAACATTCACCATCTTCCCGGCAACGTAGATCTTCTTCACGATCTGCTTGCCGGCGATGGCCCCTTTGACCTTCTCGTTGGTCAGCGCTTGCTGGAGGACGAATTCCTCCGCGGCATCGGCCGGCACAACAACCAGGCTGCGCAGTTTGCCGTTCACCTGCACGGGAATCTCGATCTCTTCTTCCTTCGCCAGCGCCGCGTTGTGCTTGGGCCATGGCGCACGGAGCAGACCTTCCTGCTCGCCCATCATCTCCCAGAGTTCGTGGGCGAGATAAGGCGCGAAAGGAGCGAGCAGCAGCGTGATCTTGCGCTGCACCTCTGCCAGGAAAGGCATCGGGACGGCATTCTGGGCTATCGCATCTTCCGCGCCGTAGAGCACGTTCACCAACTCCATGATCGCCGAGATGCACGTATTGAAGTGCCAGCGCCCCTGAAAGTCGTCGCTGACGCGCTTGATGGTTTGGTGCAGCTTCCGCTGGATGGCACGGGCCTGCGGCGTCAATTCGGCCGGCACTGGCTTGCGCCAGTCGGGATGATCTGGCTGCGCGTGGCGCACAACGAAGCGGTACACGCGCCCCAGGAATCTCTGAATGCCCTCGATCCCCGAGTCCTGCCAGTCGAGATCGCGATCCGGCGGCGCGGCGAACAGGCTATACATGCGCGCGGCGTCGGCCCCGTAGCGCGCGACCATCTCGTCGGGCGAGACCACGTTGCCCAGGCTCTTCGACATCTTCGCGCCTTCTTTGATGACCATACCCTGCGTGAACAGGCGCTCGACGGGCTCGTCGTTGGTCACCAGGCCAAGGTCGCGCATGAACTTGGTCCAGAAGCGCGAATAGATCAGGTGCAGAATGGCGTGTTCGACGCCGCCGATGTATTGGTCGATGCCACGATCGCCGAACCAATACTGCGCAATCTTGCCGTCGAAAGGCGCGCGGTCATTGCGCGCGTCGGTGTAGCGATAGAAATACCAGGACGAATCGACGAAGGTGTCCATGGTGTCGGTCTCGCGGCGCGCCGGGCCGCCACACTTCGGACACGTGGCATTCGCGAACTCGGGCACGCGCCCGAGCGGCGAGCCGCCGGTCAGCGTGATCGCGACATTCTCCGGCAAAATCACCGGCAAGTCTTTTTCCGGCACCGGCACGATGCCGTCTTTCTCGCAATACAGCATGGGGATCGGCGTGCCCCAATAGCGCTGCCGCGATATGCCCCAATCCTTGATGCGATACGTGATCGTCGCTTTGCCGAACTTGTTCTCTTCGGCGTACGCGGACATCTTTTTGATGGCGTCTTCGCACATGAGCCCGCTGAAGCGCCCGGAGTTGACCAGCGAACCGTAAAGCGTGGTGAACGGAAGAACCGGCTCAGTGACAGTTTCCTCGGGATCGTCGGTTACGGGGAGAATCACCAGGCGGATTTCAAGCTTGTACTTCTTCGCGAATTCACAGTCGCGCTCGTCATGCGCGGGCACGCTCATGATGGCGCCGGTGCCGTAATCCATCACAATGTAGTTCGCGATCCAGATCGGCACCTTCTCGCCGTTGTAGGGATTGATGGCATAGCGGTGCGTGTTGATGCCGTGCTTCTCGATCAGGCCGATGTCGCCCTCTTCCTTGGCTTTACGCTGCTCGGCGATCAACTGCTGCACGGCTTCACCCAGCGGCTGGTTGTAGCGGGTGAAGTCGGCGACCAGCGGGTGTTCCGGGGCCAGCTGCACCGAGGTCGCACCGAAGATGGTATCGACGCGCGTGGTGAATACGGTGATGGTTGAACCCGCCGGTCCCGCCGCGCCGTCGAGCTTGAAATCGACCAGCGTGCCTTCGCTGCGGCCGATCCAGTTGCGTTGCATGGTGCGCACTTTTTCCGGCCAGCCCGAGAGCTTGTCGAGATCGACCAATAGCTCATCGGCATATTTCGTAATGCGCAGGAACCATTGCTCCAGCTCGCGCTGCTCGACCGGCGTGTCTTCATGGCGCCAGCAGCAGCCGTCGACGACCTGCTCATTCGCCAGCACGGTCGCGCACTTCGGGCACCAGTTGACCTTGCTCTTTTTGCGATAAGCCAGGCCCTGCTCGTAGAGCTTGAGAAAGAACCACTGGTTCCAGCGGTAGTACTCGGGCAGACAAGTGGTGACTTCGCGCGACCAGTCGTAGGCGAAGCCGATCCGCTTCATCTGTGCCTTCATGTTGGCGATGTTGCGGAGCGTCCACTCCCGCGGCGGCACATTCGCGGAGATCGCGGCATTTTCTGCGGGCAGACCGAACGAATCCCATCCCATGGGATGCAGCACGTTGTAGCCGTTCATCCACATGTAGCGGGCCAGCGCATCGCCGATGGAATAGTTGCGCACATGCCCCATGTGCAGCGCACCGGAGGGATAGGGCAGCATCTCCAGGACGTAGTATTTCTTTTTCGCGGAGTCGCGCTCGGCGGCGTAGAGCGCAGCGTCCTGCTGCCAGCGTTCCGCCCACTTCATCTCGACGCGCTGGGCGTCGTAGCGCTCGTCGTTGAGGCGCTCCCCACGCGCACGATCCGTCCGGTCCATCGTGGCTTCTGATTTTTCTTCCTGCGGCATAGACCCAGGTGATCGAAAGTTGAAGCCTAGATTCTACAACGAATGCGGTCGTAGAGACGTTGCTTGCAACGTCTCTCTCCCATCGTTTGCGGTGCTGCCCGGCAGTAGACGTGGCAAGCTGCGTCTCTACGGACGTGGGAGCCGGAACGCGTTCTCTAGTACCAGCCGCGCCGAACGGTAGTCCCAGCCGCGGAGACGGGTTGATTCGATGTGCTATTTGTCTTGATAGAGCGACATGGCAAGAGACTCGCCGCAACTGCCGGTGAGTCCCTGCCAATTACCTCGCGATCTCTCAGGGTGAGAGAGACGTTGCAGAACTTAGTTCATCGTGATCACTGCCCGGAAGCGTACCTTGCCGTCGGCTACACGATCGTAGGCTTTGCCGATTTCGTCGAGTTTGTAGGTTTCGGCGACCACTTTCACTTTGCCTTTGGCGGCATAGTCGAGCGCCTCGTAGAGATACTCGGGCCCGTTCTGGCTCGATCCAATCACTGCAACATGCCTGAACATCAGGTCCTGCGGGTAGTTCAGCGGCTCCGGCCCAACTCCCATGAGAATGACGCGCCCATATTGACGCATGCCTCGGGCTGCGTCGGCGGCTGAGGCCCAGGAGTTCGACGTCACCAGCAGCACATCAGCACCGCCCGCAGCCAGCAACGTCTCGCCATTGGCCACGACTTCATCCGCTCCCATATCGCGAATCATCTTTTCCTTGTCTTTGGACTGCGTGACCGCGATCGTTTCGAACCCTGCAGCTTTCGAATACTGCAGCGCCAGGTGACCAAGCCCGCCAATGCCCACGACAGCGATGCGCTCGTGCGGCTTGGGATCGGCGAGCCGCAGTCCGCTCCACACGGTGTAGCCGGCGCAAAAAATCGGCGCAGCCTGCTCGTAGGCGAGCCCGTCGGGAATCAGCATGGTCGCGTCGGCGTACGCGAGCATGTACTCGCCGTGGCTGCCCTCCATGCCGATACCGGTGCAGATCGCGTAGGGGCAGAGTTCCTTCTTGCCGCGCAGGCACCACTCGCAGCGTCCGCAGCCCTTCTGGTGCCAGCCCACGCCCACGCGGTCTCCGACCTTGCGGGAAGTTACCCCCACACCGACTTCCGCGATCTCTCCCACAGGCTCGTGACCGAGCACGCGCGGAAACTTCGCTGGGATGACCCCGTGCGTAATGTGCACGTCGGTGTAGCACAGCCCGCTGGCATGAATCTTGATGACCACCTGGTTAGGCCCGGCCTTCGGCGTCTGCCACTCTTTGACTTCCCACTTGCCGTTGACGGAGGGAACGACTGCAGCCTTCATGATCGACCTCAAAGATTGAGAGTGTGATGACGCAATTTTGGATGCAGAGGCCCGTCAGGAGATTCACAAGTCACATTCCCGCTACAATGCTCGAGACTGAATCGTGCTTCGTGAGCCTGGAGCGCGATCCCTGTCAATTGTGACGCCGTGACCGGCGGCGAAAACAAGATGCCGGCAACCGCGACCACTCCGCCTTCTACGTATTCCGCAGAAAGGACTGAGCGCGCACTGCCTCATTTGCGGTGCAAGCTAGGGCAACGATAGACTTGTCGCTGCGGCTTCTCCTGTGCTGCAGCGGGCCAGTGGAGCCTCGCTCGACTCGACAGCCGGAGCGAATCTGAAGGGACGGCTGTCCCCACATGATCGATCCCTAGGGTGAACCTATGTTAGTCGTGATGAAGGCGCACGCCACCGATGAGCAGGTGCGTGAGGTCTGCCAGAAAATCGAGAAGCTGGGCTACCGCGCGCACGCCATGCCGGGCGCTACGCGCACCGCGATTGGCATCACCGGCAACAAGGGCGAAGTCGAACAGGGCACGCTGGAAGAAATGCCGGGCGTGCAGGAAGTTATCGCCGTTTCGAAACCCTACAAGCTGGTCAGCCGCGACATCAAAGAAGAAAACACGATCATTCGTTTCGAAGGCACGAACGCCACTTTGGGCGGGCCGGGCCTCGCGATTGTCGCCGGGCCATGCGCCATCGAAAGCCGTGAGCAGGCCTTTATCGTGGCTGAGCGGGTGCATCGCGCCGGAGCGCAATTCTTCCGCGGTGGCGCCTACAAGCCGCGTACTTCTCCGTATTCGTTCCAAGGGCTGGGCGAGGAAGGCCTGCGCATCATGGCCGAAATCCGCCAGCAGTTTGGCATGAAGATTATGACCGAAGCCATCGACCACGAGTCGCTCGACCTGGCCGAGGAGTACGCCGACGTGATCCAAATCGGCGCCCGCAACATGCAGAATTTTTCTTTGCTGAAGCGCGCCGGGCGGGCCCGCAAGCCGGTGCTGCTCAAACGCGGCATGTCAGCCACGCTCGAAGAATTCCTCATGGCCGCCGAATACATACTGAGCGAAGGCAACTACAACGTGGCGCTGTGCGAGCGCGGCGTGCGCACCTTCGCCGACCACACCCGCAACACACTGGACCTGAGCATCGTGCCTGCGATTCAGCGGCTGAGCCATCTGCCCATCCTGGTCGATCCCAGCCACGGCACGGGCAAGCGCAATAAAGTTACTCCGCTGTCGCGCGCGGCCGTGGCAGTTGGCGCCGACGGCCTGATGGTGGAAGTTCACCACAAGCCCGACGAGGCTCTCTCCGATGGCCCGCAGTCGCTCTTCCCCGATCAGTTCGACGAGTTGATGTCGCAGGTGCGCCAGATTGCCGCGGTAGTGGGGAGGACGGTGCCGGGGATTGGGGTGAGGGAAATTGTTGCCCTGAGCAAGTAGGCTCGTTTCGAGGACCGAACTTTCCAATGGGGGATTTATGTCGAGAGCATGCATCCGCCTTTTGCCAGCGCTGTGCGCCACGCTTGCCTTGGTTTCGAGCATCCTCCTCTTCGCCCAAGACTCGACGAAGAATGGTGAGATCATCTACGAGTTACACAAGGCGGGGGAGAACGGCGTCACGGCTCCCAAAGCCATCTCCATGCCCCAACCCGAATACACCGATCAAGCGCGGCGAAAGAAAATCAATGGCACCGTGCTGCTTTCGTTGGTCGTGGCTGCGGACGGAACCGTGCGCGATCCTGCAGTGACCAGGAGCCTTGATAAAGGCCTCGACAAACAGGCGCTGGAAACGGTGAAGAAGTGGAAATTTCAGCCGGCCACCAAGGACGGACAGCCGGTGGCGGTGCGCATCGACGTGGAAGTGTCATTCAGGATTCGATAGGTTGTCGCACGTCACGTGATCGCTTTCAATTTCTGCTAATCTTTCCTTCCTCGGCACCTTCTCCATTAGACGCGACCTTGCGAAAGCTCCTCTTCATCGCTGTGTTGCTCCCCGTCTTGGGCGGGATAGCCTGGTGGTATTTCCGCGAGCAGGCGCTGCCCGACTATGGCCCGGCTTACCGCGAATACGCCTACGTCACGAACGGCAAGAGCAACACGGTCAGCGTGATCGATCTGCGCACGTTCGCGCTTGCGAAGACCATCCAGGTCGGCAGCGAGCCCACCGGCATCGCCGCCAACAACAAGAAGAACGAAATCTACGTGGTGAATGCCGGCTCGAACAACGTGAGCGTCATCGACGCCGAGACGAATAACGTCGTCGCTACGATCGGGGTGCACGGACGCCCGTATTTCATCGATGTTTCCCAAGACGGCAAGCGCGCCTACATCGCCAATTCAGGATCGTCCAACGTCAGCGTGATCGATCTCGAAAAGCGGCTGCTGATCGGCAATGTGCGCGTGGGAGCTGCGCCGGGCCTGGCGCGGGTTTCGCCGGATGGCTCCACGGTCGTGGTGTCCAATCGCGGTGACAACACCGTGTCGCTGATCGATGCGAAACTGCTGCGCGTGCGGGCGACGCTGCAAGTCTGCCAGCAGCCCGAAGATATCGCGATCCTGCCCGATTCCAGCAAAGCATTCGTCTCGTGCTCGGGGTCTTCCCAAGTGGCCTCGATCCAGTTGAGAAATGACCAGGCGCAGGACGGCGCACAGAAAGACGACCACTTGCTCGCCCTGCTTGACGTTGGACGCACGCCCGTCAGCCTGGCTCTCAAACCAGATGGTGGCGAGATGATCGTCTGCAACTTCGACTCCGACAGCATTTCGATCATTGAAACTGCCAACGACGAGGTGGGCAGCAGCCTGGAGATCGGGCAACACCCGTCGCATGGCGTGGTCACGCTCGACAATTCGCGCCTTTACGTCTCGAACTTCGGCTCCAACAGCATTGCGGTCTATGACATTGACATGGGCCGCCGCATCACCACAGTTACCGTGGGCACCCATCCTGACAACCTGGCCCTGACCCCCGACCAGAACTACCTGCTGGTGCTCGACACACAGTCGGGCGACGTGACCGTCATTCAGAAACGGACGCCGCGCAAACTGGAGCCGAGCGAGTATTCGCTGCTGACGCTGATTCCTGTGGGTATGCAGCCGAACGGCATCGTGATAAAGGCATTCATGGTCGGCACTGGGAGCAAGAAGTGACCCAGAGATCGCAGCCGTCGACCCTCCTTGTATGACCCTCCCTGTATATTGAAAGCAAGTCCATGCTGCTCCAGGAAAATGTTGCGCTAGCGCCGCTGACCACCTTTGGCGTGGGCGGCCGGGCGCGCTTCTTCGTCGAAGCCAGGTCGCAGGCGGAGGTCGAGGAGACGGTCAGATTTGCGAAGAGCAGAAACCTTCCGCTTTTTGTTCTGGGAGGTGGCAGCAATCTGGTTGTGGCGGATTCCGGGTGGCCCGGCCTGGTGTTGAAGATCGCCATCGCCGGCATCGAACGCCAATCGAACAGCGGCGAAGGCGAAACTCTCTTCGAGGTTGGAGCCGGAGAATCCTGGGACCGCTTCGTCTCGCACGCAGTCGCAGCACAATGTGCGGGCATCGAGTGCCTGAGCGGAATTCCAGGCAGTGTAGGCGGAACGCCGGTGCAGAACGTCGGCGCCTACGGTCAAGAGGTTTCAGAAACGATTGATTCCGTCGAAGTCTTCGACCTGAGAGACGGCCAGGTCCGCGAGTTGTGCCGCGAGGCCTGCGGCTTCGCCTACCGTAGCAGCATCTTCAACACGACCGAACTCGAGCGCTTCATCATTCTACGCGTCGTCTACGCGCTCACGCCGGGAGGCGGGCCGCGCCTCACCTACGCGGATCTCAAGCGGCAGTTCATGGGGCAAGAGTCTGCGCCGAATCTCGCCGAAGTCCGCGAGGCCGTGCGGCATATTCGCGCGCTCAAGGGCATGCTCCTGGTGACGGGCGATCCCGATTGCCACAGCGCGGGATCGTTTTTCAAGAATCCCGTGCTCTCGGAGGAACAGCACGCTGATTTGAATAAGCGGGCGTCCGCGAGGGGATTTACGGTTCCTGCCTATCCGGCGCTCGAGAAGAGCAAAAAAGTTTCCGCCGCATGGCTGGTCGAAAAGTCGGGTTTTGCCCGCGGATATGGCTTTGGGCATGTTGGCCTTTCGAGTAAGCACGCCCTCGCCATTGTCAATCGCGGTGGGGCCACCGCTGCAGAAGTCCTGGCCTTGAAGGATCAAATCCAGCAGCGCGTCACCGAAATCTGGGGCGTCCATTTGGAGCCGGAACCGGTGATGGTCGGCTTCTAGCTCGCGTGGGGCGGACACTCCTGTCCGCCGCTTTTGACTTTGATTTTGATTTTTACTTCTTAACAACTGCAAAGACAAAACCAAGAGCGGCGGACAGGAGTGTCCGCCCCACATAAAAAGCGCCGCTCGGTTCGTGACCCTTTTTTGTATGACCCCTAGCAGGGGAGGGTGCGACGATCCAGAGCGGCGCCCTGACCTATCTATCGGCAATTGTTGCCGCCTCTTCAAAGATTTTCACAAACATTTTTCGGGTCAGTTTCCCTGTCTGGGTGTTCTGGTTCGACGGATGATAGGACGCCAGTAACACCTTGCCGTCGGGAAACCGGTAACTGGCGCCGTGTTTGAACTCATAGCTTTTTTTACTCTGGAGCAATCCGGTCCGCTTCAGATAGTTGAGATAGGCGTCGAACCCGATCTTGCCCAGCGCCACCACGACCTTCACGCTTTGCAGTCCTGCCAGTTCCCGATCAAGAAAGTGCGAGCAAGCGGCCAGTTCCTCGGGAAGCGGTTTATTGTCCGGTGGAGCACATCGGACCGCCGCCGTGATGTACAGATCCGTCAACTTCAGCCCATCGTTGCGGTCCGTGGCCGTGGGCTGGTTGGCGAATCCGGTCTCCTGCAAAACCGGATACATGAAGTTGCCGGAAGCATCTCCAGTAAACGGCCGTCCGGTGCGGTTCGAGCCGTGCGCCCCGGGGGCCAGTCCCATGATCAGCACACGCGCGTTGGAATCGCCGAATCCCGGCACCGGCTTGCCCCAATATTCCCAGTCGCGATACGCGCGCCGTTTTTCGCGTGCGACCTGTTCGCGATAAGCCACCAGACGCGGACAGCGCGTGCAGGCGATGACTTCGCGGTTGAGGACGGTGAGCCAGGAAGACAGTCGCTGGTCGTCGGTCTCCGGTCGTTGGTTCGAACTCACCCGGCCATTACATCACATTGGAGACCGCACGCTTCTAGCGTGTGGCTGTACTCGCTCGTGCGACTTGCAGTCGCTGGGATATTGCACCAGCACGACCTTCAAGCGGGATGTCAAAAGTCAGGAGGATATTCCGTATTCGGGCTAAACGGCCAACGACAAACGACCGGAGACCCTCCTCCTCGTTTGACGGTGCTCTGCCTCTGTCTTTACACTCAAAGATTAACGGAGTGTTAACGCGAAATCGTGAGTCCCACAGAAACAGCCGACGCGAAGAAAGATGGCGTTAAGCGCGAGATCTCGGTTGAGATCCCCGCTGCTGAAGTCGCGCGCGAGACCGAGGCCGTAGTCGCCAAATATCAGAAGATGGCGCGGCTGCCCGGCTTTCGACGCGGACACGTGCCGCCGTCGATCATCCGGCAACGCTTCAAAGAAGAACTCAAGAGCGACGTGGTCGAAGCCCTCGTGCCGCGGTACTTTCGCAAGGAAGCGGAAAAGCTCGGCATGATCCCGGTCTCGCAGCCCCGCGTTACCGACCTGCACATTCATGATGGCGAGCCGTTGACGTTCAAGGCCAGCTTCGAGATCATGCCCGAAATCAAGGTTGAAGGCTACAAAGAGCTGCGCGCCGACCATCCCGAGATCGACGTGAAGGATGAAGAGGTGGAAGAAGAGCTGAACAACGTGCGCGAGCAGCATGCTACGTTCATTTCGATCGAAGGACGTCCGCTGGCCGATGGCGACTTTGCTCAGGCCTCGATGGACGGCCGGCCCAAAGATACCGACGACCAGACCAAGCCGGTGCACATGGACGAGGTTTTGATCGAAATCGGCGGCAAGAACACGGTTCCGGAATTCAGCCAGAACCTGCGCGGAGCCAACGCGGGCGACGAGCGCCAGTTCGAAGTGAAGTATCCCGAAGACACCAACGACAAAAGGCTTGCCGGCAAGACGCTCGTCTATACAGTAAACGTGCAAGCCATCAAGCAGAAGAACCTGCCTGAGCTGAACGATGATTTCGCCAAGGAACTGGGCGAGTTCTCCAGCCTCGACCAGGTGCGCAAGCAGATTCGCGAGAACATGCTGGCGGAGCGCAAGCACACCGCCGAGCGCGAAGCTAAAGACAAGCTGGTCACCGACCTGGTCAGGCGCAATGACTTCGAAGTGCCCGAGTCATTGGTCGATCGGCAGATCGATATGCGTTTGGAACGTGGACTGCGCGCCCTCGCCGCGCAGGGCATGAAGATGGAGGACATGAAGAAGATGGACTTGCCTCGCCTGCGCGCGGGCCAGCGCGATCAGGCCGTGCAAGATGTGAAATCGTCGCTGTTACTGGAACGCATTGCGGAACTGGAAGGAATTGCGGTCAGCGAAAGGGAGTTGAGTCACGAAATTGAAGGGCTGGCTGCACAGACCAAACAGACTGCGGAAGCGGTCCGCGCTCGTTTGACACAGGATGGGGGCCTCGATAGAATTCGCAACAGAATCCGCAGCGAAAAGACCCTCGATTTGTTGTATCACCAGTCCGCGTAGTTCCTGAAAAACGCGCGGACCACTTTCGATCCTCCCCAGGCATGATGAGAGTTGTGTCGGGGCGGAGTGTGGCAGGTGAACGCAATGCCAAATGATTCGCGAAAAAGCGACGCGCAAATGATGCTCGTTCCCATGGTCATCGAGCAGACCGGGCGGGGCGAACGTGCCTACGACATCTACTCCCGCCTCCTCCGGGATAACATCATTTTCATCGGCACCCCAATCGACGACAACATTGCCAACCTCGTCATCGCCCAGATGTTGTTTCTGGCTCAGGAAGATCCGGAGAAAGACATCCAGCTTTACATCAACTCGCCGGGCGGCTCGATCACGGCTGGCATGGCCATCTACGACACCATGCAGTACGTAAAAAACGACGTCATGACGCTGTGCGTGGGCCAGGCGGCATCCATGGCGGCGTTACTTTTGGCATCAGGTGAGCCCAAAAAGAGATTGGCACTGCCCAATTCGCGGATTCTAATACATCAGCCCTCTATGGGAGGGTTGTCGGGGCAGGCCACTGACATTGACATCCATGCGCGCGAGATTTTACGCATGCGGGAGATTACCAACCAGTTACTTTCGAAGCACAGCGGGCAAAAATTAGAGAAAGTGGAGAAAGATGTGGAGCGCGACTTCATTATGAACGCGCAGCAGGCTAAGGAATACGGAATCATAGACGATATCATCTATAAGACCGCAAAAGCGGTATGATCTGCCTTCGCGCTGACGAAAATCAGCAGCGAAGCGTGAGACGGCGGATGGGAGAGTGAAGCTGGGATTCGTTGTCTCCCCGCGAATGTGAGCCGCGCGAGCGGCCAAGGAGCAGAAGCGAAGTGAAAACCAAGTCCGGCTCCGACGAGATTTTACGCTGTTCGTTCTGCCACAAGTCGCAGGACGCCGTAGCCAAACTGATCTCCTCCCCCAGCGACTACCCCCGGGCCTACATCTGCGACGAGTGCGTCGCGGTCTGCAACTCGATTCTCGAAGATGACCGCACTGCGACTCCGCAGACCAGCGTTCCCAACCAATTGCCCAAACCGCAGGAAGTGAAAACCTTCCTTGACGAGTACGTCATCGGGCAGGAACAGACCAAGAAGAAGCTGGCGGTCGCGGTCTATAACCACTACAAGCGCATCTTCATGAACCGCCAGAAGACCGGCGACGGGATCGAGCTCACCAAGTCGAACATCATGCTGATTGGTCCCACCGGAACCGGCAAGACGCTTCTGGCGCAAACGCTGGCGCGCATGTTGGACGTTCCCTTCGCCATCGTCGACGCGACCACGCTGACTGAAGCCGGCTACGTGGGCGAAGACGTCGAGAACATCATCCTGAAGCTGCTGCAGGCGGCTGACGGCGACGTGAGCCGCACTCAGACCGGCATCATCTACATCGACGAAGTCGACAAGATCGGGCGCAAGGACGAGAACCCCTCGATCACTCGCGACGTTTCCGGCGAAGGTGTGCAGCAGGCGCTGCTGAAGATCCTGGAAGGCACCATCGCCAATGTGCCTCCGCAGGGCGGACGCAAGCACCCGCACCAGGAATTTACTCCTGTGGATACGACCAACATTTTGTTCATCTGCGGCGGTGCTTTCGTCGGGCTCGACAAAATCATTGGCCGCAGGATTGGCAAAAAGTCACTGGGATTCCGGGCCGGGGAAGAAGCCGAGAAGGAAGACCTTGCCGTCTCGCGCAAGCGCAACTACGAACTGCTGAGCGAGATTCAACCCGAGGATCTGATCAAGTTCGGTCTGATCCCAGAGTTCGTCGGCCGCCTGCCGGTCGTGGGTATGCTTGAGGATCTCGACGAGTTCGCCCTGATCGAAATCCTGACCCGGCCCAAGAACGCCATCGTCAAGCAATATCAGCGGCTGTTCGAGTTCGAAAACGTGAGGCTGAAGTTCGCGGACGAGGCCCTGCGCGCCATCGCGCGCCAGGCCATGGCGCGCAAGGTGGGAGCGCGCGGGTTGCGTATGATTCTTGAAGAGCTCATGCTCGACCTGATGTTCAACCTGCCCAGCCAGAAGAAACTAAAAGAGTTCGAAGTCACGCGGGAGATGGTGGAGAAGCGCAGCGCTTCGTTCGCCACCATCATGGAAAAGGCAGGATAGGGCTTCCTTCACTGGTTGCTAGCCGTTAATCATTAGTCTGGAGTCGCTGGCCGGAGCGCTTGCCAACGACTAGCGACTGGACGACCCGTTTCAGGCAAGTCCGCGCGAGCAAGGGCGGAAAGTTCATGCCACGAGCCGCCGGAACAGAGTAGAATCTTGTAGTCTGTGGGTTGGCTCGTATCCCAGGGAGACTCAGTGACCACATCCAAGGAAAAGTTCGAATCCAGGAAGCTGCCCATGATGCCCATCCGGGACGTGGTCATCTTTCCCTTCATGATGACACCGTTTGTGGTGGGCCGCGAGTCGAGCGTGCGCGCGCTGGAAGAGGCCCTGGCGGCAGACAAGAAGATTTTCCTGGCAACCCAGCATGACGCTTCCATTGACGAACCCAAGGCCAATGAAATCTACCAAGTGGGCACGATCGTCAACATCGTGCAGAGCCTGAAGCTGCCCGACGGCAACATTAAAGTTCTAGTTGAAGGCATTGAGCGCGGCAAGATCCTGCAGGTCACCGACACCGAAGGCTTTATGGAGGCCACCGTGCGGGTCGCGCGCTACACAACCGAAACCAATCAGTCGCTGGAAGCCGGCATGCAGCGCGTCACATCCCTTTTTGAGCAGTATGTCAAGCTGTGCCAGGCGCTGAACTACGAAACCATGATTTCGGCCGTGCGTATGGAGGATCCGGCCAAGCTGACCGACGTGATCTCGGCCAACCTGCAGCTTTCGATCGAAGAAAAGCAGGAACTGCTCGAGATTTTCGATCCCGCCGAGCGCCTGACCCGGATCGGCGACGTGCTCGACATCGAAATCGAAAAGCTGAACGTCGACCGCACCATCCAGTCGCGCGTGAAGCGGCAGATGGAGAAGGCGCAAAAAGAGTACTACCTCAACGAAAAGATTAAGGCGATCCAGAAGGAACTGGGCCGCGGTGAAAAGAGCGAATTCGACGAACTGAAGAAGAAGGTCGAATCCGCGGGCATGCCCAAGGACGTCAAAGACAAAGCGATTCAGGAACTGAAGAAGCTCGAAGCCATGCCGCCGATGTCGGCCGAATCGACAGTATCACGCAACTATCTCGACTGGCTGCTGGCGGTGCCGTGGAAGAAACGCTCCAAAGAAATCCGTAACATTTCCCGAGCCGAGAAAGTCCTGAATGAAGATCACTATGGCCTGGAGAAGATCAAGGAACGCATTCTCGAATTCCTCGCCGTACGGCAGCTGGTAAAGAATCCTAAGGGTTCAATTCTCTGTTTCGTCGGCCCTCCGGGAGTGGGCAAGACTTCGCTGGGCATGTCGATTGCCAAGGCCACGGGCCGCAAGTTCGTCCGCATGTCGCTGGGCGGCGTGCGCGATGAAGCCGAAATCCGCGGCCACCGCCGCACTTACATTGGAGCGCTACCCGGACAGATTGTTCAGATGATGAAGAAGGCCGGCACCAAGAACCCGGTCTTCATGCTGGATGAAGTCGACAAGATGTCGATGGACTTCCGCGGCGATCCGTCGGCGGCTCTGCTCGAGGTGCTCGATCCCGAACAGAATTACATGTTCGTCGATCACTACCTCGACGTGGAATACGACCTGTCGCAGGTGTTTTTTGTAGCAACCGCGAACGTGATCCACACCGTGCCGCCAGCTCTGCAAGACCGCATGGAAGTGCTGCGCCTGCATGGCTACACGGAGCAGGAAAAGATTGAAATTGCCAAGCAGTTCCTGGTGAAAAAGCAGATGCTGGCCGCGGGCCTGTCGGAAAAGAATGTCAAGTTTAACGACGATGCGATCACCACGCTGATCCGCTCCTATACGCGCGAAGCCGGTGTCCGCAATCTGGAGCGCGAAATCGGCAACGTCTGCCGCAAGGTAGCGCGCAAGGTGGTCAAGGAAGGCGAAAGCTATAGCGTCACGATTACCGGCGACAACGTTAACGACTTCCTCGGCGTGATCAAGTTCCGTGACATGCTGGCGCACGAAAAGTCTGAAGTCGGACTCGTCACCGGCTTGGCGTGGACCGAAGTCGGGGGCTCGATTCTCAGCACCGAAGCCACGGTCGTCGACGGCAAAGGCAAGCTGACGCTGACCGGCAAGCTGGGCGATGTGATGCAGGAGTCGGCGCAAGCCGCCATGTCCTACGTCCGCTCCCGCGCCCATCGGCTTGGCCTGACTCGAGACTTCTATCGCAATCTTGATCTGCACGTGCACGTGCCCGAGGGCGCCATCCCGAAAGACGGCCCCTCCGCGGGCATTACCATCGCCACCGCGATTTCCAGCGCGCTGAGCAAGATTGCGGTTCGCCGCGACATCGCCATGACTGGCGAAATCACGCTCCGCGGCAAGGTTCTTCCGATCGGCGGACTGAAGGAAAAGCTGCTAGCCGCACACCGTGCCGGTCTGTTTGAAGTGATCCTGCCCAAAGACAATGAGAAGGATCTGGCCGAGGTCCCGGAAAACTTGCGTAATGCCATGAAGCTGCACTTCGTCGACACCATGGACCAGGTGTTGCAGCTCGCGCTCGAGTCGCCGCTGCCGAAGGTCGTGGAAGATACCACGACCCAGCCGATTGCCCCGCTGACCTCGAGCACCACCGACAGCCCCACCGCACATCAGTAGGGGATTGCTGCCGGAACGTGGCTTGACAGCACACTTGTCCGCTCTTAGATTAGGAACACTCCAGCCGATTGGCCGATGGACCAGCTAACGCGTCCAAAGGAAACGCGGGTTCCGCGAGCTTTTTATTGCCAACGCACTCGCTGACCACCAAATGAGCGAGCTAGAAGAGCAGCTACTAGATTTATGGGATAAGAATGCGTGTCCGAACTGCGGAAGGCAGATTCCAGAAGGACGACGAGTCGGCAGCGGGCAGAAGAGCAAGGGTGGGTTCTGCAGCCTGGGTTGCTATGCTAGCTTCTACGAATATGAACTAGCTGAAAGAGCGCGGCGCATCTCTGAAGCTATGAGGAAGCATGGGGAGTCCTGAAGATGTCGACATCCAGTCAAAGTCAGATTCTTTTCGAGAATGGGCAAAATGTGACTCCTGACCGAGGTCAAGGCCGGACTACAGGAATCCTACCTTCGCAGGGGATCAGCGACCTGATTTCCAGTGGGCGAGTGATCGCGAATCCTGCGGTAAACCCTGACCACATCCAACCGGCGAGTCTCGACTTGCGGCTGGGAGACATCGCACACCGGGTGCGGGCGAGCTTTCTGCCGGGCCCAAACAGTACGGTGGAAGCCAAAATCAAAGAACTGCGTATGACGAGAGTCGATTTGACCGGTGCGCCCGTTTTTGAGAAGGATTGCGTCTATATCGTACCTCTCGTGGAAGAGCTCAACCTACCGGAACACATCTCGGGGAAAGCCAACCCCAAAAGTACAACCGGGCGTCTTGACATCTTCACTCGTCTGATCACTGACTACGGCACGGAGTTTGACCGAGTGCCACCCGGATACAGGGGAAAGCTTTACGCCGAAGTCGTCTCCCGCACGTTTACTGTCGCGGTTCGAGCGGGAATGAGGCTGAGTCAGCTGCGGTTCGTTCAGGGGACTCCCGTGTCTGGTGATCGCACCATTAAAGAACTCGACCAAGAGGAACCCCTTGTGTACATGGACGAGGAAAATCCGGGCAAAGTGCGGCTTCACCGGGGCCTGAGAGTCACAGTGAGCCTGGAAGGCAACGAGGCAGGCGAGGTCATTGCCTACAAGGCAAGGCGATGCGCTCCGGCTATCGAACTGGACCGCGTGAACTACTATGCGATCGATGAGTTTTGGGAAGTTCGGCGCCAGAATCGGGGAAAGAATCTGATTCTCGAGCCCGGTGACTTTTATATTCTTGCGTCGAGGGAAAGAGTTCGAGTTCCACCCGAGTTCGCGGCGGAAATGGTTCCCTTTGATCCCTCGGACGGCGAGTTTCGCATTCACTATGCCGGATTCTTCGATCCCGGTTTTGGATACGGATCCAATGACATCAAGGGGACACGCGCTGTGCTGGAGGTTCGCGCCCACGAGGTTCCCTTCCTGATGGAACACGGACAATTTGTCGGACGGCTGAACTACATGCCGCTGCTAGCGCGCCCAGACAAAATCTACGGCACCAACATCGGATCGTCTTATCAGCAACAGGGGCTTACCTTAAGCAAGCAGTTCCGTCGCTAAAAGCTTAGGGAGGAGAAGCACCAGCCCTGAGCGTTCGCAACCACATCTATGCGCAGACCGTCCGCATGCGCTCGCACATCTCTTCGAGCGAACGCTCGACGCACACGGTTAGCCACTGCTCCAGTGCCAGCCGCTCTCCATCGGGGACATAGCTGAAGCGAACTCCGCAACGGCTGCCGCTGATCCAAATCACCGTTCCTGTGGCGTGCAGCGTCGTGCCGGAGCCGGGCAATTCAAATCGCAAATCGATTTCCTCGGCGACACCCAGCCGGCAACACGCATCCATCTGCAGGCACGCGCCCGCTTCACTCAGATTCATGATCATCGCCTCAGCGTACGGCTGAACGCGCGTGCTAACCGAAGCTGCAATGTTCACGGCCTCGCGGTGCTGCTTGCGGCGGCGCGTCACTCTGGCGCTATAGGCTGCGCGCAGGCAACGCTCGATCTGCACTACGGACGCGGGCTTGTGGATGAGGAAATGAACTCCAGCGCTGAAGGCTTGGCGCAAGTCCAGCAGGTCGCGCACGATCGCGACCAGGACACAGTCCCCATTCAGCTTCGATCTGCGCAAGGCACCGAGGAAGTCGGCCAAGTCCGGGACGTCGCGCCAATCGACAACGACCACGTCAAACTCGTGCGCGTGAATCATGCCCAGTGCATCTTCGGAGCTGCCCACAATCTTCGGCGCCACCTCGAGCTGATGCAGGACGCCCCGCGTCGCGCCCAGAAACTGCAAGTCGGAACATAGCAACAGAGTGTGCATTGCATAGGTCGATTTCCGGCCGCCATCCATACTCATCTCCCTCTTCCGATGTGGGGTTTCACTGGCGGCGCGTCGTGTGCAGCCTTGCCGCTACACACTCAATCGGCACCCAAGTGCGGGAGTTCACTCAGGGTCGACACCACCGGCGTACGTGCGGTTACTTCAGTTCCGCGAGCCGCTCAAGTAGCGGCGATCGCCTGATCATTCCATCTCACGATAGTCTCTATAACATGATAGTGACTAACGACTGTGAGTTTTTATATAATCGCGCGTCATGCCCACACAGGAAATCCTGTACGACGTAGCGAACCGGGTGGCCACGATCACCCTGAACCGTCCAGACCGGCTCAACGCATGGACTGCAGTGATGGAAAAAGAAGTTCGCTCCGCGATGGACGAAGCCGAGCGCGATGACAACGTTCGAGTGATCGTGTTGACGGGAGCCGGCCGAGGCTTCTGCGCCGGGGCGGATATGTCACTCTTGAGCGCTGTGGTGGAGCGCGGGTCGGTGGGGCACAGTTCGCCTGACAGCGGAGGGCAACCTAGTCCCCGGACAACCTCGGGAACCGACATCAGCCATCGCGACGACATCCCACCTGACTTTCAAAGGAGATATTCCTACTTTCCCGCGATCGGGAAGCCGGTCATTGCAGCTATCAACGGCCCGGTCGTTGGACTTGGCCTTGTGATCGCTCTCTATTGCGATTTGCGACTGGCGTCGGAAGCGGCCCGCTTCAGCACCACATTCGCCCGGCGGGGACTAGTCGCCGAATACGGGATGGCATGGATGTTGCCGCGTATTGTGGGCCTGGCCAATGCGCTTGATCTTCTGTTTTCGGCTCGTACGATCGATGCCAGCGAAGCACTGCGCCTGGGGCTGGTGAACCAGGTGTTTCCCCCGCAGAGTTTCCCGGAGAAAGTGCGCGAGTATGCGGGCGAACTCGCCTCCACCGTGAGCCCGCGTTCGTTGCGCATCATCAAGCGCCAAGTGTATGAGGCGATGCTGGGGCCGCTCTCCGCGGCTTTCGACGCCTCCGTGCATGAAATGATGGCGAGCTTCCGGACTGAAGACTTCAAAGAGGGCGTCGCCCATTTTGTGGAGAAACGCGCCCCGGCTTTCACTGGAAGATAGGCATGGACTTCGCGTTCAGCGACAAAGTAAAGGACCTGCAGCGGCGTCTACAGGCCTTCGTGGATGAGTGCGTCTATCCGAACGAGCAGCGTTTCCACGATGAGATCGAGCGCGACCGCTGGTCGCCGACGCGCGTGATTGAAGAACTCAAGCCAAAGGCTCGAGCGGCAGGTTTGTGGAATCTCTTTTTGCCGGATCAGAAATACGGTGCCGGGTTGACGAATCTCGAATATGCCCCGCTATGCGAGATCATGGGGCGCAGCGTGATGGCTCCGGAGGTATTCAACTGTTCGGCTCCGGACACCGGCAACATGGAAGTGCTGGCGCGTTACGGTACGGAAGAACAAAAAGAGCGCTGGTTGAAACCTCTGCTCGCGGGGCAGGTTCGGTCGTGTTTCGCAATGACCGAGCCGGCCGTGGCCTCCTCGGACGCGACGAACATCCAAGCGAGTATCGCCCGACAAGACAATGAATACGTCATCAATGGCCGCAAGTGGTGGGCTTCCGGCGCGGGCGACCCACGCTGCAAGATCGCGATTTTTATGGGCAAGACGAATCCTTCGGCTCCGGCGTATCAACAACAGTCGATGGTGCTGGTGCCTATGGATGCGACCGGAGTCAAGATCAAGCGCCTGCTGACTGTTTTTGGCTACGACCACGCACCCCACGGACATGGTGAGATCAGTTTTGAGAACGTCCGAGTGCCCCTCTCAAACATGCTGCTCGGCGAAGGCCGCGGCTTCGAGATCGCCCAAGGGAGGCTGGGCCCAGGGCGCATTCACCACTGCATGCGGTGCATCGGGGTGGCCGAACGGGCACTGGAAACGATGTGCAAGCGCGTGCAGGCGCGCGTGGCGTTCGGAAAGCCCCTGGCGGAACAAGGCACCATACGTGCCGACATCGCCCACTCCCGCATGGAGATCGAGCAGGCGCGCCTGCTGACCTTGAAAGCGGCTTACATGATGGACACGGTGGGAAACAAGGCAGCGCGCGCCGAGATTGCGATGATCAAGGTTGTGGCCCCGAATGTCGCGCTGCGGGTGCTCGACCGGGCGATTCAGGCGCACGGAGGAGCTGGCGTGTCTCAAGATACGGTCCTGGCCAGTGCCTGGGCGAATGTGCGCACACTGCGGCTCGCGGACGGCCCGGACGAGGTCCACACCGAAGCTATTGCAAAACTGGAGCTTCGGAAATGGAGCGCGCCAAACCCAACTCCAACTGTGCGCCGTTGACGCTTTCCACATTGCTGAGTCGTCGCTTGGATCATCCCATGGGAGCCCGGAGCGCAGAGCTATGAATCGGTTTGCGTGAAGAGAAATGACCATTCAACATGCCCGTGACTTCTTGAGACGAGTGCCCTTCAATACGCTGCTCGGGATGCGGCTCCGCAGCGTGCATCGCGATGGGATTACGATCGAGTGTGAGCTTCGGGATGAATTGCGCAATAGCGCTGGAGCTGCTCACGGAGGCGTGGCCGCCGCAATGGCGGATGCCGCCGTCGGCATTGCGATCCAACTCCACTTCGGAGGCAAGCGGCGGATCACCACTGTGGAGATGAAGATCAATTATTTCCGGCCGGTGTCCGAAGGCGTTATCCGCGCCCGATCTCACTTGCTGCGGATGGGTTCCACTCTGTGCGTAGGCAGTGTGGATCTCACCGACAATCACGGGCGCGCGATCGGAACGGCCATCGTCACGTACATATTCGTCGATTTGGCGACGGCCGCTGCGAAAAGTCGTCGCGCGGCACGTTCACGCAAAGCATAGCTGACCGAACCCAATCAGACGAACGTCCAAAAAAACAGGGCAGGTGACACCGTGGCACTCGTGATAGACACGCCGCACTCCTTAAGAGATTGGGTAGGCCGTGAAATCGGAGCAACGGAGTGGTTTCCGGTTTCCCAGGACCGCATTCAGGCATTTGCGGAAGCCACCGAGGATCGCCAGTGGATTCATCTGGACCGGGAACGCGCGCAGCGCGAATCTCCTTATGGGACGACCATTGCCCACGGCTTCTTGACTCTATCGCTGCTGAGCCAATCTATGCGGCAGGTGTTGCAGATTCAGAATGGCCTGCGCCTGACCGTGAACTACGGCTTGAATCGGGTTCGGTTTCCTTCGCCAGTCCCCGCTGACTCCAAAATCCGCGCCCAATTTACTCTTCGGTCCCTCCAGGACTTGCCCGACGCCGTGGAGGCGGCTTTCGACGCAAAGGTGGAGGTGCAAGGCTCCGACAAACCATGCTGTGTCGCTGAGTGGGTCGTTCGCTACTATCCTTAAAAGTTTGCTACTACCCGTAAGTTGCTCCGGCAACTCGCTCAGCGGTGAGTGCGCAATTCCTTGGTGGCAAGATGCGGAATCGCATTGAAGGTAAACAGCCGTAGCTGCCCTTCGCGCAAGCGCAGGATCGTATACGATGCGTTGTGCAGCACTCCAGCCAGAGGCATCAGGCGTTCATCGCAAATCTCCAGCGAAAGCCCCATCCAGATGGCAACTGGAGTGGCCGACGTGACCACGAGAATGTTCTCCCGCTGGTGCGTGTCACGCTTTCTTAACCGGCAGGACGTCACGCGCTCACGAAACTGGTCCCAGGTTTCGCCGCTATACGGGAAGCGACCGTGAATCCATGCGTCGACCACCTTCGTGTCGCAAGGCAGCCACTTGCGATGAACCCTCGCCCCGTGCGTGCCGTCGCTAGCCCGGACCTGCTCCTGCATTTCTGCATATTCACGGAGGAACTCGGGATCTGCGGCACTCAGTTGTGGGGCTATTTCACAATACACGCGCGCCAGGTCAAACTCGTTCCATCCGGGATCGACGGGAACCTCAGGAAAAGCGACTCCGGCGATAGCGTACGCTTCCTTGATCCCTTCCGCGGTCTGTTGCTGACGCGACAGCCCTCCTGCATAGGCTGCTGCAAAGCGGATGCCCTGGGAAACAAAATGCCCGCCCAGCAACCGCGCCTGGCGCTTTCCCAGTTCCGAAAGAGAGTCGTAGGCATCGCGCGTACCGGCCTGGCCGTGGCGTACAAGATAAATTGTGCTCAACTGATTTTCCCTGCGAGTGAGACCGCCAGCTCGATCAGTCCTCGAACGCGTTGGTCAAAATTCTGGAACCGCGTGTCTTGTGTTTGACCGCGCCGGAAGCGGTAGTAAATCTGCTGCAGAATCACCGCCAGCTTGAAGACGCCGAGCACTTCGTAGTAGCCGATGTTCGAGAGATCGCGCGCGGTTTTTTCGGCGTAGCGCTGCACGAACTGATCGCGCGTGTACCAGCCAGGTTGCGAGGTCAGCGCTGGGACTCCATGTGAACTCAGTTGCGACGAGTCCGCCCAAGCCCAGTAGCACAGGGTCAACCCTAGATCGGCCAGAGGATCGCCAACCGTTGTCATCTCCCAATCGAGTACCGCCTCGATGCGATCCACCGATCCGAGCGGGAGCATCACGTTGTCCAATTTGTAGTCGTTATGGACCAGCGTGGGCGCGCGCGAAGGCGGGCGGCGATCGACCAGCCATCGGATCACAAAATCCATCATTGGCATGTCATCGGTTTTCGCGCGCTGCCAACGATCTGCCCAGCCTAGTACCTGGCGTTCAAGGAATCCTACCGGCTTGCCTAGAGCGATCAAGCCAGCCTTTTCAACGTCGATGGCATGCAGCTTGACCAGACAATCGATGAAAGCCTCACTGACCAGTTGCGGATAGTTCTGCAGCGCAGCCAACGGCGCCGGAATCTCATCGCGCAAGATAAGTCCGTGCCGCCGCTCCATCAGGAAGAAAACCGCTCCCAGCACCGCGGGATCTTCGCACAGATGAAAAACGGCTGGAGCCTCCTGAAAATGAGGGTGCACCATCTGCAGAGCGCGAAACTCCCGCGCCATATCGTGAGCCTTCGGGGCGACAGGGCCATGGGGTCCCCGCCTCAGCACATACTCGCGGCCATTCACGCGCAGAAGATAAGTCAGGTTGGAGTGCCCGCTCGGAAACTGTTCGACGCTGATTCCCTGCTCAGCTCCTTCAATCTTGCCGCGTAGCCAATCGGCAAGCGCCTCTCGATTCAGTTCTTCGCCCGGACGAACCGCCGCGGTATCGCATGGCAAGAGTGAGTCTTTCATGCAAGACATTTCCAGCAAGGCGCTGACGCTTGGCTTCGGACACTGTCAGCGCTGCGTCCTTAGGCCAAGACAGCGTGCTCCTTGGTAAATTCGGCAAAAGTCTTTCCCTCGGCCGCCAGGCGGGTCAACACCGGAGCCGGCTTCCAGGATTCACCGTACTTACCGTGGAATTCGGAGATTCGTTCCCACACCTTTTTCAAGCCGACGGTGTCCGCGTACCACATTGGACCGCCGCGATACGGCGGGAACCCGTAGCCGTTCACATATATGATGTCGATATCCACAGCGCGCAAGGCGATTCCTTCCTCAAGGATTCGCGCCCCTTCGTTCACCAGCGCATAGACGCAGCGGTCGACAATCTCCTCGGGCGACACTTCGTGCTGCGGAATGCCAGCTTCCAGCGCCCACTTGCGCACCAGTTCATTGACCTCGGAATCCGGTATCGCACGCCGGTTCTCGTCGTATTTGTACCATCCGGCGCCAGTTTTCTGGCCGTAGCGTCCGAGTTCGCAGAGGCGATCATTGATGATCGGTTGCCGGACGCCATGCTTTTCCAGATGGCGGTACTCCTGGCGTATGCGCCAGCCGACGTCGAGGCCAGCTAGGTCGCCCGTGGCGAGAGGGCCCAGCGCCATGCCGAAGTCGGTAAGCACTTTGTCGACCGCCTCTGGGCTCGCGCCTTCTTCCACCAGGAACACGGCCTGGCGTCCGTACTCATGGAACATACGATTGCCTACGAAACCGCGACAATTACCGACCAGAACTCCGACTTTGCCGAGCTTTTTTGAAAGCTGCATGCAGGTTGCGATCACTTCTTTGCTGCTCGCCTTGCCGCGCACGATTTCAAGCAGTCGCATCACGTTTGCCGGACTGAAAAAGTGCGTACCAATCACCGACTCCAGCCGCGAAGTGGCGGAGGCAATCTCATCGATGTTGAGCGTGGATGTGTTGCTTGCCAGGATGGCGCCTTTACGGCACGCACGATCGAGTTGGCCGAAGACTTCCTTCTTGAGCACCATGCCCTCAAACACGGCCTCGACGACCATGTCGACTTGGCCGAAGTCATCGTAGCTCAGCGTCGGCCTGATCAGTTTCAGACGTTCGTCGACAAACTGCTGGGTAAAGCGCCCGCGTTTTACCGAATTCTGGTAGTTCTTCTGGATGGTAGCCAGGCCACGATCGAGCGACGGTTGGTCGGCGTCTTTGAGCAATACCGGAATGCCGGCATTGGCGAACACCATGGCAATTCCGCCGCCCATCGTTCCTGCGCCGACCACGGCAGCGGAATTCACCGGGATGATTGATGTCTCCTTGGGGATGTCGGGGATTTTCGCGACTTCCCTTTCGCCGAAGAAAATGTGAATGAGCGCCTTGGACTGGTCGGAGAACAAGCACTTGCGAAAGAGCTCCTGCTCGAGTTGGCTGCCTTTTTCAAACGTGAGCTTGGTGGCCGCTTCAACGGCGTCAATGGCGGCCAGCGGCGCCAGCATGCCGCGTTGTTTTGTCCGAACTTTCTCGCGAGCGGCGGCGAAGACCGCCGTGTGCTCGCCGGGCGAGCCGAGTTTGTCATTGCGTTCGCGAGTTTTAGGCGCAGGCTTTCCCGCCATTTCCCGTGCGAACGCGACTGCTCCGGTCAAAAGATCGCCGTCGATCAGACGATCTATAAGCCCGAGCCTCAAGGCGTCCTGAGCGGGAATCGGGTTGCCTTCGGCGCACATCTCGACGCCTTTGGCGATGCCCACCAGACGAGGCAGGCGCTGCGTCCCGCCTGCGCCGGGTATGATGCCGAGCTTCACTTCGGGCTGGCCCAGTTGAGCATTCGGAGCGGCGACGCGGTAGTGGCAGGCCATGGCCAACTCCAGACCACCGCCGAAAGCAGAGCCGTGAATCGCCACTACGACGGGTTTGGGTAGGTCTTCGATCTGGAGCAGAAGTGGGTTCAGGCCCGCACCGCGCTGTGCCTGGCCGGAGGTGATCTTGCCGAATTCCTTGATGTCCGCTCCCGCAATGAAAGTGCGGCCGCCGCCGATCAGAACCACGGCCTTGATGTTCGCGTCCCTGCCTGACTCCTCAATCGCCCGCGCAATTCCTTGCGCCACGGCCGGGCTCAAAGCATTGACTGGTGGGTTATTGATTGTGATGATGGCGACTTCGCGGTCTCTATTCAGTTGAACTAGATCATCCATGACGCTAGATTCTCTCGACATCCATGTTGGGAAACGAGGCCTGCCGCGGCATTCCTCACTGCAGGCTCGCCACAGTGGTTCCGGTTGTTCCAGAACCTATTTGTGCGTACTGAGCTCGCTCTGGTTACGCTTCTGTTTCCGCCAATACGGTTCGCGCAGGCCCTTTTTCAGAACCTTGCCGGTAGCAGTCTTGGGCAGGCCGTCCATAAACTCGATGGATCGCGGGCACTTGTAGTGCGCGATGCGCGAACGACAGAATTCGAGCAACTCCGCCTCGGTCAGCGAGGATCCTGGCTTGCGGACGACCAGGGCCTTGGGCACTTCTCCCCAGTTATCATCCGGGACGGGAATCACGGCCGCCTCGTAAACGCCGGGATGCGCCAGGATGGCTTTCTCCACATCCAGCGAGGAAATATTTTCACCCCCGCTGACGATAATGTCCTTCTTACGATCCACGATAAGGATGTTCCCGTCTTCATCCATGGTGGCCATATCTCCCGTATGAAACCAGCCGCCGCGCATGGCTTCTGCCGTCGCTGCGGGTTGTTGCCAGTATCCCTGCATGACGCCATCGCTGCGCGCAATGATTTCGCCCATGGTCGTTCCGTCGCGTGGCACGTCCTTATCATCGAAGTCGACCACGCGCAGTTCCACGCCCGGAATGGCGTATCCCGTCTTGGCCTGAGCCACAAAGTACCGATCGCCCTCTAGTTGTGTCCCCGGCTTCATTCTGGCAGTGGAGAGCACCGGTGCGGTTTCCGTCAAACCATATCCCGAGAAGCACGGGCAGCCGAACTTTTCCTCGACTTGCTGGACCAAGGTTGGCGACGATGCTGCTCCGCCGATGGAGATCCACTGCAGGCTGCTCAAATCGTACTTTTCCCTGTCGGGCGAGTTCACCAAGGCCGTGGCCATGATCGGCACCAGGCTGAGGGAGTCCACGCGTTCGCGCTCGATCAGCCGAAATACTTCCGCACAGGTAAAGCGCGGAAGCATGATGTGCCTGCCCCCCATCAGCGTCACCGAATGCGCCGTACCCCAACCGTTGGCGTGGAACAGCGGAATGGTATGCAGGTCGACGCTGTCCGCCTTGGTATGGAAGTTCACGCAGACCGAGAGCCCATGAAGATAAACATTTCGGTGAGACAGCATCACGCCTTTGGGATTGGCGCTGGTTCCGCTGGTGTAGAACAGTTCTGCGAGACTGTTCTCGTCAAACTGCATTACATCGGCCCGGTAAGGCGTGGCCGCCGCCAGCATGTCTTCATAGTTCTGAGGCGAAAGCCACGGAGCCTGCGGATTTGCATCCAGCAGGCAGAAATGCCTTACCGTTGAAACGCTCTGGCGGAAGGAGTCCACAGCATTCAGGAACTCGTTCTCCAGGAAAAGAACCCTTGCTCCAGCGTCGTTCAGAATGTAGGCCAGTTCCTGCGGAGCCAGGCGAATATTCAGGGGAAGCAGAACCGCTCCGGCTTCCAGAACACCGTAATACGCTTCCAGCAGGCGATGGCAATTCAAGCTGAGAAACGCGACTCGATCGCCGGCCTGGACACCCGCATCCCGCAGAGCGCCCGCGAAACGATGCGCCCGTTCTGCGAACTGTGCATAGGTGAACCGCTGGTCGCCGCAGACCACGGCAGTCTTGCCAGGGAATTGCTGCTCGGCATAGTGCAGAAAGCGTACGGGAGTGAGCGGTATGTTCATGCTTGCCGCTACCAGGCGGATTGACCTCCATCCACCACCAGAACGTGACCGGTCACATAGTTTGATGCGTCAGAGGCGAGGAAGACCGCTGCCCCCTTCAAGTCATGCTCAGTGCCAAAACGTCGCAGCGGAATATGGGAGAGGAACAATTCCTTGTAGCGGTCGATGATCTTGCCTGACATGTGGGTCGGAAACCAGCCGGGAGCAATGGCGTTCACCTGGATGTTGTGCTGCGCCCACTTGCACGCCAGATCCTTCGTAAAGCTAATGACGCCGCCCTTGCTGGCGTGGTACCCGATCGCCGGAAGTTCCGGGGGCGCGCCGCCGAGCCCGGCCACGGAGGCGATGTTGATGATCTTCCCGCGTCCTTGCCGGATCATTGCCTTGCCCACGGCCTGCGCGCACAGAAATGTCCCGGTCAGGTTGGTTTCGATGACCTTGTTCCAATCCTCGAGGCGCATGTCCTCAGTGGGCGCACCCCAGGAGATTCCGGCGTTGTTGATCAGGATATCGATTTGTCCGAACTGGGACAGCGTGGCATCCACCATTTCTTGAACACTGACCTGGCTCTTGACGTCGCAGGCCAGAGAAATGGCTTTCACGCCGAGCTGCTGCAACTCCAAGGCGGCTTGCCGGCAACGCTCTTCTTTGCGAGCGCACAGAACGACGCTGGCGCCCATTTCCGCCAGGCCCTCGGCCATTTGCCGTCCCAATCCGATGGAGCCTCCGGTAACTACGGCGACGCGTCCGGTGAGATCGAAGAGTTGTTTCGCGCTTACGGGGGAAACTTGGGTGGCGACAGGCTGGCTCATAGAGCCGTTTCCTCCTGCGGCAACGAAGGGGCGTGAGTTTTTCCTGCCGTGCGATCCAGCTGAGTCTCTGTCGCGCCCACATTCTGGGCAGCCAGGAATGCCTGCACTGCGTTGTCAGCTGCTTCCGGCTGATCCGTAACGAAGAGATGGCTGGCTTGCGGGATCATCACCAGCTTCGCACCTGGGATTCGCTCGGCGATCAGCTTGCCGTTGCCCGGAGGCACAAGACGGTCGGATTCGCCGTGGATTACGAGTGTGGGCACCCGGATCGTAGAAAGGCGGCTATAGGACTCCCATGCGAGTATGGCTCCCAACTGGGCAATGTAAGCCTCAGGGCGCGGATACCAGGGCCGCCGGACCGCCAGGTCCTCGTCGATCCGCGGCCGCGGCGTGGTGTGATCGTAGATGAATGGCACGATAGCTTCCGCCGCTTCCTCGGGAGTCATCTTGCTGCGAGCCAGCAGCAGATCGGTAGCCGCTCGTTCGGCGCGCACCGCAGTCGGCCCTCCGGCCGCGGTGCAGCTCAGGATCAGCGATCGCACGCGTTTGGGGTATTGCAGCGCGAATTCCTGCGCAATCATGCCGCCCATGGAGACGCCGAAGATGTGAGCACTCTCCACACCGGCCGCGTCCAGAACAGCTCGTGCATCGGAGGCCATCAGCGCGAGGGAATAGGGCCCCAGGGGCACATCGCTCCTTCCGACACCGCGATTGTCGAGTGCGATCGTCCGATACCGTGAGGCTAACCCGGGACGCATCCGGTACCACATGTCCGAGGTATACGCCAATCCCATGATGAGCAGGACAGGCTCACCTGCGCCTTGTTCATCCCAGTAGATCCTCGATCCCTGGTTCTCAACCAATGCCATGCGGACTCCTAAGCCAACGTGCGGTGGTCGTTAAGTCGCATCTCCCAGCACGTCTAGAAGCTAAGGCGAACACCCAGCTGAATCTCGCGCTTCGGAAGAGCCGAGGTGAACGATAGCGGCGTGCTTGGGGAATCTATTCCACCTCCCGCAAGCGCAGTCCCTGGACGAATTCCTGCCACGTTAAACGTGGTGAATCCCGGCGTAAGTCCGAATAAGGGGCTCACTTCGTTGTTCACGCTGGCGAAGTTCGTCCGGTTGGCAATGTTGAAGCCCTCGGCGGTGATTTGCACGTTCATTCTCTCGCCCAGCTTGTGCTGCCAGGTTAGGCGCGCGTCGAAATCATAGTAGTTGGGACCAAGGCCGGTGTCGCGTGGCGCACCAATCGGACGTTCGTTGGTGGTGTGGCCGTCGCCGTTGACTTCTCCGCCGGCGAGCAAGTCGAACGGATGTCCACTGTGGTAGGTGAAGATCGGAGCCAATTGGAAACCGGAAAGAATACTGTTCTTTGAGGGACTGTCGATCACTCCTGAGATCACCACTTTGTGCCGTTCATCGAATTCGGAAAGACTGCGATCGATGTTAATGTTGGTCGGATCCTGCGGCCCGTAGTCGGTGTTGTAGTCCGTCGAGGTGTCAAACGCCTTGCTGTAGGTGTAGTTCGCGAAGAAGGTGAAGTGATCGCTGAAGCGCTTCTTCACTTCAAAGATGCCCCCCTCGTAAATCGCATAGGCTTCAGAGCTGTATTGATTGTTCTGCACCACCAGCGGATTAATGAAGCAAGCGGTGGGATTGGCGCAGGGAGAAAGTCCTCCCGGAAACTCAGTCCCTCCAAGCGGATCGGCCGGGCCAGGAGTGCCCGGGATACCACCGTTCCAGTTGCGATAGGAAACTGTTTGACCGTTGGCCAGCTGTACCGTGCTGAACGGAGCGGGCAGCAGATTAGTGTCGATCGCAACCGGAAGCCGCTGACTATGCGAATAGATTCCACTCAACGACACCGAGAAGCCGGGCGTGATCTCACGCTCGATCCCAAACGAAGCCTGTTGCGCGATCGGAGGCCGATAGCCGGGCTGGTTCACGAAAACGACTTGCAGGGGGCCGATGGGACCGCTATTCGTAACGTTGATGCCGAACGGCGCTATGGAAGCGGGTGTGACGCAGGCAGCGTTGCCTGCGGTGGGAGTCGTGCATTGGATCAACCCCTGCGCGAAGAGCCCTGCGAAAACAACGGGGGCAGTCTGCAAACCAGGAATGGGAGTGGCGTTGATGGGATCAATGTAGATGGAAATCTCCCGGTTACAAGGGCTCGTCCCGGTACCGGGAATGATCGGTACGCCAAACTGCGAGACGCCGCAGATCGAGCTCAGATTCGCTACCTGGCCGGCGCCGGCGCCGTTCTCAACAGCAGTCTTGTTGGCGTTTACGGCCCCCAGGCTTAGGTCCACATCCGGGATCTGGACATCGACCGGGCCGAAGAAGATTCCGTACCCTCCGCGGATCACCGTCTTGTGGTCTTTGAACGGGTCCCAGGCGAACGATAAGCGCGGCGCAAAGTCTTTCTTGTAGGTCGTCAAAGGAGCGAACTGCGTGTCCAGGTCGTAGCGAAGGCCGTAGTTCAGGGTGAAACTTGGCGTCACCTTCCACGAGTCTTGCGCATACAGCGACGTCAGGGGCCGCGCATAGTAGGGGTAGGTCGGATTGCCGAATCCTTGCTGGTAGACCTCGGGAAGCCCGAAGGCAGCCGATTGCAGTGACGTCAAGGAAGGAAGCTGAGGAGTCAAGAGAACGCCCGGAAGCGAGCCGAATACGAAGCGGCCGGGGAAGAACGTATGCGATTCCGTATGGTTGCCGCGCAGCAGCTCGTACGCGCCGAACTGGAAAGTATGGTGGCCGCGAATCACGGTGACATTGTCAGTAAACTCATAGCGCCGCAGAATCGTGAGGTTGGGCAGGAAAATGTTCGATCCCAGATTGTTAATGAACCCGGGGATCTGCAGTCCAATCTCGCCTGGTTCGTTGGGAAGCACATTGAATCCGTAGTAATTCCATTGCGCGCGGGCTTCATTCTGCGTGGATGGACTGAACTGGTGAAACCAGGTGCCTTGCAGGGTGTTGTCGTAGCTGTGGATTGAACTGCCCGCCGAGAAAGCGGTCAGGGACTGGACGTCCGGCGACTGTTCTAGATCATGCCCGTACCGGTACGTGACCGAAATCTGGTCGTTGGCGCTGATGTGGTGATCGAGGCGGCCGAATGCCTCATACTGGCGGGTAGTATAGGGAAATACTCCGCCCTGGCTCTCGAATTGATTTACCAGAAAGGCACTCACAGGGTTGGTGGCGGGATTCACCGTTAGCGTTCCGGACAAGATCGCAGCGCACTCTGCCGCCGGTACGTTCGTCGTCGGATTCGGCGCCGGCAAGCCCAGTTGTTGTGCAACGGCAGCACCCACTGGCCCGCTCAAGCAGGGGACGACGGTGGCACCCTGCTGCGCCAGTGGGCCGAGCAGAGCACCCTGTGCGACGGTCGGGCGAAAGATGTTCGTGTCTGTCAGGATGGGAACGGCATTCTGCGCATTCTGGCGCAGGCCCTCGAAACCCACAAAGAGAAACGTCTTGTCTTTCTTGATGGGAAATCCGAGCGTGCCGCCGTATTGCTGCCGGCTCAGAGTATCTTTGATCGGCGAGCCCGCCGTATCGGGATTGGCAGGATTGAAAGCCGCACCTGCAGGAAGCGCCGCGTTGAATGAGAACGGATTGCGGGCGTCCATCGCGTCGTTCCGGAAAAAGCCGTATAGGCTGCCATGCACGTTGTTGCTGCCGGACTTGGTCACAATGTTGATGGAGGCGCCCGTAGCGGACCCCAGGTCGGCGGCATAGTTGCTGCGGTTGATCTGGAACTCCTGCACCACGTCCTGGCTCACCGTACTGCGCACTCCGCCGCTGTCGCCCGAGGTCTCACCGCCGTCGACCGTGATGCTGTTGCCACGGCCATTGCTTCCGTAGAACGACAATCCGCTTTGTGGCGTCTGCTTGACGCGAAAATCCTGATCGCCGGCCAGGCGGCTGGCATCGGAAACTCCGGGAGCAAGCAACGTAAAGGTCAAGTAGTCACGACGATCGATGGGCAGATCCGCAATGTATTGCTGGGTCATCCTGTCGGCTTGACTTCCCCTCTCGGTTTCCACGACCGGCGGTTCGCTCATCACCTCGACGACCGTCGCCACTTTCGCCGGATTCATGCGAAAGTCGGAGATGACCGTCTGGCCGATTGCGATGGTGACGCCTTTGCGAATCTCGGTGGCAAAACCCGCCAGTTCGGCCTTTAGTTCATAGGTGGAGGGGGAGAGTCCGGCCAGCCGGTACTGGCCAGCGCCGTCGGTCAGAGCTTGTCGCGTGATCCCGGTCTGCGTGTCGACCACACTGACGCTTACCTTGGGCAAAACGGCGCCGAAGGAGTCCACCACGGTCCCCGTCAGATTTCCCGAGGTGCCGACACCCTGCGCCAGGGCAAAAGTGGCCGCCAACAGCATGCACACAACAACACGCGCTAGTGACTTCATAGGATCATCCTCCTTGCGGATGCTGAAGACATCGACGAAATTGGTTCCGAGTATGCCCCCAAAACGAGTCAACTCAGCTCGCCAGATCACCGCGCCGGCCCTACCGCCCGTCAATGCTGATCTGCGTGTCCCCGCATTCTTGATCGCAGATTCCCCAGCGATCAGATGCACAGAACTTCAGAATGCGAGAGTTAGTATCACATAATAGTCACTAACGTCAAGAAAAACGTCCCGGCGAGGAGGAGCAGATTCCGCAGGAAAGACAACCTGAAATGGCGTGTAATCGCAGCTCTCTATGCAGGGGGATTGGCCGGGGATGCGCGCCGGCAGAACTCGTGGGCTGGCCGTTTCAGCCGGGAGTCAGCACGATCCGGCCAGAGACTTCACCTTTGCGCAACTGATCCAGAGCCTCGTTGGCTTGGGCAAGTGGACGTGCAGCCACCTGGCAACGCACTTTGCCTTCGGCGGCCGCCGCGAGCACCTCACGCAGGTCCTGCCGGGTACCGACAGCCGAGGCCTGGATCCGCACCTCGCCCGCGGCCATCAGGATGGGCGGGAAGCAGATATTCTCAGCCGGCAAACCTACGACCAGAAGCGTGCCGGTCGGCCGCACACAGTAAAAAGCCGCATCGTACGCCGATTTTGCCGCCGAGGTCACGAGAGCCACGTGGACTCCGCCCTGGCGACGCAATTCCTTCACCACATCTGCCGCGGCAGCATTGAGCGTGCGGGACGCGCCCAGAGATCGAGCCAGCTCAAGCTTTTCCTCCACAATGTCGACCGCCGTGACTTCCGCGCCCAGCGCGCGTCCGAACTGCACCGCCAGGTGTCCGAGACCACCCACTCCGAAGACGGCGAGGCGCTGGCCTGACGTGATGCGGGCGCTCTTCAAGGCGCGATAGACGGTGAGCCCGGCACAAAAAAGCGGAGCAGCCTCATGCGCAGACAGGCCATCCGGAATTTTTACTGCGTGAGTGGCCGGAGCCTTGACAAACTCCGCGTAGCCGCCGTCCACGGTGACGCCGGTGATCTTCTGCCGGCTGCACAGATTTTCGTTTCCTTCTAGGCAGAACTCGCAGGCGCCGCAACTCCAATAGATCCACGGCACGCCCACACGATCCCCGACCTGCAAATCGCGTACCGCAGATCCCTTCTCCACCACGCAGCCGGCAATCTCGTGCCCCAGAATCAGAGGCTTCTTCACCACGCCGGCCAACTGCTTCCAGTCGCCCTCCGCCACGTGCAGGTCGGAGTGGCAAACACCGCAGGCCTCCACGCGGATCAGGACTTCGTCCGGCGCCGGTTGCGGGCGTTCTACTTCTTCGAGCGCCAGGCGCTGTTTGAAATCGTGGAGGACAGCGGCCTTCATCTTCAGGTTAGCTCCAGGCAAATCTAGAGAAGTTGACGCGGCGGGGACGCTGTCACGGCTTGACACCACGCAGGAAGAACTCTACGGCGCTATCCACGCGTTCGGTGAGTTTGTGCGGACCCGTGATATCCACGGTCCATTGCCGGACGACGGTCTGGTAAAGGCCCTGCATGAATTCGGCAAGATGCACGACGGGGAACTCGCTGGTGATTTCACCGCGCTCTTGCCCCTGAGCAAGGATTTCGCGGAGCAGCCCTGCCACCTGGCACTTGGCCTCGCGCACCTCGGGAGAACGGACTGCATCCATTGCACCAGATAACGTCACAGCCTTCCACAGCGGCCGGTCGGTTTCGGCCTCGAGCGCGAGGGCGTGATAGAGCCGGCGCAGGCGTTCACCGGTGTCGGCGTTAGTCGATAGTTCGGACTTCAGGTGTTCCGCGATGCACTCGAAGCCGAGCCGCCCGACGTCGCGCAGCACCGCGTCCTTGCTCGGGAAGTAGCGAAAAAACGTCGGCTGGCTGATTTCGAGAATTCTGACGATATCGTCGACGCGGGTCTTTTCATAGCCCCGCTTGCGAAACAAACGAATCGCCGTTTCGATGATCTGCTGGCGCAGTCGGGCCTTTTTGCGCTCGCGAAGGCCAACGATCTCCGGGGTCTGCACCGTGAGATTTCGCTTCGTCAGGCTCCTGCGACCTCGATTCCTGCGCCGTGCACTGACCTCTAAGCGAGCCATAGTGGCTTCTCTCTCCTCTGCTTGCGCTGCCGGGCCGGCAACTGGTCAGGTGCTTGGGGCACCGCCATGCTCGATACTAACAAATAGAACGCCCGGGCTTGAGTGGCCTTCTTGCTGGTCGGGGCGAAAAATAGCGTGCCTCGCGCCCTCGGTTGACGTTAGCTACTAATATCTGATATAGACTAACACAATTTGGAATAGGTTTCCTACGCTAATCGGGGGAATAATGATGACTCCTCTCGCGGCAACTCCGCTCCAAACCAAAGGTGGTGCGTTCCTCATCGAAGACCGGGAGCCCAGCGAGGTTTTCACCGCTGAAGATCTGACCGAAGAACACCACGCCATTGCCCGCACCGTCGACCAATTTTGGGCGAATGATGTGGAACCTCAGCTGGAGGCGATCCGCCAGCACACACCCGGGGTTGCGCTGGAAGTCCTCCGCAAATCGGCCGAGCTTGGACTCACCGCGATTCCAATTCCCGAACGGTTCGGGGGGATGGAAATGGACCTGCCCTCGGTCATGATTGCCGGCGAGCATCTGGCAAAGGACACGTCCTACGGATCCTGGCATTCGGCTCATACCGGAATCGGCACGCTGCCCGTTCTTTTTTTTGGCAACGAAGAGCAAAAGCGAAAGTATCTTCCCAAGCTCGCGAAGGCTGAACTCCTGGCTGCCTATGCGCTCACCGAACCGTTGGCCGGTTCCGATGCCATGTCGATCCGTACCCGCGCGGATCTCAGTTCGGACGGGAAGTATTACGTCCTGAACGGGCAGAAGATGTGGATCACCAACGGCGGCGCCGCCGACCTGTTCACCGTGTTCGCCAAAGTAGGCGGCGAAAAGTTCACGGCCTTCCTGGTAGAGCGCAGCTTTTCCGGTGTCAGCAGCGGAGCCGAAGAGCACAAGATGGGCATGAAGGGCAGCTCGACGACGGCCGTGTACTTCGACAATGTTCGCGTGCCGGTCGAGAACGCGCTGGGCGAGATTGGCCGCGGTCATATCATTGCATTCAACATCCTCAACATTGGAAGACTTAAGCTCGGTGCCGGAGCGATCGGTGCTGCCAAGAGAGTCTTGGCTACCTGCTTGAAATATGCCAGCGAGCGCAAAGCGTTCGGTACCACAATCGCACACTTCGGAGCCATCCAGCACAAGCTGGCAGAGATGGCGATTCGCACCTACGCGGTGGAAGCGATGACGTGGCGCGTGGTGGGACTTATCGAGAGCCAACTGCAACAGTCCGCCCATGACACAGCCGCTCAGCCAACGAGTGAGCTGAAGGCGGTCGAGGAATACGCCGCGGAATGCTCGATGATCAAGGTATATGCCTCAGAAGCTCTGGACTACGTGGTCGATGAAGGAGTGCAGATCCACGGCGGGTATGGCTACCATCAGGATTACGCGGTGGAGCGCGCGTACCGCGACGCGAGAATCAACCGCATTTTTGAGGGCACAAACGAGATCAACCGGCTGCTGATCACAGGCATGTTGCTGAAGCGGGCGGCTCGCGGACAACTGGCGTTGATTCCTGCCGTTCAGTCTGTCCTTGGCGGCGTTGCGCGAGCGGCCGGCCCCATAGGAACTAATGAAGAAGCTCGGCTCGTGCAGAACGCGAAGAAGATTGCACTGTTCACGATCGGAATCGCCTATCAGAAGTACGGAACGGAACTGGAGCAACAGCAGGAAGTCGTTATGAACATCTCCGACATCATCATGGAAGCCTTCGCGATGGAGTCAAGCCTGCTTCGCAGCCGCAAGCTGGCGGCGTCGAGCAAAGGAAAGAATGCCGCTGACATGTGCTCTGTCTTTCTGCGGGAAGCCATGGATCGGGTGGAAGTTTCGTCGCGCGTTGTGGTCGGCAGTTGCGCAGACAGCAACGCTGTGCAGGAAAGAATGGCAACTCTGCGCGCATTGGCCAACTACGATCCGGTCGATGCGATAGCGCTGCGGCGCAACATCGCCGGCCGGCTACTCGCCGCCGGCTGCTATACGGTGTGACAATCCGGGCCGGAGTCGCCTTCGTCCCAGCGCTCTGATCGGGTCGGCCCTTTCCGACCGCGATGAACTACACCTGCGTTGAGCCGCGACAGCGGTCGCGGCGGCGCGGAACCATTCGTAGAAGCAGCGGCCAGTGGATCATCGCCATGAACACCGTAACTGGCCCTGGATGGATGGCATTCATCCCACGATCTGTCTTTGGCTGTTCCCTCTTGCCATACTCAGCTAGTTCCTGCTCTGACGTCGAGCAACGCAAGAACTCGCAGACACCCAAATGCCACTCCAACGCACATCAGCGCCTCTGCCCTTGATGAAGATCTTGTTGGCCGTTCTCTCTGCCCTCATCTTTAACACCGCGAGCCATTCCCAGACTTCGCAAACGCTGTCCGCACCGCCGGACTCCCAGCACTGGAGTCTCGAAGGACAAGCCAAGCAGGCCGAGTATCAAGGCCGTCAGTCTGTTCTCCTCGATGGCGGAGCGGCGGTCTTGAACGACTTTGAAATGCGCGACGGTGTAATCGATGTAGATGTTGCGACTCCCGCCAAACGCGGGTTTTTCGGGATTCAGTTCCCCCTGACCAGCGACGGCGCCAACGGGGAATCCGTTTATCTTCGTCAGCATAAGTCCGGGCTTCCCGACGCCATGCAGTACACGCCCATCCTCAACACCGGGATGAACTGGCAACTCTACAACGGGCAGGGCTTCACCGGGGCGATCGATATCCCGAGAGACGCATGGTTTCACCTCCGCCTGGAAGTGGTGGGCGCACAGGCCAAGCTCTATGTCAAGGATATGGACAAGATGAGTGACTTGAAAAGCGGTGTGCAGAAAGGCCAGATCGCCTTGTACGACCTGATCGGCGAAACTTACTTCTCAAATTTTGAAATACGGGCAACGCCCGATGCGCCCTGGGAGCGGCATGAGCCGCCAATGCCGGCAGGGACTCTGATCAAGTGGAGCATCTCACCTTCCTATGATGCGCTGGCGCGGAACCTGGAACGTCCCTTGCCGCCTGCCGAGAGCGATGCCATCCATTGGCAGGATGTAGAGGCGGAACCGCCCGGTCTGGTCGTCCTCTATCGTTATCGCGACGCTCCGCATCTTGACGTCACGTTCCAACGCGACTTTGCGACGCGTCTGGAGCCCCAACCAGGAATGCAGGTCTTGTACGCCCGGACACATATCCAGTCCGACCGCGACCAGGTGAAAAAGCTCTATATCGGGTATAGCGATGACGTCAGCGTGTTTCTCAACGGCAAGATCCTCTTCCGGGGCCGCAGCGCTCAGAGCTTTCGCGACCCAGGATTCCTGGGCATCGTGAATCCGGAGAACGACGCAGTCTACCTGCCTTTGAAGAAGGGCAGCAACGAACTGATGCTGGCGGTAAGCGAGCTCGGCGGGGGATGGGGATTCATCTGCCGGCTGGAAGACTATCCGAAAAACTAAGGATTGACGCATACCGTCGCCTTCCCGCGAGCCTTCGTTCTGCGGTCGACCAATCTAAGAGTGGATGCGGTGCGCTATTGCGTCACGAGAGAGTAAGGAGAACACCGATGCGTCAGATGATCAAGGTCGCGCTTTTATTGTGCGTAGGAAGTGGAATTCTTGCCACCGCTCAGGAACAAACCAAGGTGATCAAGATCAGCGACTCCATCTACATGGCGCGCACGACCGGGAACGTATACATGGTCACTACACCCGCCGGAAACGTGATCATCGATACCGCTATCGCGAGTCAGGCAGCGGAAGCGAAGAAGCTCCTGACCGCGGAGAACCATGGGCCGGTGAAATACATTGTTCTGACGCATGGGCACGCCGACCACATCGGCGGGATACCGCTTTGGAAGGAACCCGGAACCGAGATTATTGCTCAAAGGAATTATGTTGAGTTTGTGAACTACGTGGCCAGGCTCGAGGGTTTCTTCGCTCCCCGCAACGCCGCGGCCTTCAACCAGCCACCGGAAGAAGTGGGCCCTTGGCCGGGCAATTTCGGCGCGAAGATCGATCCAACTACGTTCTTCAACGAGAAATATGAGTTTACCCTGGGGGGAGTGAAATTCCAGCTGTTCAGCACGCCCGGTGAAACGCCCGATCACCTGACGGTATGGATTCCGGCATACAAGGCCGCTTTCATCGGCGACAACTATGCCGGCGTCGGCCTCCCTGAGCCCATGTCCTTCCCCAACCTCTATGCCATCAGGGGAACCAAGCCCCGCTGGGCTTTGGACTGGATCAAGTCGATCGACACGGTGCTGGAACTCAAACAGGAGATCGTGCTGAATGGTCACGGTGATCCCATCTTCGGGAACGCGGAGATCACCCGGCGGCTCACGCGCCTCCGCAACGCCCTTCAGTACGTGCACGATGAGGTCGCGAAGGGCATGAATGCAGGCAAGGATGTATTCACGCTGATGCAGGATATAAAACTCCCGGCCAGCTTCGACCTGACTGAATCGTTTGGCAAGGTGAGTTGGTCGGTGCGCGGAATCTACGACGGATACGCCGGCTGGTTCGACATGAACCCTTCGACCATGTACGCGTTGCCACCTTCCTCGGTGTACCCGGATTTGGTCAAACTCGCGGGTGGGCCGGAAGCCATCGCGCGGCTGGCTCTGGAAAAAGTCGAGGCCGGCAGACCGGTCGAGGCTTTACACCTGACTGACGTAGCGCTGGCCTACGATCCCGCCAACCGTGGTGCGCTGGGCGCACGGATTAAGGCGCTCGACTACCTGAAGGACCACTGTGAGAATTTCGTCGAGGAGGGCTGGCTGGAATACGGCATCACTAAGGCCAAAGAGAAACTCGCACAGACCAACTGAACCGAACGGCGGAGCTTAGTGGAGATTCAGGTCGAGATAGTAGCCAAAGCTCGCCAGCGAGATTTGATCTCCACCAGGAAGATAGAAGCCAAACTTTCCTGAGGAGAGATTGGTCCCAGGCTGCGTCCAGCGGTCGAGGACGACCCAGGCTTCGCCTTGCTTGATGAGGTGGACGATCTCCGTGGAAGACACGCGGATCTGCAGGGTGTGAAAGCTTTTCTTGGCTCCGTGGTGCGGAATCTTAACTTCGCTTGTCTTTTGCCCCTTGCGAACTTCCGTCCGGTAAAAATTGTTGTCGTCGATCTGGAACAAATCGTAGTCGTTGGGATCGGTGTAGTTGAGCACCCATTGCAGGCGGTGCCCTTTCGTCAGCATGGCAGAGAAAACGAATGTCCCCGAAGTGGGCGAGACGCCGTACAGGATGAAATCGCCGCCCTTGCGAACGAACGATCCGTTTTCCTGCTTCCAGCCCGCCTGGTCGTCCCAGCGGGACATTCCGCTGGGAGCGAGCGCGAGATCGAAACTGCGCGACTGGCCGGCAGTTACGTCTAAAGTTGCATTCCGCACCAGAGCGTCGGCCGTTCGGGCAGCAAGAGTGTAGGTACCGGCAAGGACGCTCAGTGTGCTTCCGTTGCTCACTTTAATGGGCGCCTCACCTGCCTTCGTCAATGTCAACAGGGCGTCTGCGGGAGAGAAAGAGAACTTCAGCTCGCCGGGTGCGGCTTCCAGGGTCACATCGGCCGCGGCCAGAGTGACAGGCGTTCCCGCAACAAAGTGCTTCTTGATCTGCCGCGGCTTGAAGCGATCTTTGCGCAGCTCGACCACGCGGTCTCCGGGAGCGACGGAAGGAATTGTGAGCGTGCCATCGGGCTGCACTGTTCCCGCGATCGCCTGGTCGATCAGGACGGTAGCTCCTGGCGGGCCTCCCTGAACGTCGAGTGAAGCCATCTGCGGCACGGGAAGAAGCCCGAACACCAGCCTGCCTTGCTGGCCTTTGCGAATGCGTATCTTTTGCTCGGGAAGGTCCTGATATCCGGGCTTGGAGACGCGAACCGTGTACTCCCGCGGCTCGAGGTTGGCGATGCGCACTTGACCGCCCTGGGTAACTTGGTCGAGCGCTTTTCCGTTCAGAAAGACTCGCGCCTTGTCTTGTCCCGTGACGACAACGAGCGTCCCGACATTCTGCCCCGACTCAACGAACGCATTCAGCGCGGGCGCGGCTCCCACCTCGATCGCCAGCTTGTACTCCTCATGGCCGAGGCTTAAGGTCAATTCATGGGCTCCGGCGGCAAGCGATGTCAGATCGACACCGTCCTCAGGAACGTCGAGCGGAGATTGCCCATCGAGGCTCAGCTTCACGCTACTGTCGCTTGCATAGACGTGAACATGATCTCCCATGCTGCTTACGAATACCGCGAGCGCGCCCTTTGCGCTGACTGGCGTCTTGATCGTCGGCAGTGATCCCGCAGCCACGGAAATAGCCGTCTCGAAGCCTCCGGACGGGCCCTCAAATTTCAGCGTGTGATCGCCAGGCTGGAGCTTATCTAGGGTCCACTGGGCGTCTACGAGATCGGCTGGCGGCTGGTCGTCGAATGTTACTTTGCCGGCAGGTGCGTCGGAGGAGAGCTTCATCGCTGGAAGCTCTGGTTGTGGTGGCGCAGGTGCAGGAGCCGGCTGGGTCGCAACCGGCTCAGGGGGCGGAGTCTGAGCCGCCTCTTTGTGCCGGCGACCAGCGAACAGTAGCGCCAATACCAGCACTGCAGCAACACCGACTACTGCCAGAATTCTCGCATTGCGTTGCTGCGAACCCTGACGCCGCATGACCGCCTGAGGGCCTGTTTGCGGCGCGAGTGCGGGAATCGTCGGCTTGGCAGTTTGGCCGACTGTTCCCGGTGTAGCAACTGACGGTGGGCCGCTCGCCGGATCCCGTGGCGGTTGTCTTGGCGGCTCCGGCGGTTTCCCTTCGCCCGAAGAAGTGCCGGCGTAGGAAAGCGTGGCCGCCGAGGTCGGAATCTGGCCTGGCGCTCTCGTACCCAGGGTCGGGAGATTCAGTTTCTGCAGGATGCCATTTGCGCTGGATGCTACCTCTTCATCCTCGGGATACTTGTCAGCCAAGGCGCGAGCACGGGCGGCAAGATCCTTCTTCGGCTCGGCATCGGAGGCGGCCTCGGTTTCGCCATCGAGACGCCGCAGTTCATCCAGGTCACGCCGCCGCGCCTGCCGACGTTGTGCCTGAAGATCGTGTTGCACAGCATCCCGGATTTGGATCAGCCGCTGCTCCCGTGGATAAGACGCGATTCCTTCCTCAACGCGTGCGAGAGCGGCAGCCAGGTCGCCGGCGGTTTGCAGTTTTCGCGCCTGCGCAACGCATTCGCTCACAAAACTCTCGCGCTTCTGATCAAGGATCAAAGTGCGGAGCGTCTTCGCCATGGGATGCGAAGGATTCAGATCAAAAGCTTCCTTGGCCAGCTTCTCCGCTTCCCGGCAATCGCTTTCGACCAAAGCCCGGGCCCGTTCGACCAGAACATTGGCCAGTACGGCCCGCGTGAAAGGATCGTTCTCGTCCAGTTCGTAAGCTTGCCGCAGGAGCGGGATGCCCTCGGCCGATTTCTGCTGCGCGCACAGATCCTGGCCCTCCGCCAGCAGTTGCTGCGCCTTGGTCTTGCGTTCCAGTCCTTGCTGGGCGAGTTTCTCCAGCTGCTGCAACTCTTCGTCGTTGGGAAATTCCTGTGCCGCGTCCCGCAGGAGATCGAACACGCGGCCGTAGTCGGCGGATTGCAGGCAGGAGTCGATTTCTTCGATCAACTTCGTGCGGGCTTCAATGCGGATCTGCTGGTCCCGCCGCTTCTGCAGCCGTTCCACTTCAAACTTCAGTCCGGGATATTGGCCGTAGATGGTGCGCAGAATCTCCCAGTCGTTCAGAGCGTCGCCGAACGCACCCTGCTCTTCGTGCAGGTGGGCGCGGGCCACGATCGAGTTCACTAGATCGCGCTTATCCTGAACCAGCCGCAGCGCACGCTCGAAGTGCGATTCTCCAGGATGCTGTTGCAACGCCTCGCGCAGAATGTTGGCGCGCTTGTCCAGGTCGGGCTCCGCCTCAACCTGCCGGTCGATGGAGGCAATCAATGCCGAAAGACTCTGTCGTTGCTGCTCTTCGATGTCGAAGTGTAGAGCCTGGAAAATGGCGTTGGTCGGGTACTTGGCCAGATATGCCTGGGTGATGGTGAGCGCTTTAGCGAAACTGCGCTCCGACAGGTGTTTGCGCGCCTCCGCATACGCATTGTTGATGGCATCGTGCTCGGTACGCACCTCGTTGTAGAAGCTCTGGTAACGGGGGTCACTTTCGCGATTGACGGAGTCGGGGGCTCTGCGGTCAAGTTCGAGTACCACCCCCAGCTTGGCCAAGGCGCTGCTCACGTCGCCCTTCTGCCAGGCGTCCATCGCGGCACGATGGATCTGCTCTTTCTCCTGACGGAGCTTTTTGTACTCCTGCTCCTGGCGGTCGACTTCCGCCAGAAGCTGCAAGGCAAGGTTCTCTTGCGGCCTGAGCTGCAGAACACTCTGGAGAGCTTCGCGAGCGTGCGCATAGGCGTGATTGTCAATGTGCTGCCGCGCCAGGCGATACCAGTTCTCAATCTGCTGCTCGCTGCGCCGGTTCTCAATTTTGCTCTTCAACGTCAGCGCGGTCGCGTTGTCGGGTTCGATCTGCAACGCTTCCTGCAGTTTTTGCAGGGCCAGAGGATCCTCTCCCTCTTCGAAACGAGCCCGGGCCGCGTCCAGCAGCTGGGTCAGCGTCTTGCGGCGGACGGCGGTGTCCAACTGGCGGCGGAGCGAGCCGATTTCCGTGTCCATGTGGCCTTCGGCTTCCAGCTCGCCCAGAATCTCGCCGGCGAATTGGAGATCGCCGTCGGCCAGTGCCTTGGTCGCTCTCTGCAGCCGGGGCCGGGTACGCTCGGGATCGAAAAACTGAATGGGCTCATTGCGCAAAGCCTTGCCCAGCGTGTCTCCCAGCTCACGCGCGCTCGCAAACCGGTGCCACGCCTGTTTCGCCATGCCTTTGTGCAGAACCCGGCTGATGGCCTGTGAGACCGACGAATTCACATCCGAGGCCAGCGGCGGAATCTGATGGAGAATCGCGTCGACTACCTCATCGGCGCGGGCTCGCTGGAAGGGATGTCTTCCGCTCAGCGCTTCATAACAGACCACACTTAAGGAAAAGATGTCCGATTGGGCCGAGAGCGGTTTCAGCTGAATCTGCTCGGGGGACATGTACAGCAAAGTTCCCTTCTGTGCCCGCGTCGTGTGCGAATCCGCCATGTGCGCCACGCCGAAGTCAATGATCTTGACCGAGTCGTCTTCCATGACAAAAATATTGCTCGGCTTCAGGTCGCGGTGCAGCAGTCCGCGCTCATGTGCCGCCTGCAGGCCGCGGCAAGTCTGGGAAATGATTTCAACCGTGCGCTCGACCGTGAGACGGTGACTGGCGTTGCGCAGAAAGTGGTCCAGCGTCACTCCGGGCAGCAGAGGCATTACGAAGTAGGGTTTTTTCTTTCCCTCTTCTTCAAATTCACCAATGTCAAAAATCTCGACGATGTTGGGATGGCTCATCGAGGCCAGAACATCGCATTCCTTGTAGAACAGCTGCAGTGAAGCGGGATCGGGAATATCGAGGATGGTCTTGACGGCGACTTCGCGCCGCACCACCGAGTCGTAGGCGCGATAGACAAGACCCATGCCGCCCTGTCCGAGGACTTCCCTCACCTCGTATCGGCCAGCGAGTTTTCTGGGTGGTCCCGGCGTCTGCATAGCCTGTCGCCCCACACAAGGCCCTAGCATTCTAAACGATTTCAGCACTACCGAATCACCCCAAAAGGCGCGACCAGCGCCGATGGCGGTTACGTCCGAAGTCATTGCGCGGGGCGAATCGGGGTCAATTAGCGGCCCTGGAGAACCGGCCGATCGAACTGTTTAGGCTTGGCAACCGAGGGCAGTCGAAAACGCGGATCAGGGCTTACGGTCGGGAGAGTCCGCATTGATCTCCGCTGCCTTCCCGTCGCGGTAGACGATCACGAGAGCCTTGCCGCCGTTCGGATAGTGCACCGTCTTTTCATAGGAAGTATCGCCCGGGTCGGGTACCCCCATGCCGATCGCGAAGTCCGCCTGCATCTCATTCATCCCCGGCTTCACCGCGTGCTGCTCCACCGCCTGCCACACATCTGCAGGCCAGTGCTTGTAGAGTTCGTGTGGGTCTTGGATAAAGAACATTTCATCGGAATAAATGGTGTACTGCTCATCCGCTTCGAACCCGATCGGCACGGCATAGCTCTTCCCCTCTTTTTCGAATACCGCCATCGCCTGCCGCCTCTGTCCCGGGCCGGAAGGCGTTGCCGTAACAACGTCCTTGATCGCTATCTGCTCTATGGGCAGCAGCAACCCCGCCTCATGCTCGAAATCGACCTTCCTGCGTGTCGGATCATAGTTGTAATACGTGTACCGATATCCTTCCTTGACCCACACCGGCTGCAGAGTAAGCTGCTTGGCGGTTTTCAGGTCGTAGGGATAGAGCTTTTTGGGATTGACATAGTAGTCCGGATTGGAATATCCCACATCCCCGGCATGCTTCAACCTTTCGGCGGCAACCTTGTCTTCGTGCCGCTGATAGAAGATATACCCGGCGCGCAGCGTCGCGACGGCGAGTGCGACGATGAGCGCCAGCTGGATTCTCTGCCTCGCCTCGGGGCTGATCATCGGAAGACTCTACCAGAACGCCCTGGCCCGCACCTACGGACGTTGTGCTTCCGCAAAGGTCAGAATTTGTCGATGAGCGTTGTAAACTGAGAGCGAGGGGAGTCCCGTCATGCCAGTCACCGAACAAGACGTCCTGAGCGCGCTGAAGAGCTGCTACGACCCGGAGATTCCAGTCAACATCGTCGACCTCGGCCTGATTTATAAAGTGAATTTTGAGCCCGCTGCCGACGACAAGCAGGACGTCACCATCGAGATGACGCTCACCGCCCAAGGCTGTCCCGAACACGTCAACATCAGCGCCCAGGTCAAGTCACGCCTCGAACAATTGCCCGGCATCCGCAACGCCGCCGTAAATATAGTTTGGACCCCGCCTTGGACGCCCGAGCGCCTGAGCGTCGATGCGAGACGGCAGCTCGGCATAGGCTGACAAAAATCTCTCCCCGCGGCCTTAGTTGCCGCTCCTACTCAACCTCCAATTTCTTCCCACGCCTCTGCCGCGCTGCGTCCTGCTGCATCCGTAATGCGACGGCCAGCTCTTCCCGCCATTTCCATGATGCGCATGCCGCGTTCGAAATAGTCCGGCAGCGCCCGCCGCACGTGCTCGAATTTCTCCGGATATTCCGAAGCTAGTACCGCTAACCCCACGCCCGTCGCGAGCACTCCCGCCGGATATCTTCTTCTCATGAAAAGAACCGCTGCGCCGCCGATTGAAGCCACCACAGCCGCCTTCTTCCATCCATCCATCTGATCCCCCTCCTAGCGCCTGACTACGATTTTACCGCGCCCAGCGCAGAGCCGGAGAGCCAGCTCGTCCCGTTTCGCGCGATCCTGTCCAACGGGGGATTCGTGCCGGTCTTTAGAACTGAAAGGCTGGTTTAGGCAAGCTTGTTCGGCCTACTGCGGCCCGAACGTCCCTGTCCCACGCCGAAACTCGCGCAGATCGATGTCGAACCGCTTCAGCATGGACTGCAGCGTGGTTCGCTTAATTCCCAGTCTGCTGGCAGCCCCGCCCGGTCCGGACAACATCCCGTTCGTCTCGCGCAGCACTCGGATAATGTGCTCTCGTTCCATTTCGGAGAGATCGTCCTCTGGCACTTCCTGCGGGGCGCCCAACTCGGCGGGCGGCGGCGCGATCACATTGCCGTTGGTTAATATCACCATGCGCTCGATGACGTTTTCCAGTTCGCGAATATTACCAGGCCACTTCCAGTTTTGCAGGATGCTCATGGCCTCGGGAGGAATGACACTGATCTGTTTGCCCATGCGCGCTGCGCGCTTGCGCACAAAATGCTGCACCAGAATCGGAATGTCTGATCGCCGCTCCCGCAGTGGCGGCAACTCGATGGGAAAAACGTTAAGTCGGTAGTACAAATCCTCGCGAAACTTCTTGTCGGCCACATGCTTTCTCAAATCCCGGTTGGTAGCGGCGATGATTCGCACATCCACATGCACCGTCCGCACGCTGCCCAGCCGCTCAAACTCGCGGTCTTGCAGAACGCGCAGAAGTTTCGGTTGCAACTCCAGGGGGAGTTCGCCAACCTCGTCGAGAAACAGCGTTCCCTTGTCGGCCAACTCCAGGCGTCCGACCTTCTGGCTCACGGCGCCGGTGAATGCACCCTTCTCATGACCGAAGAGTTCGCTCTCGAGCAGCCCGGATGGCAGTGCGGCGCAATTGACCTTGATAAAGCTCTCGTCGTGCCGTCCACTCAACGCATGCACCGATCGCGCCACCAGTTCTTTACCGGTACCAGTTTCTCCCAGCAACAGCACGGTGGATGTGGTTGGAGCCACGACGCGCGCCTGCTTCAACACCTCCAGTAGCGCAGAGTTCTGTCCAATGATCTCTTCGAAGCCGAGCTCCGTCTGGATCTCCTCTTTGAGGTACGACGTCTCTTGAACCAGCTTGTCCTTGGCCTGTTGTAGTCCATCGGCAAGCTCGCGAAGACGGGCAACGTCCATGGCTGCCCCAGTGATTCCGATTACGTTCTTCTCTGAATCAAGAATGGGCTCCAGCGTGATGTCATATGCAAAAATCGAGCCGTTGAAGGGGATCACGACTTCGCCCCTCACAACCGACGCCGTCTCCAACGCCCGCTGCTTCAACTCTCTCAAACGGCGCGCCCTTTCCGGTCCCATGATTTCGTCGTGGGTCTTGCCCAAGACATCATTCGGCAGGAAGTGGGCAAAATTGTAGATCCAGGTGTAGCGCAGGTCGCGATCCAGAGTGAACACCGCAATCGGTGAATTCTTAAGTGCGACCCGGAACCTTTCTTCACTTTCACGCACAGCCTTTTCGGCCCGGTCGCGGTCCATCCCAAGCTGCCGCTGCTCCGTGACATCCCGTTGGATACCCCATGTCCGCACCAGTTTTCCGTCTTCAACGATCCCGATCATGCTGTTCAAGAAGATCTTAGGGTTACCCTGGGCATCGACCTCGTGCGATTCACGCTCCAGCACCTGAAACCCGGAGCGGATATATTCACGTGTGAGCTCGATGTTGCCCGGATCATCGGGCAACACCATCTCGGTGAGCCGCTTCCCTACCAGTTCGTGCGCTGAGACATAGCCATACATGCGGGCCAATGCGTCATTGCACTCGGCAAGACAGGACTCACGAAGGATGCGGCTCACCAACTCTTGCTCGGGCAGATTGATTGGGAGTGGAACATCCAGATCTTGCCGGAAGATGCCCTCCGAGCTCTGCTCCACGAAGCTGCGGTAATCTTCCTCGCGGCGCTCCAGGGCTGTTTCCGCCTGCTTACGCTGGGTGATGTCGATCACGGTGGACTGAATCAGCGGCTCGCTCTATCCCTCCGTGAGTAGAACGCTATTGAGTAAAGCCCAGAACGGAGTGCCATCCTTCCGCCGCAGTTCCACCTCACGGTTAAGAAAGGCTCCGCTCCGCTTCAACTCGCCTAGCATTACTTCCCGATCGGCAGGATCGGCGTAGCAGTTCGCGATCTGGCCACCGTGGCACTCCGACGCGGTGCTGTGCCCAAACATGCGCGCCCACGCGTCATTGCAATCGATCACATGCCCATCGAGCGCGGTGATGCCCACTCCCGCCACAGTTTTTTCGAACAGCATCTGATACCGCTGCTCCGACTTGTGCAGCGCGGCGGATGCTCGCTTGCGTTCGGTCACATCATGCGCCATCCCTCGAACAATCGGTGTAGGCACTCCATCGGTGCGCAGGGTGTTGTTGTATTCCCAAATCCTGCGCTCGCCACTACGCGTCACGACGCACAACACTCCTCGATCCGCGCCGTTTGTCTTGATCCGTTCCAGATATGCGTCGAACTGCTCGCGGAATTCCGGAGCAACCCGCTCTCGCATCGGAAGGTTCACCATTTGCTCCGGCTGGTATCCCAGGATTCGTGCCGGAGCCGGATTTACGGACAGCAGATTTCCCTCGAGGTTGTGTGTGCAGAGCAGGTCTTCGCTATGTTCGACCAGGTCGCGGTACCGATCTTCGCTCTCCCGCAATGCATCGTCGGCCTTTTTCCGTTCGCTGACGTCCCGCGCGATGGCGACGACATACTTGCCCTCCGGCTGCACCAATCCAAGGCTGGTTTCGACCGGAAACGTTGATCCATCTTTGCGCCGATGGATGCTCTGCTGCACCACGAACCCGGATTCTGTCAGCTTTTTCAAAACGCCCGCGCACTTTGCTTCGTCGACGGTCGGATTGATGTCGAATACGGTCAGCGCGAGCAACTCCTCGCGCGTATAGCCCAGGTCTTTGCAGGCTTTTTCGTTGAAGTCAAGAAACCGTAGCGTCTGCGCATCGACCAATTCCACCGCATCACTGGACTGGTCAATCATGGCTCGGAATAGCCGCTCCGCTCGTTTCCGATCCGTTGTGTCCTGCAAGACGCATGCCGCGCGTTCGACCCCGGTCGGGCCTTCGATGGGAAAGTAAGAAATCAGAAGGTCCCGCTCGCCGAGAGATGGGTACTGGTACCGCATTTCATGCTGCACGATCTGTCCCTGAAAACACATGTCCAGCTTCTCTTTGACCTCGGCTTCAAAAACTCCTGCGTTGAGAATTTCGGTTACTCGACGCCCGATTACCTGCTCCCGTGTCATTCCCCGTCGACTCAGGAACGCACGGTTTGCGAGCACGTAGCGGTAGTCCCGGTCGACCACTGCCGCCATCTCATCGAACCCCTCCACTAACTTTTCAAATTCCCGCCTCTGGCTTTGCTGGCGGCGTACCCGGTCGGCAAGCAAGCTGAGCACTATCCCAACACCCGAAGACAACAGGAGTGCGTAGACCGCCGCGCGGTTATTTCCGGCCATCGCGATTAACTGTGCGCGGAAGAAGTAAACTCCGAAGACGGCCGACATGAGCGTAGCCGCAATGCCGGGACCAAGACCACCCAGCAGCGCCGCCAATAGAATTGCGGGGAAAAACAGAATAAGAGGCGATCTCAGCCCAAAAGCGATACCCAACGCGCTCAGAAGGGCGGCCACGGACACGGCCAGCAGGGCAAACCCGTAGCGACGCGGCCGCGTCCGAGGCCGAAACATGAACGACCACAGCAGTTCCCTGGGATCGGCAATACTCATCGCCAACTCACTTCTCTCAGATTCCCGGGGTCAAGTCCCAAACAGCTCAGAAACTCTGTCCGATCCGCAATGTTGCGTTCCGGACCAGCGCGGCGTCTTCCTGCGCGTGACGTATACCGCTGACGTTGATTGATCCACAAGCGAGCGGAGGTACACAGTCTTGTTTCGCCAACGGGCAAGCCAGCCCCAACCGCGTCCCGCATTATGCCACGACGCTTTGTCTTATGTAACTGAAATTACAGGTCCAGCCGAGTCGTCCCAAGATGGGAAAGTAACCACAGAAGAGGACCGAATAGCTAGGCGACCTGAGGAGACCATCCTGAAAACTTACAACGCAGATGATCCCATCCTTTCGAAACGTATCCGAGAACATATCCGAAAGGATGGGGTTGAATCTTTTCCGACTAATCCTTCACCGCTCGATCGGTGATCTCGAGCCCCTTATCGATGATGGCAAACGCTTCCCGCATCTGCTGCTCGTTGATACACAGCGGAGGATTGGTGAAGAATGTGTTCCAGCGCACGAGTGTGTACAGTCCCTGCTCGCGGAAGAACTTACCCAGCGCAATCATTTCATCGGAGGTCCCATTGAACGGCGCCATGGGCTGCCGCGTCTTCCGGCTGCGAATGAGCTCGAAGATCCCGAACAGTCCGATCGAGCGCACTTCCCCGACCGAAGGATGCTTCGCCTGCATCTCAGCTCCGAGCTGCTTCATCACAGTGCCCATTTTCTTAGTGTTCTCGATGAGGTGATCTTCCTCGTACACACGAATCGTGGCCAGAGCCGCCGCGCATCCCATGGGATGCGAATTGTAGGTTAGTCCGCCGTAGAACACCTTGTCCTGGAAATGCTGAGCGATGTGATGCCGCATGCCGACAGCGCCCAGAGGAAGGTAGCTTGACGTCAATCCTTTGGCCATGGAGATCAGGTCCGGCACAACTTTCCAGTGATCCACGGCAAACCACTCGCCCGTACGTCCGAAACCGGCCATGACTTCGTCGGCGATCATAAGGATGCCGTACTTGTCGCAGAGCTTGCGCACGCCTTGCAGGTATCCGTCGGGAGGAATGAGAATGCCGTTGGTCCCGACCACAGTCTCTAGAATGAAGGCAGCGATGGTATGCGAACCCTCAAGCTGTATCGTTTCCTCGATCATGGCGAGCGACGCGTCTGCTGATTCCCACCCCCGCTCGATGCCGTGATAGGGATCGAGCACGCGCACGACGCCGGGAATGCCCGGTTCGGCGGCCCAACGTCGCGGTTCGCCCGTGAGCGACATGCTGCCCGCCGTCGCGCCGTGATAGGAGCGGTAGCGGGCGATGATCTTATTCCGCCCGGTGAAGAAGCGCGCCAGCTTGATTGCGTTTTCGTTGGCCTCGGCGCCGCCGTTGGTGAAGAAGAAAGTATCAATGTCGCCGGGAGAAATCTCGGCGAGCTTGACACCGAGCCGCGCCCGCGGCTCATGCGCCATGAACGGATTCGCGTAGCAGAGCGTCGCCGCCTGCTCGCTGATCGCCTGAATGACGCGCTCGTCGCCGTGGCCGATATTGACCGACATCAGCTGGCTGTTGAAGTCGATGAAGCGCTTGCCTTCCGGCGTCCAGAAATAAATGCCCTTCGCCTTGGCGACCGGAATTGGATCTACTTTCGATTGTGCCGACCACTCGTAGAGCGTGTGTTTCTTGGTGAGGTCGACCATTTCCTTTCCGGACATGGTCGGAGTAGCTGTAGCAGTAGTCATGGATTCCTCATAGTTGGATTATTGAGTAGTTGGGAAATTTGTAATTGAGTAATTGAAAACCAAGACCCTGTGTGCCACGCCGCGCTGAGTTTCAATTGCCCAATGTCTCAATTACCCAATTACTCAATTCCCTAGAATTTCCGGCTGTGCTCCTTGGCCCAGCGCTCGACGACAACTTTCTTGTCGGTATAAAACTCGATGGCGTCGCGCCCCTGTCCGTGCAGATCGCCGAAAAAGCTGTTCTTCCAGCCGCTGAAGGGAAAATAGGCCATGGGCGCGGCGACGCCGATGTTGATCCCGATGTTGCCCGCCGGCGCTTCGTAGCGGAAGCGGCGCGCAGCGGATCCGCTCGACGTGAACAGCGACGCCTGATTGCCGTAGGCACTACGTTCCAGGAATGCCAGGGCTTCGTCCAGGCTGCTGGCGTGAACGAGGCTCAGCACGGGACCGAAAATCTCCGTGTCGGTGATCTCGCTGGCGGCAGGCACATCGTCGAGAATCGTCGGCTTCACGAAGTTTCCCGATTCGTACTTCGGAATCTTCGAGTTCCGACCGTCCAACAGAACTTTGGCGCCCTGCCTTTCACCCACGCCGATCAACGATTCGACTCGCTCCTTGCTCTGGGGAGTGATGACCGGGCCCATCTGTATGCCCTCTTCGAGCCCATTCCCCACCCTCAATTTGGATGCAGCTTCAGCAATCGAGTCGCGGAACGTTTTCTGCGCCTCGCCAACCGTGACCGCGACTGAGACCGCAAGGCAGCGCTGTCCGGCGCAACCAAAAGCGCTGTCACTGATGATCTGCGTGGCCATCGGCATGTCGGCGTCGGGCAAAACGATGACGTGGTTTTTCGCTCCACCCTGGCACTGGCAGCGCTTTCCTTGCTCGGCCGAGCGCGCGTAGATGTAGCGCGCAACCGGAGTCGAACCCACAAAGCTCATGGCGCGAGCCTTGGGATGGTCGATAAGCGCATCGACCACGCCTTTGCCGCCGTTGACCAGATTGACCACGCCTTTGGGCAGGCCGGTCTTGGCCAGCAGTTCGTAAATGTAACGCATGGTCAGCGGCACGCGCTCGCTGGGCTTCAGAATGAATGTGTTCCCGGTGGCGATGGCGTAGGGCAAGTACCAGAACGCGATCATGCCGGGAAAATTGAAGGGTACGATGGCAGCGACCACGCCCAGCGGCTGGCGGATCATCATCTCGTCGATGCCGCGCGCGATGTCTTCGAGGTTGTAGCCCTGCATCATCATGGGAATGCCGCAGGCGACTTCGACGTTCTCGATGGCGCGGCGCATTTCGGCCTTGGCCTCGGCGAACGTCTTACCGTTTTCCAGCGTGATGATGCGCGCAATCTCGTCGATGTGCTCTTCCAACAGCATCTTCAGCTTGAACAACGGCTGGATACGATCTTCGGGCGGGGTTCGACGCCATTCGGGGAATGCGGCGGCAGCGGCTTCGACAGCAGCATTGACGTCAGCCGCATCGGCGAGTGGGACGCTGGCCAGTACGTCGCCGGTGGCCGGATTGATCACGTCGCGCCATTCGGGTGCGTGCGCGTCGGACCATTGGCCGTTGATGTAGTTCGGGACTCGAGTGATGGGAGGTGCTGCTACGGTCATGGTGAAGCCTCTGCAATCGCGAAGACTGTGGTGGTGGAAAACTCCTGCCGGACGCACCCTTGCGAGTCTTCCCGGTCCATCTTTAATGATACATGCGAATGACACATGGGCCCCGGCCCGCGGGCCTCAGGCCATTTGTGGCATGGCACTCTTCTTCTCGGCGACCATCGCCAGCGCCGCTTCGAGCACGTCGAGAGCTTCATCCATCTGAGCATCGGTGATGACGAGAGGCATCAGCAGCCGAATCACGTTGCCGTAAGATCCAGCCGTAATCGTAATCAGGCCGTGCTCGTAGCAGAACTGAGACACTTCTTTCGTCTCAGTGTCGGCGGGTTCGCGGGTCGCGCGGGAGCGAACCAGCTCAAGCGCCTGCATCGCGCCCAGGCCACGCACTTCGCCAATCAGCTCCCAGCGCCGCTGCCATTCGGCAGCGCGTTTGCGAAGCATTTCGCCAAGGTGATTGGCGCGGGCGTTGAGATTCTCTTTCTCGATGATGTCCAACACCGCAAGGGCCGCCTCGCAGGCGGCTGGATTGCCGGCGAACGTGCCGCCCAGTTGACCGGAGCCGGGGGTATCCATGATTTCCGCGCGTCCGGTGACGGCGGCGAGCGGCAGCCCGCCGCCCAGCGATTTCGCCATCGCGATCAGGTCGGGTTCGATTCCAAAGCGCTCACATGCGAAGGTCGCGCCGGTACGGCTGAAGCCCGTTTGCACTTCGTCAGCGATCAGCAGAATTCCGTGCTTGCGGCAAATCTCTGAAAGCATCGGATAAAACTCCGCTGGTGGAGTAACGAAGCCGCCTTCGCCAAGGATGGGTTCGACGATGACCGCGGCCACGGATTCGGCTGCGACTACGCGTTTGAACGTGTCTTCGATGTGGCGGGCGCAGTGCACCTCGCACGATGGGTACTGCAGCGAGTAGGAGCATCGATAGCAGTAAGCGTAAGGGATGCGGTAGACATCGCTGGGAAAAGGCTCAAAGCCGGCTTTGTAGGGATGCGTCTTGCTGGTCAGCGCCATCGCCATGTAGGTGCGTCCGTGAAATGCGTCTTCAAAGCTGATGATCGCGGGGCGCTTGGTGTAGAAGCGCGCGATCTTGATGGCATTCTCGGTGGCTTCCGCGCCGGTATTGAAGAGGATCGTCTTCTTCGTGAACCGGCCGGGCGTGAGGGCGTTGAGGCGTTCGGCCAGCGTGACGTAGCTCTCGTAGGGCAAGACGTTAACGCTGGTGTGCAGGAAACGATCGAGCTGGCGCCGAATGGCGTCAACCACCGACGGAGCACGGTGACCGGTGTTCAGGCAGCCGATACCGCCGGCAAAGTCGATCATGCGATTGCCATCGACATCCTCGATAACGGCGCCCTCAGCTTTTGCGACGAAGACCGGCGTGGCATGGTAGACGGCCCGTGGTACGGCAGCGTTGCGCCGGCGCATCAGAGCCTGCGAACCTGGCCCCGGAATGGAAGTACGTAGTTGAATAGTAGCCATGGTAGCCTCAGTTGCCGGTTGCCACCTGCCAGTGAAGAGTCAGCGCTGCCAGAACCGGCTCTGCCGGCAACTGACCACTGACATCTGGCAACTCCTTCTCAGTACCAGCCGATCGGCGCTTCGTTCAGATTGATGTGCACCTGCTTGGTTTCGAGATATTCCTCGATTCCCCAGGGCCCGAGCTCGCGTCCAAAACCGGATTGCTTATATCCGCCCCACGGCGCCTCGACGTAGGTGGGCTGCATATGATTCACCCAGACGATTCCAACTCGCAGCGCTTTCACCGCGCGCATGGCCTTGTAGATGTCGCGCGTCCATACAGCAGCAGCCAGGCCGTAAGGAGAATCGTTGGCGATCTTCATCGCGTCTTTTTCATCATCGAACGGAATGACGGCGGCGACAGGTCCAAAGATCTCCTCGCGGGCGATGCGCGCATTGTTCGACACGTCATAGAAGATCGTGGGCTGCACGTAGTATCCCTTGGCGAATTTCTCGGGACGCCCACCACCGGAAGCAAGTTTGGCTTCTTTCTTGCCAATTTCGAGATAGGAATTCACTCGATCGTATTGCTCTTTACTAACCAACGGCCCCATCTTGGTTTCGCGCTCCAGCGGAGGACCAAGCTTGATCCTCTTGGCTTTCTCCGCCATGGCCTCGACGAAATTCTTGTAGATCGATTTCTGCACAAGAATGCGACTTCCCGCCGAGCAGACTTCGCCTTGATTGATGAATACTCCGAAAAGCGCTCCGTCGATCGCGGCTTCGAAATCGGCGTCGGCGAAAAAGATGTTGGGCGACTTCCCGCCGAGCTCGAGGGTGACACGCTTCACCGTATCAGCCGCCTGCTTGACGATGATCTTGCCAACCGCGGCGCTGCCGGTAAAGGCGATCTTGTTGACGTCGGGATGCTGGACGAGCGGAGCGCCGCAGCTTTCGCCGAATCCGGTAACGATGTTGACGACTCCGGGAGGCAGACCGCAGGCCTCGAAGTACTTCGCGAATTCGAGCGCGGTCAAAGGCGTTTGCTCGGCAGGCTTCAGAACGCAAGTGCAGCCCGCCGCAAGCGCCGGCGCAAGTTTCCATGCGGCCATGAGCAATGGATAGTTCCAGGGGATGATCTGTCCAGCGACGCCGACCGGTTCTTTGAGCGTGAGGCTCATGGCGTTGTCGGGGACGGGATTCACGTAGCCGACAACTTTGGTGGCGAGTCCCCCATAATATTCAAAGCAGGTGGCGACGTCGTTGAGATCAAATTCTGCCTCCACGATGGGCTTCCCCGTGTTGCGGCATTCAAGTTCGGCGAGCGCGGGCAGGTTCTGGCGAACCTTGTCGGACAGGCGGAAGAGAACCCGGCCACGTTCCTGTGCGGTGGTCGCGGCCCACGGTCCGTCTTCGAACGCTCCCTTTGCGGCTGCGACCGCTCGATTTACGTCGTCGGCATTCGCTTCGGGGACCTGCGCAATGACTTCCTCGGTGGAGGGATCGTAAACCGGGAAGGTCTTCGCCGACTTGCTGGCGACCCATTCGCCGTTGATGAACATTTGGTATGTCTTCACTTCGGTCTGAACTCCGCTGGGCATCGTGGCCTCCTCGAAGCAAATCTTGATTTCTGCGCGCTCTGCCGTCCCTACGGGACTCGTTCCGGGTGCTCGGCCAACCCAGGACTTACGTCCTGGGCTAATGAATGTCGTCCCTGCGGGACTTTCCTCCGGCCATAAACGAAAAAGAAAAAGGCGGCGAGGCCGATGAAAAATATCGTGCCGCCGACCATCCACAGTTCGTAGGACCATAGCGACGTGATTTGCTGAGCCGGGAAAAATACGAGGGTGATCCCGAGAATCGTGGTCAGGAATCCGCTTAGCCCGGCCAGGAACAGCGTTGCCCTGCCATACTGCCCTTTTGGAGAAGACTCAGTGATCGCAAATTTCACGAGCGCGCCAAAGGCATACACAAAAGGGATCAACTGCAATACAACGGCCAGCGAAAGAAGTTTCTGAAACACCTCTCCCGCGCCGGCCGGATCCAACAGCAGTTTCGAACCCAGTCCCAGGATGATTGCCAGTTTGTTCCAAAACCACCATCCAAAAAAATTGAGCACCACAAGTGCAGCCGAGACGATGCCCTGCACGATCAGCGCAGCGTAGGGCGTGGCGTACCGAGGATGAATATTGCCAAGCCACGACGGCATATAGGAATCGAGGCCGGCAACGAACGGGATGCGGGCGCAACCACCGGTCCAGGCTGATCCGATGCCAGCTATAGAGATGCTGAGCATGAGCGCGAAAGGAATCGAGAGCCAGCCAATCCCGACCTGGCCAGCCATGTGGGTGACCGCCTGAACCACTCCTTGCAGCACATTCACGCTTTTTCCGACCGCGATCAACAGCGTAAGCGTCGCGCCCACGTAGAGCGCTCCCGAGAGCACTCCTCCCCAGGCCACAGCACCCGGAAGCGTGCGCAGCGGATCCTGAATTTCGTCTCCCATGACCGAGGCCAGTTCCAACCCGACCAGGCCAAAACAAATTACGCCAAAGGAGTTCAGAACGAATCTCGGGTCGGCGGGAATCCTGAAGTCAGCCGCGGTGATGGTCGTGCCGAAGCGTGTGCAGACCACGACGCCCAGCCCGATCAGCACCGCTGCGGCGATGAAGGTTCCGATCGCGCCTACGTTGTTAATCCATTTGCCGACACCTAGGCCAAGGATGTTGAAATACACGAGCCCGGCTAACAGGGTGAGCGACGTAACGGAAGCAAATAGTCGGTTGTCGGCGAGTCCGTGGTGACCAGCACCGAGCACGTAAACCGACACGCCCACGAACGAAAGCATGACGGTCGGCACGTAAAGCATGTTGTTGGTCCAGTAGCACCAGCCGGAGAGGAACCCGTGAAAGTCGCCGAAGACTTCTTTTGCCCAGAGGTAAACACCGCCCTCGCCGGGATAGCGATGGGCGAGTTCGATCACCGCGATACCTTGCGGCCAGAAGAAAAGAAGAAGCGAGATGATCCAGAGCCACACAGTGACGCCGCCGTTGGCGGCAATGGAGGGAACGACGTTCAGGTTTAAGACCGCGACGACGAAGAGCAGCACCAGGTCGCGGCGTCCGAGGGCGCGGATCAGGTGGGGCTGGGCGGCGGGTTGGATCGTGTCGGACAAGTTTCTATTGCGGCTGATCGTGGTGGCCGCAGCGACAACAGCTTCCTCACCGGGCTTGGGCCCGGTTCGGAATGACAGAGTTCTTTTGGTTGATCATGCTTTGTTGACACATGCAGGGCGGACGAATGCGTCCGCCACTACACAAAAACTAGTGAGCGACCGCGACCGGCGCTTCACGCTCCTGCTGCGCCTTCGCCAGCGACGTCGCGATGTCATCGAAGGCGGCCAGGTGCTTGTCAATATCGGCCTCGGTGTGCTGCACGGAGATGGTCCATTGTTCATCCCACCAGTAAGGCTGTGCCATCACGCCGCGGTTGACCATGGCGAACCAGTAATGGCGCCAAAGATCGATGTCGATCGCTTCCCAGTCGCGGTAGTTGACGATTTCTTTCGGATAGAGCATCAACGCGCCATTGGCTCCGGCCTGCGCGATGTAAGCCTGCAGGCCAACTTTGGCGATGGTTTTGCGATAGCCGTCGGCCAGCTTCTTGCTCAGTTTTTCGACGTGCGTGTAATTCTCCCGAGTCAGCACGTGGCGGAACGTGGCGAGGCCAGCCGCCATCGAAACCGGATTCGTGTTGTAGGTGCCGCCGTGGAAGACCTTGTGTTGCGAGATCAGATCCATGACCGATTTGCTGGCGCCGAACGCCGCCAGCGGCAGGCCGCCGCCGATTGACTTCGCCAGACAGACCACGTCGGGATGAACTCCGAAGTATTCGCTGGCCCCGCCCCAGCAGAGCTTCGCGCCGGTCTTGACTTCGTCGAAAATCAGCAGCGCGCCGTGTTTCGTGGCGATCTCGCGCAAACCCTTGAGGAACCCGGGTTGCGGCATGCACAGGCCGACGTTCATCAGAATCGGCTCGAGGATGATCGCTGCGATTTCGCCGGGATTTTCTTTGAAACGGCGCTCGACGGTATTGAGGTCGTTGAAGGTTGCGATCTTCACGTTTTCAATGGCTGCCTTGGGAACTCCGAGGCCTCCCGGTACCGACGTCGGCGCATGGATGTCGCCGTAGTCGGGCGCGTGCGGCTTCACACTGACCAGGGCGCTGTCGTGCAGGCCGTGGTAAGCACCTTCGAACTTCACGATCTTGTCGCGTCCGGTGGCAGCGCGGGCGAGGCGAACGGCGTGCATGGTGGCTTCGGTGCCGCTGTTACCGAAGCGGCACATCTCGATCGGAAATCGGTTGCAAATCTCTTCCGCGAGTTCCCACTCCATGTCGTGCGGCATGCCGAACATGGTGCCAGTGGAAAGGCGCTTTTCGACGGCTTTCATCACGGCCGGATGGCAATGCCCGGCCATGAGTGCGCCGAAGGTCAGGTTGTGGTCAATGTATTCGTTGCCGTCGAGATCGCGGAACTTGCTGCCGCTGGCCTCTTTCACGAAAATCGGCCAGGGATCATAGGCGCGATAATTGCTGGCCACGCCCAGAGGAATGCGTTTGAGGTTTTTCTTGTGCGCTTCAGCGGATTTGGGCGTGCGCCGCTCGAAGGTTAAGATTTCTTTCTGCAGGTCGGGGTACATCAGGGTCTCCGGAGAACTCAAGCCCGTGGCTTCTTCCGGCGCGGGCCATTAGGATGCCCGGGCGGCGGACCGCCCGGGGGATATAGACATTCTAGAACGCGAACTTTAAAGCGAATTGAATCTCGCGCGGATCGCGGGTGTGCTTCTCTTTGCCAAAGTCTCCGCTAATCGAGCCGTCGGCGTTCACAGTACCGTCGCTGATATTTCCATCAGGATTGAGGAACTGGGCGCGATTGAATACGTTGAAGAACTCGGCGCGAAACTCGAAGTGCTTTCCTTCCCCTACGTTTATGAGCTTTTGAACGGAGAAGTCAAAATTGTCGATGCCAGGCCCGCAGCAGAGGTCGCGCGGTCCGCCTAGTGATCCCGGCGCTTGGTTCTGGATCGGGCAATTTGGCAGGTTCGGCCCGCAGAAGTAGTAGCCGCCGCTGCTGCGCGGATTCGTGAAGTGGACTGGTCCGTGGATGGCGGGCCGGCCGGGGGCTTCGAACCCGCTGGTATCATTCTCCAGCTCATTGTCGTTTGTGGACCGCATCACAATGGGGAAGCCAGACTGAAAACTGGTAATGCCGGAAACCGCCCAGTCATCCAGCAGCATTCCTTTTCCGCCATTGAACTTCGGTGCCGGAACCTCCCACAGGTAGCTGAGCACGAGGCGATGCCTTGCGTCGAACAAGGATAACGTGCGATTGCAGCTGAAATTGTTGAGAATTCCGTTGCAGATTGGCTTCAGAGAGTTTTCAAAGCTCGACGCGTCGTCAATCGATTTGCTGTAAGTGTAGGCGACTTCAAACTGCAGGCCATGCGACAGGCGCCGTTCCAGCGAAGCCTGCAAGGAGTTGTAGGCGGAGTTCGCAATCGTGTCCTGCGCGTAAATGCTGCTGAACACCGGAACGGCGTCAGAAGGACAGCCGTTGATGAAGGCCCCGGTTACACCATTGAAGCCGTTGAGGGGGTCACACTTTGGGGATGAGTACTGACGGAGGCCAACCAATCCAATGGGAGTTCCTCCCGCGGCTCCGGTGACTACCTGGCCGCTCGGCAGAGTTACGTGGTCCCCGGACTGAAGCACGAAACCAAACGGAGAGTCCCCAAACGTTGGGCCGCAGGAAATTCCAGCATATGCAGCGTTGCCGGTATTAAACAGATTCTGCAGGTCGAGGCAGGTCTGCGGATTCGCCGGGCTCAGGTCATGGGTTGCAAGCAAGCGGTGTCCTTGAGACCCGACGTAGCCGAGAGAAAGAACTGTGTCTTTGGAAATCTCGCGCTCAATGCCGACGTTGTATTGCTCGGTGTACTGCGCCTTGAGGTTCGGCTGCAACTCTCCGAAGAGCACGATGGGGCGGAAGGCTGACCAGTCTACGGGTGTCCCGTGAGCAGGCGTAAGAATGCTGCCGAAGGGATTGGGAATGATGCCACCCGGGTTGGTGGGAGCACCGCACGGATTCCCGAGAGAGAACGGACAGCTCTGCAGCACGAAGGGCGTCTGGAAGAATCCTTGTGAAACCGTAGTGCTGCCGCCGAAGGGTGGTTCGGCCTGGAACTGTTCCAGCACTAACTGTTCGATCGGATTGTAGAAAACGCCGAACCCTGCGCGAATGGTGGTCGTGCCTTTTTTCCACGGATCCCACGCTATACCGATGCGGGGCGCGAACGCGTGGTAATAGGGCTTGGTTAAACCCTTGGGGACACCGGCATCACCCGGGACTACAAGTCCCAGAGGGAAGAAGGCGTTCGCGGGACCAGTGGGACCGCAGTCATTGCTTCCATAAACGCCGATGAGGGGATTGCCGGGCGCGAGTTGGCAGGGATAGGTGGTTGTCTGCTGGCCCGGACGGAATGTCTGGTAACGGCCCCGACCGTCGTAGAAAGGTTGGTTGTACTCCCAGCGCAGCCCGTAGTTCAGCGTGATGTTGGGCTTGATCTTCCAGCTGTCCTGGGCGAACAAATAGAGAGATCTTCCGCGAACATCCTCCGAGTTTGTGGACCCCAGCAGGTCGGAATCGGGTATTCCCGTCAGATAGTTGGCGAACAGATCCGGGCCTGCGAAGTCGTTCGGCCCCCCTCCAAAGTAGGAATAATCACCCTGAGGCGCGAAGTACAGCGTCTGGAAGAAGCGCTGCACTCTGAAGTCCACACCGAACTTCATGGTGTGGTTTCCCGACACTTTGGTGAGGTTGTTCGAGAATTGGTAGGTGTTGCCGGTTTGCGGCAATTCTCCTTCAAAATCGTTGCCGATGGTGAAGCCGCCGGAGATGGCGATGAACGGCACTCCTTCGTGGGTAGGACCGAGACCAGGAGTGATGCCTAGTTTAGGACTGTTGGGTTGAATCACGCTGGGAGTATCGGTTGTGCCGTTAAAGCAGTTCACCGGCGCGCCCCCGCAGGAATCGACGACCAAGTTGGTTCGTTGCGGGTGCAGGAAGGTTGGCTGACCTTCGCGGAAGTAGGTGATGCGGGCTTCGTTTACCAGGGAAGAACTGATGGTCCAGGTGTGGCTGATGTTCACCTGCTGCGAGATGGTCTGGTTGAGGTCGCCAAAGCCCTGCAGAAGATTGGGATTCTCCGCCTGGAATTTGGTAAAGGGTTGCGCATCGGAAATGTTGTTGTAGTAGTAGTACACGCTCAGATTCTGTTTGTCGTTGATGCGGTGGTCCAATTTGACCGTGAATTGATTCCCATGCTGGCGATCAAGAGGAATCGATTGGAATACGGAGTTGGGCGCATTCGGCAGGGGCACAAACTGGTTCATCAGGCTGACCGCCACGGGGTCAAAGCAACCGACGGGAATTTTGTTATCGGGGAAATCAGTCTGGTATAAATCTCCGACGGCAGCGTTCGTCAGACAATTGGGGCGCGCATTCAGGATTCCAGCAAACGCGGGCGTACTAATGGCCCCTCCGAACGGAACAAAGTTGGGGTCGGTCGCCGCTAGTCCACCTGAGAAGTCGCCGGCCCGTTCCGCTACACTTGGCACCACAGTCGGATCAGCGGTGATGCCCTGCACAATGCGGCGCCCTTCATAAGAAGCGAAGAAAAACGTCCGATCTTTCTTGATCGGCCCGCCGAAGGTCCCGCCAAACTGGTTCTGTTTGTTATCGGGCGTAAATGGGTCGAGATATCCCCTGGCATCGAGCGCCTTATTGCGGAAAAACTCGTAGGCGCTACCGTGCCACTGGTTCGTGCCGGACTTGGTCACGACATTGATAACCGCGCCGGAATTGCGGCCATACTCGGCGTCGAACGTGTTGGAGAGAACGCGAAATTCCGAAATGCTGTCGGGCGAAGGTTGAATGGCGGGTCCGTTAGCGAATAGATCGTTGCCATCGCCCCCGTTCACGCTGAAATTGTTGGAGCGTCCGCGGCCGCCGTTGACCGAAACCGCGCCGGCGGTGTTGCTGCCGTAGAACAGGTCCGATCCGCCGACGCCCTGCACGCCCGGCTGCAGCTGAAGAAGTTGATAGGTATCGCGGGCGTTGAGCGGCAGCCCTGAGACCTGTTTGGAATCCATGATTGCGCCCAGCTGCGTGCTGCTGGTGTCCACGATCGGCGCTTCGGAAGTGACGTCGACCGTCTCCTGGGTCTGGCCGATCTGCAAGACCGAATTGACGGTAACGACTGCATTGAGATCGACGTTCACGCCGCGCTGCACATTCTTCTTGAATCCGGTCAGATCGAATTCCATGCGATACGTGCCGACGGGAACTTGGGGAAACACGTAGTCGCCACTGTCGTTCGTGGTGGTTTGCGTGCTCACGCCGGTGGCTTCATTAATCAGCGTCACCTTGACGTTGGCGATCACGGCGCCGGTCGGATCGGCTATGCGGCCCAGAATGCGGCCACCGGTGCTCTGCGCCGGCAACAGCGCTGGGAGATACAGGCTGACGACCAGGATCAGAGAAAGCGCACATAGCAGCTGACGACTCAGGCACAGCGATGAGCGGGCTCGCAGTGACGGCATGGAACCTCCAGACATTCCCGGGAGTGTTTGGTAATTCTTGACAGCGGCAGCTTGTATCCGGCGACAACCTTGCTATAATCCCGCAAGGTTAGAGAAGCGGGGTAGGGGCTGTCAAGGAGAAAAAGCGCGCCTCCACGACGGGAATCTCGCTGCCCCGATTCACCTCCCAGCCGGGTTGCAATGAAACAGGCCAGCGCGAAAACGTATTTGAAGATCGGCGACGTGGCAAGCAAGGTTGGCGTCTCGCCCTCAGTAATCCGCTCGTGGGAAAGCCTCGGGCTGGCAAGTCCGCGGCGCACTGCGAGCCGGTATCGCTTGTACACGGCCGAAGACGTAAAGCTCTTGCGGCGAGCTCGTTTCCTGCGCAAGGTGCGCGGTTTGAATGCGGCAGCGATCGTACAACTGCTGAAGCGGGAAGGCAAGCTGCGGGCAGCCGGCGACGGCAACGCGGGCGCTATTGGAGCGCATCTGCGCCAGCTGCGGGCGCGGCGGCGACTCTCGCTGGCGCAGGTGGCGCGGGCCGTAGGCATCTCAGTGGGGTTTCTCAGCGCCCTGGAACGCTCGCAGATGAGCGGCTCGGTTGGCACTCTGCGCAAGCTGGCGCGCTTCTACAAAACAAATATTCTGGATTTCTTTGACGCTAGCGAATCCAGCAGCCGGCAGGTGCGTCCCGGTGAACGCAAGGTGCTGGAGGCGGGAGCAGGCGTGCGCATGGAGCTGCTGGCCTGGGGCAACACGATCATGGAACCACACCTTTTCCGGGTCGCACCCGAGGCCGAGAGCGGAGATGCCTATGCCCACGAGGGCGAGGAGTTCATCTACGTGCTGCGCGGCGACCTGGAGATCAAACTGGAGGGCAGGGAGTATCTGCTGAAACCAGGGGACAGCTTCTATTTCGAGAGCGCAACCCCGCATCGCTGGAGAAATCCTGGACGCAACGAAACCTGGCTGCTGTGGGTTAATACACCGCCCACATTTTGAGTTTTGGCTCGAAGAAGGACAACGGCCCGGTTCTCGCAGGAGTGAGCAGATTAGGCACCCACGGAGGAGACATGAATTGGCAAAGCGCAGTCCGTTTGCTGACCGGTTTGGCGGCGCTTCTGCTGCTGGGTTCTTGCTCGAAGAAAACGCCCGCGCTCAACCTGCTCGTGTGGGAGGGCTACGCCGATCCTTCCTTCGTACAGGCCTTCGAGGAGCAGAACCACTGTAAGGTCTCGGCATCGTACATGGGATCGAGTGATGAACTGATGGCCAAGCTGCGCGGCGGCAGCGCCGGGAACTACGACGTCATTTCCCCCTCAAGCGACGTCGCGACATCGATCGCAACCGCAGGATTGGCTGCACCGCTCGATCTCTCGCAGATTCCGAGCTACAGCCAGCTCTCCCCACAACTGACGAGCCTGCCGCTGGTGCGCGTCAAGACCGAGGTGTATGGCGTACCGTTCATGTGGGGCCCGAACCCGATCATCTACGACACTACCGTTTTCCCTCAGCCTCCGGATTCCTGGAACGTCCTGTGGGATCCAAAGTACAAGGGAAGGGTTTCGGTCTGGGACGATCTCTCGACGGTCTACATGGCGGCTCAGGTTTTGGGTTACGACAAGCCTGATCCTTCACAGCTCTACAACTTGACCGACGATCAATTGGAAGCGGTGAAGAAAAAACTGCTGGAGCTGAAACCGAATATCCGCAAGATGTGGTCGACCGGCGGGGAGCTGACAAATCTCTTTGAAAATCACGAAGTCGTGATTGCCATGGGCTGGCCGCTCAATACCGCCGATCTGAAAAAAGTCAATTTCCCCGTCGGCGAGACCATTCCGAAGGAAAACACCACCGGCTGGATCGATCACCTGATGATCACCGCAGGCAGCGAGAACAAAGAGCTGGCGTACAAATTTCTCGAGTACATGGTGGAGGCGAAGACGCAGAAACTGGTCACCGACAAGACGAACTATGCGCCAGCCAACCCGCAGGCGGGGCAGTTCATGACGCCGGACAAGATCAAAAGCCTCCATCTCGACGACGTGGACAGCTATCAGAAACATATCTATTTCTGGCAAAACGTGCCCCGCCGCGCCAAGTACAACGAGATCTGGAACGACGTAAAAGCCGCGCAGTAGGCAGCGAAGCACCCATGGTGATTCCAACCAACTCCGTTGCAGTGACGGCGAGCGCCGAATCCACCGCGAAGCCGACCCTGCTCGGCATCCGCAGCGTAGCCAAAACATTTGGGCGAAACGTCGTGCTGCGCAACATTTCCCTGGACATCGCGGAAGGGGAATTTCTGACCATCCTGGGCGAAAGCGGCTCCGGCAAGACGACGCTGCTGCGGATTGTGGCCGGCTTTGAAACCGCAAGTTCGGGCGAAGTCTGGATGGGCGGCGAGCGCCTTGACGACCAACCGCCGTATCGAAGGCGCGTCAACACCGTGTTTCAGCACTACGCGCTGTTTCCCCACCTCACCGTCGAGGAGAACGTGGCCTACGGGCTGCGCGTGGCAAAACGGCCTGATGCGGAGATTGTGCAACGAGTGGCGGAAGCGTTGGACAAGGTCAAAATGACGGAGCACGCAAAAAAGAAGCCATCGAAGATCAGCGGAGGCCAGCAACAGCGCGTGGCACTGGCGCGGGCGCTGGTGAACCGGCCTCGGCTGCTTCTGCTCGATGAGCCGCTTTCTGCGCTGGATGCCAACCTGCGCCGCCAGATGCAGGTTGAGCTGAAGTCGCTGCAGCGTGAGGTCGGCATAGCGTTCGTGTTCGTCACGCACGATCAGGAAGAGGCGATGGTGATGTCAGACCGGATCGCGCTGCTGCGTTCCGGCGAACTGGAGCAGGTGGCGACGCCGCGCGAGATTTATAGCTGCCCGGCGACGGCCTATGTCGCGCAATTTATCGGGCACACAAATTTGCTGAATGGTGAAGTGCGCAGTGGCGTGGCACGATGCGGATCGCTGTCGTGGCCCGCTTCGCTTCCCGACGGGCCAGCTCTCTTTTCCTTGCGACCGGAGCATCTGCGGCTGGCAGGACCCGGCACCGCAGCTCGCGGAACGGTGCGCACGCATGGCCGCGTGCTGCACCAGGCGTTTCACGGCGCCACGGAACTGATTCGAGTTCAGTGCTCCGATGGGTTGGTGCTCACGGTTCGCACGGCCAGCGGCAATGGCATTGCGAACGAAGTCGAATTGGAATTCTCTATCGACGATGCGGTTCTGGTGAAGGCGTCGCCGGAACGAAACTGATGTTTTCCCGCGCTTACAAGACGATCGTTACTGTGCCACCGCTGGCGTGGGTTGCGGTTTTTCTGCTGGTGCCCTATCTCCTGATGTTCTGCTACAGCTTCTGGTCGGTCTCTTCGCTGCAGACCATTATTCATTCCTGGGATCTCCGCAACTATAAAGAGCTGCTGCAGAAACCGGTCTATTGGGAGACGCTGCTCCGTTCCATGTGGATCGCCGCCCGCGTCATGCTGTTTTCGTTGTTGCTGGGCTATCCTTTGGCGTATTTCCTGTCTTTCTTTGCAGGCAAGAGAAAAGATCTGCTCTACCAGCTGGTGATCATTCCGCTCTGGGTCAGCTATCTGGTGCGGGCGTACGCGTGGAAGACGATTCTCGGCTCCGACGGTGTACTTAATACCCTGCTGCAATACGTGCACCTGACGAAGCATCCTCTGGAATTCCTGCTCTATAGTCCGTTCGCGGTTGTGCTGACGCTGACCCACATCTACACGCCGTTCACGTTCCTGCCCATCTACGCTGCGCTGGAACACATTCCGCGCAATCTGGTCGAGGCCTCGCATGACCTCGGCGCAACCCCCGCGCAAACCTTTTGGAAGGTGATTCTTCCGCTGTCAATTCCCGGCGTCCTGGCGGGTGCAACGTTCGCCTTCGTTTTGAGCCTCGGGGATTTCCTCGCGCCACTGCTGTTGGGCGGGCCCAGCGGGATCATGATCTCGAATGTCGTGGTCAGCCTGTTTGGCGCGGCCTACAACTGGCCGCTCGGAGCGGCGATTTCTCTGGGCATGCTGGTGATCGTCGTCAGCTTGCTGTTCTTTTCTGAGCAACTGGAAAAGAAATGGAGTTTTTCATGAGCGCATCGGCCTATGGGCAGCGCTCGCGCTGGCTGCTGGCCCAAACCGCAGCCGTATTTGCATTCTTGTATCTGCCGATTGTCGTTCTCATCCTCTATTCTTTCAATGGACAAGGCGTCGGAGGATTCCCGCCCCACCATCTCACCCTGGACTGGTACCGAGCCCTCTTCGCAGACGGGCCGATCTGGGATTCCGTACTGAACAGCTTGCAAGTGGCCTTCGCTGCGATGGTGATCTCGCTAACCTTCGGCATTCCCGCGGCGCTGGCTCTGGATCGAGCCAATTTTCCCGGAAAAGCGCTGTTCCGGCGATTGGTGCTCCTCCCGCTGATTCTGCCCGGCATCATTACAGGCCTGTCGCTGCTGATGCTGTTCAATCTCGCCGCCGTGTCCGCAATTCTCAAGTGGACCACCGGGCAAACGCTCAGCCTGCTGACCATCACTGTGGGCCACGGAACAGCTTTGATCTCCGTTGCGACCACGGAAGTTTTCGCCGGCCTGCAAAAGCTGGACCGCGCCCAGGAAGAGGCCTCTCTCGATCTTGGAGCCAACTACTGGCAGACCTTCTGGCGGGTCACGGTCCCGAATCTGAAGTTGCCCATCATCGGCGCTGCGCTTCTGATTTTCACGCTCTCGATGGACGAGATTGCGGTTAGTTTCTTCCTCATCGGCCGTGACAATACGCTGCCGCTGGAAATCTGGGGACGCCTGCGCCGCGGCATCACCCCGGAAATCAACGCCATCTCCACCATCATCTTTGTCTTTTCGCTGGTGACGATTATTTTCTGGTATCGCCTGCGGATGCGCAGCGAAGGCAGCGCCGAAATGAATGTGGAACTGCTGGAATCGAAAGGGGAGACCAAGTGAGCACAGACCGACGGAATTTCATCAAATTTGTGGTGGCGGGCGCGGTTGCTGCGGGATGCCCGGTCGATCTTTCACTGCTGGCGCAATCGGCGGACGCCCCGCATTCTGGCGCTCCGCAGGTGGATAGTGAGGACAACCGCGTCTGCCACCAGGTGCGCGACGGCAAGATCTTCACGCGGCCTCCCGCCTCGGCGAAACATGATGTGGTGATTGTCGGTGGAGGCGTGAGCGGCCTCGCGGCAGCCTATCATCTGCAGCATCGCGACGTGCTTCTGCTCGAGAAAGAGCCGCACTGGGGCGGCAACGCCCACGCTATGGACTACGATGGCGCCACCTATGCCACGGGCTCGGCTTTCATCTGGTCGGACTCCGAGGCCTTCACCCTCGCCAAGGAAATTGGCCTGGATCCGCTGCCTATCGACTCTCCCGACGGCAGCATCATCGATGGAGTGTTCGTGCCCGACACCTGGGGCGACGGTCTGAATAAGTTGCCCTACCCGCCCATCACGCGCGAGAGCTTTAAGAAATTCAAGAAGGAAATGATGGCCATCGACGTGGAGAAGCGCGGCGAGGAGCTGTACAACGTTCCATTCTCCGATTTCATGAAGCTGCACACCGGTGAGATCAAACAGTGGTGGGACACGTACGGTCCCTCGAACTGGGGCGCGACCACCGACGAAACTGCGGCCGGACTGGCCATCAGCGAATTCCAGGAGGTGGTCCTGCAGAGTCACGCTGACAATCGCTACACCTGGCCTGGTGGGATTGGCGCGCTGACTAAGAAATTAGCGGACATTCTCGCGCCCAAGCTCGGCGACCGCATGCAGGCTGGCGCAACCATCGTGGCCGTGGTCCCCGGCAAGGAAGAGGTCCTGGTGACCTATATGTCGGGCGGCGACTTGAAGACTGTGTCGGCCAAAGCCGTCATCATGGCGACTCCCAAGTTCATTACGCGGCGCCTCGTGGAGGGCATTCCCGACAAGCAGAGCGAAGCCATGCAACAGATTCGCTATGCCCCGTACTGCGTGGTCAATCTGATTTTCGATAAACCGGTATTCAACAAAGGCTACGACACCTGGTGCCCGGGAAACACTTTCACCGATCTCGTCGTGGCGGACTGGGTGATCCGCAAGCGATCGGGATATAAACAGAAGTACAACATCCTGAGTTGCTATACGCCGATGAAGGAAGAGGAACGACCATATCTGTTGAGTGAGGCCGGCACCAGGAAGATTGCCACGAACGTGCTGCGCGATTTTCAGAAATTGATGCCAGACACCAACGTGGATCCGGTCGAGGTACATATCTACCGGCGTGGCCATCCCGTCTACATGTCAACGCCCGGGCTCTACACACGAGTGCAGCCGCTCGTTCGCCAGCCCATGGAGCGAGTTTTCTTCGCCAACACGGACTCGCAGGGACCGGAATCGACCACCACCGATGGCATCGTCGCGGCCAAACGAGCAGTCAGGCAAGTGGAGGCCCGACTCGCCGGATCACCCGCACCGAAAGAGACGGCGATGCTGGGCTGATGGCGAGACTTGCCCTAAGACGTCAGCCCAAAATGGGACCCTGCTTCAGAAAAAACGACAACCACCGCACGCAGAAGGTAGAGAGAACGACCGAAGTTATGTAGGATGCGGTGTCGAAGTCGGTGAAACACTACGACGCCAGCAGCGCCCGCAGCAATCCTGAAAACTTCTCATCCCCACGCGCAAACGTCCATCTCGTTTGCATCCTTGCTGCAATCGCCGCCTTCTACGTCGCTACCGTGCGCTCGGGACACGTCTGGGGTGATGACTTCGCCCTGTACGTGCATCATGCCGAAAATATCGTCAAAGGACAGCCGTACGCCGACACGGGCTACATCTACAACCCGGCCGTCCCGGTGTACGGACCCAGAATGTATCCACCGGTGTTCCCGCTCCTGCTGGCGCCGCTGTACAGGTTCTTTGGCCTGAACTTGATTCCCATGAAGCTGGAGCAGGTCGCACTTTTTCTGTTCACGCTGGCCGCGGTGTACGCCTTCTGGAAGCGCGATCTTGGAACAGGATATGCGCTGGCAATGCTATGCGTTCTGGGCTTCAGCCCCGTCTTCTGGACGGCCAAAGATATGGTGCTCTCTGATCTGCCATTTTTGTTCTTCTTCTATGCCGCGGCAGCCCTCGTAAGACTGGCTCCTCGGGACTCGCCAGCCTGGTGGCGCTGGGCCATTCTCATTGGGCT
>DATFNR010000041.1:0-114792 GCA_035266285.1 Candidatus Sulfotelmatobacter sp.
TGTTCGCCTATTAAAGCGGTACGTGAGCTGGGTTCAGAACGTCGCGAGACAGTTCGGTCCCTATCTGTTGTGGGCGCAGGAGATTTGAGAGGACCTGTCCTTAGTACGAGAGGACCGGGATGGACGAACCTCTTGTGTTCGAGCTGTCATGCCAATGGCACCGCTCGGTAGCGAAGTTCGGTAGTGATAACCGCTGAATGCATATAAGCGGGAAGCACTCCTCAAGATGAGATCTCCCAACCCGTAAGGGATAAGAAGGGCCCAGGAAGACTACCTGGTTGATAGGCGGGAAGTGGAAGCGCAGTAATGCGTGCAGCTTACCCGTACTAATCGCCCGTTCGGCTTGACCATAAAATTTACTCGGTGCAGAAAAGCAGTTGTCAGTTCTCAGTTGGGTAGGGCGCGGCTTCAGCCGTGCCTCAGTTAGAACCTGAACTGAACTCAGCAACGTTGTTTGGAAGTCGTTAGAACCTGAATGACTGAGAAGCAATAACTGATGGCTGCTGCGCCGAAGGGATCGCCGTAAGAATTGCTCAGTACTTCGGTACCCAGTACTCGGTACCTAGTACCTAGGAAACCAATCTATTCAGTTGTGAGGTTTCGTCCTCACGATCTTTTACAAGTTTGCAGCGCCGCAAGCTGAGGGATGAGCACGAACGCGTGCTTCAGCACGGCAAAGCTGACGGCCGAGGGCTGACAGCGGAAAGCTGCTGAAGACGTCGGTGATCATACCGCGGGGGTCCACCCGTTCCCATCCCGAACACGGTAGTTAAGCCCCGCTGGGCCGATGTTACTGCACGCGAAAGTGTGTGGGAGAGTAGGTCGTTGCCGGCATAGATAAAGGCCACGTTCAGAAATGAGCGTGGCCTTTTCCTTTTGCTCGACCGAATTCAACTTCCGGAGCTCGACTCGAGTCATGTATCCCCGGACGCGTTCGGCCTGGGGGCGCTCGCTTTGCTCGCGGGGCCGACGAATGCGTCCGCCCCTACGTGGATCTGGCTACGCGGCGGCTTGCTGGTTATAGGCCGGGACTAGCGTCTCGGCTACGAAGGTTTCGTAACTGGTTGGGCTGGTATTTTGCGCTGTGCGCGGTTCGAGAGCGCGCATGTATCCGGAGTTGAGTCCGCCGATCATCTCCAGGAGCAGCCGGGCGAATTGCTCGGACATTCCCATTTGCAGCAGGACGGCGCGGAATTGGTCGTCGGGGGCTTGAAGATATTTGAGATCGGGCTTAGCGATTGCCTTGCCGATCATCGTTGCGACTTCGGTGTAGGTGAGATCGCGTTGTCCCAGCAGTTCACGGGTTTGTTTGCCGTGAACGGATGGGTGCAACAAGGCGTCGACGGCTGCGGCTGCGATGTCGCGCGTGGCGATCATGGGAAGTTTCAGGTCGGGACGGAGCGGGGTGGTGACGGCTCCCATCTGGCGGATCGCGTTGACTCGGGGAAGAGTGTTTTCCATGAAGTAGCCGGCGCGCAGGTGGAGGACATTGGCGCCGTTGATCTGGCTGAGCTTTTGTTCGAGATGATGAAGGCCGACCACGGGGCCGGTCCCGCTGTCTTTGTCGGCTCCGATGCTGCTGAGCGCAACCACATTCTTGATCCCCGCATTTTGCACTGCAGTGGCAATCGCATCGCTTGCCCGATTCGAATAGCCGAGCGGGTCGGTGCTGGCGGGATTGGGCGGGATCATCACGTAAGCCGCGTCCGCCTGCTGGAAGGCTTTGGTGAGAGCCCCGGCATCGGTGACGTCGGCGATAAAGGGCTCGGCGCCTTTCGCTGTGAGAGGCTGTAAATGGGCTGCGTTTCTGCCGACGACACGAACTTTTTGCCCGCGGGCAAGAAGATTGTTCGCCACTACATGTCCTGTGTTGCCGCTTGCTCCCAGTACTACGTACATAAACTTACCTCCTTTTTGGTTTGGATGCCGGCGGCGTGGTCCTGGGCGCTTCTTTTTGGCCCAGGGGATTACGGTCGGGGCGAAATAGATTAAGGCGAGAATGCCCTTTGGGGCCACGATTGTCGGCGCTCCGTGCTGAAAGCCATAACCACGAAGGGCACGAAGTCACACGAAGGAAGCGCGGGAACACCTTCGTTAACTTCATGTTCTTTGGTGGTGAAGCTGCTTTACCTACTTTTCGCGTCCGACGCCTAGGGCGTCGGCGACACGGTTGATGTAGTTGAACCAGGACGCGATCAGGGTGATCTGCAGGATGCCGCGATCGTCGAAGCCGGCCTGGCGCAGGGCTTCGATGTCGTCCTTCCAGACTTTGGTCGCGTCCTTGGTCAGCTTGACTACGTAGTCGAGCATGACGCGATCCTGCGGCGGAAGCGGCGCTGTTGTGTAGTCCTTCTCCAGCGCGTCGACCAGCGTCTTGTCCAGCGTGACTCTACGCAGAAACTCTGCGTGCGACTCGATTCAATAGACGCAGCGGTTGGTCACCGAGACCATGGTGGCGATCATCTCGTGCTGGCGGCGGCTGAGCGGCAGGTCGGGCGACATGAGCGCGCCGAAAGTGGAGAAGGCGTGATAGAGCGCGTCGGGAATGAGGGTGTGCGAGCCGACGATCGCCGACGCGCCGGACGGGTCAGGATGCACGGGCGTGGCGTATTCCTTGGGATAGAGCGCTTTCTCGCCTTCGATGGCTTTGCGGAGTTTCTCGTCGGCTTCAGCGAGTGAAACGGACCGAATCCAGGTCATGGTTTGTGGTTGTCCCCAGTGCGATGTTGTTGATTCGCAGAAACATACTCCTTCGTCGTGCGGTCGCCTATAGCCAGTTCATACTAGTGTCGTGTTCCGGAAATTCGTAGCAAATGCAGAGCACGCAGTCAGCTACGCGATACGAAGGGACAGGTGCTGCAAACAAAGTACATAGGTCTTTCGCGTTGCTCAGGATGACATTCCGACTTTCCGGATACTAGCGTGGATTGAGGCTGGGTGCGGGGCCTGGATGCCGGGATCGAAGGTGGTTTGGTTTTTGATTCCCTTGGTAACCCGTTCGTACACTCCCTTTCGGTAACCCTTGGTAACCATGCCTTCCATGACGCGCGGTCGTACAATTGGCCTTGTCCGGTCGGCCATCCTCCGATATGGAGAATAGCCTTCGCGCCTAGTGATTGCGGTGTGGTCTCTGGAGCGCGCCGCGAATTCTGTATCAAGCTGGATTGAAGTCGTCAGGATTTGAGACCAGGGTCTGGGGTTCGCACTCTTATGGCGTTGTTCGGCTTCAACAAACAGAAGGCTCTCGCGAATGCGGAGAAGCACGTCCAGCAGGGCAAGCTGCAGAACGCCATCTCCGAGTACGAAAAGGTCATCAAGAACGATCCCAAGGATCTGACGGTCACCAACACCGTCGGCGACCTCTACTCGCGCCTCGGCGAAAGCGACAAAGCTACCGAATGCTTCAAGAATGTAGGCGACGCCTATGCCAGCCAGGGGTTCACGGTCAAGGCGATCGCGATGTACAAGAAAATCAGCAAGCTCAAGCCGTCGCTCGAGAGCCTGCTGAAGCTGGCCGAACTCTACACCCAACAAGGGTTGTTCAACGACGCGCGGGCGCAGTATCTGCAGGTCGCAGAAGAATTCCTGAAGGCGGGGGAACTCGACAACGCGGTGCGCATCTTCCAGAAGATTCTGGAGATGGATCCGGAAAACACCGGGATGCGGGTGAAGCTGGCGGAAGTCTACATTCGCCTGGGCAAGAAGAACGAGGCCTGGCAGATTTTCACCGCGGCTGCGGAAAGCCTGCGGGCGAAGGGATCGCTGAGCGGGGCGGAAGAGATTCTGCAGCGCATGCTGACGCTCGATCCGGGGAATCCGTATGCATTGCTGATGCAGGGCAAGAACCTGCTGGAGTCGGGCGATGCCGCCGGCGCGGTGGCGGCCCTGCAGAAAGTTCCGGACATCGATTCCAATCCTGACGGTCTGAAAGACCTGCTCAAGGCTTATCTGCAGACGGGTCAGCTCTCGGATGCCGGCGCGGTGGCGAGCAAGCTGTTGAGCGTGCACAACGATCTTTCTGCGGTCGCAAGTTTTGCCGACGCGCTGCTGCAGGCCGGGCAGTTTGAGAACGCGCTCCAAGTCTATGACCAGCACGCCGAGCGGCTGCTGGCGGAGAACTCGGACAAAGTGCTGCAGAATCTGCACACGATCATCGGCCATGTCCGGGAGAATCCCGACTCGCTGCAGAAGTTACTGGAGCTCTTCCACAAGGCCGGCGAGACCACGCACATCGGCGAAGTGACCGAGCTGCTGGCGCACGCCAGTGTGCAATCGGGCGATCTGCCGCGGGCGCGCGAACTTTATCAGAAGCTGGCGCAGATGGAGCCGCAGAATCCGCTGCACATGCAGAACTACCAGCAGGTGGCCAGCCAGCTGAGCGGCTCTTCCGGCACCAAGCTCATTACGCCAGAAGAGGCTGTGGTTCTGATTGACGATTTGGATGCGACGGCGCCGTCGATTCACCAGCACTACTCTGATGAAGTTGCACTGGCGGTGCGCTCGGCGCTGACCGACGCCGAACTTTTCATTTCCTACAACATGCCGCACAAGGCGCTGGGACCATTGGCGGCAGCGCTGCCGATGGCGCCGCAGGATCTGCGCCTCAATCAGCGGCTGGCGGCGCTGCACACGCGAGCCGGGCGCTTTGCCGAGGCTGCGGTTTGCTGCCGAACGCTGCAGAACATCTATTCCGAAGCGGAACATCCGGACGAAGCGACGCGCTACGGGGAACTCGCCGAGCGCTATGAGGAGCGTGCGGCGGCTCCGGCTCCCGGCGCGCAGGTGGAGGAAGCGCCGATTGTCCTGGATGCTGCCCCGCAGGCTGAGGCTGAAGAAGCGCCGGTGGCGGAATTCTCGATCGAGGACAGTAGCGGCGAGGAAACTACCGCCGAAAGCGTTCCGGTCCAGGAAACGGCGTCGGAAGCCGAAGTGGAAGAGGCTCCAGTGGCGCACGCTTCTGCGCCGTGGCCGGCCGGACCGGCGGAAGAGATCACGGTCGAAACGGCGGCGGAAACCGAGTTTGCGGTTGAGGAGCCGGCGGAGACATCGGCGGCGCCGGCATCCGAAATTGACTTGTCGGCGGAGTGGGATGACGCCGTCACCGTGGAAGCCGATGAGCCCGCAGCGGAGGCGGCGGCGCCAGCAGTCGCAGGTCACGCTGCTGCTCACGAGACTGCCGACTCCACGAAGAGCGACGAGGCGATCGAGGAGATTCGCTTCTATCTGGCCAACGGCATGCCCGAGCAGGCGAAAGTCACGCTGGCCAAGCTACAGACGCTGACCAAAGATCGGGCCATGGTCGCCGAACTTCAGGCGGAGATCGATGCCGCCCTGCAACAGGCCACCGAACAGGAAATTGCGGTCGACGCCGAACCGGTCGTGGAAGAGCTGACGGTGGACGACATTCCTTCCGCCGAAGTAACGGTCGAGGAAGAGGCAACGGAGGCGACACCTGCTCCCGCACAAGCGCAGACGGAGGTTGAACCGGCTGCTCCTGCGGCCGAAGAACTCCCGGTCACGCCCGAGCCCGTGGTGGCGGAAGCTCCGTCCCATCCCGGCGCTCTGAAGGAATTTGTGTCGAGTTTGGAGTCGGCGCTGGGAAGCGAGTTCCTGCCCGGCACGGTCGCCAAGCCTGCCGCTCCGCCAGCCAGAACGACAGCCGCAGCGAAGAAGCGGGTCGAGCCGGTTGCTCCGGTTGCACCCGCCGAGCCCGCTGCCGAGCAGGGTAAACCGGTTCTGGGCGAGTTCGTAGCCGATATCGAATCGTCTTTGGGCGAGGACTTCCTGAAGGGCGCGCCGGTGGCCGAAGCTGAGCCAGCAACCCCAGCAGCGAAGCCCAAGCATGCCCCTCATGTTCCGGCGGCAGCGAAACCCGTGTCCACGCCCGCTCCGGCGGCCGCTCCCAAGGTCCACGCACCGCTGGCGGCGAGTGCCGCGGCCTCAGCGTCGGCTTCGACTCAAGCTTCGGCTCAGGTCAACCCAGCTGCGCATCCGAGTGCAGTAGCACCGCACGCAGCCTGGCCGCCTGCGGCGGAGGCTCACCAAGCACATCTCCCTGCACCCCCCGCGGCGCATGCGCCGGGCGCGCCTGCGGCCAAGGCTTCTCCCTTCGGGGAAGATACTGGGGTCGATCTGGCGGAGATGTTTGGCGAGCTGAAGCAGGATCTGGAGGCCGGGGTTGCGGCCAGCGACGAGGATCCGGAAACACACTACAACCTGGGCATTGCCTTCCGCGAAATGGGATTGCTGGACGAGGCGATCGGAGAGCTGCAAAAGGCCTGCCAGGCGTTTGATCACGGCCATCCGTTCCCACAGATCATGCAGACTTACACCTGGCTGGCGCAGTGCTTCCTTGATAAAGGCGTGCCCGAGGCGGCGGTCCGGTGGTACGGTCAGGCGCTCGGCGTTCCCAACATCGACGGGGAAACGCGCACCGCTTTGAACTACGAATTGGCCTCGGCTTACGAAACCGCAGGCGACAAATCCTCCGCGCTTAAGCACTTCATGGACGTCTACGGCAGCAACATCGACTATCGCGACGTGGCCGAGCGCATCAAGGCCCTGAAGTCGTAGAATAGCCCGATGGGTTCTGTCCCCAACTTTTTCCGATCGAGGTGTGGTGCGCGACGAGGTCAAGGTCTGACGCTATGACCGACCCCACTCCGCTAAGCAGTGTTCCCGGCAAGGCGGCGGATGCTGCCCCGACGCCGGGCGGGACGAGCACGGGCGTTTTGGATCCTCCCGAGCAGCCCGCGGACCCGCCGGGCCCGAGCGGGTTGCAGCTCTGGATGCACCGAATTTCAGTGTTTCTTTTTGTGTTGATCAGCGCGGTGGCGGGGGTGCTGCTCATTATGTTGCCCTGGACCCCGGAATGGACGGACAACTACCTGCTGCTGCAGTTTCCTAACCTGCGCACCGTAGTTTCCAGCGGCTTTTTCCGCGGTATCTGCAGCGGTTTGGGACTGCTCGACATATGGATTGGCTTCTGGGAGGCGCTTCACTACCACGAGCAACATTAGTTTCCCCAGATAGATCCGACTGAGACAGCTATGACCGACAAGCTCAAGGCCGCGCCCGTCGCGTACCAGAACGAACCGTTTCTCAACAGCCCGGACGGGCGCATACTGCGCATTCTGGCGGAATATCAGGAGCCGCTGGCGCGATTCCGGCGGGAACAGATCCAGGACACGGTCGTTTTTTTCGGCTCGGCGCGCTTTCAGGGACGCGAGGACGCCGCCAAGACCCTCAGCGCCCTCGAAAACAACCACGGCAACATCCCGGCGGCACAGCTCGAGAAGGATCTGAAACTGGCACAGGCCGGGGTAGACATGGCGCGGTACTACGAAGACTCGCGGCGGCTGGCTTTCATGCTGACCAAGTGGTCCATCCAGATTCCGGCACGGCGACGGCGGTTCGTGGTGACGACAGGCGGAGGTCCCGGCATCATGGAAGCCGCCAACCTGGGCGCGCATGAAGCTGGCGGCAAGACGATCGGGCTGAACATTCAGCTGCCGTTTGAGCAGTATCCCAATCCTTACATCACGCCGTCGCTGAACTTCCAGTTCCATTACTTTTTCATGCGCAAGTTCTGGTTCGCCTATCTGGCCAAGGCGCTGGTGATTTTTCCCGGCGGGTTTGGGACGATGGACGAGTTGTTTGAAATTCTGACCCTGGCGCAGACCGACAAGCTGGCCAAAAAGATTCTGGTCGTCATTTATGGCAGCGAATACTGGAATAAGATCATCAACTTTCAGGCGTTCGTCGACGCGGGCGCGGTCTCGCCGGAAGATATCAACCAGTTCAAAGTCGTCGATTCGCCCGACGAAGCGTTTGAGTTCCTGCGCGATGGGCTGACGGCGCATCACCTGGGCGGCGTGCCGAAGAAAGCGGGCGAGGCGCTGCCGGAAATCGCGAAGACCCGGCCGTAGGCGACAATCCCCGAACTGATGGCGGTTCACCCGCTTCTCTACTACATCACCGACCGGACGGCGTTTCCCGGAGACGAAGCTGCCCGCTGCCGCCGGCTGCTCGAGAAAATTGGCGAAGCGGCGCGCGCGGGCGTCGACTACATCCAGTTGCGCGAGAAGGATCTTTCTACGCGCAACTTGGAATCGCTGGCCCGCGAGGCCGTCTGTGCAGTCAGAGAATCCCGACGACAGCCGACGGCGTTGCTCATCAACTCGCGGACCGACGTGGCGTTGGCGGTCGGGGCGGACGGAGTTCACCTGCGATCGGATGACATTTCTCCGGTGGAGGTTAGAGAGATCTGGCAATGCGCAGAGCTCCCCACCCTTCGAAAACCGCGAAGGGTGGGGCAGCCGACGTTGGGGGATGGGCGCCGGACAAGGATTCCGTTGATCGGAGTTTCTTGTCACTCGCTGGAGCAAGTGTCTCGGGCGAAGGCGCAGGGTGCGAACTTTGCCGTGTTCGCTCCCGTGTTTGAAAAGAAAGATGCTCCTGGAAGCCGTCCTGCCGGTCTTGAGCAGCTCCGCGCAGCCTGCCAGGAGAGCATTCCAGTTCTGGCCCTCGGCGGAGTCGATCTCTCGAACGCGCGTTTGTGTCTCGAAGCTGGAGCTGCCGGAGTCGCAGGGATTCGGCTGTTCCAGGAAAACGACGTCGGTGAAGTTGTGCGGTGTCTCCGCAGTGGAGTGATCGTTGGCGAGTAGACCAGAACCTCAGGGGGCTGGCAGGCTGCGGAGAAAATCATTTCACAGGCCTCAGCGCCTAAAGGCGCTGTTAATTCTGTAGCGCACGCGGCATCGCTAAAGCGATGCCCTGATACCAATCGGACTCTTTCCGCAACCTGGCCTATCCCGTCCACTTCGCGCCGGTCTTCAGGATGAGCATCACTTTCGAGAGGCGGCGCTTCTTTGTTTCTTCTTGTTTCGCTCCGCTGATCGAGTTTGCCATTTCTTTCTTGTGCGTGAACGCCAGCTTCTCCCATCGTTCTTGCGCTTTCTTGTTTTTTGCCAGCTCTTTCTTCAGCTCCGGAGGCGCCTCGACGGTGCGCTCTTCCGCATCGCGCTCCATGACGGCGTCGACGGTGTCTCCGGGCTGCGCTCCGGCGCCCTGGCACAGAGTCTTGTTTACGGGCATCATGTGAGGGCCGCCGCAGGGCATCAGAGAAGAACGAAACGGGAAGCCGTTGATGGTGCCGCGCACAGGCACACGGCCACGAGTTCCGAAGAATTCCGACACGTCGACGGGTGGCGTGATGGCGGCTACTACGCCGGCTTCTCTACCCTCGATCAAAGCTTTGAACCGCAGCTTCTTCTCTGGCATTTGCAGTCTCCAAGCAGGGGGCGCTGCTAAACTCTAATCCTGAACTGCAGAGACGGCAAACGGCATGACGCTAAGTTTCACGCAATCGAAGGGCATGACGGACGCGGCCGGCGCGACTGCGATCGAGCCAGCGCTGGTGTCGATCCCTGGAGGCTGGTTCCTGATGGGGTCCGATTCGGGGCAGGATTGTGAATGCCCCGTCCATCGCGTTTGGGTCGATTCGTTTTTCCTCGCCGCAACGCAAGTTACGAATGAGGAGTACGAGCGGTTTTTGCGGGCGACGTCGGCGCTACCCCCGCCGTTCTGGCAAGACGCGAACTTCAACCATCCGCGGCAGCCGGTGGCCGGTGTTTCCTGGCACGAAGCCACGCGTTACTGTGAATGGGTGACGTCGCGAACTGGACGGGCCCGTCGCCTGCCGACGGAGGCGGAATGGGAGCGCGCTGCGCGGGGCGGGCTGGAGCAGCGGCAATTTCCCTGGGGTGACGATCCTCCGCAATCGTTGCCTGACTACGCGACGCGCTGGCAGACCGGCCCTGAGCCGGTCGCTCGCTATGCCCCGAACGCTTTCGGTCTTTACGACATCGGCGATAACGTGCATGAGTGGTGCAGCGACTGGTACGACCCGAACTACTATTCGGTTTCGCCGGAGCGCAACCCGGGTGGGCCGGAACGAAGTTCGATGAAGCCTGGGCGCAAGTCTTCGCGCGGAGGATCGTGGCGGCACCATATCAAAGTCGCGCGCTGTTCGGCTAGGTCCAGCATTCCTCCGGAGTTTCAGTATGCTGACTATGGGTTTCGCGTGGCTTGCGATTGAGTAATTGTGAAATTGGGTAATTTTGTAATTGAAAACCTCTCGGTCCAAAGCTAGGTTTTTCAATTACACAATTACCAAATTACACAATTACCCAATCTCACATGTTCAATAACGATCTTCTCAAGAACAAGCGCATCCTGATTACCGGCGGCGGCACCGGCCTGGGCAAAGGCATGGCGCAGCGCTTTCTCGAGCTCGGAGCCGTCGTTCACATCTGCGGACGGCGTGAGGATGTCCTCAAGAAGACGGCCGGGGAACTGTCTTCCGTGGGGTCAATCCGCGCGATCGCTTGCGACGTTCGCGTCGTGGAGGCAGTCGAGGGCATGATCGACTCGATCTGGAAAGACGGCCCGCTCGATATCCTGGTCAACAATGCCGCGGGGAATTTCATAGCCCGCAGCGAAGAACTGTCTGTCAGCGCCTGGAACTCCGTCATCGGCATCGTGCTCATGGGGACACTCAACTGCACGATGGCCTGTGGACGGCGCTGGCTCCAGAGTTCGCGGCCCGGCACGGTGCTGAGCATTTCGGCGACGTACGCGCCAGTGGGATCGGCGTATGTTGTGCCGTCGGCGGTTTCGAAAGCGGGAGTCGAGGCGCTCACTCGCAGCCTGGCGGTGGAGTGGGGAAATCGCGGAATTCGCATGAACGCGATTGCTCCGGGGCCGATTCCCACGCAGGGCGCATTTTCACGATTGCTGCCGCGGGCTGACCTGGAAGCGCTTGCCCTCAACCGCAATCCGCTGCACCGCTTCGGCACTCTCGAGGAAGTGGCCAATCTCGCGGCTTTTCTGGTGAGCGACGGCTCGGGATACATCAACGGCGAGGTCATTCGCATGGATGGTGGCGAATTCCTGCAAGGAGCGGGGGAATTCAGCAACCTTGGGCGCGCGCTGACGGAGGAAGACTGGCAGGCGATGAAGCCGAAGAAGCCGGGATCTAGCGCGAAAAGCTAGAAGTTGCCGGCCAACTCATCCTGAAGGGGAGGAGTACACTGGGCGGAACCCTCAGGGGCTGAAGCCCACATCTTTCTTGGGCCTGAACGGCACGGCTGGAAGCCGTGCCCTTCCCAAAGCCGCTCATGAACCTGTGATGACGGGATACACGAAGCGGAAGATCCGCGGGATCAATTTTTCATTTCTGTTGGCGTCGTTCGTGTTTGCCTGCTGGGCGCTGGTTTGCGCCTGGTATGGCTGGCCGCGCGGCTTTCGCGGAGGAAGCACGGCGGGATTTTGTCTGTTCGGGCTGGCGGCGTTGTTCTTCGGAGCTTTTCCAGCGATCTGGGGGCGATATCCCCGGAAGCATCCGGTAAATCATGAACTGCTGCGCTACGGCGATCTGGCGCAGGTCTCGGAGCGCCTCGACCGCGAGATGGGAGGCGAGGTCGAAGCGCTCGGACCGTTCCGCTTCACCGCGTCATTTCTTGTCTACGACTCCGGCCACGAATTTCAGATGGTGCCTTACGATCAAATCGCTTCCGCGGAAATCGATAAGCCTGGCAGCGACGAGCCGGCGGCGATCGTGGTGCAGACGCGTCGCGGGCGCCGTTATCAGTGGTATCGCACGTGGATGCAAGGGAGGTTCAATCCTGAGCGGGTGCTGGAGAAGATTCGCGCGGCAGCTCATCTGGATGCGCCCGCCGGTTGAGAATTGGGCAGGTTATTTCTGGTCCTTGCGCGGCATGACGATTCCCTTTAAAACCAGGTTGACCAGGCTGAGAACGATCGCACCGAGGAAAGCGGCGAGAAATCCGTGCACCTCGAATCCCGGTACAAACGCAGCCGCCAGCTTGAGCATCAACGCGTTGATCACCAGCCAGAACAGGCCCAACGTCAGCAGCGTCAAGGGGAAGGTGAGAATCTTGAGCAGCATACCAAGCGTGGCATTGATGAATCCGATGGCCAACGCCGCGATCAACGCGGCCGCTGGGCCGCTGACGTGAACTCCGGGCACAACCCGAGCCACGATCCAAACCGCAATCGCGCTCAGTACCCAGTTTAAGAGCAGGCGCATCCCGATCTCCTCAACATCAGGAACTATAAGCGCCGCCTGGCACTTTGTCATTCCCACAGCACCAAACCGAGTGCGGCAGGGGCCGACGAATTGGTAGTGCCTTAAATCGACAAACCACGAAGGACACCAAGTTGCACGAAGGTACAAACGTCGCTGTGAGCATCAGGCTCATTTTCAACTTCGTGGTGATTAGGACGCTACCGACGAATTTGGCGGCTTGACTTGTCCCCGGGTCACAGCGCAGACAAAAATTTAACGCGCGGTTTTCCTTTCCGCGCCTCCTGATACGTTACACTACGCAATTCATCTTCAAGGAGGATTTCATGCCAGACGCCGCGTTGAGTGGATCGGAATTCAAGAAACAACTGCGCGCCGGACAGCCCAAGATGGGCTTGTTTCTGAACGCCCACAGCCCGACCGTTGCCGAGCAACTGGCACACAGCGGCTATGACTGGCTGCTGGTCGATACGCAGCACGGACCTATGGGCTACGAGAAACTCTCGGCGATGCTGAGCGGGATTGCGAATGGCGGGGCCAAGTCGCTGGTGCGCGTGGGCGGATACGACGACCGGCCGGGCATTCAACAGGCGCTCGACATGGGCTCCGACGGAGTCCTCATTCCCTACATCAATACCGCCGACGAGGCGCGCCAGACGGTGAGTTGCGCGAAGTATCCGACCGTCGGCACGCGCTCGGTTTACTTCCCGCAGCGAAGCATGGACCGCGCGGGACTGCTTGGCTATGCCGGCGCGTGGAACAACGAAGGGATCGTCGCGCTGCAGGTCGAGACCGCTTCGTGCATCGAGAACATTGCGGAGATCGCCACGGTGCCGGGAGTCGACATTCTTTTTCTCGGCCAGAATGATTTGTGCATGTCGATGGGGCTCTACAACAAATACGAATTCCCGCACATGTATACCTCGCCGGAACTGGACGCCGCGACCAAGAAGCTGATCGACCACGCGCGGAAGAACAATGTCATCCTTGGACTGTTTCTGTTTGGGACGGCGCGGGTGGGCGAATTCCTGGAGAAGGGATTTACGTTCATCAGTATCGGCAACGACCTGCATCATGTGCTGACGCAAGCCGGAGCCTACGTCGCGGACATGGAGAAGATGGCGCAGGAAAAAGGCAAGAGCTGGAAGCGGCGTCCGACGGCGTTGTTCTAGTGCACCGCTTCGAATTCAAGGAGAAGACCAGGCCCCATTTCTCTCCGCTCCGAGAAATGGGGCATTTGTTTTCTCTCGTTCTGGGATATCTCCGATCAATTAGAATCACAAAACTCACGACATTACCTGGATCTGATGGTGAATCTCACGGAAATTGAAGTCCGCGTCCTTGGCTCGCTGATTGAAAAGGACATCACTACTCCCGACTACTATCCGCTTTCGCTGAATGCCCTGGTCAATGCCTGCAATCAGAAAAACAATCGTGATCCGGTGATGAGCTTGGACGAGAACTCGGTCCGGGATGCACTCGCGAGCCTGCAGGAGAAACGGCTTGCCGGCCCAGCCGGCGGCGCCGACAGCCGGGTCGCGAAGTTCGAGCACCGGCTGCAGGAAGCGTTCAATTTCGACCGGCGCGAGATTGCTGTGATCGGCGTGCTTCTGCTGCGCGGGGCGCAGACTCCCGGAGAGCTGCGCAGCCGCACGGAGCGCATGTATCACTTCGAAGCTCTCGACGACGTGGTGGCGACGCTGGATCGGCTCGGTCAACGCGAGCCGCCGCTGGCCCACGTTCTTCCGCGCCAGCCGGGCACGAAGGAATCCCGCTACATGCACCTGTTTGCCGGGGACGCAGGCGTGGCGCAGGCAGTCTCGTCCGCTGCGGGCAGCGCGATTGGAACCGCTACGCCGGACGCTGATCGGCTTGCACAGTTAGAGGATGAAACACGACGGCTGCGACAGGAACTCGTGGACGTTCGGCTGGAGCTCGCCGCTTTCCGCAAACAATTTGAGCCGTAGGCGTCCGCTTAACGCGCGGAACTTTGTCGCTTTGGTGAGCGTATCATCCAGTGAAGGTCTCAGCCATGTTTACATTCTTACTCTGGTGTCTGCTCTTTGTTCTGTGCTGGCCGCTGGCGCTGCTGGCTCTGATCGCCTATCCGTTCGTGTGGCTGCTATTGCTCCCGTTCCGCATTGTCGGCATCGCGGTGAAGGGCGTGCTGGAGGTCATTTACCTGGCGATTACTCTGCCGTTCCGGTTGCTGGCCGCACCGTTCCGGATCTAGCTCTCCATCACCTTCAGCTTCGGACTCACGATCAACCGCGCTTCAGTGGCGCGCTGCACGCCGTCAGCCGTCAACCCCGGAGCTACTTCTTCCAGCACCAGGCCGTCTTTCGTGACGCGGATATAGGCCATCTCGGTGGCAATGGTGTCGACGACGTGAAGGCCGGTCAGGGGCAGCGTGCACTTCTTCAGAATTTTGGGAGCACCCTCGCGCGTCGTATGCTCCATGGCGACGACTACGCGGCGCGCGCCGGCGACCAGGTCCATGGCGCCGCCCATGCCCTTGACCATCTTGCCGGGAATCATCCAGTTCGCGATGTTACCGGTCTCGTCCACCTCCATGGCGCCGAGCACACTCAAATCGATGTGGCCGCCGCGGATCATAGCGAATGACTCGGCGCTGGAAAAATAGGACGTGCCGGGCATTTCGCTCACGGTTTCCTTGCCCGCGTTGATGAGATCGGGATCTTCGGTGCCTTCGATCGGATAAGGGCCGATCCCCAGCATGCCGTTCTCGGACTGCAGCGTGACCTCCATGCCTTCGGGGACATAGTTCGCAATCAGCGTTGGCATGCCGATGCCGAGATTCACATAGAATCCATCGCGCAACTCGCGCGCGATGCGCTTCACGATTCGCTCACGCTTGTCGGTGTCTTTGGGCGCCTTGTTCATCGATTAGTCCACGGGCTTGTCATCCTGAGCGTAGCGAAGGATCCATGCAACTTGCCGGGCACCAAGACAATGCATAGGTTCTTCGCTTCGCTCAGAATGACAAACGAGCTGCAGAATGACCACAGAGTCATGGATGACAATAGAGCTACGAAGCTGCTTTCCTTACCGTTCTTCTCTCGATCTTGCGCTCGTAGAGCTCGCCTTGAAAAATTCGCTTCACATAGATCGACGGCGTGTGAACCGAGTCTCCAGCGAGCGCGCCAACATCGACCAGATGCTCGACCTCGGCGATGGTGATCTTGGCGGCGGTGGCCATCAGCGGATTGAAGTTGCGCGCCGTCTTGCGATAAATCAAATTGCCCTCGCGATCACCCTTCCAGGCTTTCACAAATGCGAAGTCGGCGGTGAGGCCGCGCTCCATGACATAGAGGCGTCCATCGAATTCGCGAGTTTCCTTGCCTTCCGCCACGATCGTTCCTACGCCGGTTGGCGTGTAGAACGCCGGTATGCCCGCGCCGCCAGCGCGAATGCGCTCGGAAAATGTGCCCTGCGGGACCAGATCGAGCTTGATCGTGCCTTTCAACACCATGTCTTCCAGCAGGCGGTTCTCGCCGACATAGGTGCCGATGTGATGCACGATCTGGCCCGCCGCGAGCAGCAAGCCGTTGCCCGCGCCGTCTACGCCAACGTTGTTGCTGATGGTGCGCAGATTCCTGGTTCCTTTGCGAACGAGGGCGCGAATCAGGTTCTCCGGCATTCCGCACAGGCCGAAGCCGCCGATCATGATGGTCGCGCCGTCGAACACGTCGCGGATGGCTTCATCCGCGTTGGCCACCACTTTATTCATCGCGGGAGAATTCTAACTGATATTCAACCACGGAGACACAGAGGCACGGAGAACGGTGACGTAAGGTTGATTTCGCAATTGCTTTTCTCTGCGTCCCCGTGCTTTCGTGGTGAGCCTACTTCTTCTTCCCCGGAATCTTCCGCAACTGGTGGGCCTGCTCAAATTCCCCGGCCAGTTGCCGAGTGGCGAGATTTTCGCGGATGTGGGCCAGCCGCTGTTCTACTTTCCACAGAGCGCTTTCAAGATTCTTTTTATTGCTGATGGCCACGTCCCGCCACATCGAGTACGGGCTCGATGAAATTCGAGTCATCTCCTGCAGCGCGCGCCCCCCGGCCGGCAAGAGCGGTGCTTCACTGCCGAACTCCTCGACCAGCGCCGCAGCCAGCGCCGTCGAAATCATCTGCGGCACATGGCTGATCCACGCGCACAAGCGGTCGTGCTCGTCTGCCGGCAGCATCGCAATGCGCGCGCCGATCGCGTCGATCCAGCCGGCATACTCCGCGAACAGGCCTTCGTTCAGATTTTGCCCGGCCAGCGGAGTCAAGAACCAGACCGCATTCTGGAACAAGTCAGGATCGGCATAGTCGACGCCGCTCAGCTCCTTGCCCGCCATGGGATGGCCCGGGAGAAACTTTCTGGCCGCGCTCTTGCCAAGTACTTGCTGGGCGCGCTCGACGATCGCCGCCTTGGTGCTGCCCACGTCGGTCAGGAGAGCCTTGGCCGGAAGCACAGGACCCACGCGCTCGATCAGGTCGACAATCGCAAGTACCGGGGTAGCCAGAACGATGAGCTGGCTCCCGCGCACCGCGTCCCCGGGATTCACCGTGCCGTGGTCGATGGCGCCGCGCATACGCGCGCGCTCCAGCGTGCCTTCGCGATCACAGCCCACGATGCGGCCGGCGAATTTCTTTTTACGCAGCGCCAGAGCCAGCGAACCGCCGATCAGGCCGGTGCCGATGATCGTGATTTGGCGAATGGGCATAGAAAAATTGAGGAATTGTGTAATTTGGTAATTGAGTAATTTGACAAACAAGCGCACGCGGAGATTTTTCAATTGCTCAATTACTAAATTTCCCAATTACCCAATTTTTCTCCCCACCGCCGGCGCGATCATCTGCAACTCGTCCATCAGCTTGGAAAACTGCTCGGGGAACAGGGACTGCGCGCCGTCGGACAGGGCCTTATCGGGATTGCAATGGACTTCGATGAGCAGAGCGTCCGCGCCCGCAGCCACCGATGCCCGCGCCATGGGCGCGACCTTGTCGCGGCGGCCTGTGCCGTGGGACGGGTCGGCAGTCATGGGCAAATGCGACAGCTTGTGGATGATTGGGATCGCGGAGATGTCCATCGTGTTGCGGGTATACGTCTCAAAGGTGCGGATTCCGCGCTCGCACAGAATCACGTCGTAGTTTCCACCCGCCATGATGTATTCGGCCGAAAGAAGGAGCTCTTCCAGCGTGGCGGCGATGCCGCGCTTCAGCAGCACCGGCTTGCGCACCTTGCCCAGTTCGCGCAGCAGATTGAAGTTCTGCATGTTGCGCGCGCCCACCTGCAAAATGTCGACGTAGGGCAGCATCAGCGGAATCTGTGAGATTTCCATGACTTCGCTGATGGTGAGAAGCTTGAATTTCTCTCCGGCCTCGCGCAGCAGCTTCAGCGCATCTTCTCCGTGACCTTGAAACGAATACGGAGAACTGCGGGGCTTGAAAGCGCCGCCGCGCAGGACTTTCGCTCCGGCCTTCGCCACAGCCTCGGCCGTCGTGAAAAGCTGTTCGCGCGATTCCACCGAGCACGGTCCGGCCATCACAATGACTTCGTTGCCGCCGACGCCAATCCCGTTCGCCAGCTGAACGATTGTGCCCTCGGGCCGGAAGCTCCGACCCGCCAGCTTATACGGAGAACTAATGCGGTGGACTTCCTGCACTCCCGGCAGCAACTCCAGAATGCGGATGTCAAAATCGATCCCCGAGCCGACCGCGCCGAGCACCGTCATCCGCGCCCCGGTCGAGCGGTGGACCTCGAACCCCATCTTCACCAGGTGCTCAATGACCTGCTGAATCTGCGGCTCATCCGCGGCTTCCTGCATTGCGACGATCATAAGAGAACAGCTCCTAGCTCTTAGCTATTAGCTTTTAGCTTTCCCGCGTTCAACCATCTCAATCGGGCAAATCCGATTCCAGGCCGGTCTGCGCTTTCTCCTGCTCCGCCTTCGGAGCAATCTCTTCTTTCTGAATATTCCGCATCACGTCCATGATGCGTTCGTAGATCCGCACCAGATCACGACCGGGCAGGGGACCGTGATTCGCCTCCTGAACATTCTCCAGCACCAGCCGCTCACGGTCCGGTTCATACACAGGCAAATTGGTATCGCGCTTCAAGCCGCCAATCTGCACCGCCGCTTGGGCCCGCTCGCTCAGCAGGGCCACGAGCTTGCGGTCGAGCTCATCGATTTTCTTTCGCCAGTCTTCGATGTCCATGAAAAGCAGCTCTCAGCTTTAAGCTGTCAGCTGTCAGCTAAACCGCACAGATGCGAATAACGCTCTCTCTGCCCGCTGATTCTCAGCGTTAGGCGCAGCGCCAGTCGTCACAGCGAACTGGCTGAAAGCTGATGGCTGACAGCCGACAGCTCTTTAATAAAGTGTGCCACCGCCGCTGCTTCGCGGCCGGGGTTGCGTTCAATCATATCGACGATCGCACTGCCCACAACCACGGCATCGGCAAACTTACCTACCTCGGCAAACTGCTCTGCGGTCGAAATGCCAAATCCCAGCGCAATCGGAAGTTTGGTCGCGCGGCGCAGCCGCCGCACCAACTTCCGCGCATCGTCCGCCAACCGCTGCCGCTGCCCGGTCACGCCCGTGCGCGACACGGCGTATACGAATCCCTGCGAGGCCTGCGCAATCCGCTTCAGCCGCTCATCGGTGCTGGTCGGCGCCGCCAGAAACACAGGAGCGAGGTCGTGCGCCCGCATGTCTCGCAAATATTCACCGGCCTCTTCCACAGGCAGGTCCGTCACCAGCGCTCCGTCGACTCCGGCTGCCCGCGCGACCTTGCAGAATTTCTCCAAGCCCATGCGCAAGATGGGATTGAGATACGAAAAGACGATGAGCCCGGTCGACTGCGCATGCTGACGAAGTTCTGCTGCCAGCGTCAGCACCTGGGCGAGCGTGGTTCCATGCCGCAGAGCGCGCTCGCTCGCCCGCTGGATCACCGGCCCATCGGCCACCGGATCGCTGAACGGCACGCCCAGTTCGATCACGTCCGCGCCAGCTTCAATCGCAGCGAGCACGATATCGCGAGTCGTCGCCAGGTCTGGATCGCCGCAGGTCACATAAGCCACCAGCGCGGGCTTGTTGTAGAAAGTCAGAGGCATCGGGGATTGAATCATTGGATCATTGAATCATTGAGTCAATGGCTTTCAACTCAGCTCCAGGTTCTCGCGCAGGATCCCAATATCCTTGTCTCCGCGCCCGGAGATGTTCACGACGACGACCTCCGACTTCTTCATCTTCGGGGCACGCTTAAGCGCTTCCGCCACGGCATGTGCTGATTCAAGTGCCGGAATAATCCCTTCCGTGCGTGCCAGCAAGGTTGTCGCTGCGAGAGCCGCGGCATCCGAGGCTGCGACGTACTCTGCGCGGCTGGTGTCGTGCAGCCAGGCGTGCTCCGGGCCGATCGAAGGATAGTCGAGTCCCGCTGAGATCGAATGCGTGGTGGCAATCTGCCCGGCGGCATCCTGCAGGACGTAGGAACGCGTCCCCTGCAGAACCCCCGGCGATCCTCCGCAGAAGCGCGCGGCGTGCTCGCCGAGACGATCACCGTGGCCTCCGGCTTCGACTCCGATCAGGCGGACTTTCTTGTCTTTGAGGAAGTCGTAGAAAATGCCGATCGAGTTCGATCCGCCGCCAACGCAGGCGATGATCGCTGACGGCAGCTTTCCCTCGGCCTTGAGGATCTGCGCTCGCGCCTCGCGCCCGATCACGCGATGAAAATCGCGCACCATGGTCGGATAGGGATGAGCGCCGAGTACGCTGCCCAGGAGATAATGCGTGGTGCGCACATTGGTGACCCAGTCGCGCATGGCTTCATTGATCGCGTCTTTCAGAGTGCGCGAGCCCGAATCCACACCGCGAACTTCGGCTCCGAGCAGGCGCATGCGAAAGACATTCAGTTCCTGCCGCCGCATGTCTTCCGTGCCCATGTAAACGACACATTCGAAACCGAGCAGCGCGCACACGGTGGCGGTGGCGACGCCGTGTTGTCCGGCGCCCGTTTCGGCGATAACGCGGTGCTTGCCCATGCGCTCGACCAGCAGGGCCTGGCCCAGACAGTTGTTGATTTTGTGCGCGCCAGTGTGCAACAGGTCCTCGCGCTTCAGATAGATTTTTGCGCCGCCGAGTTTTTCGGTAAGACGCCGCGCGAAAGACAGCGGCGTGGGACGCCCGGCGTAGGTTCGCAGCAGTTCGTCCAGGCGCGCCTGGAATTTGCGGTCGCGCTTCGCTTTTTCATACTCGCGCTCGAGTTCCTCGAGCGCCGCCATCAGCGTCTCGGGAACATACCGACCGCCATAAGTACCAAATCGGCCGGGCTCATTCGAGAACGCCGGTCGAAAAGGAATCCGGGTGCCCCGTCCTTGTCTCGCCGCAGTTTGGCGAGACAGGGCGGGGATTTTGATTTTTACTTTCGTTCGCGGAGCCGTCGCCATCTAACTCGCCTTCCTATCGAACTCGCGCACCGCTCGCACAAACGCCCGCACTTTCTCCGGATCTTTCTTTCCTGGCCGGGCCTCGACGCCGGAGGCCACATCCACGCCAAACGGTCGAAAACACCGGATCGCGTCTCCCACGTTACCCGGATTCAAGCCACCTGCGACAATTACGGGGAGATTCACATTCAAGCCCTGGATAATGTGCAGAGCAGAGTCCCAATCAAACGTCTTCCCGGTGCCACCGGGTACTACACCGGAGCCCGAATCGATCAGGACAGAATCGAATCCTGCCTTGGATTTCTCCGTCAGGAACAGATGCTTTAGTTGTTCCGCAGACACCGCCAGAATCACCTTAGTATCGGCCAGACGATCGCCAACCGGACTGGGGTCGACAGATCGTCTCTGTGCAAAAAGGCCACTTGCGAGGCGCCCGTACGCTTGCACAGTCGTTAGCCCTGCGCCCTCTACGATGTCGCACACCTCTTCCTCGTCCTGTTCCACAAAAACCCCGACCTTTTCGATTTGCTGAGGCAGCGCCCCCACAATCGATCCCACGGTCTCGACCTCCATCTTCCGCGGACTCTTCTCATAAAACACGAACCCCACCGCGTCCGCTCCTGCGTCCACTGCGATCAGCGCGTCCTCCAGATTCGTCATTCCGCAAATCTTCACCCAAGTCATAAGAAGCCGTTGCCAGTTGTCAGCACTCAGTTATCAGTTGTCGGTCAGAATCATCGCCAGTCATGAACTGGGTACTGAGTACTGGGTACTAGGTACTTTGCCCAGCAATTCCCGCAGCGCATCGCCAGGTGACGCAGCCCGCATCAGCGACTCGCCTACCAGAAACGCGTGATACCCCGCAGCACGCAGACGAGACACATCATCGGCGGCGTGAATCCCGCTCTCGGCTACACGCACGATGCCGGGCGGAAACTTCTCAGCTAGAGCGAACACCGTCTCTCGATTCACCTGGAAGGTCCGCAGGTCCCGAGCGTTCACTCCGATCAAATCACATCCTGCGTCCAGTGCACGTTGCAATTCATCGGCATCGTGCACTTCGCAGAGAACATCAAGCCCATGCGAACACGCAGCCGGCGCGAGCCGTCTCAACTCTTCCGGAGAAAGTGCCGCCACAATCAGCAGGACTGCATCGGCGGCATTGGCCCGCGATTCGAGCAACTGGAATTCATCGACGATGAAATCCTTGCGCAGGCACGGGATTTTCACCGCCGCCGAAGCTTGGCGTAGGTTCGCGAGCGATCCCTGAAAGAACTCTTCGTCCGTGAGGACAGAAAGGGCTGCTGCGCCTGCCTGCTCCAGTTCAGCAGCCAACTCTGCCGGATGAAACTCAGCCCGGATCAATCCCTTCGACGGCGAGGCCTTCTTCAGCTCCGCGATCACCGCGACGCCAGTTCTGGACTTCGACTCCAGCGCCCGCCGAAACCCGCGCGGAACATGCCTCTCGGCCTGCCTTTCCAGCTCCCGCAAATCCGCCTGGCGCTTGGTGTTGGCCACGCGCGCGCGAACAGACGCCACAATCTGGTCGAGAAAAGCTGGCATAAAGAATCTCTGATTATACGGGACATCTTATCTGGGACATTGCGAGCACATCCCGCGCCTGCCGCGCGTAAAGCAATCTTACTTTCCGATGTTCTCTGCGCGCGGCGCCACTTCCTGCCGCACCCACTCTTCCCCGGTTCCGTCGGGAACGCCTTCAAACAACCACCAGCGCTCCACGTGCTCGGCCGTTTCTCCCGGCTTCAGCTCGACCAGCGGTCCCAGCGTTTCGACTTCCAAGAACTCCGGATTCGTGAATAGCTCAAAGTTGCATCCGCCATCGGGATACCGCGCTCCCGCAATCACAGCAGCTCGCTTCACAAACAGGGTGCCTCTGCGAAAGTGCGCTCCCCAACCGGCCGAGTTGAAGATTCCACCCATCTGCTCGCGAAAGCGCCCCGTGGGATTTTCCGTCTGCACCAACTGCACAGATTCGGTCCCGAGCAGCCAGCGCGGATCGGCAAAGTCGGTGTACGACCAGACTGCAAACATTCCCACAGGCAGCACGTGATCCTGATCCATCGGATGGCGCGCTGGCAGGGGCAAAATCGCGCGCCCTCCGGCCCGCATCATCGTTGGAGCCCACACTGCCAACTCCGTCGACCGGCTGTCGTGATTGCTGATTCGATGCGTCAGCCTTGCTCCGGAACCCGCCGCGTCCATCTCGATTTCCATCTCTTTTTGCAATCTCGTCCCCGGCGGCGAATCCTCGACCGGAGCTGTGAACCGCAGGGCATTCCCGATCTGCGCAACCTTCACGCCGACATTGTCAGGGAAGTAGGTTCTGGCGACTTCGGGCGCAGCCCACAGCCGATGGCCCCCATAAAGACGGAACTCCCCGCCTCCAGCCTTCCCCGCATCCTGGTCGACCTCGTGAAACTGATTCTCGCGGCCGCGCACCCCGTACCAAACGACGCGGGGTCCTACGTCGGCGAGAACGATCAGTTCAACTTCACTGTTCGATAGCTTCCAGCAATTCTCCCAACCCCTGTAACGGATGCGCTCGATCATGCCTCGCCCCTGGCAAGACGCCGTTTATTCAGTTTGGCGTACTGGCCTCAAAAAGTTGTCAAAACTTCATCACCGAACAAGCATACGGCGCGGCCTGGACCGTGTCGCGGCGCCCACGGCGTGGCTTGGCGGCTACATGCCACGTCCCGCGACCACGCGCTAACTACCGTCAAATCAATATTCCAGGCCTGGCACGTTCTTTGCATTGACCATAGCGCCGCTAGTCGGCAGGAGGTGACCAACCATGACCCGCATCAACATCAATGCATTGCGCAGTATCGCAGAAACCCGCCACTCCCTATCCTGGGGAAGCCGGGTAAAGCCCTGGGGCAAGAACGCCGGCGCGCTCGTCTTCGCCGCTGTGCTGGTGATTTGCTCCGTAACCGTCGGCTGTTCCAGTGACCAGCCGAAGCCAGTAAGCTCCAGCAACCAGACCGCTGGCCAGACAGCCGCAAGCCAGGCTTCGAGCCCGGTTGCGTCCATGCCTGCTCCGGCGATGCAGGCCGAGACCAAGCCGGCCCCGAAGAAAGTCGTGCACCGGAAGCCTGCAACCGTGAACTACGCCGATAAGACCTATGGCGTGACCTTCGAGTATCCGCGCCGCTATGCCATCGAGACTGGGGATGCCGCCCAGGAGCTGCTGGCTTCGACTCCGCTTCCCATGAACTTCGTGCAGCCGGGTGGAGTCGCGCTGGCCGCCGTCGAATTGCCCGAGACCAACTTCGCCAACACCGATTTCTCCTCGGCATTCTTCAACGTGAGCGTGAACAAGGGTCTGAGCGCCGACCAGTGCAACCAGTTCGCGGTGCCGCAGCCAAAGTCTGTAGCAACGATCGAAACTACGTCCGAAACTGCGCCCGCGCCCGTGGCGACAGGGTCGGATTCTTCGACCACGACTGCGCCTGTGTCGGGCACGCCGACGACTGTGGCTTCCACCACACCGTCTGAAAATCAGCCCGCGGCTGCAAAGTCCGAGTCCGAGCTGCAAGGGTCGAAGCTGATGCTCGGCGACCTCGAACTCCGCGCTATCGAAGCCGTCTCCGGCGAGGGCACGCGCCAGAGCGACTCGAAATACTTCCATGTCTTCCAGAATGGAGCCTGCTACGAGTTCGCGATGAATGTAACCACCGCGGCGTCTGAAGACGGACTGATCAAGCACGTCGACCGCGACAAGGTCTTCAGCCGGCTCGAGACGATTCTCGGGACAGTGAAGATCAATCCGGTAGTGCCCGAGGTTTCGGCGCAGGCTCCGGCTTCGGCCGCTGCCCCGGAAACCCCGGCACAATAGGGAGGTGAAAATAGAAGATAAGACTCGTTGGCCAGCCTTGTCTCGCCGAATCCGCACGGCGAGACAAAGCTGTTTCTAGTTACTTTTGAAAGGAACGCTGTAATGCGAGGCGATGACTTGCCACTTCCCTCCGACCCTCATCCATACGTCGGTCAGGCGGTCGTGATATTCGTAAGGCTTGCCGCTGGACTCGCCCTTCTCATGATAGGCGCCGGTGACGACGGCGGTAGAGCCATGCACGCGGACTTTCAGGTCGGAGAGTTCGGCCACCTCGACATGCGTGGAGGCGTCGGCACTGTGGCTGATGTATCCCGCTTTACTGAAAACGCTGCCATCTTCGATGGTGATGACAAAGTCCTCGGCCAGCAGCGACGAGAGGATGTCGATGTTGCGCTGCTTGTAGGATTCCGTCCACTTCATTTCCAGGGCGCGGACCGTGGCTGCGTCTGACTTGTCTTTGTCCTGCGTGGCCGCGGGGATCGCGAAGGTGGCGAGCAGGCTGAGGATCAGCGATAGGTTCTTGCGAGAATTCATTCCTAACCTCATTCTTAACCTCATTCTTAACCTCATTCCTAACCTCATTCTTAACTATGTCGCACAGTCTGCGGCCAGCGACAAGTTCCTTGTGTAATCCGCTCCGTCTTGTCATTCCGAGCAAGGGCAGTTGGGAAACTGTACTTCCATCCCGTCTCAACGCTGGCCTGGTTCCACTAGACTTGAACCAAGGAGGCGTGAAGTCGAACGGCAGCGCCGCAACGCCATGGCCGAATCGCTAGCCAAATTCTTTCTCGACAATTTCACGGCGCACCGGCAAGAGTGTGCGTACCGCCAGCGGTGCGGGTATCGAATGCAGTCGTTTACCTACGGCGAAGTGATGCGGATGGCAATTGGCATTGCTCGCGAGCTCAGGACGCGGGGAATCTCCAGGGGCGATCGCGTGATGCTATGGGGCGCAAACTGCGCGGAGTGGGTTGCGGCTTTCTTCGGATGTGCGCTTGTTGGCGTAGTCGTGGTTCCAATGGATGACGGGGCCTCGTGCGACTTTGCCCTGCGGGTATTTCGGCAAGTTCAGGCCAAGCTGCTGGTGGGTTCGCAGCGACATGTGCAGGAATGGTTGGCGGCTGTGTATTCGACGGCAACGCTGACTCTTGACGATCTGGCGGCCACGCCGGGTGATGGCGCGGAGATGCCTTCGGTTGATTCGCTCGGGCGTGACGATGTCGTGCAGATTGTTTTCACTTCCGGCACGACGGCCGAACCCAGGGGCGTGGTCATCACGCACGGCAATGTTCTGGCCAACATCGCTCCTTTCGAACAACAGATGCAGCCATATTTGAAATATGAGCGGCTGGTGCATCCCTTGCGGTTTTTGAACTTGCTGCCGCTCAGCCACGTATTTGGGCAGTTTCTGGGCATGTTTCTGCCGCCGCTGTTAGGCGGGGCGGTGATTTTCCAAGATGAGCTGAAACCCTCCGAAGTGATCAACACGATTCGCCGCGAGCGCGTTTCAGTAGTGGTGAGCGTCCCCCGCGTGCTGCAGTCTCTGAAGCAGAAAATCGAGCGCGACCTGGAAGACCGCGGAGCGACGAACGCATTCCGCAGGCGATTCCAGAGGGCCGGGGGGAAACACTTTCTGCGGCGGTGGTGGACATTTCGCCGAATTCGACGCCAGTTCGGGTGGAAGTTCTGGGCGTTCATCTCTGGAGGAGCGGCGCTCGACCGCGAAACTGAAGAGTTCTGGGGACGGTTGGGTTATGCGGTGATCCAGGGCTACGGCCTGACCGAGACGACTTCTCTCATCAGCGTGAATCATCCCTTCCGCCTGGGCAAGGGATCGATTGGCAAAGTTCTTCCGGGTCGTGAAGTGAAGCTGGCGGGCGACGGCGAGATTTTAGTGCGGGGCGGGGGCGTGGCGTCAGGATATTGGGATGAGCAGGGGGCGCATGGCGTCTCGGACGTGCAGGGGTGGTATCGCACCGGCGACATCGGCGCCCTTGACGAAGCTGGGAACCTGTACTTCAAGGGGCGCAAAAAGGAAGTGATCGTGACGCCGGGCGGGACGAAGGTGTATCCCGAGGATCTGGAAGCGGCATTGCGGCAGCAGCCAGAGTTGAAAGACTGCGTAGTTGTGGGGATTGAGCGCGGGGGAAACGCCGAGGCGTGCGCGGTGGTGATTTTGCGTGATGGGGCTGTAGCTCAGGCAGTGGTCGAGCATGCGAATCAATCGCTGGCGGATTATCAGCGCATGCGGATGTGGATGGAGTGGCCGCAGGAGGATTTTCCGCGCACCAATACACAGAAGCCTAGGCAGAACGTCATACGCGATGTTGCTCAGGCGCACATACTCCAGGCAAGCGCTGCTGTCGAGGACCAGGACAGTCCCTTAGCCGGGTTGATTGCACGCGTGGCCGGGCGTCCCGTGACCGGGGTTCGCGCGGACGCGAGCCTGGATTCTGATCTGGGGCTGAGTTCGCTGGATCGAGTCGAACTGCTCAGTGCTCTCGAAGACCGCTATCAAGTGGACCTGAGCGAGACTCGCTTCAGCGCCGTGAAGACGGTTGGCGATCTGGAGAGCATGCTGCGTGGGAAAGCCGCGGCTGGCGTTGGATATCACTATCCGGGATGGGCGTTGCGCTGGCCAGTGAACTGGCTACGGCTGCTGACTCACTATGTGCTGCTACGACCCGCAATTGTGTTACTGGGCTGGCCGCGCATCGAGGGGCGCGAGCACCTACGCGGGATCAAGGGGCCACTGCTGGTTGTGTCGAATCACGTGGGTGACGTCGATCCTGGATTCATTCTCACCGCGTTGCCCGCGCGGTTCCGTCATCGTCTGGCTGTAGCTGCCGGCGGGGAGGCGCTGGAGGCGCTGCGGACTCCGCCGCCGCACAGAAATTTCGTTCTGCGACTCTATGACCGCGTGCAGTGGCTGCTGGGAGTCTCGCTGCTGAATCTATTTCCCTTGCCGCGCGAGGCCGGCTTCCGGAGGAGCTTCGCGTACGCCGGCGCGGCGGTCGATCGAGGCTATAGTGTGCTGGTGTTTCCCGAAGGCCGCCACACGACGGATGGAAAGATCGGTCCGTTTCGCGCGGGGATTGGGCTGCTGGCGGAGAATCTCGGCATTCCAGTTCTGCCCATGCGGATTGTGGGATTGTTTGAGGTGAAGCAGGCTGGCAGGAAGTTTGCGGCGCCGTGGAAGATTCGAGTTCGAATCGGTGAGCCCAAGAGATTCGAGCCGGGGACAGATCCTAAACTGATTGCGGCCGAGCTGCAGTCGGCAGTCGAACGGCTCTAAGAACTCGGAATCAATCCCAATCTTCCCTGTCATCCTGAGTGGCGTTCTTTGCCGCGAAGGACCTGTGCACTCCTCTGTGATCGCGACGCTGCCAGCGAAATGCACAGGTCCTTCGGCGCGAAAGAACCGCGCCTCAGAATGACAAGCGTGTGACTGTGCTCATGCTCCATCTTGCGACTACTCTTCGTCCGCTTGCGGTTCCTCGTGGTGCGGGTTCTCCTCCAATTGAATCTCAGGAGCCTTCGATTCGCGCAGCACGCGGTTGAGCGCCGGCAAATCGGTAGTCTTGAATTCGCTCCAGCGTTTCATGGCCTCCCCGCTTTCATGCTCCGTCGCTGCCAGGGCTTCTATCTGCGGCGAGGTTGGCTCCGCATCGGCCAGCCAGATCGCCTGGTATAGCGTGTTGGCCGCATCGTTGACGTGGCGCAGGGTCACCTCCGAGGACGGCGGGGCAAGGAAACCGCCGGGAGCGCCAAGCACGGCAGCGAGTTTCTTGTCGAAGTCCTGCAGTGAGCCCACCGCCGGACTGTTTCCCGACGCAATCATCTTTTCGAGTTGCTCGTGGATGGAGCCGCCCTGAATCAGCGCGCGGGACGAATCGCTCAAGACTGCGGCCAGGCGGGTCTCGCTCGCGAATTTCTTTTGCAAGCCGGCGGATGGCGTCTTCACGCGCGGATCCATCTTCACGGTCAAGGGTGCTGTAGAAACCTTTCCGTCAACGGTCAGACGGATTGTGTAGGTGCCGGGAAGAGCCGTCGGCCCCAACGGAAACCTGGGCGTGTCGTGCGGAATGGCCGAAATCGGATAGTCATGGCGGATGACCGTCGGCGCCGGATAATGCAGATCCCAGACCCAGCGGTGCATTCCGGCAGCGGTCGAGACTCGCTGCGGCATGCGGACCCAATACAGCGGAATCAGCTGCTTCCGCAACTCTTCATCGCTGATCTCAGGTTTGTCAGTATTCGTGAAACGACGCACCAACTTGCCCTGCGCATCCAGAATTTCAATCGCGACGCTGCTGGCAGCAGCAGGCAAGTAGTAGTCGATGACAGCGCCATCAGGCGGATTGGCACCAGCCGGTTCGTCCGGAGGAAGCGGCGTGTCCGTATAGGTGTCGCGCTCAATGCGGTAGGCGGCAGCCGGATGGAAGAGATGGACTGAATTCGCCAGTTCGGCCGAGGCCTCGCGCAAAGGTGTGAGGTCGTCGAGAATCCAGAACGAGCGGCCATGCGTGGCGACGATCAAATCGTTGCCGTGAATCCACAGGTCGCGCATGGAGGTGTGCGGCAGGTTCAGTTGCAGAGACTGCCAGTGGTCGCCGTCGTCGAATGAAACCCAGACTGCATTTTCCGTTCCCGCGAACAGCAGGCCTTTGCGCACGGGATCTTCACGCACCGTATCGACCGGGCCGAAGTCAGGAAGGCCGGCGGTGATCAACTTCCAGCTCTTGCCTCCGTCGTGCGTCCGATAGAGATACGGGTGCATGTCGTTGATGCGGAATCGGCTTACCGAGGCGTAAGCCGTCTGCTCATCGAAGTGCGAGGCGGAAATCTGCGTGACCTTGCTCCACGGCGAAAGTTCTTTCGGGGTGATGTCGGTCCAGTTCTTGCCGTCGCGGGTCATCCAAATCAAGCCGTCGTCCGTGCCCGCCCAGAGTGTATTCAGCTCCTTGAATGAAGGGGCGAGCGCGTAAATCACGCCCCGTTGCTTGTCGGCTCCCTTGGGCATGAGAGTGCCGACGCTGGCCGGCGCGCCGGGGTTCTCGCGCGTCAAGTCGCTGCTGATTGCGGTCCAGTTGTTCCCGCCATCAGTGGTCTTGAAGAGCACGTTGCTGGCGAAGTAGAGAGTATGCGGATCGACCGGTGAAAACATCAGTGGCTCGGTGCGGTTGGAGCGGAACTTGGGGCTGCGCAACGGAATCGGCGTGACATCCTGCACTTGCCCCGTCGACCAGTGATACTTCGACACCTGGTTCCTGCCTCCGCCGTAGATCAAATCGGGGTCGAGCGGATCGGGGGCAACGTAGCCGTACTCGATCACGCCCACAGGATGCCATTCGCGATAGGTGACGGCGCCGTCGTTGCCGCGGCTGGAAATGCAGACGGAGCCGCTCTCCTGCTGCCCGGCGCAAACGCGATAGGGGAACGAATTGTCAGCGATGGCGTGGTAAAGCTGCGCGGTGGGCTGGTTGTACCACGAGCTCCAGCTCTCGCCGCCGTTCACCGTGACCAGCGCGCCCTGGTCGCTGACCAGCAGAATGATGTTGCCGTTGTTGGGATTGATCCAGAGGTTCTGGTAGTCGTCGCCACCAGGCGCGCCGCGGAAGCCGGACCATGTCTTGCCACCGTCGGCGGAGCGCATCGTCACTGTGCTGGCGATGATGACGACATCGGGATTCTTGGGATCGACTTTGGGAACGGGCAGATCTCCGCCCCCGATCCGGCCGGCCGGCCGGGGATCGGTGGTGATCTGCGACCAGTTCTCGCCGGCGTCATCGGAACGGTAGACTGCGAGTCTCCCCGAGGCTGTGGCGAGGGTCGCGTAGAGCCGGCGCGAATCACTGGGAGCGATGGCGACGTAGATCTGCGAGAGATCTTTGGGCAGGCCGTTGCTCAGTTGGCGCCACGTCGTGCCCCCGTCGCTCGATTTGAACAAGCCTCCGCCCGTTCCGTTGTAATCGTTGTTGTCTTCCCACGGGCCCTCGCGAGCCTCCCACATCGACGCGTAGACGACGTCGGGATTCGAAGGATCGATCTCCACGTCACAGCCACCGGTGTTCTCGTCTTTGGAAATGACTTTCTGCCAGGTTTGGCCGCCATCCGTCGAGCGATAGATGCCGCGCTCTGCGCTGGGGCCGTAGGGATGTCCGAGCACAGCAGCCAACACGCGGTTGGGATCGCGCGGATCGACGGCCAGCGCGGGAATTTGCTGTGCGTCGTTGAGGCCAAGATGCGTCCAGGTCTTGCCCGCGTCGGTGGATTTGTAGATGCCGTTGCCGACCGACAGGTCGGGGCGATGCAATCCTTCGCCGCTGCCGACATAGATGATGTTGGGATCGGAGGGCGCGACCGCAATCGCTCCGATCGATTGCGTTGGCTCGTCGTCGAAAATCGGATTCCAGGTGCGGCCGTAGTCGTCCGATTTCCAGACCCCGCCGTTGACCTGAGCCACGTAGAAAACGTTCGGCTGGCTTGGGACACCGGTCGCGGCGCGGGTGCGGCCGCCGCGAAAGGGGCCGATCATGCGCCAGTGCAACTCCTGGTAAGTGTTGTCGGGAATCTGAGTCCAGCCTGCGGTGGCTGAAAGGAGGATCAAAAAGAAAACAAACAGACGACGCATAGCATGCGTTCGCATCAATGTGCGCCCCCGGGAAAGAAACGGCAAACGACATAGCATAAACCAAGTCCGCGGTGATGGGGGACACGTTCCAACGAGTCCTCGGCGCAATCTGCAGTCGATGATGCGTGGTTTGACGGGCCGTTTCTACCGACCTAAGATGAGACTCCCGCTCTTTGACGGCGAATGATCAACCAGACCATCTCGCACTACCGCATCACCGGCCAGCTGGGCACTGGCGGGATGGGCGTGGTGTACGAAGCACAGGACCTCACTTTGGGCCGTAAGGTTGCGCTGAAATTCCTGCCAACGCATCTGGCGCAAGACCAGAATGCCCTCGACCGGTTTCTGCTGGAGGCTCGCGCGGCGTCGGCGCTGAACCATCCCAACATCTGCACGATTTATGCGGTCGAGAACGCCGCGAACGAGAGCGGCGAGAAGCAGTCGTTCATCGCCATGGAGTTGCTGGAGGGGCAGAGCCTCGACCAGAAACTGCGCCTGGGCCCGCTGCCGACCGAACAACTGCTGGAGATTGCGATCCAACTCGCCGATGCGCTCGACGCAGCGCACGCCAAGGGCATCATCCACCGCGACATCAAGCCAGCGAACGTTTTTCTCGTCCAGCGCGGGCAGGTGAAGATTCTCGATTTCGGGCTGGCCAAGCTGACGCGCCGCGAGATGGAAATGGAGACGATCGGCTCGACCCAAGACTCTCCCAGCCCCGCCCATCTGACCAGCCCCGGGGCGACCGTGGGCACGATCGCCTACATGTCACCGGAGCAGGCTCGCGGCGAGGAGCTTGACTCGCGCTCGGACCTGTTTTCGCTGGGCACGGTCGTCTACCAGATGGCGACGGGAAAGTTGCCGTTTGCCGGGGCAACTTCGGCGGTGGTTTTCCACGCGATTCTCGAACTTGATCCCGTTGCTGTCTCCCAGTTGAATGCAGCCTTTCCGCCTAAGCTGCAGGAGACGATCGAAAAGCTGCTGGAAAAGGATCGCGATTTGCGCTATCAGTCAGCCGCGGACCTGCGGGGTGATCTCAAACGACTCAAACGCGATTTGGAGTCTGGACAGAAGGCAGGGGCCCAGCCGGCGCAGCCCTCGCGGTCAGTCGCACCTGCAGCCGCTGATAGCCCGCCCGCGGCCGCGCAGAAGCCTCCCAGCAGTTCTGCCGTGGTTGCGGCGGTGCACCAGCACAAGTTCGGCTCGGCACTGACGGTGGTCATCGCTCTGCTGATCCTGGGAGCAGCCGGGTACGGCGTCTATTCGCTGGTGACGCGCAGCCGACCGGCGCCCTTTCAGAATTTCTCCGTCACCAAGGTGACCGATTCCGGAGATGCGGTATCCGCCGCAATCTCACCGGATGGCAAGTACATTCTCAGTCTGATGAGGAGCAACGGCCTGGCCAGCCTGTGGCTGTGCAACGTTCCCACCAACAGCAATACCCAGGTGCAGCCGCCTGCCGACGTGTACTACAACGGCCTGACGTTTTCCCCCGACGGAAACTACTTCTATTTCGTGCGTAGCGATCCCGGGAACCCTGAGCTCAAATTTTTGTATCGCGCGCCGTTACTGGGAGGGGCTCCGCAGAAGCTGGCGGAAGATGTCGACTCAAACGTCACCTTGTCTCCCGACGGAAAGCAGTTCGCCTTTATCCGGCTCGACAATCCTGAACCCGGGAAGTACCGGCTGATCGTTCAACCAACCGATGGCGATGCGGGCAACGAAAAGGTGCTGGCCAGCGGACCCAACAGCCAAGCTATGTATTCACCGACCTGGTCGCCGGACGGAAAGATGATTGTCTGTGGTCAGTTGCATGCGACCGATGTCTGGGAGAGCCTGGTCGCGGTCGATGTCGCCAGCGCGAGGCAGCAGGTGTTCTTCAGCAGCAGCGAGCAGTTCTTTCAGTCTCCAACGTGGCTGCCGGACGGGAGGGGGCTGCTCGGACTGGCGCGCGGGCCGGGTTCCAATTACCAGCGAGCCCAGATCGCGCTGGTCTCCTACCCGGACGGCCTGATTTCGCCGATTACGCGCGATACAAATTACTACTCCGATTTGAGCATCGCGGCGGATGGTCGCGTACTGGCAACGATTCTGAGCGAGGAGCGGTGGAGCCTGTTCGTGCTTCCGGCCTCCGGCGCCAGCGCGCAAGCGCATACCCTCACCTCGACCGACGCGGAAACCAATTTGACCTGGACTACAGACGGGCAGGTAGTCGACGACCAGGCAGCGGTGCTCCATCGGATCGATCCTGCAACCGGCAGTAAGACCGTGATCGGACGGAAGAAGGAAAACCGAATGGCAACCCGTCCGCCTGCCCCGACGGCCGCTCGATCGTGTTCGAACTGGTGCTTCACGGCGGCAGCAAGGCGGACAACATCTGGCGCATCGATCCTGCGGGCGGCAATCTGAAGCAAATCACCAAGGGCAGACAGGATAAATACGCCGTCTGCTCGCCCGACAGCCGGTGGGTCTACTACATCGATCAAGGGGATGAAACAAAGCTGGCGCGTATCTCGATCGACGGTGGATCTCCCAAGACCATTTCGGATCTGAACATTTCCGATAGTACCTTCGACATCTCTCCCGACGGCAAGCTGGCGGCGTTCGGCACGGTGCAGCACTCTGGAGAACACAAAGAAAAATTAGCGCTAGTGGCCACCGATTCCGGGCAAACTAACCTTGTGGATTTTGAGCGCCTACGCTTCGGGCTGCTTCGTTTCAGCCGCGACGGCAAGGCCGTGGTCTATCCCACGCGCGACAACGGTGTGGACAATCTTTGGCTGCAGCCGCTCGATGGGTCCAAGGGCCACGCCATCACCGATTTCAAATCCGAGCGCATCCGCGACTTCCACTGGTCGATCGACGGAAAACAACTGGCCTTGGTCCGTGGACACACCGATTCGGATGTGGTGCTGATCAAAGATCAAGGGCTAGGGGCTGGTAATGCAGGGGCTAGCGACTAGAGGCTAGTAAAAAGAATTTCAAGTCGGGATCAGCGAATTTGACGGGTCTCGCATGTGCTGCAGTTTTTTACTAGTCCCTTTTCCCTAGCCTCTAGCCCCTAGTCTCTCAAAATACAAAAGGCGGCCATTTCTGGCCGCCCTTTTCGAATTGTTACTGTGGAAGCGGTGTTAGACGCCCTTGACGTTCTCGGCTTGCCAGCCCTTAGGGCCTTTGACCACGTCAAACTGTACTTGCTGACCTTCCTGCAGGCTGCGGAAGCCGCTGGCCTGAATGGCGGAGAAATGCACGAAGACATCCTCACCGTTCTGGCGGCTGATGAAACCGTAGCCCTTGGCGTCGTTAAACCACTTCACTGTTCCTGTTTCCATGTTGGTACACTGTTCCTTTTTCTTTGATGTAGCGCTGAAACTTTCGGGTCTTCTGCAGGCAGGTCACGCGCTGGGTTAAGCGGAGATGCTGGATACTGCGAAGGAACTCTAAAGATCAAACGCAGCTTTATTCTAAGGGAATTGCCCCGAAATAGCTACACAATTCGTAAACAGAATCACCTAAACAATTGAATTAGTTGATGTTATGGCCCTGGGAGTCGGATGACTCGCCTTTCATTTGCCACCTTTGAGCAAAACACTCATCATGTAGGCATGCGCTTTTCATCATGGATTCTACCGATGGTGCTGGCGGTTTCCGCGCAGGCGGGGATTGTGGACGACGTGCGTGGATCTCTGGCGCAGGGCAGTTTCGCGGCGGCGGAGTCGCAGCTCAGTTCCTACCGCAGCCAGCAGGGAGTCACGGCCGAGTATCTGGAAGCCTACTCCTGGCTGGCGCGGACGGCGCTCGCCGAGAAGCAATATCCGCAGGCCGAGGCTTATGCCAAGCAGACGAAGGCGTCAGTCGTGGAGCAGCTAAAGACACGCACGCTCGACGCTGACGAGCATTTGCCCACAGCGTTGGGCGCGGCCATTGAAGTCCAGTCGCAAGCCATGGCCGCGCAGGGTCAACGCACGCAAGCCATCGCGCTGCTGCAAGCCGCGTTGCGGACCTATGGAAATACTTCCATCCGGGCTCGGCTGCAGAAAAACCTGAATCTGCTGTCGTTCGACGGAAGGCTGGCCCCCGCGCTGAAGGAGGATCAGTTCCTGGGCGCAAAGCTGCCTGCGGCCGCCGATCTCAAAGGCTCTCCCCAGCTGCTGTTTTTCTGGGCGCACTGGTGCCCGGACTGCAAAGCTGAGGCGCCAGTCATCGCGCAGCTTCGCTCGGAATATGTGGCGCGGGGGCTGAAAGTGATTGGGCCGACCCGATACTACGGCTACACGGCGGAGGAGGAGCATGCTGCCCCGGCCGACGAATTGAAATACATCGATGCGGTGCGGCATCGCTACTACGGCGCGCTGCTCGACATGCCGGTTCCCATCAATGCGGCGAACTTTAATACCTACGGCGCCTCGACCACACCGACGCTGGTGCTGGTCGATCGCGCCGGAAAAGTGGCCTGGTACCATCCGGGAGCGGTGCCGTATGCAGAGTTGAAGGCCGAGATTGAGAAGGTGGTGCGGTAGGGTTGCTCGTGTGGAGCGGGCACTCCTGCCCGCTTTTGAGCGGCAAGATGAACGCCAAGATGAACGCCAAGAGCGCCTTGACTCTAGCTCCTCAAACAGCCTCCGGCCGTTCTTAGCTGCCGGCTTTTCGCGGGCAGGAGTGCCCGCGCCACATTCAGCCGACTTCCGTCAGCCTTCCTGTCTTCACGTCATACACAAACCCCCGCACCGGAATGTGCTTCGGAATCCACGGGTGCGATTTCACCCGGTGGATCTGCGTACGCACGTTGGCTTCAAGGTCATCAAAGCCGTAGAAGTTAGAAGGCTCGCTGGCAATCACACCCATCTTCGCGGTCAGTCGCGACCTCAGTTCGTATTCCTGCACCTTCAGCAGGCCGCAATCGGTGTGGTTGATGATGATGAACTCCTGCGTGTCGAGCAGGTGATGCGAGATGATCAGCGAGCGCAGCGCGTCTTCGGTCGCAATGCCGCCGGCGTTGCGGATCATGTGCGCGTCGCCGGGCTTGAGGCCCAGGCAATGTTCGAACAGGATGCGCGAATCCATGCAGGCCAGCACGGCGACGTGGCGCTTGGGGCGGACAGAAAGCTCGCCCAGTTTGAAGTGGCGGGCAAATTCTTCGTTGGCGGCTAAGAGTTCGTCGGCTACGGACAAGTTTAGTGCTCCGGTCGTTAGTCGTTAGTCGTTAGTCATTGCCGTGGGTTGCGAACGACCGACGACCAATGACTGACGACCAGTTTACAATCGGCGCGTGAATCTGGACGACACGATTGTCGCCATCGCCACGCCGCCGGGGCGCGGAGGAATCGGCATCGTGCGGCTAGCGGGGCCGCGGGCGCGTGAGATCGCCATGCCGATGTTGTGCCTGAAGCATGACCTGGAGCCGGGGAGAGCGGTATTCGGGGAATTAACCGAACCTTGTGGGGCGGACACTCCTGTCCGCCTTGCTGCAAGCGGAACAGGCCCTGCCGGGATTTCAGATGATCCTGCATCAGCTGATCCGGTTTCGGCCCTCGTTAAGCGGACAGGAGTGTCCGCTCCACATAATCGCCGCATCGACGAAGTCGTCGTCACCTATTTCGCCAAACCGCACTCCTACACCACCGACGACATCATCGAGATTTCGGCGCACGGGTCTCCGGTCGTGCTGCGGCACATCGTCGAGCTCTGCGTCGCCGCTGGAGCACGCCTGGCCGAGCCGGGCGAGTTCACCATGTGCGCCTTCCTCAACGGACGCATCGATCTCACGCAGGCCGAAGCCGTCCGCGACCTGATCGACTCGCAGACGCTGTATCAGGCGAAAGTTGCTGCGCAGCAGCTGGAAGGCGCGCTCTCCCGGCGACTGCAGCCGGTCAAGCAGAAGCTGGTTGAACTGATCGCCCTGCTGGAAGCTGGGATTGATTTCGCGGAGGACGACGTTTCTGTGCTGCCCGACGCGAAGATTCTCGACGCGATGGCCGCTGTGCGCTTGCCGCTCGAGCAAATGGCTGCCAGCTTTGCCTACGGGAAGTTCGTGCACGAAGGATTAACGCTGGCCATCGTTGGCCGCCCCAACGTCGGCAAATCCAGCCTGTTCAATTGCCTGGTTGAGCGCGAACGCGCCATCGTGACCGCTACGCCGGGCACGACGCGCGATCTGGTCAGCGAAACCGTAGCCATCGGCGGCATCCCGGTGAAGCTGGTCGACACCGCGGGCATTCGTCAGGCTCTCGACGAGGCAGAGTCCATCGGCGTAAAGAAATCGATGGAAGCGCTGGCCGACGCCGATCTGGTGCTGGTGGTGATGGACGCATCGCAGCCCGTCACGAGCGAAGACGAAGAATTGGTGGCGCAAGCCGCCGATCGTTCTGCGATCATCGTTGTCAACAAGACGGATCTGGCGCACGCCCCGGAGGGGCTGCCGAAAATAGCCCAGCGCTTCAGCGCTGGGACCAGCGGAGGCGACGCCAGCGTCCCGGAGGGACGCCTGAACCAAGTCCGCACTTCAGCCCTCACCGGCGCGGGCATCACTGAGCTGCGCGCGGAAATTCTGCGCTGCATAGGCGGAGAAGCCGGCACCCAAGCCGAAGCTGGATTCCTGACCAACGTCCGTCATCAGGGGCTGGTTAAGGATTCGCTTGGTGCGCTGGAAGCGGCACAGACTGCCGTCGCTGGAAAAGTTCCCCACGAAATGCTGCTGATGGATCTCTACAACGCCCTGCGCCCGCTGGACGCGATCACCGGAGCCACCACAACCGACGACATCCTGAACCTGATCTTCAGCACGTTCTGCATCGGAAAGTAAGAGGCCGATCTGTCGGCTGCCCGCTCTAGAGGTGAGGCCTGCGCAGCATCATGATGATGATCCCCGCGACCAGGAGCGCGAGACAGCCGAACGAGAAGATGTAATACACGATCTTTATCTTGGGCCAAATCCACGCCGGCCATTTGTCGGCAAGTTTATCGAAAAACGTTTCGCTGAACCGCGGCGGCAGGGCAGCTTCTTCCGAGTCCGCCTTCCAACCTGCGGCAATCCATGTGGCGCGAAGATTGGAGAACAGCAACGCCATGATGATGACTTTCACAACCCCAATGCCCGGCGAGTTGGCAAACACCAACAGAATCGAGGAGAGAAAGTCGACCACGTAGTAAATCAGCATGATCGCCGCAGCGAAGGGATTGTGTTCGCGAACGCCAACGCCACCAAGGTGAAACAGAAGAAAAATCACTAATCCGGTGATGGGCTGGCCCGCCAACACCAAAAAAACCAGCGACATCACTCCCACGATCGTGCAAACCCAGAAGCCTTGCACGGCGAGATAGTCGACATCCGCACCACTTTGGATCGACGGCCAGAACAGACTCTTGAGCCGGCCCTCGGTGCGAGTGGTCGAATCGGAAAGGCCGAGCGTTTGCATGGCGCAGTATTAAAGCGCATGCCGAATAGGTTGTCTACAGGAAACTCGGTCTATTTCGAGAGCCGGCCAAGGGCGGACCGGAACATCTGGTCGAAGGACTTCCCATCTCCGTGCTTCCCTGCGTCGGCCAGCGCTTTCTCCGCTGCCGCCCTCTGATATCCTAGATTGAGCAGCGCCGACAGTACGTCTTCCTCGACGGCGCTCATGGCAGGCAGGGCAGAAGCCGGGGCCGCTCCCGCTTCCGGCAGCTTGTCCCGCAGTTCGAGCACCATGCGCTCGGCGGTCTTGCGGCCAATCCCCGGAATGCGCGTCAGCCGGGCAACATCATTGCCGCGAATCGCTCCGACCATCTCTTCTGCGGCCATGCCGCTGAGAATCTTGATGGCCAGAGTGGGCCCAATCCCGCTGACCGTAATTAGCTTCTCGAACAGCGCCTTCTCCGATGACCGAAGGAATCCGTACAGGGCGATGGCGTCGTCGCGTACGTGAGTGTGGATGTGAAGCGCGACTTCGGATCCGGCCGCAGGCAGATCGGAAAACGTCGGCACGCTGATGGTCACGTCGTAGCCGACGCCCGCCGTTTCGACGATGGCCTGATTCGGATGCTTGGCCAGCAGCTTTCCGCGGAGGTGGGCGATCATGTTGAGGTCATTGTAGCGGGAAACGCGCGGGTCACCTCAGGGGCTAAAGCCCTGAGTCTCTGAGTCGACTCACCGGCACGACTGAAGTCGTGCCCTTCCCGGTTTCTTTCGCCCGAACCAGCCAAGGGCCCTACAGCGCCGCAGCCTGTTCGCGGCGCCGCGCCTGGATTTCGATGTAGACGTTCACCAGCGACACGGCCGCTGGCGTTACGCCGGGAATGCGCGACGCCTGGCCCAGCGTGCGCGGCTGAACTCGGCTGAGTTTCTCCTGCATCTCCCTCGATAGCCCGCTGACCGAGCGATAGTCGAACCAGTCGGGAATCGAATGCTGCTCGGCTTTCTTCAGGCGCTCCATGGCGCGCTGCTGCTGCAGCAAGTAGCCTTCGTACTTGATCTCGGTCTCCACCGACTTGAGTTCGTTGCGCACTTCGGAAGAAATTCTCGCCGCGGATTCACGCGGATGTTCGCGGATTTTATTTCGTTCAAAAAACTCAGGCGCCAGCTCGCGCAGGATCGGAGAAAGTTGTTCGACATTCACTTCGGGTCGCTTGAGCAGCTGCGCCAGCGTCTGGCCTGCAGCGGATGACAAGAGGCCCGCCGGGCTTTGCCCGGCTGGACGGACGAATGCGTCCGTCCCCACATAGGCATCGCTGACTTCCGCAGCTTGAAATGCTGACAGCATTTCCGCGGTCAGCCGTGCGCTCTCCAGCACTTTCCTCATTCTGACCAGCCGCTCCTGCTTCGCCTGAAAATCCGCCCAGGCTCCGTCGGAGATCAGGCCCACTCGACGGCCATGCGGCGTCAGCCGCCGGTCGGCGTTGTCGATGCGCAGGTGCAGGCGGAACTCGGCCCGCGAGGTAAACATCCGGTACGGCTCGTTCGTGCCCTTGGAAATCAGATCGTCGATCAGGATTGCGGTGTAGGCTTCGGTGCGGTCGAGAATCAGCGGCTCCTCGCGCTTTACCTGCCGCGCTGCATTGATGCCCGCCATGATTCCCTGGCACGCCGCTTCTTCATAACCGGAAGTGCCGTTGATTTGTCCGGCAAGAAACAGGCCGGCAATTTTCCGCGTCTCCAGTGTGCGCTCAAGTTCCGTGGGATCGATTGAGTCGTACTCGATGGCATAGCCTGGCCGCAGCATCTCGGCGCTTTCCAGGCCGGGGATCGACTTCAGAATCGCCAGCTGGACTTCTACCGGCAAGGAGGTGCTCATGCCGTTGACGTAGATTTCGTGCGTGTTCAGCCCCTCCGGCTCGAGAAAGAGCTGGTGCATTTCCTTGTCGGGAAACTTCACGATCTTGTCTTCAATGGACGGGCAGTAGCGTGGGCCAATGGACTGAATCTGGCCGCTGTACATGGGCGAACGGTGCACGTTCTCGCGGATAATGCGGTGCGTCTCAGCGGTGGTCCACGCGATGTAGCACGGCACTTGCGAGTCGTGATGTGCGACCCGTCGGGTGCGGAAGCTGAACGGAGTTGGATCGTCATCGCCCGGTTGCACGGGGAAGCGCGACCAGTCGATCGTGCGTCCGTCGAGGCGAGGCGGCGTTCCGGTCTTGAGGCGGCAGCCGCGCAGCCCCAGCTTCTTCAGGGCCTCGCCGAGCAGGACCGCGGCCGGCTCGCCCGAACGTCCCGCGGGATATTGCTGCTCGCCGCAGTGGATGAGTCCGTTGAGAAATGTTCCGGTGGTGATGATGACGGCCTCGGCGCGCACAGTGCGGCCGTCGCGGAGGCGAACGCCGAGAACTCTCTGGCGGCAGTGAGCTGCGGAGCTACGCTCCGCCTGGACGGGCGGGGCGCCCGTCCCCACATGGTCATTGCCGCTTCCACCGTCGGAGGCAACGATCAAGTCCGCCACTTCCGCCTGCTTGATCTTCAGATTGGCCTGCGACTCCAGCACCTCGCGCATTTTCAGGCGGTAGGCCTGCTTGTCGCATTGGGCGCGCGGCGACCATACGGCCGGCCCGCGCGAAGTGTTCAGCAGGCGGAACTGGATGCCGACCGCGTCGGTGACCTCTCCCATGATGCCGCCGAGCGCGTCCACTTCCCGCACCAGATGGCCCTTGGCGATCCCTCCCACCGCCGGGTTGCACGACATCTGCGCGATCAGATCCACGTTGAGCGTGCAGAGAGCGGTCTTCAGGCCCATGCGTGCGGCGGCCATGGCGGCCTCGCAACCGGCATGGCCGGCGCCCACGACGACGACGTCGAATTGTTCGGTAAACTGCATCCCAGACCGACAGTCAGGCCCCAGAGTCGTCAGTACTCTTTCTTCTTTCATTCTAGCAACTTGGAGGCATTCGTGATCCCGCTCACTTGCCCGCCCCCAGCCTGCGCCGTATAGTAGCCTGTCATCCGCAAAATACAGGGGGACTCATGACTAGCGCCCAATTCTTCGAGCAGCTGGAAGCGCGAATCTCTAAATATGACCTGCTTTGCCATCCCTTCTACGAAGCGTGGGCAGCCGGAGAGCTGACCCGCGAAGACCTGCGCGAATACGCACAGGATTACTACCATCACGTCGAGGCTTTTCCCTCGTATCTGGCGGCGCTCGGCCTGCGTCTTGACGAAGGCGAGCTACGCCGCGCCGTGCTGGCGAACCTGTGCGACGAGAAGGGCATCGACGGCCGGCCAGGCAAGGAGTCGGTGCCGCACTCCGACTTGTGGCTCGATTTCGCCGAAGGCATGGGGTCAACCCGTAATCTGGAGTGGCATTGCCCCGTCCCGGAAGTGCGGCAGCTCATCCGCCACTTCCATCACGTGGCCAGCGAAGGCCTGCCCGAGGAGGCGCTGGCAGCTTTCTACACCTACGAGTCGCAGGTGCCTCGCGTGGCGCGGGAAAAGGAGCGCGGCCTGCGCCAGAACTATGGCGCTGACGACAAGACCTGCGGTTATTTCTCGCTGCATGCCACCGCCGACGTGCATCACGCCCGCGTGTGGCGGGTGCAGCTGGAGAAGCGCATCGCCTCCCACCCTGAAGCCGCGGACGCCGCTTTGAATGCCGCCGAAAATGCGGCGCGGGCTCTGTGGCACGCGCTGGATGGCATCGAAGCGCGGCGCATGACGGTTGCGGCGGCATAGTAGGAACGAGGCCTGACTTTGCGGAAGGGCTATGTAGGGACAGTCGCCCTCGGCTGTCCGGGTCGAGCGAAGCTCGACGGCCTCGCGGCGCATGCTATGGGGGCGTAGGCTGAGCGCCAGCAATCCGCTGTCCTCATAAGATTTGGGAAGGGCACGACTTCAGTCGTGCCGCACAGGCCCTAAAGCGGGCGGGCTTTAGCCCCTGAGGGTCGTCGCCGGGTTTCGAGCCATTGATTCGGTAGAATCAGTGGCTCGTTTCTATTTGAGGCTGATTTGTCGGGAGGAAAACTCTTGGCCAGACCCATCCCTATCGGCGTGCGCGGCGAGGCGGAGGAGACGGTCGCCTTCGAGCACACGCTGACCTCGCGCAACTCGAAGTTGCCGCCGGTGTACTCGACTCCCGACATGATCCGGCTGATGGAGATCGCAGCCTTCCAGGCGCTGCAGCCCTACTGCGAAGGCGACGAGATCACCGTGGGGACATCAATCAACGTGGAACACCGCGCGGCCAGCAACATCGGCGCGCACATCAAGGCGGAAGCTGTGCTCGAAGCCTTCGACGGACGCTTCTACACCTTCCGCGTCACTGCCCGCGACGATGTGCGGGAAATTGGTCGAGGCACAGTGGGCCGGGCGGTGGTCAGCGTAGGCAAATTCGTCGAAAGACTAAAGGCTGGAAACCGCTGAATGGCTCCCATGCCAAATCCTGAGCAGAAGAAAAAGGCAGAAACATTACGGGCGTTGCACGCCGGTACGGGTCCGCTGCTGCTGGTCAATGTCTGGGACGTGGCCAGCGCCCGGCTCATTGAAGAAGCCGGATTCCCGGCCATCGCGACCAGCAGCGCCGGCGTGGCCTTTGCGCATGGCTTTCCTGACGGCCAGAAAATATCTCGCGACCGGATGCTTGCAGCCGTTGCAGACATAGCGCGAGCGGTGAAGGCGCCGGTCACTGCCGACGCTGAGGCGGGATACGGAAACACGCCGGAAGATGCGGCGACGACTGCACGAGGCGTGATCCAGGCAGGCGCGGTCGGCATGAATTTCGAAGACGCGAGTGGGGACGTTGGGCGGCCTCTTGTGGATTTATCGCTGCAGCTGGAAAGAATTCGGGCGATTCGCGAAACCGCCGAGGAACTGGGCCTACCATTAGTCCTCAACGCCAGAACCGATGTGTATCTCCTTCAGGTTGGCGAACCCGGAACGCGCTACGACCGGACGGTGCAGCGGCTGCAAGCTTTCGCCAACGCGGGCGCGGACTGCGCGTTCGCGCCGGGTCTGCGCGATGCGCCGACGATCGGCCGCCTGGTGGCGGATATTCGTTGTCCGTTAAACATTCTGGCCGGGCCCGGCTCTCCCTCAGTCGCTGAACTGGCGGCTCTTGGCGTCAGACGAATCAGCCTGGGTTCCGGTCCGATGCGGGCCGGGCTCGGTCTGCTGCGCCGCCTGGCGGAAGAGCTGAAAGGCCACGGTACGTATGCGGCGCTGGAGGGCGCTCCTTCGCACACGGAGATGAACGCGCTCATGAATGCAAATCAGAAGACGCGGTCCGGGATCTGACCTCCGGCCTGCTTGCTCGCCGTCCAGGACGTCTTTTTGCCTTCGCGCATCCGCACTGGTTGTATATTCCGGATGAGACTTTCTAACCGTAGGTAAGGACTGGAATGGATAAGATCATTCACTCGTCGGGATCGCTTGTTTTGTTATTTGCCGCTTCGGGCCTGCTAAGTTGGCTGGTCTATGGCCTCTTTGGCCTCTATCAAGAATCTCCTCGAGCAAAGAGCCGCTGGCTTACGGCTCTCGAGCTTGATCCCGAACAACTTGGTGGTTTCAGCTACTCCCACCTGGCGCTGATCAGTGTCCTTTCGCTTTTTCTCGAAGTCATGACCATCCGCTGGATCTCCTCCGAGATCCGCGTGTTCGCCTATTTCAAGAACCTTGTCCTGGTGGCGTGCTTCCTGGGATTCGGGCTGGGCTGCTACTTCTGCCGCCGTCGCGTGCAACTGACTGCGCTAATCGCGCCGCTGCTGGTGCTGACGGTGCTGCTGAAGGCGCCGCTCTCGCCCCTGCATCAGGTGCTGGCGGCGCTGCCGCAGATGCTGGGTGGCGGCACGGAAGTGAACACCTGGGGAGTGCCTTCTCTGCCGACCAGCTGGCCGGGCACACTGCTGGCGCTGGCGGTCATGGTGCCGCTGTTTGCTGTTATCGCCATGATTTTTGTTCCGACCGGACAGTTAGTGGGCTGGTATCTGGAGAAATCTCCCAACGGCGTGAAGGCCTACAGCGTGAATGTGCTGGCCAGCCTGGCCGGCATTGCGGGCTTTACCCTGCTTTGTTTCTTGTATCAACCTCCGGCGGTGTGGATGCTTGTCGCCGGAGTGCTCGCCGTTCTTACGTTCTGGCGCCGGCCCCGCGTGCGCTGGATCTTGACCGCCAGCTTTCTTGCCTGTGTGCTGTTGCTCACGCTGCGCGATCATCGGCAGTCGACGACGTACTGGTCGCCTTATCAGAAGCTCGACCTGCGCCCGGAGTATGAAAACGGCCGAATCGTCTCCTACTGGCTGAACACCAACGACTTCTGGTTTCAGCGCATCCTCGATCTTTCTCCCGCATATGTGCAGTCTCATCCCGACGAATTCCGCGCTCAGCCTGCCGAATGGAACGCCTATAACCTGCCTTACCGGATCTATCCCGCGCCGGAGTCGGTGCTGGTGCTCGGCGCGGGAACAGGCAATGATGTAGCCGCGGCCTTACGCAACGGAGCCGGTCACGTGACTGGCGTGGAGATCGATCCGCTCATCATCAAGCTGGGCCGTGAATTTCATTTCGAGCATCCGTATCAGTCGTCCAAAACTCAGATCATCCTCGACGACGCCCGCGCCTACGTTCAAAACAGACACGAGAAGTTCGACCTGATCGTCTATTCGCTGCTCGATTCGCACACCACCAGTTCGTACTTCTCGAACATTCGCATCGACAACTTCGTCTACACGCAGGAGGCGCTGACCAAGGCCCGGCAGCTTCTGAAGCCAGACGGCTTGCTGGTCGTCAAGTTCTGGGTGCAGAATCCCTGGATCGCCGGGCGGCTGTTTGGCTTGATGAAGACCACGTTCGGCGAAGAGCCCATGCAGTTTCAGAGCACCGACGGGCCGGGCGGCTCAGGCAGCCGATTCTTTGTCGGCGGCTCGCGCGAGCGCATGCAGAAATCCCTGGCGGATCCCGCGGTCGCGGCCTTCGTGCGCGAGCACGCCAACATTCGTATGGAGCCGGCGCGGCTGACCTCCGACGATTGGCCGTATTTTTATCAGCACGAACCGGGGCTGCCGATCAACGTGATCCTGATTTCGATTGCCGTGCTGCTGACGTTCGGCTGGTTCCTGCGCCAGACGGGCCGCGCCACTGAGGGCCGGCTCGATCTGCATTTTCTGCTGCTGGGCGCGGGCTTCATGCTGCTCGAAACGCAGATCGTCAGCCGCATGGCCCTGCTTTTCGGGACGACGTGGGTGGTAAACTCCATCGTGATTTCCGGCCTGCTCTGCCTGATCGTCGCGGCCAACCTGGTGTACGAACGATTTCGGAATTTCCCGCCGAGGCTGGCATATGCCGGGCTTTTCGCTTCCCTGCTGATTTCGTTCCTGGTGCCAACCGACAGGCTTTTCTTCGCGTCCGCGGTAATTCGAGGGTTGGTTTCGGGAGTCGTGTTGTGCCTACCGGTTTTCTTTGCCGGAATCATCTTCGTTTCCAGCTTCGCGCGAGTGCATTTTTCAGGGAGTGCACTCGGCTCGAATCTGTTTGGATCTCTGGCTGGAGGATTGCTGGAATCGTTGTCCCTGTGGTTCGGGCTCAAGGCTTTGATCATTCTGGCGGCCGTGATTTACGCGGGTTCTGCGCTGGCGCTGCTTGCGCCTGCCCGCAGTGCGGAGGCGGGCGCGCGAGAAGCGGCTTAGGCAGGAAATGAAGACAGCCGCGGAGCTTCGCTCCGCCGGATGGACGAGGGCGTCCGTCCCTACATGCGTTGATACCTTGCGTTGCTACAATCCCGTTGGTGCCTCTTTCGTTTCAGATCGAAAAAGTGAGCGGCAAGGCGCGTGCCGGGCGCTTGCTCACTCCACATGGCGAAATCGAGACGCCGGTGTTCATGCCCGTGGGCACCGTGGCTTCCGTCAAGGGCGTGCCGCAGGAGACGCTCGAAGAGCTCGGCGCGCAGATCATCCTGGGCAACACTTATCACCTGTACTTGCGTCCGGGCGTTGGAACTGTAAGAAAGCTGGGCGGGTTGCACGGGTTCATGTCGTGGCGGCGCGCGATCCTGACCGACTCCGGCGGATTCCAGGTTTTCAGCCTGAACGAACTGCGCAAGGTCACCGAAGAAGGCGTCAATTTTCGCTCGCATCTCGACGGCTCGTCGCACTTCTTCAGCCCGGAGAGCGCGATGGAAGCGCAGATCGGGCTGGGCGCCGACATCATCATGGCGTTCGATGAGTGCACGGAGTACCCGGCGGATCGCGCGCGGGTTCGCGCTTCGATGGAGATGACGGCGCGCTGGGCGGCGCGAAGCAAGAAATATTTCGAGGAGCATAAGAACGAAGTGCCGTGGGCAGGCAATGGTCACGTAGGGACGGACGCATTCGTCCGTCCAGGCGAGCGCCAGCTCGCCGGACCCCCGGCCGCAGCAGAAGAACCTGCGGAGCTTCGCTCCGCCGGACGGACGAATGCGTCCGTCCCTACGTGTTCGGACCGGACTCAATCGTTGTTCGGCATCGTGCAGGGCGGGATGGATCGCGAGCTGCGCCGCGAATCCGCCGAGCGCACGATTGAGATCGGTTTTCCCGGCTATGCGATCGGCGGGCTCAGCGTCGGAGAGCCGCGCGCGCTGACCCGTGAGATCGTCGAGTCCACGCTCGAGCATTTGCCCGCCGACAAGCCGCGCTATCTGATGGGAGTGGGCACGCCCGAAGAAATCGTTGAATATGCCGGCCTCGCCGTCGACATGATGGATTGCGTGCTGCCGACGCGAGCGGCGCGGCACGGGCTGCTGTTCACCTCGGAAGGGAAGATTCCCATCAAGCAGGCGCGCTACGCCCAGGACCAGGGACCGCTCGATCCGAGCTGCCCTTGCCGCGTTTGCCGGCGCTATTCACGGGCCTATTTACGGCATCTTTATGCATCGAATGAAGTGCTGGCGCAGGTCCTGAACACGATCCACAACCTGAGTTTCTACCTTGACACTATGCGGCGGGTGCGGCATTCTATTTGACTTGGGGAAGAGTCCCATTTTTCCTCTGGTGTCTGGTCACGAGCGAAACGCTAGACACGGAAGACCTCCCCGGATTCGATCCCGAAGCTGAAGGAACCCGGCCGAAGACGATCCAAACTCCGTGGTGACATAACAGCTCCCGCGGCGCTGTCAGGCGCGGGCGATTTTGCGGGTTTATACGCTCAGACATCACACTATGCGATCGTTGCTGGCAGCGCAGTTCGGTGGTGGCGGGGGTATGGGGTGGGCTGCCATTGCGCCGCTCATCCTGATTTTTGGCGTTTTTTACTTTCTCTTGATCATGCCGCAACAGCGCCGCCAGAAAAAGTGGCAGGCCATGCTGGATCAGCTCAAGACGGGGGATAAAGTCACCACCAGCGGAGGGCTCCGGGGTACGATCATCGCGCTGAAAGATGACGCGGTACATCTGCGCGTCCCTCCCGACAATCTCCGCGTGGAAGTGACCAAGGCCTCGGTGGTGCACGTGGTTACGACCGAGGAAGAAGTGAAAGGAAAATAGTGTTCAGTGCTCAGTGGCCGGTGGTCAGTTGCGCACCCCAAACTGATCACTAATCACTAATCACTAATCACTGTGTTTATATGAACAAACCTCTTCTCTGGCGATTTGGAATCACGGTTGGCGCGCTGCTTATTTTCCTGTTTGGAATCTTCGGCGTTCCCAAGAGCTTTTCCGGCCACGGCTTCCTGGCCGCAATGGGCGAGCACATTCATCTCGGCCTCGATTTGCGCGGCGGAACGCACTTGATCCTGCAAGTGAAGGTGAACGATGCCGTCAACGTCGACGCGCAGAACGCCATGGAAGTTCTGAAAGAGCAGCTGCGCAACCGCAAAATCGACTACGCCGACATCAGCCAGCCCGACCAGCAGAACAACCCTGACCACATTGTGCTGAAGGGCGTGCAGGCCAGCTCGCGTACCGACCTGTTGAGTATCGTTTCCGAGCGCCTGCCGGAATATGACATCACCGGGGGCGCGGACAATTCCTGGAACATGGCGATGAAGCCCTCGTCCCTGACCGATCTGAAGAACCGGGCGGTGACGCAAGCGATCGAGACCATACGGAACCGCGTCGACCAGCTCGGCGTCAGCGAGCCGCAGATTGAAGAGCACGGCCTCGGCCAGTACCAGATTCTGGTGCAATTGCCGGATGTGGACGATCCCGCGCGGGTGAAGGACATCATCCAGAACACCGCAATGCTCGAATTCAAGCAAGGACTGGGCGGACCGTATCCCAGCGAGCAGGCGGCACTGCAGGCGCAACCGACTCCCGGAGTTCTTCCCCCGGATGCGATTCTCGTTGCCGGGCATAGCATGCCGGGCGCCGGCGAAGAAGGGCCGGCGTGGTATCTGGTATCTCGCGTCTCGGCGGTTACCGGAAAGGACTTGCGGGACGCCCAGCCCAACCGCGATCAGAATGGCCAGCCCAGCGTCAGCTTTACGCTGACCGGCGAAGGCGGGCAGCGGTTTTATAACTTTACCAATGCTCACGTCGGCGACCCTCTGGCGGTGGTGCTCGATAACAAAGTTCAGGAGTGGGCGAATATCAAGGAGCCCATTCGCGATCACGGCGAGATCAGCGGTGGGCGCATGGACGAGCAGCAGTCGAAGGACCTGTCGATGGTCCTGCGCTCGGGCGCGTTGCCGGCGGGCATCAAGTATCTGGAAGAGCGCACGGTCGGACCGTCGCTGGGCGCGGATTCGATTCGCGCCGGCGTGAGGGCGGCAGTTGCGGGCATGCTCGCCGTGCTCATCTTCATGCTGATTTACTACCGTGGCGCCGGCATCAACGCGGATGTGGCCCTGATCCTGAACCTCATCATTTTGCTCGGATTCATGGGCTACTTCGGGGCGGTGCTCACGCTACCCGGAATTGCCGGCGTAATTCTGACGGTCGGCATGGGCGTCGATTCCAACGTGCTGATCTTCGAGCGCATTCGCGAAGAACTGCGCAACGGCAAGACGCCGCCTTCGGCTGTGGATCAAGGCTTCAGTCACGCCTGGATCACGATCGTGGACACGCACGTCACCACCATCGTTTCGGCGGCGATTCTGTTCTTGTTTGGAACCGGCCCGGTGAAAGGGTTCGCGGTCACGCTGACCTTTGGTTTGCTGGCCAACCTCTTCACCGCCGTGTTCGTGTCGCGCGCGATCTTCGACTGGATTCTCAGCCGCAAGCAGCGCGGGGAAGCGTTGAGCATCTAGCGGAGTTTTAGCGTTGTCATTCTGAGCGAAGCGAAGAACCTATGCATTTTGCTGGCGCCGGCAGAACTGCACAGGTCCTTCGCTTCGCTCAGGATGACAATTGGTTAGTGAATGCCAGTTAAGTCATTCATAGATAAGGGGTAACAAAAACCGGTGGAGTTCTTTCACGACGTCAATATAGATTTTCTGGGGAAAAAGTGGTATTTTCTCGCCTTTTCCCTGCTCTTTAGCGTTGCGGGCGTGCTCTCGATGCTGTTCTGGCACGGCATCCCGTGGGGTGTGGACTTCCGCGGCGGCACGCTGGTGTATGTGAAGTTTTCGCATACCCCGGATCTGGGCGCTGTGCGTCACGCCATGGATCAGGCGGGCTTGCACGATCCCAGGATTCAAAGCTACGGGCCGCCTGCTAACGACGAGGTTCTGATCGACCTGGCGCAGAAGGAAACCAGCGAACAGGCTCTGGACCGGGGCAAAATACAGATCATCGGCGCGCTGGAGTCCAACACTCCGGCTGGCAGGACTGACCTGAACAATGCCAGTTCTTTGACAATCAAGAACTATTTGATGGACAAAGATCCGCTACACCTGGGTTCGGACGCCGATCAGAAATACACGGCGCAGGCTCAGGCCGTGGTGGATTATCGCGACAAAGCGCAAGGCGGCGTGCTGAGTTCGATCGACCAGCTAAAAGCGGGCGCGGCCGATCCCGCGGTCGTGGCTTCGTTGCACGACGGCTTCTTCCTGTCTGACTTTGGCGTGCGGAACGTCGAGATTGTGGGTCCGCAAGTGGGCGCGCAACTGCAGAAACAGGCGGCTCTGGCCACGATCTATTCCCTGGCCGGAATGCTGGTGTACCTGGGTTTCCGCTTTGAGTGGATCTACGGCGTCGCCGCGGTGGTCACGGTGTTTCACGATACCTTGATCACGGTGGGGGCCTTTTCGCTGACGAAAACCGACATCTCCCTGACCGTGATCGCGGCCATTCTCACCTTGATTGGTTACTCTAATAACGACACGATCGTGGTATTTGACCGCATCCGGGAAAATATTAAACTCATGCGGCGCGAGAAACTGTCAGACGTTGTCAACCGGAGCATCAATCAGACGTTGAGCAGAACGATCTTGACAGCGGGCCTAACCTTCCTTACCGTACTCGCACTCTTTTTATTCGGGGGCGAGGTGCTGCATGGGTTTAGCCTCGCGCTCGTAATTGGCATATTAATTGGGACCTATTCCTCGATCGCGATTGCGGCGCCGATCCTGGTGGCGTATCAGGACTGGCGGATTGAACGGGGAAAGCGTCCCATGGCCATGCCGGCAGCCAAGGGCAAGTAAGAGAGCGTACTGAAGACGCCCGATGGCACACCGGTGGGGTCATGTGTTAAGCCTTCTTACGTAAGGACTTAGAAGGAACGCCGCGGAGGCCTGCCAGGCTGCCGCGGTGGAGAACGACTCCGGGAGCAAACGGGTAGCTGCCGGTGTCTAAGGTTCCGTAGGGTCTGAGTGGGGGAGAAGCTTATGTTTGAAGATAGCCTTATCGAGTCCGGGGGCAGGCTCAAAACGCAACGCGGACGGACGTCAGCCGTCGCCTTCATGCTGGAAGCCGTGATCGTCGGGTTCATGATCCTGGTCCCGCTGATCTTTACCGAGGCGCTGCCGCGAACGCAGCTGATGACCTTCCTGGTGGCTCCGCCGCCACCTCCTCCGCCGCCACCGCCGGCAGCCGCGCCGGTCCATGTGCAGAGGCAGATTCAGACCGATATTATCAACGGCGAATTGCGCACGCCGACCAGGATTCCAAAAGCTGTCAAGATGATTCAGGAGGACGAAGCCCCGCCGCAGATGGCTACAGCCGGCGTGGTAGGCGGCGTCCCCGGCGGAATCCCGGGTGGGCAGATGGGCGGCGTCATCGGCGGCATCATCAGCTCCACGCCGGTCGCGGTTCCGAAGATTGCCACTCCGCAGCGCGTGCGTGTGTCGTCGGGCGTGTCGCAAGGACTCCTGGTCCGGCGCGTGAACCCGACCTATCCGCCGCTGGCGCGCCAGGCCCGCATTCAGGGCGTGGTGGTTCTGCAGGCGCAGATCAGCAAGTCGGGCGACATCGAGAACCTGCAGTTGATCAGCGGGCATCCGATGCTGGCGCCGGCCGCGATCGAAGCCGTGAAGCAGTGGAAGTACAAACCATACCTGCTGAATGGCGAGCCGGTCGAAGTCGACACGCAGGTGCAGGTTAACTTTACGCTCTCCGGAGGCTAGACTCCCGGGCGTTGGCGTAATTCGGATTTCGCATTGGAAGTGTGTATGTGACCCTCCCCTCTCACCAAAACGCGGTGGCGGGGAGGAGCTTTCCTAAAGCTCGGGCAGGGCCGCCATATCGCGAGTTTCCTCTCAGATATGGGTGCTTTGCACCGGGCTTGCGCAGTGTAGGCGGTAAACTGCCGGAATGCAGGTTTCCGGTTCGCCGCTGGCACCGCAAGGCGCATCACAGTGTCTAACGCAGAGTAGAGAGTTCCGAGGAGGGAAAAGCAACTCATGTTGGCAACTCACGTAGCAGGAGTCATTCTCAGTCACGTTCCCGCCGCAGCCGCTTGGATCGTCCAAGAGAGCGGCACACTGGCGACCGATCCATTGGGCTTGTGGAAGGCCATGGGCTGGGTCGCGAGAACCGTCGTTATCATTCTGTTCATCATGTCGGGGTGGTCCATCGGCGTGATGATCGACCGCTGGATGGCTTACAGTGCGGCCCGCAAGCAATCGCGTTCCTTTGCCCCGGCGGTAGCGGGAGCACTGCGCGACGGCCGCATCGACGAAGCCATCAAGGTGGCCGAGCGCAACAAGAAGAGCCATCTGGCCAAAGTCGTCACCGCCGGCCTGATGGAGTTCAAGGCCCACCAGGACAGCCCGGGCGCCATTCCCGGCGAGACCATCGAAGCCTCCAAGCGCGCCCTGGAACGCACCGAAGCCATCGTTCACGCTGAACTGAAGCGTGGATTGGGCGGCCTCGCCACCATCGGTTCGACCGCTCCCTTCGTGGGACTGTTCGGCACGGTGATGGGCATTCTGAACGCGTTCATCGGCATCAACAACTCGAAGGCCACGGGCCTGGCGGCGGTCGCGGGCGGTATCGCGGAAGCGCTGGTTACGACGGCCATCGGGCTGCTCGTCGCAATCCCGGCCGTCATGATGTTCAACTATCTGACCGGGCGCGTGGAAGCGTTCGACGTGGAGATGGACAACTCGTCGAGCGAACTGATCGACTACTTCCTGAAGAAGCGCGGCGACGTTAGACGATAAAGCCGGCCTGGCAGGAATGGCGCGGCCTGGTCCGCAGTGAGTTGCTTGTCCGGCGCTGGAACCCTCCGGCGCCGGACCTTCCTGACTTGGCGGACGCTGACGCAACGGCGCAAGGGAAGTATTGGAGATTCCAATGGCATTAGCCAAACGAGACGAAGGTTCGAAAATCAGTTCGGCCATCAACGTCACGCCGATGGTGGACGTGATGCTGGTTCTGCTGATCATCTTCATGGTGGTCACACCCATGTTGCAGAAAGGCATCAGCGTGGACATGGCCAAGGTAAATAACCCCACGCCCATGGAAGACGCTGACAAGGAAGACGCCCTGCTGGTCTCCGTCACCAAGGATGGCAAGGTGTATCTTGGCAGTGAGCAGATTTCCATCGATGCCCTGACCACCAAGGTGAAGGATCGCCTGGCCACCAACGTACAGAACAAGCAGGTCTACGTGAAGGCGGACATGCGGGCCCGTTTTGGATACGTGGTGCAGGTCGTAGACGGCGTACGGGCTGCGGGAGTGGATGACCTGGGCTTGCTTACCGATCAGAGAAAGACAACTCCGAACGCCCCGCCGGCTCCGGCTGCGCCTGGACAATAGAGGAGAACGATCATGGGAATGGATCTTGGCTCAAGCGGTGGAGGCCCGAGCGCCAGCATCAACGTCACACCGCTCATTGACGTGCTGCTCGTCCTGCTGATCATCTTCATGGTGATCTCGCCGGTGACGCCGAAAGGCCTGGATGCGCTGGTGCCGCAGCCGCCTCCGCCGAACGCGCCCAAGAACAATACGCCCGACCGCACCATCGTCGTGCAGTTGATCGACCGCGGCCCCGGCACGGAACCGGGCGTGAAGGTCAACCAGGAAGACGCGACCTGGGACAATCTGCAGGGACGCCTGGAAGACATCTACAAACAGCGCGCGGAAAAGGTCATGTTCGTGAAGGGGGATGACTCGATCCCGTTCGGCAATGTGGCCAACGTGATTGATATCGCGCACGCCGCCGGTGTGGACAAGGTCGGCCTGATCACGGCGAAGATCGAAGCCGGTAATTAGCAGGTCGCGCGCCGAGCCAGCATCGATTTCCCACCCTAGTCGCAAAGAGCGCGGCTAGGATGGGGCACCGTTAGAACTGCCCCTTCCAGCGCCCGCGCTTGTCAAACCGCTGTCTCTGGGCCTAGGATGCTGTGGCGAGGGAGACTCATACCGCAATGAATAAGAACCTGAGGCTGCTTACGCTGGCGGCAGTAGCGCTGGCGCTCTTCTCCTCTGTGGGCTGCAACAAGCTACGGGCCCGCGACCAGCTCAACAAAGGTGTGGAAGCCTACAAGAACTCCCACTACGAGCAGGCCATCGACCACTTTCAGCAGGCCGTGCAACTCGACCCGACGCTGATCAATGCGCGCATGTACCTGGCCACCGCCTTCGTTTCGCAATACATTCCCGGCGTGGACGCGCCCGACAATCTGCGCACCGCGCAGCAGGCCATTGACGAATACCAGAAGGTGATCGACGCCAATCCTTCTCGGGATCAAAAGGTAAACAGCGCCAAGGGCATCGCCTACCTGTACCTGAACATGAAGAGGTTTGACGACGCCAAGAAGTACTACCGCCTGGCGTCCGATCTCGATCCGAACGATCCGGAGCCCTACTATTCCGTCGGCGTGATCGACTGGACCGCCTGCTACCAGCCGCGCATGGAAGAACGCGCCAAGCTGGGCCTGAAGCCGGAAGAACATCTCAACCCGAAGAACAAGGATCAGAAGAAAGCCTGCGACGAGCTGAAGGTGAAAAATGCGTCAGCCATCCAGGAAGGCATCGACAGCTTGAACAAAGCCATCCAGCTTCGACCCGACTATGACGATGCCATGGCTTACATGAACCTCATGTACCGGGAGCGAGCCGACGTCGAATGCGACGATTTGGGGTCCCGGGAAGAAGATCTGAAAACGGCCGACCACTGGGTTGACGAAACCCTGCGCGTCAAGAAGGCCAAAGCCGAAAAAGAAGCGCAGAAAGCCGGGGGCGGAATTACCCTGGATCAGCCGAAGTAAATCGCTGGCAGTCGCGGGATCAGTCTGGGCCTTCTTCGCCAACGCGAAGGAGGCTTTTGTGTTTCGTGGCGGCGAGCCGATCAGCGCAACCCACATCAAAATCCCCCAGACTCACTCTTTCGAATATAGCCGGACTTCGACCTTGGGGAACTGCCAGCGCTGAACGTGCGGGAACCATTCAGGAAGAACTCGAGTCAGCAGCACCGCGGTGGGATCCGGGTTTGCCGGCCCGTTGTACATCAGAACAACCCAGATGCGGGAGCGGCCAGCCGTTGCCTTAGCTAGAAAATCTGCCGACAGCTTGGCGCGAAAATCGCGATAGTCCAGGCCATCTGCAGCCGAGTGAGGATAGATAATCTCGGGTCCGATTTGAGCGGCGGAGGCAAGATCTCCGGCAGTTCGCAGGGAGCGGAAAAATTCGTAGGGCACGCGAATCTGCGGGATGTGGAACAGGACGCTATCACCCGGCTGCGAGCGATCAAGAATGAAAGTGGTCGCGGCGCCGGCGGCGTCGCGCTCGTCGTCGAAATCATGAGCGTAAATGTAGAAAACTCCCTGCAGGGAAAGTAAGAGAACGCCGGCCAGGACCGGGCCGATCAGCCAGGACTGGCGCAGTCTTGCCAGCCCGGCCGCCGCCAGGATGGTTAGAGGCGGCAGGCAGAAGATCAGATAGCGATCGTAGAACACCGGCTTGGCCAATGACAGCACAAGCGTCAGCAGCACCGGGAACAGCAGCCAGACCAGCAGGAACTGGCAGCGCCAGGTTTCCCAGTTCTGATCGCGGCCCAGCAGGTGCTTGCGCAGGGGCACTACGGCTGCCAGGCAAGCGGCGGCGTAAATCAAAGGCAGCGGCCAGCCGTCGCTTCCCGCGAAGTGCTCGAGGAATGCAATCAGGGCGGGAAGGGTTGGGCGATGAATCCAGCGAATGGGTCCGGTCCCGGTTTTGGCCACAAAGATGATCAGGGGCAACACCGCGATCGCGATGATCTTCCAGGCCCGGTGCAGCTGTTCGGGGAGCGCTGGGTTCGGCCGGTCCGAAGGTTTGCCCAGCCAGCGGAAAGTCAGCCACTGTGCCACCAATAGCAGCAGCGCGTAGAAATGGGCGTACACCGCCAGGATGCTGCTCAATATATAGCCAAGTTCGAGACGTCGCCCAGGCTCGCGGCAGGCGGCGACCAGGAAGCCGGACGAGAGTGTCGCCAGCAAAACGAAGAGCGCATAGCTGCGCGCCTCTTGCGCATAGCGAACGTGGAAGGCATTGAAGGCAAACAGAGCCGTTGCGATCAATGCAACTGGGCGGTCGTTCTGCCGATCATCGTTCTGCCGATCAGGGAAGAGAAGTCCGGCCAGCCAGTAGATGGCGGGCAGGGTGGCGGCGGCGATCAGCACCGACAGGCTGCGGATGAAAAACTCGCTCCATCCAAAGTGCAGCCAGATCCGCAGCAGGCCGTAGTACAGCGCCATGTTGGCCTCACGCCACCACAGCAGGCGAAGGAAACTCGGCCAGTGCATCCGGGAGACTTCCACGCTGAAGCATTCGTCGAACCAGAAGGGTTTGCAGGCCAGGCGCGCAAAGCGCAAGGCCGCAGCCATGGCGAACAGCAGCCCAAGAGTCAGCCAGCGCGCAGGCCGACCGAAGGCTGACCGGAATGGTGAAGCGCCTGCGGGTTGGATCACCGCGGGCTCGGATAGCGGCATGCTGAACGTTCGAGGTCCGGATAACAAAGAGAGACCAATTTCCAGATGATAGTATGCTAGAAACAGGTGAAAATTTGCCGGTAATTTCGAGCGGAGCCCTGACTGTGACATCCGTTGACACTGCGCCGCGAAAGCCTCCGGCGGCGAGCGACGATCGGGAGAGCGTGCGCTGGAAGGGATGCGTGTCTGTGCTGGTGCCGGTTTACAACGAGGCGGCGCACGTCGGCGAACTCTTGCAGGCGATTCAGGCCTCGCCGGTGAAGAAAGAAATCATTATCGTGGACGATGGCTCGAATGATGGCACACGCGAAAAACTGCAGGCGCTGCCGCCCAGCGATGATCTCACCATCGTTTTTCACGAGAAGAATTGCGGCAAGGGAGCGGCCATCCGCACCGCCTTGGCCTACGCGCGCGGCGAATATTTGCTGATCCAGGACTCCGATCTGGAATACGATCCGCAGGACTACCCTGCCTTGCTGCAACCGCTCGAGGAGGGCAAAGCGAACGTGGTGTATGGCGTGCGTCCGGACCGCCCCGAGCGTGGGTTGCGCTTTTTTCTCGGAGCCAAGCTGCTGACGCATCTCACCAATTTGCTCTATCGTGCCGGCATTCACGACGAAGCGACGTGCTACAAAGTCTTTCGCCGCTCGCTGCTGGGGCGGGTGCAACTGGAATGTCACCGCTTCGAGTTCTGTCCTGAAGTGACGGCCAAACTTTGCCGCATGGGCGAGAGGATTGCGGAAGTTCCTATCTCTTACCAGCCACGGTCCGCCGTCGAAGGCAAAAAGATCCGCCACTCCGATGGATGGCTGGCCATCTGGACGCTCGTTCGCTATCGCTTCGTACCGCGCCGCCGATGGGAACGACGGTCTTCCGGTGCTCCCGAGGCCCCCTTCGCGGTGAGCTTTGCCCGGTTGCCGGCGGGAGCAACCCGGTCCGCCTAGTACAATATCCGGTTTAGCCAGAGGCCGCTGAACCCGCGCGTCCAGCCGAACCAGCGCTCCATGTTCAAGAAGATTCTCATCGCGAACCGTGGTGAAATCGCGGTACGCGTGATCCGCGCGTGCCACGAGATGGGAATCGCCGCGGTTGCGGTCTACTCCGATGTGGACCGGGCTTCGCTACATGTGCGCAAGGCCGATGAGGCCTATCCGATCGGCGCCCCGGCGGCTTCCGAGTCATATCTCAACATCGTAAAGATCCTCGACGTTGCTGAGCGGGCGGGCGTGGATGCCATCCATCCCGGTTACGGTTTTCTCTCGGAGAATGCGAAGTTTGCCCGGGCCTGCGCCGATGCCGGCGTGAAATTCATCGGGCCCACGGCTGCGGCTATGGACGCGATGGGGTCGAAAACCCGCGCCCGGCAAGCCATGGAGCGCGCGAACGTGCCGCTCGTGCCCGGTACCTCGCGCGGGCTGGAGTCGTTCGAGCAGGCTCGGCAAGTGGCCGCGCGCATTGGCTATCCCATCATGCTGAAAGCGGCGGCTGGCGGTGGCGGCAAGGGCATGCGACTGGTGCGCGCGCCTGAGGAGCTCAAGTCAGCCCTTGAGGGTGCCCGCAGCGAGGCCGAACGCTCGTTCGGCGACAGCGAAGTCTACATCGAGAGAGCGATCGTTAATCCGCGGCACATCGAGATGCAGATTCTGGCGGACGAGCACGGGAATACCGTGTATCTGGGCGAGCGCGAGTGTTCGATCCAGCGCCGGCACCAGAAAGTCGTCGAGGAAGCACCGTCGCCAATTGTCGATCCCGATATGCGGCGCCGCATGGGCGAGGTCGCGGTCCGCGTGGCCAAGGCTGCCGGATACACGAACGCCGGCACGGTCGAGTTTCTGGTGGACCAGCAGAAGAACTTTTATTTCCTCGAGATGAACACGCGGCTGCAGGTCGAGCATCCAGTAACCGAGCTGATCACGGGGCTCGACCTGGTGCACCTGCAGATTCGCATCGCAGCCGGCGAGCAGCTGCCGTTTACCCAGGATCAGGTGACGATCCGCGGGCACGCCATTGAGTGCCGCATCTATGCCGAGGATCCGGACAATAATTACTTCCCCAGCCCGGGCAAGATCACTTTGCTGCTGGCGCCTTCCGGGCCGGGCATTCGCCGCGATAGCGGCATGTACGAGGGCTGGAGCGTGCCCATGGACTACGATCCTCTGCTGGCCAAGCTGATCGGCTATGGCACGGATCGAGATCAGGCCATCAGCCGGCTCACGCGCGCCCTGAATGAGTATTTCGTCGGCGGCATCAAGACCAATATCTCGCTGTTCCGGCGCATTCTGCGGAATGCGGATTTCCGCGCCGGGAAACTGGACACAGGCTTCCTCGATCGCATGCTGAAGCAGAGGGACGACACCGGTGATCCGTCGGGCGATCCGAAGGCAACGGAGGTAGCCGTGATAGCCGCCGGGATGTTCGCCGCCCTCGGGCCGGCCGCGGCGGGCGTGGGCGAGCACCCGGTATTTAACGGATTGGGTGCCGGCAACTCAAGATCCGTGTCCAAGTGGAAGAGCGCAGCGCATCGGGAGGCGATGCGATGAGAGTTGCCAAACACTGTGGTGCCGCGGAGCTTCGCTCCGCTGGACAGCCGAGGGCGGCTGTCCCTAAACGGCTTCATCTGGTCACTGATAACTGACCACTGACAACTGATTTTTTATGATCTATGACGTCGCCATCAACGGTAAAAGTCACCGGCTCGAGCTTCATCGCACCGACGGCCGCTGGTCTTGCCGTCTCGATGGCCGTGAAGTTGACGTCGACGCCGTGCTGGCGCGGCCCGACGTGCTCTCCCTGCGCATCGGCAACCAGACCTTCGAGGTGAAGTGCGAGCGCGTGGGCAGCGACCTGCATGTTTGGGTGGGAAGTGTTCGCTATGCCGTTGAAATCCGCGATCCGCGATCTTTGCGCGGGCGCGCTCGCTCCGTCGATGATCACGGCCCCAGAAAGCTGACGGCTCCTATGCCGGGCAGGATCGTTCGCGTTCTCGCAACTCAGGGAGCGGAGGTTGAGGCGGGTGTCGGCGTGCTTGTCGTTGAAGCCATGAAGATGCAGAACGAAATTAAATCGCCCAAGAAGGGGACGATTCAGAAGATTCTGGTCAGCGAAGGCGCCGTGGTAAATGCGGGGGACGTGCTGGCGATCGTGGAATGACGGCGTCTGTCATTCCAGCATGACAGAAGAGACTATTTCTCCATCCCGTTGCTGTCGAGCACTTTCTTGGCGTAGAAGTTCTCGACTTTCGCAGAATCGCGCAGGACCTCATAATAGGCAGCCTTGAGCAACTGTTCGCGGCGGTCGTGCAACTGCGAACGGATGGCCTGCTGCACCCGCGGATCATTCAATTCGCGCTGCCCTGCCGGTTCCTTGGCCACGAGTTTGACGATCCGGTATCCAACTTCCTGTCTCGTCTGGGGATTGACCACGCTGATAATTCCGCTGTACTGGCCTGGCTTCAGTTTCATGACGGCGTCGCGGGTGAGCGGGTCGGTGCTGCGCAGCGAGGACTCCGGTACGGTGCCCAGATCGCCGCCATTGCCGGACGTTTCCGGGTCTTCCGAATATTTCATGGCGAGGGTGGCGAAGTCATCGCCACTGTCGAGCCGGTTGGCGATCATCTGGATCTTTTTGTGCGCGTCGGCTTCGTTCTGCGCCTTGTCATTCTGGTTGTGAGCCTGCGGATTGGGGAAAGGAGTCACCATAATCTGCGCCAAGTGATATTGCGGCTCGATCAGATTGAACTCTCCCTTGTGCGCGTTGTAATAGTCGCTGATGTCCTGGTCGGTGATGTTGATCTTGGATGAGACTTCCTTGTTCAAAACCTTTTCACGGGTGATGGAGCGGCGAATGTCGCGCTTGAAGTCGGCCACCGTGATCTTCTTTTCAGCGAGGCGTTTATCGAACTCTTCCTGCGTGAACGGCGAACGGACCTCGTTGAATTTGGCATCCACATCCGCGTCGGTGGCCAGCAGGCCCAGCTTCTCGGCGCGGCGCATGAGCATCTCGTCTTCGATCATCTGATTCAGAATCTGGAGTCGAAGAGCGGTGCCTTGCTCCCCGGTGGGCGCCTGCTGCGCGGAGGACGCCTGATAATTTTCGTAGTACTTGTCGACGTCCGAACGGAAGATCTTGCGGCCGTCTACTGTGGCCATGACATCGCCGCCGGCCGGCGAGCTGCAAGCGGCCAGCAGCGCCAGCATCGCGGCGGCGGCCAACGCCGCAGCCGCCTGGCTAAATGAGACATGTGTTTTCAAGAGATGTTCTCCCTCACTGACCGCAGTTGCATGCTTTCGACTGAAGCCCGGTCGGAGAGCAGCCGACGGGCAGACCCGATTCGCTACTTACTTGGACGCAGGCGCCGCCGCCGGGGATGTGTGTTCCGGCACAGATTCTCCCGCGTCCTTCAAGGCGCTGTCGAGTGCGGCACGGATCTCGCTCACCGGAACGGCCCCGTCAATCTTCTGCCCGTTGACGAACAGCGTCGGCGTGGCGCTCACGCCAATGTCGTCGCCCTCTTTCATGGAGGCCCGCACCGCGTCCTCATTTTGCGCCTTGACGCAGGCCTGCAGCCTGGCCACGTCCACGCTGTGTTTCTGACCCTGCAGCACCGCCATCTTGTCGATCGCTTCAAAGCGCGCCCCGGGCGTCTTCTCGCCGTCGACCTCGCGCTTGTTGGAGTGGATGTAGTCGGCGAAATCCCAATAGGCATCGGGGCTCAGCGCGGCCAGGCAATTGGCGTCCACCGCGGCGTGAATCGCCCACGGGTGGATCTCTGACAGGGGATAGTCCTTGTAATAGAAAGTGACCCGGTCGCCATACTCCTTGAACAGTTCAGGGAACAACTCCGCGTGCATGCGCGAGCAGAACGGGCACTCGTAATCGTCGAAGTTGACCACTACGACCTTGGCGTTCTTGGCGCCGCGCGAGGGGCGCCCGGTCAGGTTGATCTTGCTCATCAGCTCGGCATAAGGATCTTTGGTCAGATCGAACTTCGTCAGGCGCATCAGCGTGTTGCGATCCCTGGAAAGCAGAAACGTGTAGTCCTGTTTCTTGCTGTCGCCGCCGCCGCCGATGGTCACGGCGACACCGTCGTATCCCGGGAGATCGTTGCTGGGTGTGATGGGGCCGACGGTCACCGGCACCTCAGGCGGAATGCTGTAGTGAGTGCGCACCTGACGCTCGATCTTGCGGGACAGGTCGGGCGGTGCGGATTGGGCAACACAGCCCAGGCAAATCGCAAGCAAAATGAGGAAAGAGCGTCGAATAATCGTCACCAGAAACCGCCTCAGCATCCGTAAAACAGCAGGTTGATTATCTCACAGCGCGCAGGAACCGGCCTGGGACGGAACGCGGCTTCAGCCGGTGCGGCGAAGTTGTTCTGCCGGCAGCAACGAGTTCATCGATCCCGACCGAAATCCTTCCAGATCGAGGGTCACGAACTGGAATCCCAGTCCCTTGAAGATCGCCGTGAATTTGGCTGCCATGGCGGGATTCAAGGCCAGTTCCAGTTCCTCACGGGCAATCTCGATGCGGACCATCTCGCCGTGGTGGCGCACGCGAAACTGGCGAAAGCCCAGCGCGCGTATGGCTTCTTCGCCGCGTTCGACAACGTCGAGCGATTCGCGCGTAACCGGCCGTCCATACTCGATGCGGGAAGAAAGGCAGGCCGATGCGGGCTTGTCCCAAATGCGCAGGCCAGCCTGGCGCGCGAGCGTGCGAATGTCTTCCTTTGTGAGTCCGGCAGCAAGCAGCGGAGCGGCCACGTGGTGCAGCCTCGCAGCTTGCTGGCCGGGGCGGAAGTCGCCCTGGTCATCCACGTTGACGCCGTATGCAATCGTATCGAAGTTGCGGGCGGCGCGGAGTCCTTCCATCGTGGTAAAGAGTTCATCTTTGCAGTGGAAGCAGCGCTGGCCATCATTGCGCGCATACTCGGGCCGATCGAGTTCGGACGTGGCGACGACTTCTACCGGAATCTCTTGCTCGTTGGCGAAGGCAAGGGCATCGGCGAGTTGGGTGCGGGCCAGGCTGGGAGAATCCGCGATGACGGCAAGCATGTCGTTGCCGAGCACGTCGTGAGCAGCCCAGGCGAGGTAAGCCGAATCGACTCCGCCGGAATAGGCGACGAGCAGGCGGCCGAGTTGGCCCAGACTTGTGCGCAGCCGGGATTCCCTGGCTGGGAGATCAGATTCTCCGGGGAGCATATCCGCATATAGTAACAGCGCTGAGAACTGTCTGGCCGCGCGGTGTGCACAAGGCATCTCGTAAATGGTTTTGGGCAGGGCACGACTTCAGTCGTGCCGTCAAGGGCTGCATGAATACTGGGCTTTAGCCCCTATGAGACCAGTTCTAGTACAGCCGTTCCTGCCGCCTCAGGTTGCCGAACGAACCGATATTGGCCAGCGTGAAGGTGAAGCGAAACAGATTTTCGTTGCGCACATCGGCGATGGCGTAGCGGCGGTATTCCAGGGTCATGCCGCAGCAATCCCAGTTGTAGGTGGCCTGGGCGGTGGCGAACTGCAACTGGTGAATCTCGGCGTCGAAGCCAAAGCTGCTGGCGAAGCTGAACCCACGCCGGTTCAGGCCGCCATAGCCGAGGGCCACGCGAAATTGCTGAAATTTGCGGGTCAACTGAGTGGTGGCGAGGGTGATCGGACTGCCAGTGCCTTCGCTGGGGATCGAACTCGACGTGGAGGTTTGCGGGATTTGCAGGAACGCGTCCCCGCCGCCCACCGTGAACGGTCCAACATCGTAGTTCACCAGCAGCGTGCTGGCATTGATGCGTCCCAGCTGGAAGTCGTAGTCGAGATCCCACTCGGTATTGGTGTGCGTGCCGGTCTCCAGACGCAGGCGTGAGACGACCGGAGAGAGATGCCGCGCCTGGGTCAGAAAAGCGATCCCCGTCATGTCTTCGGTGGTGGTGAAGACGTTGCGCTGGCCGGGCACTAGGGCTCCGCCGAAGGTCGGATCGAGAAAGTACTTTTGCGTCAGCTCCCACGTTGCCACTTCCCTGACTTCCGGCAAGGGGACGCAGGCTTGATTTTCCAGGGTGTTCACCCGCTGCCACGGGACACCTTGTTCCGGAGCAGCCGCTCCCACGGCCAGGCCGCTCATCGGCGTTTCGCATTCCGGAGCTTGCTGCGATCCGGCCGGCGGCGAGGCGCGCTTGGCGTAGAGCCGGGTGATGAATCCGTACTCAGCCTCGTGCGTATTGCTCAAAATGTCGCGTTCGTCAAAGTGCAGCACATTGGCAAAATCGTTGACCCCGGTCACCAACCGATAGACCGCCCTGGGTTCAATAACATGCTTCCATTTGCGGCCCAGGAATTCCCGGTCGAAAACCTTCTCCAGTGCCGGCGGCCGCAATTCCACGGATGCGTCGAGCGCCTGGCGATTGGTAGGATTGCTGACCGCGACTCCGGTCACGAATCGCTCCGTGTAGTAGCCCTCATGCAGCGCCAGCGCCGGCCGCAGCGCCCATCCATGGAATTGCCAGGGCAGCGAGATTTCCGGGCTGAAATCGAAGCGCTCCAGCAAGCTGCTGGTGTGGAACCCGGGCTCGCTGCGCGAAAGGCCGGCGAGTGACGCGTCGAACGACCACAAAAACGGGGAATGGCCCAGGGGCCTGTCCACGCTGGAGGCGTCGAGGCTTGGAGTATGCCAGATCTGGACGGCATCGAAGATCGGCGGGTTGGTAAGCGCGCCGTTTTGAGCCAGCTGAAAAAAATCCTGATAGCGTTCGACCATGCTGCTGAAGGAGAAACCGTGAGCGCTCCGGGAGAGAAAAAGCTGTGACTTTACTTCCGAGTTCACCGCCTGGGTGAAGATGTCGTTGAAGGCCAGCCGGAATAGAAATGAGCTCAGGTAGTCGACATTGGAGACCGCGCGAAAGCCATAGAAATTGCCTTCCGCCGTCAAGCGCGCCTCCTGGCCGCCTTCCCGCAGCAGTTGCGGGCACTCAAAGGTGGGGGGCGTGAGGCAGGGAACCTGAATCGCGATGCCGCGATCGATGACGCCGGAGTAGGTCAGGTCGACATACGAAGTGTCGCTGGGGCGTGCCCTGAATTCTCCTCTTTGCGACCATCCCCGCTTGGAGAAATATTCGGCTCCCACGGTCGCATCGAGGCTGCGATTGATCGCCCAATAAAATGCGTCACCGACAATCGTGCCCTTGACCGAGGATTGTCCGCCCGTAGGAACCAGGAAGCCAGTTTGCCGGGCTTCGCGGTTCACGGGATAGGTGGCGTAAGGGAAATAGAAAATCGGGAGCCGGGACAGCCAGAAGTTGCTGTGGTAGATGGTGGCGTTGCCGCCCACATCCACGACGATTTCACGGGCGCGAAACTCCCATTTGGGATGCGGTAGTTCGCAGGTGGTGATGGTGCCGTCGTAAACCAGGTAGTGTTCGGGGGTAGTCTTCTCGACGATTTTCCCGGTGAAGGCGAATGGAGCGGTCGAAGTCAGCACGGGGTGGCTGCTTTGAATGCGGAATCCGGTGGTGCCCGTAACGTCATAGAAGCGCCCGGTCTCGGCGGTCAGGTTGTAGGTTCCGTGGCTGGCCTTGATGTGGTCGTCGTTGGGCCCGCCATCGAGCGTGAAGTGGCCGGACCCGATGGCTTCTCCGGTGTCGGAGTTGTACGTGACCTCGGCGGCCCGCAAAACGTAGGTCTGGTAGTGAATCTCGGCGTCTCCGTGCAGCTTGTAGACAGCCCCGTCTTTTTCCTGCTGCAGGGCGCAGATGGTGGTCGCATCGTTGTCCTGGGTTGCGGCTCGGCCGGCGCAGAGCGAACTGGAGGCTGGCGAACTCGAGTCTGGAGTGGGAGTTTTGACCGCCTGCGGGGCTCTCTCCTCAGGGATGTTGGTGCCCTGACCCGATTGCGCCGCAAGCAACTGGCTGGTTACTAGCGAGAGCGCGAGAAGCTGATGACAAAGGCACAGCGCCGTGATAAGGAATTTAGTGCGCAGCGTCATCGGAAGACAATCAACGGAAAAGAGCGCTCGTCGAGATCGTACCGGCCTTGTGCGGCTCTCTTGTCGCAGCATCGTGAACTTAGCACGGCGCCAGCGCCAAGGGAAAGTGGCGATAAAGGCTAGGATTCTGTTGCATCGTCTGCCGGTTGTACGCCGTGCACAGGTGCGTTGGAAAGACTGATATTCATGAATTGTCCGTTGTGTGGAGAAATTTGCGGTTGCCCATCGGAGCCCCCTCCTGCTGCGTTGGAAATGCCTGGCGCGGCATACGAAGCTGCGCCTGCCGAAGACGACGCCGCTGCCTGGCGCGATGAACTCTCCGCGCGGCTCGACCGCTACCGTGCTCGCCGAAAAATGCGCCCACCTCGCTACCCGTCACTGAGCCTGCAGTTCGATCCCGCGCCTCATCCCGGAGGCGATGGTTCGGGCCGGGATACGCTGGAATTTCGCACAGACCAGGCTCTCGCGCTCGACGGAATACCACAGCAGCCGCACGCAAGCGAGCACCGAGGCGAGAGCGGCGAATTTCCGGGCGCGCACGCGGCTATCGCGGAAGCTTTGTCGGCTCCGGTGCCTCGAGCTTCGTCCGCGGAGTCCGCACTTGCGCGCGCTGCGACTACCAGCGCCAAGATCATCGAGTTTCCTCGATTCGCGTGGGGACCTCCAGCGCCTCCGCCGGACCAGCTCGCCGAGCCTGTACTCGACCGTCCGCGGATCCTCGAAGTGCCCGAAGTTGAACCTCCACCTCCTGCGCTGGGAGGAATTACCATCGAGCGCATCGAGCCGCCCGACCCCGAAAAGAGGCCGGGCATTGACATCCCGCTGCAAAGCGCCCCGCTGGCCCGGCGTCTGTTCGCGACCGCAATTGACGGGCTGATCGTCTTGGCTGCATCCGCTATGTTTGGAGCCATTTTCTGGAAGGTCGCGGCGGTGCGGCCGCCACTGGCGCAACTTGTTGGGCTGGCAGCGGCAATCCCGTGTCTGTTCTGGACCGCCTATCAATACTTGCTGATCGTTTATGCCGCCAGCACTCCGGGACTGCGGGCGGCAGGGCTGGAACTAGCCCGTTTCGACGGGACCGCGACCGGCCGCTCTCTACGCCGCTGGCGCGTGGTGGCGTCGTATCTTTCGGCAGCTTCGCTGGGGATGGGATACGCCTGGACTTTTCTGGACGAAGACGCGCTCTGCTGGCACGACCGCATCACCCACACCTACCTCGCACCCAGAAGCCGCGACGCCCAATAGCCGCCGGCGGCGCTTTCCTCGGACCCTCATCCCTCTGATAGGCTACCTAGGCTATGCGACTGCTCCTGACTATGCCTGCCCTGCTTGTCCTCGCTACCTCTGTGTTTGCCCAAGACCTCAAACCGGTTGCCGAACGCCTGGCCGCGCAGAACGCCCTCTTCGATGAGCAGTACGAGACCGATCTGCGCAACTTTCCCGAGCGCGCGACTGCCTTCGGCGATTACCGCTACAACGACCAGCTCAATGACTATTCGCTCGACGCGATTCACCGGCGCCATGAGACCGACGCGGCTTTTCTCGAGCGTTTGCAGGCGATCCCGACCGCCGGCTTCTCCGATCAGGATCAGCTCTCGCACGATCTGTTGATTCGAGTTCTGCAACAGCGCATCGCCGACTTCGACCTCAAAGAGTACGAAATGCCAATCAACACGCAGGGGGGCGTGCATACGAATCTTGCCGACCTGCCGCTGGCTGTGCCGCTCGACTCGGTTAAGCACTATGAGGATTACATTTCCCGGTTGCATCAGATTCCCCGCGCGCTCAGCCAGGCCAGCGATGTTCTCCGAGCCGGCATGAAAGACAAGCTGATGCCGGTGCGCTTTCTGGCGGAGAAAATTCCGGCGCAGTGCGAGGGCGTCATCGCTGCCGACCCATTTCTGCAGCCCACCAGGAAATATCCGGCTAGCATTTCGCCGGAAGATCAAAAGCGGCTGACCCAGGAGATCACCGCCGCGGTCAACAACGAGGTCTTGCCGGCCTACAAGAAATTTGCCGAGTTCACGCGTACGGACTACGCTCCGCAGGGCCGCACGACTCTTTCCATCGAGTCCCTGCCCGACGGCAAGCGGCGTTACGAAAATGACATCTACGGCCGCACCACCACGCACATGACCCCTGACGAGATCCACCAGTTGGGCCTGCGCGAGATGGACCGCATCGAGGCGGAGATGTTGGTGATAGCTAAAAAGGAAGGATTTACCGATCTTGCGTCGTTCCGGGCTTCATTGAAAAACAATCCCAAATACATCCCCACGTCGGCCAACCAGATTCTCGACGACTTTCGCCACTACATTTCGCAGATGGAACCCAAGCTTCCGGAGCTGTTCACGCTGCTGCCGAAGTCGCCGGTAACGGTGGAGGCGATTCCGGAATTTCAGGCGTCGGCCATGACTCACTACGTGACGGGAACGCCCGACGGAAAACGGCCGGGGCGGGTTGTGGTCGCAACCTCCAATTTCGCCGACCGCACTCTGATCGACAATGAAGCCATCGCCTACCACGAGGGCATTCCCGGACATCACATGCAGCTCTCAGTGCAGCAGCAGCTTGAAGGACTGCCCAAGTTCCGCCTGCACGGCCTCGGCTTCAACGCCTACATCGAAGGCTGGGCGCTCTATGCCGAGCAACTGGGCAAGGAAGTTGGGTTCTATCAGGATCCGGTCTCCGACTACGGCAGATTGTCGTCGGAGTTGTTTCGCGCCGTGCGGTTGGTGGTCGACACCGGAATTCACGCCAAGGGATGGTCGCGCGATCAGGTCGTCGATTTCTTCCGCAAGTCGGGCGCGGTGGATGAGCCGACGATTCAGGCCGAGACCGATCGCTACATCTCATGGCCGGCGCAAGCGCTTAGCTACAAACTTGGCCAGCTCAAGTTCCGTGAGCTGCGGGAGCGCGCTCAGAAAGAACTGGGGCCGAAATTCGATCTGCGCAAGTTCCACGACGAGATGCTCAACGGTGGCACTCTGCCCCTCGACATGCTGGAGGCGCGCACCGACAAGTGGATCGCGGAGCAGAAAGCGAAATAGCACACGCCCATGACGACATTCACGCAAGACTTACGTTACGCGATTCGGATGCTTCTGAAATCGCCAGCCTTCGCCGCCATCGCTGTCCTTACTGTCGCTCTCGGCATCGGCTCAAACACGGCGCTCTTTTCCGTCGTCAAAGGGGTGCTTCTCAATCCACTGCCCTATCCGCATTCTGAGCAACTGGTGGCGGTTTATGGAGATGCACCTGGATTCAGCCGAGCTCCGGTCGCCTATCTGAACTTCCTCGATTGGCAGCACGACAATCGCACATTCTCGTCCATGGCCATGTACCGCAATCAGGATTACAACTTCACCGATACGAACGAAGCCGAACGCCTGAGCGGTTACATGATCTCTACCGGATTTTTTCCTGCCCTCGGCGTGCAGCCAATTCTAGGCCGCACATTCCGCGCCGACGACGATCAAGTTGGCGCCGCGCCGGTCGCCGTTCTGGGTGGAGGGCTTTGGAAGCGCAAATTCGGTTCTTCGCCCGATATCCTGGGGAAATCGCTAACCCTGAACGGCACATCGTACCTTGTCGTCGGTGTGATTCCTTCCAGCTTTACTTTCTACGGCCATGATCGCGACGTTTACACTCCCATCGGCCAGTGGAACGACCCATCGTTTCGCGATCGGAGAATGGTGGTGAGCGCGCACGTTCTTGGCCGCCTGAAACCTGGGGTTACGCTCGCGCAGGCCCAATCCGACATGGACGTCGTCGCGCGCAATCTCGCCGAGTCCTTTCCGGTAGCCGATAAGGACGTCGGAATTGCCCTTGTATCGATGAAAGAAGATATCGTTGGCAATGTCGAGCCCTTCCTGCTCGTGCTGCTCGCCGCCGTCGGGTTTTTGCTCCTGATCGTATGCGCGAACGTGGCCAACCTGCTCTTGGCGCGTTCGATGAGCCGCTCGCGCGAGTTTGCCGTTCGCGCCGCGCTGGGAGCCAGCCACATGCGCGTGGTGCGGCAGCTTCTCACCGAAAGCGTCTTGCTCGCGGGCCTGGGCGGGACGCTCGGACTTCTGCTTGCCTTTGGCGCCACCAAAGCAATGCTCAACACGCTGCCTGGCACATTGCCCCGCGCCAGTGAAATCTCTCTTGACGGACGCGTGTTGCTCTTCACCATGGCGCTATCGCTGTTTGCGGCGATTGTGTTTGGCCTCGCTCCCGCGCTGAAGAGTTCACGCGTAAATCTGCAGGGAATACTCAAGGAAAGCGGCCGCGGGTCTAGTGGCACCCGCCATCGCCTGCAAGGAAGTTTTGTGGCCGTCGAAGTCGCCATGACCTTGCTTCTTCTGATCGGCGCCGGACTGATGCTTCGCAGCCTCAGTGCGCTTTGGCGAGTGAATCCGGGATTCAATCCCAGCCACGCCGTAACCTTCAATTTATCGATGCCATCCTCCTCCGCAACTACATCCGACGAAACTCGCGCCCGCCTGCGTCTCTTCGACGACAAAATGCGCTCCATCCCCGGGGTGCAAGCGGTTTCGGTCACGCTCGGGTCGCGCCCCATGATCCATGACTCGTCCTTGCCCTTCTGGATCGAAGGCCGGCCGAAGCCTGCCAACGACAACGAAATGCCACAGGCGATGTTTTATCTCGTGGAAACCGGGTTCCAGCAAGCCATGGGAACCACCCTCGAGCGTGGGCGCTTCGTCACTGCGCAGGACAAAGAAAACACTCCGGTAGTCATCGACATCGACGACGCTTTTGCGCGCACTTATTTCCCTCATGAAAATCCTATCGGGAAGCGCGTCTTTCTCACACAATTCAATGTGCAAGCCGAAATCGTCGGCGTCGTCGGACACATAAAACAGTGGGGGCTGGGCGCGGATGCAAAATCCGCCGTCGAAGCCCAGTTCTACTATCCGTTCATGCAGCTTCCGGAAAAGCTTATGCCGATGGTCGCGGACGCCGTTGCGGTGGTTCTACGCACCAAAGGCGATCCCGCAGCCACGATGGCTGAAGTTCGCCGCGTGGTTTACGAAACGGACCCCGGCGAAGTTATCTATGGCGTGCAAACTATGGACGATCTCCTCGCCCAATCCCTGGCTCCGCGCAAGCTCTCGATGATCCTTCTCGAGATATTTGCGGTGCTCGCGCTGGTGCTTTCCTGCGTTGGAATTTATGGCGTGATTTCCTATCTGGTGAGCCAGCGCACCCATGAAATTGGCGTGCGGATGGCCCTCGGCGCACAACGCAGCGACGTGATGCGCCTCGTGCTCGGGGAGGGCGCAAAAATGGCGCTCATCGGCGTGGCCATCGGCATCGCCGCCGCATTGGGATTGATACGGCTCATCGCTAACCAGCTTTTCGGAGTTACCGCGCACGATCCATTGACGTTCATCACCGGTGGGATTCTGCTGACGCTGGTCGCGCTGCTCGCCTGCTACATTCCCGCACGCCGCGCCGTGCGGGTCGATCCGCTCGTGGCACTGAGGTACGAATAGTTCGTTCGCATTTATCGCGTCTGCTCCAGCATCACTTCCTTTGTGATTTTCTCGCGTCCTCGCATCACTGTGACCATCACCTTCTCAGCCTCGTAGTGGGCATAGCGGAGCCTGTAGAGGTCATCGGGGTTGTCGATTTTCTGTCCGCCGTACTCAATCAACACATCACCGGATTTGAGTCCTGCCTTGCCCGCGGGACCGTCCTCGGACACTTTAGCTAATTTCATACCGCCGTGTTCCTGCTGGTAATCGGGCTCGACGCCAAAATTTGGCGGCAGAATGGTGGTATGACGGAACGTGATTTTCCAACCCGCTGGCGTTTTCACCAGGATGAAGCTCTCCACATAGGTCGCATGCCACGTGCTCCCTCCCAGCATGGCCAGACCGGCGGGAGTGTCGGCTCTCCAGTTGCTCGGCAATTTCAAGGTGACCCATGCAACATTGCCCCGCACCTCGGCCACTGCGTCTTGCGGATGATACTCAACGTGCACGCCAGCATCCTTGTATGCTTGCCAGCCCTCGCGTTCGGCGGGCTCAAGTGGTTGCGGGAAAGACTCTTCGATCATGCGGGCGTCCGGCGTGTGCAGAGAATCCACCTTATCAAGGTCGTATTCCTGAACTGCTCGCTCATGCGCCAGAACTACATCGATGGCAGCTTGCTTTTCGTCCTCTTGTGGCGCCGTACTCGTCTTACAGGCGCCCAGCCGAATAACAATCACCGACGTTGCCACGAAAAGCATCCCGATGCGTCGTCGCATGTTAGTCCCTCCACACGGGCAAATTGAATGCCAAACAAATAGTACATGTCTTACTCAGCGAAAAGCTTTTCCTTCGCTTCAATCGTCACCGATTGTCCCGCCATATGCTATCTTCAATAGGTTTACCTCATAATGCTCGACCCGCACTCCTCTGAAGCATGGCCGCATCGGTTGAAGGTTCCAAACCGGCCGTAAAGGTCTTCGTCGCCACGACGGTGATGTTGACCTTCATTTCCTTCTGGCGCGCCTCCGCCATCGTGCTTGCTGATCTGGCCTCCTCGGCCTACTACGCCGGCGGCGATGCGGAAAAGGTGATCGGCAAGAGCGCTCCCTGGTTCATCCTCGCGGTCATGCTGTTCAGCTACGCCGTGCGGGCGCTCTACATCGAGTCGAGCAGCATGTTCGTGCGTGGCGGCGTCTACCGCGTGGTCAAAGAGGCCATGGGCGGCACGCTGGCCAAGTTCTCGGTTTCGGCGCTGCTCTTTGATTACGTTCTGACCGGACCGATCAGCGCGGTGTCTGCCGGGCAATATCTCGCTGGGTTCATCAAAGACATCGGCATCTCCTTTCACCGACCGCTCAGCTTCAACGACAACTATTTTGCCGCCGGGCTGGCCGTCGTCGTGGTGATGTATTTCTGGTGGAAGAACACCCAGGGTATCCATGAATCGAGCAGCCGGGCCCTGCAGATCATGATCATCACGACGGTGATGGTGGTGATTTTGATCGTATGGTGCACGATTGCCGTCTTGCGCGCGCCGGTGCAGTTGCCGCCGAGTCCGTTGAGCTCCGCGGGCGCAGTTCCGCTGAACAAAGACTCGCTGGGCTGGCTGAACGGAACCTGGCTTGCGCACCTGACATGGATCATCCTTTTCGTGGGCTTCGGGCACTCGGTTCTGGCCATGAGCGGCGAAGAGACGCTGGCCCAGGTCAACCGCGAGATCGAGCATCCCAAGCTGAAGAACCTGGAAAAGACCGGCCTGGTGATCTTCATCTACAGTCTGCTCTTCACGTCACTGGTGTCGTTTTTCGCGGTGATGATCATTCCTGACGGCGTTCGTCCGAATTTCTTCGCCAACCTCATTGGCGGCATTGCCATGTATTTGCCGGGCCCGGAGGTGGCAAAGCTGCTGTTTCACGGATTTGTCGTGCTGGTGGGCGTGCTGATTCTTGCGGGCGCGCAGAATACTTCGATTGTCGGCGCGAACGGAGTGCTGAACCGCGTGGCTGAGGACGGAGTGCTGACCAGCTGGTTCCAGAAGCCGCATCACCGTTTCGGAACCAGCTATCGCATCATCAACCTGATCGTCGGGATGCAGTTGCTCACCATTCTTCTAAGCCGCGGCGATGTCTACCAACTGGCCGCGCTCTACGCCTTCGGAGTGATCTGGAGTTTCACCATGAAGGCCCTGGCCGTGCTCGTGCTGCGCTTTACCGAGCCGGGCAACCGCGAATGGAAAGTGCCGGGCAATCTGCACATCGGCAAGACGGAGATTCCCCTCGGCCTGGTAGTCATCTCCGCGGTGCTGTTTATGACGGCGATCGTGAATCTGTTCACCAAGTACGAAGCGACGATCGCCGGCGTGGTGTTCAGTGTAGTTTTCTTCACCATTTTCACGCTCTCCGAGCATCATGTCGCCAGAGAGCGGCGGGGAAAGCCGGAGCAACTGGACCAGTTCCGCGTCTACGGGAATCAGGAGCTGGGCTCGGGCGCGATGGGAGTGCGGCCCGGGAACATCCTGGTCGCGGTGCGCGATCCGCGCAATCTCTACTACCTGCGGAATGTGCTGACCCATACCAACACGCTGAAACAGGACGTCGTGGTCATGAGCGCGCGTCTTTACCATCGCGAGCATGCTTTCAGCGGCAGCACTGTGTTCGACGCGACGCAGGTGTTCGATCACTACGAGCAGGAGCTTTTTACGGCCGCCGTGGCGGTTGCGGAAAAGGAAGGCAAGCCGATCTCGCTACTGGTCGTGCCTGCCACCGAGGTGTTCGAAGCCATCATGGTGACGGCGCAGCGACTGGATTCCAGCCGTGTGATCTGCGGGCTCTCCAACAAGCTCACCTCCGACGAGCAGGGCAAGCTGACCGGCGACGCCTGGGAACGCCTGCCCGAGCCGCGCCCGCGGCTGACCCTGGAGGTGTATGCGCCCGATGGCACGGCGCGGGAATATGCGCTGGGGCCGCACGCTCCCCGCATGCGCCCGCAGGATGTCGAACTCATGCACAAGCTCTGGCTCGACATCACCACCGATCCCAGGTACGCGGGAGCGCACCACTACCACATCGTGGCGCTGGCGCTGGAGGAATTGCGGCGCGAACTCAGCACCGAGCAGCGCGAAGAGCTGTTGCGGAAGCTGCAAGAAGAGATGAACCGTCCGAACCCGCAGTGAATCAAAAACAGGGACTAGAGGCTAGCGGCTAGGGGCCAGGGCAGCTGGCTCAGGCGATCGGAAAGTCATCGACTAGCCCCTAACCTCCAGGCCCTAGCCCCTGAGATTTTGGAGGTCTCAAATGGCGCGCATTCCCGGCTTTTCAGCCAACCAGGGCGGCCCGCTACGCCGCTTTTTTGTGAAGCTTGTTTATGGCAAGACGCGGCGCAGGCTGGGGCGAGTCATCATGCCCATTCAGGTGACCGCGCATCACGCCAAGATTTTCTGGGGATATGTGCAGATGGAGCGATCGCAGATGGGCAGCCTCCTGGTTGATTCCAGGCTGAAGGAGCTGGCGCAGCTGCGTGTGGCCACGCTGGTCGGTTGCCCATTTTGAATCGATATCGGCTCTGCCGTGGGCAGGGCGATCGGGATCACGGCCGGGCAGATCGCGAATCTCGGCAACTATCGCTCCGATGCGAATTTCTCCGAGCTCGAGCGCCTGATTCTCGAATATGCCGACGCCATGACGCAGGTCCCCGTGGAGGTGTCTGACGCGCTGTTTGCGCGGTTGCGTGGGAAGTTCAACGAGGCTCAGCTGGTCGAGCTGACCTCCGCGATCGCCTGGGAGAATTACCGCGCCCGCTTCGATCACGCTTTCGGGATCGAAGGGGAGAACTTCAGCGAAGGCGCAGTCTGCGCGTTGCCTGTAAGGGTAAGTTCGTAAAGTAGCGCCGGCGTTCCGCTGGCTGCCGTGCGGGCATCTTGCCCGCGCAGTCGCTGCCACCCCGCGGGAGAATAAAAAGGGCCCCAGCCAGATTCGCTGGGGCCTGAACGATCTGAGATTACCTATCTGCCAACTGCGGCGAAGGCGTGGGCCGAATCGTTCTCACCGCCCAAGTCATCTTCGCGGCAATTCTAAGCGCTCTTTTGAGTCTTCGTTTTCGAGCAGCAGCCTTTCTCTCCGTCCTTGCCACATTTACCGTTACAGCACGCGGCTGCATTCTTTGTGTCGCCACATTTCGCGCAGCATGCGGCCTGGCCCTTGTCATTCTTGGTGCAGGCCTTAGCATCACCGCTGGCGCAGCAGGATTTCGCATCCTTGCCTGAACAGCACGAAGAGGCCTCCTTGCCGTCGGTAGTGTTCTGCGCGTGATGGGCGCAGCAGGCGTGCGCATCTTTTGCATCCGCCGCGGCCATCTTGTCACAGCACGGGCACTTCGCTGTATCAGCCGGTACGGTGCTTTGCTGCGGAGTGGACGGCGGGGTCTGGGTTGCGGTTTGAGCCCAGGTCGCGACGGTCAGGGCCAGGATTAGGGCAAGCATCTTGTATTTCATTTCAAATCTCCTTGTGAATTCGTCTGAGTTCATTACAGGCTCGCGCCCGGTGGAAGAGCAGGCTAACGTCAATTTGATCTGGGCACCTGCTCGCTTGAAACGGATTGCGCATTTAGCGCGAGGAGAGAACTCAGATGCGGAGAACCATGCTTCGTACGGAGTAAGTCCGGAAGAGGTCGATGGAAGTTTCCCTATTGATGCGGGTGCGGACGTCGGGCTTATTGTCGCGAAGGGTCGCGGCGGGACCTTGAGAGTCCGGACATACAATTCTGGTTACAGCGGGCAAGGATGACGGATTGTCGGGCCCTTGCTTTGTGCAGCAAGGATGTTGGTCGCCGCAAGGCATGGCGGCCGGCGCAGCTCCGACGAAGGCCAGTGAGTCAAACACCGAGTGAGCGCCTGGACAGCAGGAATGATCGTGCGCCTTAGGGGCGGATTGCTGATCTGGTTCCTGGACGACGAGAGGGTGCGGCTGCTTGGGGGACGCAAACACCACCGGTACGCTCCACCACGCAAGCGCAGCCAGCACAAGAGCGGCAATGCATCTCTTCATCATTTCCTATCCCGTTAACCTGCTTAGCTTGACAGGACGGGGGAAAGGGGTCTGTGATCTCCGTCACATAGGTCGGTGCCCTGCTGTTAGCGGTTTAACAGGTTTTTCAGCGAAGCTTGCAGCTCCCTAAAGCGGAAGGGATATCCGCTCGCGACCAGCCGCGAAGGTTCCACGCGCTGGCCGGCCAGCAGGACGGTCTCTCCCATTTCGCCGAAAGCCAGTTTCACCGCGAAGGCGGGCACAGGAAAGACTGCGGGGCGCGACAGCACACTCGCCAGCGTCTTAGTGAATTCCACATTCATCACCGCCTTGGGCGCGACCATATTGACGGGGCCGTGCAGCAGGTCGGTTTTCAGGATGTGATGAATTGCGCCAACCATGTCCTGGATGTCGATCCAGCTCATCCACTGGCGGCCATCGCCCAGCCGGCCGCCCAGGCCCAATTTGAAGGGCGTCAACATTTTGCCGAGCGCGCCGCCCCTGGGGCTGAGGACGACGCCGGTACGAATCTGCACGGTGCGGATGCCGGCTTCCGCTGCAGGACGTGTGGCAGCCTCCCATTCACAGCAAACGTCGGCCAGGAATCCTGTGCCGGGGGCGCTCTGCTCGCCGAGTACCTCGCCGCCGCGGTCGCCGTAGTAACCGATGGCCGAGCTGCAGACGAAGACCTGAGGCTTGAGCTTCGCCCGCGCGAGTGCCTGGGCGAGGTTGCTCGTACCGATGACGCGAGAGTCGCGAATTCGGGTCTTCTTGGCCGCGGTCCAGCGGCCCACGATGGTCTCGCCGGCCAGGTGGATCACCGCGTCGAAGCCGGATACCGCCTCGGGAGAAATGGGCTTGGCCGGGTCCCAGGGAATTACTTCGATCGCGCTTGCCGGACTCGGGAGGGAGCCGGCCCGCGTGAGGCGCGTGATCGCCATGCCGCGCGATTCGAGCGACGGTACGAGCGCCGCGCCGATGGGGCCGGAAACTCCGCTGACCAGGACTCGGGAGATCATGGGGGCCACTGTATCAGCTTGCGGCGTTGGCCTCCAAAGGCGCGACGCGTTTGAAGGATTCAAAACGGGTGAAAGGCGATTCGAGGTTGCGCGGCCGTCGGCAGCTGTGAGGTTTCTGTCCCGAGAGCGGCTTACGGCGTCGCGTCGAAAGCTGCGGCTGCTCGCGGGCTATAATCGATTATGGCGAGCTTGCGCCAACAGATCGCTACCACTGCCCTCACGCTGACCAAATACCGCGATCTGATCAAGCGCATGCAGGCCAATCGTCCGCAGGACGATCTCACCATCGTCAAGAAGGCCTACGACTACTCCCTCAAAGTGCATGAAGGCCAGACCCGGGCGTCGGGGGAGCCGTACCTCGTTCATCCGCTTGAAGTGGCGCTGGTGCTCGCCGAAATGAAGATGGACCCGGTGGCGGTGGCTGCCGGGCTGCTGCACGATTCGGTCGAAGACACCTCGGTCACCATTACAGACATCACCAAGGAATTCGGCGAGCAAGTCGCGCACATCGTCGAGGGCGTGACCAAGATCAGCAAGATCGACTTCGCCACGCGCGAGGAGCAGCAGGCGGAAAATCTCCGCAAGATGATGCTGGCCATGGTCGACGACATTCGTGTCGTGCTGATCAAGCTCGCCGACCGGCTGCACAACATGCGCACGCTGGAACACTTGCAGCCCGAGCGCCAGCACAAAATCGCAGAAGAGACGCTGGAGATTTACGCGCCCATCGCGCACCGGCTGGGCATGGGGAAGATTCGCGGCGAACTCGAGGATTTGGGCTTCCGATATCTCGATCCCCTTGGCTTCGAGCAAGTGGAAAAGTCGGTCAACGCGCGGCGCAAGGAGGGCGAGGCCTTCCTGGGGAAAATGGAGCACATCATCATCGGCAAGCTGAAAGAGGCCGGCATCCAGGCGCGCGTAGAGAGCCGCATCAAGCGGCTGTTCAGCATCCACAAAAAGCTGCAGCGGCAGCGCATCTCCGTCGACCAGGTCTACGACCTGTGCGCCATGCGCGTCATCACTCGCTCGCTGCAGGACTGCTATGCAGTGCTCGGCATTATTCACAACCTGTGGCGGCCGGTACCGGGGCGCATCAAGGATTTTATTGCCATGCCGCGGCCAAATTTTTACCAGTCGCTGCATACGTCGGTGATCACGGAAGACGGTACGCCGTTTGAAATCCAGATTCGCACCGAAGACATGCACAAGATGGCCGAAGAAGGCATCGCGGCGCACTGGAAATACAAAGACGGCCCAGTCTCAGCGCAGGACGAGCAGCGGCTGGCGTGGCTAAGGCAGGTGGTCGAGTGGCAGCGCGACGTCAGCGATCCCAGCGAATTCCTTTCGACCCTCAAGGTCGATCTGTACCCGGAAGAGGTTTACACGTTCACGCCGAAGGGCAAAGTGGTGGTGCTGCCGCGTGACGCGACGCCGATCGACTTCGCCTACACGATTCACACCGAGGTCGGGCACACCTGCATCGGCGCAAAAGTGAACGGGCGCATGGTGCCGCTGCGCTACAAGCTGCATTCGGGGGACATCGTCGAAATTCTTACGCAGCCCGGGCACAAACCGAGCCGCGACTGGCTCGGGCTGGTCAAGTCGTCGCGTTCGCGCAACAAAATCAAGCACTGGCTCAATGTGCACCAGCGCGAGCGGGCCATTGAAATCGGCCGCAAGCTGATCGAAAAAGAAGCGCGCAAGTACCGCATCGCGTTCAAGGAGATCAAGGACGAAGATCTGCTGAAGGTGGCCAACGGCTACGGGCTGGGCAAAGGCGACGACCTGATGTCCGGCATCGGCTACGGGAAGTATTCCGCGCGGCAGGTGCTGGCGCGTCTGCTGCCGGCGGGCGCCACACCGTCGATTGCCGGCGACATCGAGTCAGAAGGCCTGACGTCGCAACCGGGCGGCTTTGCCAGCGTGGTGCGGCGGGTCTTTGGCGATCACAACGCCATCACCGTGCGCGGGCAGGGCGACATGCTGGTTTACCGCGCGCGATGTTGCAATCCCATTCGCGGCGAGGGCATCGTCGGATACATCACGCGGGGCAAAGGCGTGGCAGTGCACTCGGTGACCTGCCCCAACGTGACGAATCTTCTCTATGAGCCGGAGCGCCGCATCGAGGTCGAATGGGCCCGCGACGACTCCACGCCAACGGCCTATCCCGTGAAACTCACCGTCTTCTGCGACGACCGCTTCGGCATGCTGAAAAACATTACGGGCGTGATTGGCGACGCGCAGTCCAACATCCGCAACATCGCCGCGCATACCTCGAACAGCCAGGCCAGCGTGGATATTGTGCTCGACATCGCGGACCTGAAGCATCTGGAGCAGATCATCACCAGCCTGCGCAAAATCCCCGGCGTGCATGAAGTGCAGAGGCTGCAGAAAATTTGAAGCGGGCGTGGAATCCACGTTCCTGTCGCGTCAATGGCGCGCTGCAGCTTCCGGTGCACCTGGTCGCCGGAGTAGCGGTCTCACCTGCGAAAAAGGGCCTTGCCAAAACGGCAAGGCCCGATTTTCCACGCAACAACTATTTTTCCAGGATCAGCAACATTGGGTTCGGATCAGTACTCTTTGATGGATCGATCTTCACCAGTTTGCTGCCAGAGATCACGACAAGGTCGGATTACTGTCGCCGGCTAGCGTGACCCATCCCGCAGAGTTGACGGTATAGGTATCGGAGAAGGCGCCGTCGGCGTTCTGAAACGTGGTTGAAGTGTCGTCAGACACGCCGTTAACGCTCCCGTTGGACAGTGTGACCCAGCCCACTCCTGGCTCCGCGCTTTGCAAGGGCACCAGGCTTGTGCCCGTGAAGAACGTTCCGGACTCCGACGAGTTGCTGAAAGGCCCTGCAGCCTGTGGTTCGAATGCTCCACTGCTGACGCCACCCGGACTCACCATCAGGCCGGAGGAGGCGGCCGTCAAATAGAGAACAGGCGCCTGACCGGTACAATTGGTCCCAGTAAGGATTACCCGGCCATTGGATGCGACCGTGTAACTGCACGAGAGCCCAGGACTGGTGTGGAAGGTGCCGCCATCGTCCTCGTAGAGGCTGATCGTGGCCGTTCCGCTGTTGCCGCTGAGGAGTCCCAGCGTAGCGTCGGCATTCCCGCCGCCACTGAACCCACTCAAATAAAAGACGGAGATGCCGTTCAGCGAGCTGCTGTTGAACGTCCCGCTTTGCGACCGCATCTCTCCGCTGAAGCTCGGAGTGCTGCTCTGGGGATCCGTACCCAGCATCAGCAGCTTCGAGCTCGACGCCATGTAGAACACAATGTGTGAGGTGCCGTGACTGGTCACAAGACTGGATGTACCGCGGCCGCTCGAGTCCAGGGCAGTGTAGACACCGGTCATGCCGGTCTCGTGGTCTGCAGTTCCGCCGTCGTTACAGTCCTCCTCGCCGGCACTGAAATTGCCGCCGCTGCCGTTCATAACGCCAGCACAGGCAATCGGGACGGGGCCCGAATGATCCTCGCCGGCAATGCTGAATACATAAGCTCCGCTGAGGCCACCAGAGATCGTCTGCTTCAAGAGTTGGCCCGAAGCGATGAATGCGCTGGAGCCCGTCTCCCATTCGATGATGCGGCCTTTGGTGGCCACATTCGAGGAGAGAGAACCCACGGAGATTCGCGTGGTGAAAGTGCCGGACGAAGTCGCAATCACGGCACAGCCGCGGTTGTCCGACCCCACCGAATAAGAGCTGCCACTGGCATTGATGCTGACTTGGGCATGGAGACCTACGGCTCCGTTCATGTCAAGCTCGCCCGCGGTAATGTGTCCCGTGCCATCCGCGGTGAGCGAACCCACCAGGGCGGCGAAGCCGGTGCTGTTGTATCCGGCAAGCGAGAATGCGTATTGTCCATGCAGGACGGCTTCGCTTCCCTGAGCCGTGCAGGACGCCGCGGTGCTGGTGATGGTGAAACTGTCGGTGTCGGTCTTGCTGTTGTCCGTTACCGAAGTGGCAGTGATGGTAGGCGCGTTGTCGGGCGCGCTCGGGACTGTTGCGGGCGGAGTGTATTCCACGCTGGTTGTGGTGATGTTGCCCAGTGTGCCGCAGGTGGGCGAGCAAGCTGAACCGTTCGCGATCAAGGTCCAGGTCACTCCCTGGGTGTCGTGCTGCACGACGGCGTTCAAAGTTACGGCAGCCGCGCCCGCCTGAATCGTCGAAATCTTATTGCTGATGGTCACGATAATCGGTTGTGCCGCAATGGTCACCGTGTAGGCTTGCGAACCGGCCTGGCTCAGCGAGTCGATCACCTGGATGGTGAACCCAACACTGGATTGAGCTGTGGTGGGACTGCCGGAAAGCGCGACCGAATTGGTGGTGCTGCTGCCCAGGTTCAGGCCTGCAGGCGGAGTGCCCGTGCTTACCGACCACGCAAAAGGCGCAAGACCGCCTGTTGCTTGAATGGTTTGGTTGTACGCCGTGTTCACCGCCCCGTTCGGCAAGGACGTCGTTGTAATCGACGGCGCCGGCGGATTACCGATCGTCACGGTGTAGGCCTGGTTACCGCTCTGGCTGGCGGCGTCCGTGATCTGAATAATGAACGTTTTGGATACTGCCGCCGTCGGCGTGCCGGAGAGGGTAACAGAGTTGGTGGTGCTACCGCCCAGGGTCAATCCTGCGGGCAGAATGCCTACGCTAACCGACCAGCTATAAGGCGCCAATCCGCCCGTCGCTAGAATCGTCTGGCTGTACGCTGTGCCCACGGTGCCGTTGGGCAAGAGGGTCGTAGTAATCGACGGCGGCGCGGGATTGTTGATTTGAAGCGTGAATCTATGGGATGCGGTCTGCTGCGGATTCGAACTGTCCAGCACCGACACCGTAATCGGGAACGATCCCGCCTGATGCGGTGTTCCGGAGAGGACGCCCCCGGCGCTGAGGGTCATGCCGGTGGGCAACGCGCCGGTTTCGCTCCAGCTCATAGGGGCCATCCCGCCGCTGGCCAGGGTGAACGTGAATGCCGAATACGCCGTGCCGTTCGTGCCTGCGGTGGGCGCGGTGGTGGTGATTACCGGAGCCGGAGGATTGTTAATCGTTAACGAATAGGCCTGGGTGGCGGCAACGCTCGCCGCGTCTTGTACGCGCACAGTGAACGTGTACGGGCTCAAGGTGGCGTTGGCGTTCGGCGTCCCGGAGATGGTGCCGCTCGGACTCAGGGTTAGTCCGGTGGGAAGCGCTCCCACAGAAATGGACCAAGTCAGGGGCGCCGTTCCCCCGTTGACCGGCACGCTGAAAGTAAAGGCCGAGCCGTTGGTGCCCGCTCCCATAGCCGGGGTTGTGGCGATCGCCGGTACTGCAGAAATGTGGAGGGTAATCATCGCTGACTTCGTGGAATCGGTGAGCGAGGTCGCGGTCACCGTGGCGGTTGCTGCCACTCCCGATGCCGGGGCATTGTAAGTGACGGCATTCGAGGTCGCACCGGAGAGCGTGCCGGGTCCCGATGACAGGCTCCACGCCACTCCCGCACTCTTCGAATCGTTGGCTAGCGTGACAGCCAGGCTCTTGCTTTGACCATTGTCCAGAGATACGGCGGCGCCCTGCGTGATGGTGACGGCGATGGGGCGGGCCGAACTGCCGCAACCGGATAGGCTGACGGCCAGAACAGCTATAACAACAAGACAAAAAGAAATGTGACGCTGACGGTGCTGCAAGCTGTGCATGTACTCTCCTCAGATTCCTTAGTTTTGGGTTTGTCGACGTGGCCAGTCAGTGGATGGAGTTCATGCGGCCTATTGGGGCGGACGGCCACGTTCTGGTACTCAACTACCCACTGTCATCCTGTCTGTTATCGACCTGGAAGCGCTGTGATCCGCAGTCATTCTTGGAATTTTTTCTCGTGATCTCGACCCGTTTCGGAACGCACGACAATCTGGGGTAGGCACTGCCCAATCGTTCTTGCCGGGCTGACCAGCCTGAGGTCATGATCATATTTTGCTGATTTCATTCATGGTCAGCCGCTCGCTGCGTTCCCCTGCGTGGTAGATTTGATCTTGCTGCGTTCGTGTGGATTACTTAGTGGGCGGAGAATTTCATGCGCGAAATCGTCTCTACTAAAGATGCTCCCCAAGCCATCGGTGCTTACTCGCAGGCCGTCAAAGCCAACGGATTCATCTTCGTGTCGGGCCAGATTCCCATCGACCCGACCACGCAGCAGTTCATCACCGGGGACATTTCGGCGCAGACCGACCGCGTGCTGCGCAACATCTCGGAGATTCTCGAAGCCGCCGGCAGCGGGCTGGGCAAGGTCGTCCGCTCCGGTGTTTTTCTCAAAAGCCTGGACGATTTTGCCGCCATGAACGCCGTCTACGGAAAGTACTTCAGCAGCGCGCCGCCGGCCCGCTCGACGGTGCAAGTGGCCGGGCTGCCGAAAGGCGTCTTGATTGAAATTGACGTGATTGCCTTGGAATAGCGGCCGTGCGAGCGAGGGACGCCGTGGGGGACGGGAGTGGGACTATCCCCTGTATTCCTCAGCGCTTTGCCGTTAAGATCTGGAGGCAGACCATCTGGCCGCAAATCATCTGGAGGCAGATCATGACCAGGAATCTTCTCTTCGCGGTAGTTTTGAGTCTCTCAACTGCCATGCTCTACGCGCAAACTGCCGCCCAAAAACCGGCCGCGCGTCCCAACGCCAGCGCACCTACGAAAGTCACTGGCGACGGCGTCAAAACCGATTCGGGCTTGCAGTACTGGGATATCAAAGCCGGAACCGGCGCCGAAGCCAAATCGGGCGACCACGTCAAGGTGCACTACACGGGCTGGCTCACCTCGGGCAAGAAGTTTGACAGCTCGGTCGATGCTGGCACACCCTTCGAGTTCACCATTGGGAAAGGCGAGGTCATCAAAGGATGGGAGGAGGGCGTGACCGGAATGAAGGTGGGCGGAAAACGGCAACTTCGCATCCCGCCTCAGCTAGCCTATGGCGAGCGCGGCTACCCCGGCGCGATCCCGGCTAACGCCACGCTGATCTTCGATATCCAGTTGCTGGGAGTGAAGTAGGATTTCCGATTGGCGATTGCCAATTGCCGATTGAAAGCCGCGAATCTCCAATGTGCGAAATCGGCGATCGGAAATCGGCAATTGAAGATTGCGGTTACGCCTTGACGACTTTGCCGCTGCGCAGGCAGGAGGTGCAGACGCGCAGGCGCTTGCCCTGCCCGTTGACCTTGGCGTGCACCGGACGCAGGTTGATGTTCCAGCGCCGCTTGGTCACGTTGTGGGCGTGGCTGATGCGGTTTCCCGCTTGCGGCTTCTTGCCGCAGATATCACATTGCTGTGCCATGACGACTCCCGATCGGTTCGAATACTGAAAAGTTCAGATCTGGTGGGGCAAACCTAAATTTTACAGGAGCTTCCGCGGTTCGACAAGGTCGGCACCTCAGCCGCGGAGCGGCGAAAGTATATAGCCCACGGCGTAAGCCGTGGGTAGCCGGCATAAGAATCGACGAGCCCCGGAGGGGCGAAAGAAAACTCTTCGCGTGTTCAGGCCGCCCCGTGCGGCAAACACGGGACAACCGTGTGCGATACTGAACCTATGCAGTCGCCGCTCCAATCTCCCACCGCAGCCACCGACCCCAAGTCGGTAAAGGTGAATCTGACCGCCGGCACGGGCGTCGACATTGAGTGGGCCGACGGGCACGTTTCGCACTACAACTTCGTCTATCTGCGGGATGCCTGCCCCTGCGCCATGTGCGAGGACGAGCGCGCCAAGACCGGACGCCGCCCCGGCGACGCGCCAAAGCCTGCGCCGGGTGCGCTGCCTATGTTCAAGCCCGCCGCCAAGCCGTTCTCCGCCGAAGGAGTGGGAAAGTACGCGATCAAGTTCCACTGGAACGACAGCCACGACCTTGGGATCTACTCCTGGCGCTTTCTGCGGGAAATCTGCCCGTGCCCGGAGTGCAGTGCAGCCCAGAACGCAAGGTAAATCGGGCACGAACCGGCTTGCGCTCTTCCAGCCCTGTGGGATTTCGCAGTCATCCGTCACAGACAACCACGCACTCGCACTGCCGTGCCGGTCTTTCACATGCCGCCGCTCTGCGGCTGGGGTGCGGTCTGTTCCTGAGTCTCTGCCGATCAGTCGCAGATCCGCAATCGGCAATCTCTCCACTCGATTCCCTGTAAAATCCACATAGATATTCCGGAGCCTCATCCGCATTGTCGTTTCTTGACCAACTCAACCCGCAGCAGCGCGAGGCCGTCGAAACCACCGAAGGTCCGGTGCTGATTCTGGCCGGCGCGGGCAGCGGCAAGACGCGGGCAATCACCTACCGCATCGCGCATCTGATCGAGAACCTGGGCGTGATGCCGGAATCCATTCTGGCGATGACATTCACCAACAAGGCCGCCGCCGAGATGGGCGCCCGCGTCGACAAGCTCGTCGGCGGGCTGAGCATTGCCAAGCCGGTCATCTCCACGTTTCATTCTTTCTGCGTGCGCGTGCTGCGGCGCGATATCGAGGCTTTGCGCATTCCGTCCGCTGCGCCCGGCCAGCCGCCCATTGGCCATACGAAGAACTTCGTCATCTACGACGAGGCCGATCAACTCTCGGTCGTGAAGTCGATCATGAAGCGCCTGGGCCTCGACGACAAGCAGCTCACGCCGCGCACCGTTCTGGGGCGCATCTCCTGGGCAAAAAATCACATGCTCGATCCGCAGGAACTCTACCTGCAGTCGGCCGATCCCAAGACCGAGCGCATCGCTCACCTGTACGAGGAATATCGCAAAGAGCTGCGCAAGGCCAACGCCCTCGATTTCGACGATCTGCTGCTCGAAGCGATGCGTCTGCTGAAGGTCGCCGCGCCCGTGCGTGAGTACTACAACCGCCGCTTCCAGTATCTGCTGATCGATGAATATCAGGACACGAACCGTCCGCAGTACGAACTCATGCGGTTGCTCGCGGGCACACGCCATAACGTGTGCGCCGTTGGCGACGAGGACCAGTCGATTTATTCCTGGCGCGGCGCCGACATCCGCAACATTCTCGAATTCGAGCAGGACTTTCCCGAGGCGAAGATCATCCGCCTGGAACAGAATTACCGCTCGACGCAGAACATTCTGCAGGCCGCTTCGGCGGTGGTCGCGAACAACGTTCGGCGCAAGGGAAAGAACCTCTGGACCTCGCGCCAGGGTGGAACGAAACTCGGCTACTACGAGGCTCCTGATGGCGAAAACGAAGCGTTGTTCGCCGCGGACTGGATTGCCCGCTACGTGCGGGAAGCCGATCGAACGGAGCACGACCGCGGGGAGCGTCCGCGCGCTGCCGTGCTCTACCGCACCAACTCGCAGTCGCGCCTGTTTGAAGAGGCGATGCGGCGCTACGGGCTGAAATATCACGTAGTGGGCGGATTCTCGTTTTACGAGCGTGCCGAGATCAAAGACATGATCTCGTATCTGAAAGTCATCCTGAATCCCGACGACTCGATTTCGCTGCTGCGCGTCATCAACACGCCGACGCGCGGCATCGGCAAAGGCACGATCGACACGCTTGAAAATCTCGCGCTGGAGACGGGTCTCTCACTTTGGGGCGCGATTGGCGAGGCGGTTCGCCGCCAGTTGCTGCCGCAGCGTGCGCTGTCGTCCCTCAAAAGCTTTCAGCAGCTGATCGAGGACGCCCGGGCCATGCGGGTGGGAACGTTCGTGGAGCAGCTGGAGGAGAGCGCAGCGCAGGCGTCTGTGCAATCCGAATCTGCGGGCGAGCACGACGTCATGAACCGGCACCTCAGCAGTCCCGAAGGGACGGAATTCATTAGCCCGAGGCGTAAGCCCCGGGAAAGCCAGGAAGGTGAGGCGAGTCCCGCAAGGGACGGCACGGACACCGCCGAGAGCAACGATGCGACCGCTTTCGATCCCGGCGAATTCGGGAATTTCTCGTTCGACTTCGACCCTGCGGAACCGTCCGACAGCCGGCGGGACGCCGGCGCTACAACGGACGGCGCCAACGCTGAGCCTGACGCCAACGCATTCTTCACTCCCACGGTCAGCACCGCGGATCTGCTCAAGTTCCTGATTGACCGCACCGGCTACATCAAGCTGCTCGAAGAAGAAGACACGCCTGAGGCTTACTCGCGCATCGAAAACCTGCGCGAACTGGTCAACGCCGCCATGGACTCGCGCGATCGCGGGGAAACGCTCGACCAGTTCCTCGACCACGCCGCCCTCATCGCCGACGCCGACGACTATGACGAGCGCGCCCAGATCACGCTCATGAGCCTGCACGCCGCCAAAGGGCTCGAGTTCCCGCTGGTTTTTCTCAGCGGCCTCGAAGAAGGCCTCTTCCCGCACTCGCGCACCATGCTGGTGCCCGAAGATATCGAAGAAGAGCGCCGGCTCTGCTACGTGGGCATGACTCGCGCCATGGACCAGCTCATCTTGACCCGCGCCGTCTACCGCCGCCGCTACGGCACCAATCTGCCCGAAGCCAGCGTGCCCTCGCGATTTCTGGAGGAAGTGCCGGCCGCGCTGATCGAAGAGTTAGGGACGACTCGCGCCCGTGCGGGAACGAACCGCGTGGGGCGGACACTCCTGTCCGCCCAGTCGCGGAGCGACGACACAGTCTCCACCCACTATTCCTACGAAGATGAGGACCAGAGCGCGGTGTGGAACTCATCAGGTGGGGACAGCCGCCCCCGGCTGTCCGGCGGGGCGAAGCCCCGCGGTTCTTCTGCCCCAGCGCGCCCCTACAACTCCATCGAGAACATCGCAGAGTTCTTCGCCAGCCGTGGCAAGAAATTCACCGTGCCGAAAGCGCCGGTGGAAGAGCCCACGGGCAAGCGCGGATTCCGCCCCGGCCAGAAGGTTCGCCATCCCAAATATGGCGAAGGCACGGTCTACCAGCGCGAAGGAGAAGGCGAAGAAGCCAAGATTACGGTACAATTCCCTCGCTTCGGCTTGAAGAAGCTGGTGGAGAAGTACGCCCAGCTGGAACGTGCATGAAACGTGATTGAGTAATTGGGAAATTTGGTAATTGAGTAATTTTCTCCTGAGGCGAGCCCTTCAGGTTTTTCAATTACTCAATTACTCAATTACCAAATTACTCAATTCAAAAGGAATCATGGCCAATACAACAAAGCTATCCCGGGAAGAACGCAAGAAAACCAAGCGAGCCTCGCGCAAGAAGCGTAAGGCGGAAAAGCCGCTCAAGCCCCGCGAGTATCCTCGCGGATCGAAAAAGCCCAAGGTCAAGAAGATGGCCCGCGGCCAGGCGAAACGGTAGACGGCGTTTGGCATGTAGCTTGTCGGAGATCCCACCCTACGAAAACCGCGTAGGGTGGGGCAGCCGCATTCAGGAGACCACAACCGCTTGTCAACCACACCCACGGAAGCTGCAACCGTCCGCACCTCCGACAACCAGCTGTTTTGCTGCAAGTCGATCGACAAGCTGATCTCCGAATCGGAGCACCCGGAACACCGGCTGAGCAAATCACTGGGCCCCTGGTCTCTGACCGCGCTCGGCATTGGCGCCATCATCGGGTCAGGCATTTTCGTCCTTACCGGCACGGCGGCGGCCGGCGAGTATTTCCAGGCCCCATCCCTCCTGCACGCGCAGGCGCTCGACGTGATCGTGAATTTCCTGCGCACCGGCAGCACGGCGGGAGCACTCATGCACGGCCGGCCGCCCGCCGGGCCATCGATTGCCATTTCGTTTCTCTTGGTCGCCATCGCGTGCAGCTTCGCCGGCCTCTGCTATGCGGAGCTCGCCTCGATGATCCCCATCGCCGGCAGCGCCTACACCTACTCCTACGCCACGCTCGGCGAGATTTTCGCCTGGATCATCGGCTGGGACCTGATCCTCGAATACGTAGTTTCGAACGTTGCGGTCGCGGTCGGTTTTGCTGGTTATACGAAAGCGCAACTAGCGGTGTTCGGCCTCAACTTGCCGGACAAGTGGGCGAGCCCGGTCTGGGCCAGTGGGCAATGGACGGGCGCCTATTTCAATCTTCCCGGCTTCCTCATCGTTTTTATTCTCACCCTGCTGCTGGTGCGCGGAGTAAAGGAGTCGGCGGAAACCAATAACATCATGGTGATGGTCAAGATCGGCGCCATCCTGACTTTCCTGGTCATCGGCGGAATGCTGGTGAAGCCGGCTAACTGGGTGCCCTTCGCGCCTTCCGGCTTCGCCGGGATCGTCACCGGAGGCGCCATCGTCTTCTTCACCTACATCGGATTCGATTCCGTCTCCACTGCGGCCGAGGAATCGCGTAATCCGCAAAAAGATTTGCCATTCGGCATCATCATGTCGCTGGTCGTCTGCACGCTGCTCTACATCGGCGTTGCTGTCGTACTGCTGGGCATGATGAAGTACACGACCTTCGTATCCGGCGCGGCCGCCGAAGCGCCCGTGGCCTACGCGATGAAGTATCTGGGCGTGCATCCGTTCTTCCGCTCGGTCATTGTGATCGGAGCGCTGATGGGCATGATCTCGTCGTTGCTCGTGTTTCAGTACGCTCAGGCACGTATCTGGTATGCCATGTCCCGCGACGGCTTGCTGCCGAAGCTGTTCTCCGCGGTACATCCGAAATTCAAAACGCCGCACATTTCCACCTGGATCGCCTGCTTCGCTGTAGGCATCCCCGCTGGTCTCGTTGATATTGGAGATGCCGCCGACCTCGCCAACATCGGCACGCTGTTTGCCTTCGTTCTGGTATCGCTGGGAGTGATCCTGCTCCGCCGCAGGCAGCCCGATCGCAAACGCGCCTTCCGAGTCCCGTTTGTACCGTGGTTCCCGCTGCTTTCCGTGCTGCTGTGCGGCGGCCTGATGTTTGGGCTCACGCTGATCACCTGGCTGCGGTTTGTGATCTGGCTGGGACTTGGATTGTTGATCTACATCTTCTACAGCCGGCATCGCAGCGAATTTGCGAGGAGATAGCCGTCAGCTGTCGGCCTCCAGGCATCAGCAAAATGATATTGTCATCCTGAGCGAAGCGAAGGATCTCTGCATTCCTGCGCCATTTAGTGCCTCCGTGTCTCCGTGGTGAAAAATCTGCTCCCCTCGCCAATCTGCAATCTGCCATCTACAATCTCAAATATGGCTGCGCTAGAACGCCCGCCCAGTCCATTCATTCGGCAGCTTCCGAAAGCGGAGTTGCACCTCCACCTCGAAGGCGCCGTCGAACCCGCAACTCTGCTTGAACTCCGCCAGCAGCACGGCGATCACGCCACTCTCGCCGAGACCGAGCAACTCTACCGCTACAACGATTTCCCCAGCTTCCTGATGGCTTTCAAGGCCGTGAGCGAGCATCTTCGCGGCCCTGACGAATATGAACTCGTCACCTATCGCCTCATGCAGCGGCTGAAGGAAGAGAACGTGCTGCACGCCGAAGTTTACGTGGCGGTTGGCGTGTGTCTCTATCGCAAGCAGGATTTCGCCGCAATTTTTGAAGGGTTGGAGCGCGGACGCGCCCGCGGCGCGCGGGACTTCGGCGTTTCGCTGCTTTGGATTTTCGACACCACGCGCCACTTCGGCGTGGAAGAAGCGCAGAAAGTTTTCGAGCTGGCGGTGTGCTATCAGGACCGCAATGTCATCGGCATCGGTATCGGCGGCGACGAGCAGAAAGCTCCGCCCGAGCTTTTTCGCAGTGTCTACGGTTATGCCGAAGACAACGGCCTGCGCCTCACCGCTCACGCGGGCGAGACCGGGCCGCCGGAATCGGTTTGGGGAGCGCTCAACCTGCACGCCGAGCGCATCGGCCACGGCCTCACCGCCGCGCAGGATGCCGACCTGATCGAAGAGCTGGCTTACCGGCAGATTCCGGTCGAAATCTGCCTGACCAGCAATCTGCGCACAGGCGTCTGCAAGGCGATCGCCGAGCATCCGACGAAGAGTTATTTTGACCAGGGCGTGATGATCACGCTCAACACCGACGACCCTGCGCTGTTCGGTACGACTCTGTCGCAGGAATATCAGCTGGCGCAGGAAACCTTCGGATTCACCGACGAGCATCTGAGAGAACTGGCGCGCAACTCGTTCGAGGCGTCGTTCTTGCCGGCGGAGAAAAAAGTGGAGCTGTTGGGCTTGTTCGATGCCGCGGCGGCAAGATAATTTGCGATTGCTGCTCTGCGATTGATAGCCGGCTGCCAGGGTACCGTCCGCTGAAGCGGACTCGGTTGGTTTCGTACGTCGTTTGCCAGCGCTTACGCGCTGGCTAATGAATACCGCCGCTCCGCGGCCGGCGTTGATGAACGGTTCGGGGCATCGCGGTCCCCGGGGGGCTATGCAGTTGTCGATTCGTAATAGCGAATCGATAACCATCAGTCAACAATTCGCAATATCCGGCTGCAATCACCCGAGGGCTGTAAAATCGGCAATTGAAAATCGGCAATCGGAAATTTCCATGTCCGTCCGCCCCATCTTGCAACTCGGCGATCCGCTGTTGCGCGAGAAGTCGCTCCCGGTAAAGGAGACGGCGGCGCGCGAAATCCGGGACCTGGTGCGCGATCTGGCCGACACGCTCGCCCACTGGCGCTCCACCACCGGCTACGGGCGCGGCATCGCGGCACCCCAACTCGGCGTATTGCAGCGCGTCATCTTTCTCAAACTTCCCGGGGAGGATGCCTGGCCTCTCATCAACCCCGAAATCGTCGCGCGCAGCAACGAAAAGATCGTGGTCTGGGACGCCTGCCTCAGTTTTCTCTCCATCTTCATGCAAGTCGAGCGGCACTGCGAGATTACCGTTCAGTACTCCGATATCGGGGGCGTGCGTCACGTGTTCCAGGCGGGCGACCACCGTAACCTGTCTGAACTCCTGCAGCACGAGATTGATCATCTCGACGGCATTCTTGCCATCGACAGAGTAACGGACCTCAAGACTATCTGCACCCGCGAAGAATTCGAAAAACGCTACCGTGGTGCAAGCCCTTATGCGGTTGCTCCAGCTACAATCAGGAATTGAGCGACACCGCGAAGGCGATCTCACATGCGGAACCTCACCAGCCCGGCGTGGATCAAAGTGAAAGGCGGCCTGCTTCTTTTGCTGGGGTTACTCGCAACCGTGTTGATCCTCCTGCAGCGCCCGACGCTGCAAATTGGCATTCTCCTCGCGATCGCGATCTGGGCCTTCTGCCGCTTCTATTACTTCGCTTTCTACGTGATCGAACACTACGTGGATCCGACATACCGCTTCACCGGACTTCTGTCGTTCGCGCGTTATTTGATACGGAAGGCGGGAGACTGAGGTTCGAACTTGGTACTGCGTACTGAGTACTGAGTACTGAGTACTGAGTACTGTGTTACACATCGGCATTGTCGCCTGCAGCACCGAAGGAGCCGCGCTCTGCTATCGCACGGTCTCGCTCGAAGGGTCGCAGATGCTTGGCCGCCACGATCATCCGGAAGTGTCGCTGCACGGGCACTCGCTGGCGCGGTATATGAAGTCCATCGACGCCGCCGACTGGGCAGGCGTGGCCGAACTCATGCTCTCGTCAGCGGACAAACTGGCCAAGGGCGGAGCCGACTTCCTGATCTGTCCCGATAACACGATCCATCAGGCTTTCGATCTGGTCGAGCACCGCTCGCCGCGTCCGTGGCTGCATATCGCGCGTGAAGTGGCCAATGAGGCACAGCGGCGCCAGTTCAAGCGGTTAGGCGTGCTGGGGACACGCTATCTGATGGAAGGGCCGGTCTATCCCGAGGCGTTGAAGGCGGCGGGAATCGAATATCGTATTCCGGGAGCGGAGCAGCGCGAGCGCACGAACCGCATCATCTTCGACGAACTGGTCAACGCGCAGTTTTTGCCGCGGTCGCTGGCCTATTACGTCGAGGTCATTCGCGAGCTGAAGGATGAAGGCTGCGATGCGGTCGTGCTGGGGTGCACGGAGATCCCGCTGCTGGTGACGCAGGAATCGTCCCCTCTGCCGATCCTGGATTCAACCCGGCTGCTGGCCAAAGCCGCGGTACGCAAGGCAGTAGAAGGGTAATTGTGTAGGGACAGGCGTCCTCGCCTGCCCTGCCCCCCCCCGACAGCCGGCCGGAGGCCGGCGCTACGATGATGCGACTCAAGTTCCGCTGGCTTCCCGGCCCTTATGCCATCGTCCGATTCGCGCCCGACGCGCCCATCCCCGAATGGGCGACGAAAGGCGAATTTACTTCGATCAGTCGCAGCACGGACGAACTATCCATCGTCTGCCCGGCGGACAATCTTCCTCCGGACGTTCACTCTCCCCGCCGCTGGATCTGCCTCAAGCTCGAAGGTCCGTTCCCCTTCGAGCAGACCGGAGTCCTGCTATCGTTCATCGAGCCGGTGTCTTCCAAGGGCGTCCCCATTTTTGCGATCTCGACTTTCGATACCGACTACTTACTCATCCCGGAGGAGTTCGCCTGGGCGATGGATGTCTTGCGCGAGGCTGGACATGAACTGGTTTCCTAGCGAACTGTCGCCGTGCGCGTCTAATGGAAAAGAACCCGCTGCTCGGAGGTCACGCTGAATTTGCCGACGACAAATCCGGAGGGTAAAGAGCGCGGATCGACTTCGACCCGTCCTGGCGCTTTTTCCGTAATCTTGCGGGTAGGCTTGATCGCCGGAACGCTGGATATCACCGAAAACCTCGTCTTCAACCTGTTCCGCGGGATTACCCCGAAGATGGTGTTTCAATACATCGCCAGCGGCCTGGTCGGCATGAAATCATTTCAGGTGGGGCTGGCTTCGGTCGTTCTGGGCGTGGCACTGCACTACCTGATCGCGTTGACCTGGACCGGCATCTATTACGCAGCCAGCCGCAAGCTGGGCATTCTGATCCGCAGGCCAGTGATCTGCGGGCTCCTCTACGGAGCGTTCGTTTACCTGTGGATGAACCTGGTAGTCCTGCCGCTTTCCGGCGTGCCGCATGCGGCGGCAGCAATGACGCTGGCGTCGCGAATCAGCGGCGTGCTGGCGCTGCTGTTCTGCATCGGGCTGACCATCGCACTCCTGGTGCGGCGGTATTCAGGTGGAGCAACGTGATCGGGATGCAGAATAACCGCTTCCGTTCGCAGTTCAACTGGCCCAATTCGCCGTGGGCTGTTCGAGCGCACGCGCCGAATACAAGCCTGTGCTGTAATAGGAGTTAATCCTTACTCGATGCCATCAGCTTTCACTAAACTCCGCCGTCGCGCCAAAGCCCTGCACCGCAACCTGCGCGGAGCGGCAATGGCGGCGCGCGCACTGGCGTCGACGGACCATCCTCTGCTGGCGCACATCATTCCCATGCGACGCTGCAACCTGGCGTGCACCTACTGCAACGAGTTTGACGATTTCTCGAAGCCGGTGCCGATCGAGGAGATGTATCGCCGCGTCGACAAGCTCGGCGCTCTGGGAACTGCGGTCGTGACCGTCTCAGGCGGCGAGCCTTTGATGCATCCCGAGCTCGATGACTTGATCCGCCGCATCCGCGCCAACGGCATGATCGCCGGATTGATCACCAATGGGTACCTTCTGGTCGCCGAGCGTATCCAGCGGCTGAATCGCGCCGGATTGGAGTGGCTGCAGATTTCGATCGACAACGTCAATCCTGACGAGGTCTCGAAGAAAAGCCTGAAAGTTCTCGATCGCAAGCTGCAACTGCTGGCCGAGCACGCCGACTTTCATGTGAACATCAATTCGGTCGTGGGCAGCGGCATTTCCCATCCGCAGGATGCCCTCGTGATCGGCAAGCGCGCCGTAGAACTCGGATTCACTTCGACGATCGGAATCATTCACGACGGCAGCGGGCAACTGCAGCCGCTGGGCGAGGAAGAGCGCCGCATCTATCACGAAATGCAGGCGCTCGAAAAGAGCAGCTTTACCCGCGTCCACGCGTTTCAGGACAACATTGCCAGGGGCCTGCCCAACGACTGGCGCTGCCGCGCCGGGGCGCGTTATCTCTACATCTGCGAGGACGGACTCGTGCACTACTGCTCGCAGCAGCGCGGCTATCCCGGCGTTCCACTCGCGAGCTACACGCGCGACGATCTGCGCCGCGAATACTTGACGGAAAAATCGTGCGCCCCGCACTGCACCGTGTCCTGCGTGCATCAGGTTTCGATTTTTGATTCCTGGAGGGCGCCGCAGCGCGCCGCGCCCGCGGCTCCGGCTGCAGTCGACGAGCATCAACTTGTGCAGATCAAGTAGCGGTTGCCAGTAGCTACCCCTGCAGCCATCGGCGCGACGTCGGGATCTCTTCATACGAGAGACACGTGACGTGAGATTGGAAGATCTCGACACGTCAGAAGCTTGATACGCGATAAAACCCGGTACGGAGAAAATGGCACGCGGAAACGTGAGGTCCCGGGTAGGGCCCAAGGCCGCGCGCCCTCGCCACACTAGTTCAACGGGCCCGAGTCCCAACCGCTGACGGCTACTTCTTCGGCTGCGCCGTCGGCGGCAGCATTCCATTCAGGCGCAGATACATGGCAGCGGAGCTGTAGTGATCGGCCCAGTCGTTGGTGAGGACGATCAGGGCGAAGGCGCGCGATCCTTTGCGGCCGCCGAACATTTCGACTTCATCGGCAAGCTTGGAGTCGTCCGCCTTGCTGAGCACCGTGGAGCAAAAATCGAAACTGGCCTTCAGGGCTTCGATCAGGTTCTCCTTGCCGTCGGACTCCTTCAGCGGCACTGCCGCCTTGACTTCGGGTACGTCTCCGATCCGCGAGCATAGATAATTGTTCGATTCAACGATGTGCAGAACAAGATGGCCGAAGGTCATCTGCTGCTCGGTGGGCCTGTAGGAGAACTTGTCAGCCGGCATTTCCTCCACCGCTGCCACTATGTTTTTCTGCTGGTGAGGAAGGATTTCTTTGGCGACGGTGGTCACCGGGTTTCTGTCTTGACTCTTGTTTTGGGCGAAAACAATGGGCACACAAAAGAATAGAAGAAAGCAGAGCGTGCGTTGCATGGTGTCCTCCCGCGGTCGAGCTGTCGATGAGGAACTACATTCTCATTCTACTCGCCGCGCGAAGATTGAGGTGGAACGCACGCTCCGGCTGGATCGCGTCGTCGGTTATTTCTTCGGCTGCGCGCTGGGCGGCAGGATGCCGTTCAGGCGCAGATACATTGCCGCCGCCCCGTAGTGGTCGGCGAGGCTGCTGGCCAGGCCCAGCGCCGCAACGGCACGCGGAACCTGGCGCCCGCCGAACAGTTCGACCGTGTCGCCCAGTTTCGAATCGTCCATCTTGCTCAAAGCGTCGCCGCAGAAATCGAAAGACGCTTTGACCGCGGTCACCAGTTGATCCTTGGAATCGGTTTCCTTGGGCTCGTCCACCTTGGGCGCAGTTACGTCAGCCGCCTTGGAGCAGAAGAAATTGTTGGAATTCGCGATGTGCGCCGCGAGGTGGGCAAACGTGCTCTGATCGGCCGTGGGCTTGTAGGAAAACTTGTCGGCGGGCATGGCCTCGACCGCGCCGATGGTGTTGTTCTGGAAACGCTGCAGCACCAGGCGCAGCGAAGTCGCGACCGGATCTTTGGTGGGTGCGGCGGACGGACCGGAAGCTTTTGCGGCTGTATTCTGGGCCTGGGCAAACATTGCGCTGACAACGAGGGAAACAACGAGCAGCGTACGATTCACGGGAAGGCCTCCTGAGGCTGAAAAGATATACCGGCAATACCGATTCGCAGACCCTCGCATTCGATTCGAAATATGCTTAACCGCACAGGACACAGGGGTACACAGGCTCTCGACCTCGGTGTTCTGCCGTGCCCCTTGTGGTGAATAGCCCGGCTCGTGTCACAATGGCGCGATGGCAGCCGAACCTCGCATTCCCGACTTTCTCTACGGTACGGCATGGAAGGAAGACCGCACCGCGGCCTTGACCGAACTGGCTCTCCGGACGGGTTTTCGCGCGATCGACACCGCCAACCAGCGGCGCCACTATTTTGAAGCCGGAGTCGGCGAAGGATTGGCTGCCGCCTACCGCGCCGGCATTGTGACCCGAGCCGACTTATTTCTGCAGACCAAGTTCACCTACAAGCGCGGCCAGGATCATCGCCTGCCCTACGATCCCTCCGCGATTCTTGCCACGCAGGTGGCCCAATCCCTGGCGAGTTCGCTTGATCACCTCAGTACCGACCATGTCGACAGCTTCGTCCTGCACGGGCCTTCGTCGGCTGACGATTGGACCGAAGACGACGCCGAAGTCTGGGAAGCGATGCGGCGTGAGCGCGATGCCGGCCACGCGCGGCTACTCGGCGTCAGCAACGTAAGTCTGCGGCACCTCGAGCAGATGGAAGCGTCGCACGCCGAAATGCCATCTTTCCTGCAGAACCGCTGTTTCGCTTGTCTCGGCTGGGATCGGGAGGTGCGTCTCTTCTGCAAGGAACGGAAGATTGTCTATCAGGGATTCTCTCTGCTTACGGCGAATCCGGAGGTGCTTGAACATCGGCCGCTGATCGCGATGGCAGAGCGGTTAAACGCGACGCCGGCCCAGGTTGTCTTCCGTTTCGCGCACGGGATTGGAATTCTTCCCCTCACCGGAACTTCCGACGAGGCGCATATGAAGCAGGACCTCGCCAGCGCCGATATCAACCTTCCTGCTGACGTGGTCCTGGCGATGGAATCGCTCATGGGCTGAAGATCGGGTGACCGTTATCTCATCGCCGGTTTGAGCGTTGCTCCTTGCCGCTCCCTTCTCATCTGCGCGGCGAGTTCCTTGATCTCGGTCAGATCGCGCTGCATCTCGCTCCAGCCGTACCACAGCGCGTAGTCCGGGCTGGCGTGGAATGTTCCCTGGAAGGTGCGCATGCGGTGCTCCAGATACATCACGAACAGCTTCTGCTCGATCACCGTGGGTGCATCGTGGAACGTCAGCAGGTTCGGGAACGGATAGGCGTAGTTCGGCGGCTTGGGCAGAATGCCGTCTTTGTAGAGGCCGGCGACAATGTGGATCGCCTCGGCCATCAGGTGGTCGGCGTTCCGGATCATGTCGTCGCCCTGCTCCAGTTGCTGCTTGGCGAAGTTGACGGAGTGGCACTGGTTGCAGGTCTTGATCATCTTGTCGCGCTCGCGCTGCCAGTCTTCCTGGGTGAGGCGGGCAAGGTCGGCGGCTTTCACGGTTGCGACCAGAGCCGTCGGCTGGCCTTGCGGATCGAGCACGCCCAGCGCCTGCAAAATCGCGGCGCGGTCGGCAGCCCATTGTTTATCTTCGGGCAGAGGCAGGCGAACGGCCAGAAACCCCCAGGCTGTGCGTACTTCGTGATTGCCGTTCTGCATGTGGCAGGTCTGGCAGGTGGGAGCGGCGGTATCCGGAGGAACGATCATCTTCTGCTTCAGTTCGCTGCGCACGCCGTGCTTCGACGCCGAGTACATCTCCCACTGGGGATGGTCGAAGCCCATGTGGCAAGTTTCGCAAGCCTGGGGCTGGCGCGCTTCTTCGACCGAAAAAGTATGGCGGGTATGGCAGGCGTCGCACTGCGCTGCGCCAAATTCGGTGCCGGATCCGCTTTGGCGCAGCTCGAGGATCTCGGTCAGCGTTTTGTCGCCGATCTTGTGGCATCCTCCGCAACCTTTTTCGCCTTCGGTCATGGCCATGGGCTGCCAGTGGATCGTGGGCATGGCTTTCATCGCGGCCCACGCCAGCGCATGCTTGCCCTTCCGGAACTGCGTGACCTGCGTCTCGTGGCACTGGGCGCAGGTTTCGGGAGTGGGGATATTCACCTTGGAGACATCGCCGGCGGACGTGTGCTGGTCGCCGTGGCAGGCGACGCAGGTGACGTCGGCTCCGCTGTGCTTGCTCAGTTTCCAGTCGGAGACAATGTTAGGAGTGACCTTGCTGTGGCAATCGATGCACTGCGCGGCCGTGGCTGTCTGGGCGGAAAGCAGGGGACTGCAACCCAGAAGAACTGCGCTCAGGGGGAGAGAAATCCGCAGGGCCCGGGGAAGAAGGGATCGCATACGTGCCTCCTGCAACCGACCATTATTGACTCCGCTGCGTATAGTGGCTGTGACTTGTGTCACAGTGCGCGGCACGGACCACGCCCGGTTCGGTGGAAATCTCCGCTACAACGCTGCGAAGCCTGACGATACCAGCTTGAAGACCAGGAACCAGACCACGACCGTGATAATCGCGGTCGACCGTTTCACTTTGCTGGTGCAGGCATACCCGATGCCGATCAGCACGATTGTCCAGATGCTGAGGACGTCGAGCGATGACGCCATAGCGCGGACGAATTTACCAGTCGTCTCGGGGTCGAGATAGTACGCAAGGTTTGTGCCCACGGCGTTTCTGATGTCAAAGCCCTCGGGATTGACGCCGGCAAACAACGAGATCGTGCCCAGAATTCCCCCAATAATGCCGGGGAGCCAGCTGAACATGGTGATCGCATACGCCTGCCCGAACGAGGTCTCCCCCTCGAAGGCCAATTTGAACGTCAGCCACAAAGCGAGGGTAGCCAGCAAGGCGTAGAACAGGATCAGGAATGGACTGAAGTACGAGAAAAAGCCGACGATCTTGCTTTGGAGCGCAATCGAGCGCGCCTGTTGGTCCGCCGGAAGCTTGTCGAACTGTTCGGCGCGCGATGAATGTGCGATCGCATTCTTGGCCACCTGCTCGAAGCCCACCTGCTTTCCGACTGCGCCAATGAACACGAGGGTAAAGATGGAGATCAGAATCCACGGCGCCCACCAGCTGGCGCTGCGCCGTAAGTCGGTAAACGTTTTCGACGGCGCGATAAACGTATTGACGATGCGAGCAGCCTGAGAGAGCGGTGCGGGCTCGGGCGTCGGAGCGGCTGAAGCGGGCAAGACCGGAGCGGCGGCCATAGTGCCTCCTCGGAAGAATTCGAAGAAACAGGGAACCAACAGGCCAAGGGATTCTAGTCCGGGGGCACACGCCGAAACAAGCCGCCAGCGTAATCGCCGCCCAAATCTCGAGACAGGATCGCGAGACAGGTAAGATGGCGCCATGCAGAATGCGACGCCTGTGGCCGTTGCGGTCCTTGTCGTCGAGCTTGTGCCGGCTGCAGCTTTCGGATTTGCCGCGGAACGCGTGGCGAACGCGATGGCGCGCTGGACCTCCGCGGTGCGAGTGCTGTTGCCCTCGCTGTTGGCCCTGCCTTACGCCGTGGCGGCTGCATCGCACCACATGCTTCGCTGGCCATGGTTCGCCCTCTACGCTCTGCTGCCAGTGGGGATCGCCTGGATGCTGCAGCAGGCGGCAGGGGCTGATCCAGAGCAGCGTGGTAACTGGCGCGACGCAGTGATTCTTCTCGTCCTCGGTCTCGCCGTGGATTTGCGCTGGTTCGACGCGGCCTGGCCTTCGGGCTGGCGCGGGTTGGGCAACCTGCTTCTCGTGGACGCCGGGCTGTACGGATTTCTTGGAATCCGCTGCCTCACCGGCACGGGATTCGATTTCCATCTGCGCTGGAGTGATTGGAAAACGGGCCTGCGCGAGCTGGCCTTCTTCGCGCCTGTGGTCCTCACGCTGGGACTCGCGCTCGGATTTATTCATCCTCACGTCAACCGGCCCGCCATCGGTCACGCAGCGCTGCTCTGGGCTAGAATCTTCGTCTTCGTCGCCATACCCGAGGAGCTTTTCTTCCGCGCCTGGGTGCAGAACTTACTGGAACGGCGAGTGGGCCACCGCGCCGCCCTGCTCCTCGCGTCCGTGCTCTTCGGCCTGTCCCACTTCAACAAGCGTCTGGATGTGAACCCGGGGCATTTCAACTGGCGCTATGTCTTGCTGGCGACGATCGCCGGCGTCTTCTACGGCCGCGCGTGGCGCGAGCAGCGCCGCGTCCCGGCCTCAACCATCACGCATACATTCGTGGACTGGATCTGGTCGTGGTGGTTCTAGCACGGTATTCTCACATGCTGGAAGACTGAACGCATCCCGTTGACACGGGTTCACAACTCACGCGAGGATAGCTGCCTCATGGCGGGCAACCTCCGGTACGCCACAACCGCCGAAAGCCGGGCCGCAAGGCCGGCGCGAGGAGGGCCACACTCAGCCGTGCCGATTGTTCTCGCGGTCCTGTTGCTTGGGTGCTCGCATGCGCCCCAGGGCGCGACAGGAACCCACATTCGCGTGAACCAGGTGGGATACGAGATCGGCACGCCGATGCGCGCCTACCTGATGACACTCGCGCCGGCGACCGGAACGCGATTCGAAGTGAAGAATGCGGCGGGAGAGACGGTCTTTTCGAGCGCGATAGGAGCGACCACCGGGACCTGGGGCAAGTTCGCGGTATATCCGCTCGATTTCTCGCTGGCAAGGGCGGGAACTTACACTCTCAGGGTGTCGGGGTCGGTGGATGCCTCGTCGCCGAGCTTTGCCGTGAATACGGCTGCGCAACTCTACGCTGCTCCACTCGGCAACGCATTGCGGTTCTTCCAGAATCAACGCGACGGCAAGGACTATATTCCTTCCGACCTGCGCACGGCGCCATCACACCTGAACGATCAGCATGCCAATGTGTACAAGCAGCCGGAATTTGGCTGGATGGGGCGCATCAAGAGCGACCTTAGGCCAACCGGAGCGGTGGTCGACGTTTCCGGCGGGTGGTGGGACGCGGGCGACTACCTGAAGTTCGTTCATACCACGAGCTACGCCGAAGCCCTGATGCTGGTGGGCGTCCGCGATGTTCCTCAGATGGGCGCTGATTCGCCCACGAGTTTCGCGAGCGAGGCCAGGTTCGGGCTGGACTGGCTTCTGCGCATGTGGAATGACGATACCTCCACGCTTTACTACCAGGTCGGAATCGGCAGCGGAGGCACCGGTTCGGAAAACGATCACAGCGTCTGGCGTCTGCCGCAAGAAGACGACAACTTCGGGGGAACGGCGAGCAAGGGCCGGTACATCCGCAATCGCCCGGCATTTGTGGCCGGGGCTGCGGGAACGAAGGTCAGCCCGAACCTGGCGGGCCGGCTGGCGGCGGATTTCGCGCTGGGATTCCAGATATTTCACGCCAGCGATCCGGCTTACGGCAACAAGTGCTTGCTGGCGGCGGAACACATTTTTGATCTGGCGGACACAGCGCCGGGTGAGTTGCTCACTGCCTCTCCGCATGATTTTTACGATGAGTCGGAATGGCGCGATGACATGGAACTGGGCGCGACCGAGCTGTATCTCGCTACGCGCGAGGGAAATTTGCCGGCCGGATTGCCGCATCGCGATCCCGTGTTCTATCTCAAGGCGGCGGCACAGTGGGCCTCGGCCTACATTCACGCGGAAAAGGATGCTGGCGAGGCCTTAAGCGTGGGAGATGTCTCCGGGCTCGCACATTTTGAGCTCTATCGGGCGATGGGTTTGGCCGGAAACCCCGGCGGGCTTGCGCTGGCGCCGGCGGATCTTCTCGCGGACCTCAAGAGGAAGTTGGAGAACGCGGCCGCTCTCTCGCGCAAAGATCCATTCGGATACGGCGCTCCCTGGGGTGGCGGCGATACGCCCACGCACGGAGCAGCGCTGGCGGTGGTGGCCAGCGAGTATGACGATTTGACCAAGTCGCACGACTACGCCACTTTCGTCCGCGGATGGATTGGCAACATTCTCGGCGCGAATGCCTGGGGAGTCTCGCTGATTGTGGGCGACGGCAGCACGTTTCCGCGATGCATTCATCATCAAGTGGCCAACCTGCTGGCGTCGGGCAATCCACCGGCGCCGGTCCTCGCCGGGGCGGTGGTCGAGGGGCCGATCGAGAAAGCAGGCTCCGGACTGCCTGGCGGGGCCAAGGCTTGTCCTGCGAACGGAGAAGACTCCTACTCGCAATTTGACGGCAACGGCGCCATGTACCGCGACAATGTTGCTTACTACTCGACCAATGAGCCGGCACTCGATCTGACCGCTCCGTCGTTCTTGATGTTTGCCTGGAGAATGGCCGCGGCCGAGCCGGAGCGTGCAGGCCCTTAGATCTATCGTCCCGCGTCAGGCGCGTGGTAACGCAGATATCCCAGCCCCACGCGCAGGTGGTGGTGCAGCGCGTCGGGAACGCAAACCGCGAAGCAGAGGCCAAGGAGTCCCTGCGCCAGGCCCAGCGCATAGAGATTCCGGTAGCGCCGGAACAGGCCGCACGACACCACGCCCCACACCAGCGTCGCTGCCGTCAGCGTGAGGTTGGGCAGATGGGCCGCGGCGAACAGCACTCCGGCTACACCTATGGCAGCCTGTTCATGGCCCACAATGCGCGTGAGCCGGGGCAGAAAATAGTCGTTCAGCAGGAATTGCTGATAGAGCGTCCACACAACGTAGCCCGTGATGTGCCGGGCGTCGCCGTTGAAGAGCGGATGCAGCGTTCCCACTCGCTTGGCGACCATCACGCTTGCCCCGGCAACTGCCACGGCTGCAGGCAAAATCCACAGAGAGGACGCCAGGCCGCGGCGGCCCAGTCCCAATTCTTCACGGCTGGGTCCGCGTGCCAACACCACCGCCAGCGTGAAGATCAGCACGAGGGGAGAAGCGACCCGCTGCGGGACGGCGGGCATCCAGATGACGCCGACGATCACCCCGTAGCCGAGAATCAGTTCGACGAGGTCGCGGGCGAAACCGGGCTGCGAGCGCGGCATTGGGAAAGTATGTCATGGGTGCCCGCCCTGCACCATCTCGGGGGTCGCTTCCAAAAGGCTGCGAGTATAGGCGTGCTGCGGCTTCACCGTGATGTCGGCCGCGTTACCGAGTTCCACAACCTTGCCCCGATACATCACCGCGATGCGCGTCGAGAGATAACGCACCACCGGCATCGAATGGGAGATGAAGAGATAGGTCAGTCCGAAATCGCGCTGCAGTTGTGCCAGCAGGTTGACGATCTGCGCGCCTACGCTCACGTCAAGCGCCGAGACCGGTTCGTCGCACACGATAAATTTTGGTCGCAGCGCCAGCGCCCGGGCGATGCCGATGCGCTGGCGTTGTCCGCCGGAGAACTCGTGAGGGTAGCGCCGCAGCGCGGATTCGTCGAGGCCCACGGCGCGCAGGAGTTCGACCGCGCGGGCACGCAAGTCGAGCTTTGCTCGACCGGACAGACGGGGGCGGCTGTCCCTACGTGAGTCGTCTGCGGAGTCGTGGTGGATGATCAGCGGCTCTGCGATGATGTCTTCTACCCGGAAGCGGGGATCGAGTGACGCAAACGGATCCTGAAAAATAACCTGCAGGTCGCGCCGCAGGCGCCGCATTTCGCCCCTGCCGGCGGCGAGCAGGTCTCGGCCTTCGAAGCGAATCGTGCCCGAAGTAGAATCGAGCAGGCGAAGGATCAGCCGTCCCAACGTGCTCTTGCCCGAACCGGATTCCCCGACCAGCCCGAGCGTTTCGCCGGCGTGAATGTCGAGCGAAACGCCGTCCACCGCCCGAATGTCTTTCCTTCGGCCAGCGCCGGCCCTTCCCCCAAACGGCGATCCGCCCTGAGGAAAGACCTTGGTCAGACTGCGGATTTCCACTAGCGCCATCGCCCTATCCTTCAACCACCAGCTGCTGGATGCTACGTTCCCTATTCGAGAATAGGGAATACAGAAGCTCAGTTCATCACCTATCCCGCCGCGATCAGAGGCACCGCGGCCAGCGCCGCCAGCAGGCCGATGAACCGCCAGCGGCTGAAATGCTCCTTCAGCAGGAACCGCGCCAGCAGCACAGTCACGGCGGGATACAGAGACGTGATGACCACCGCCTCGTCCAGCCGCCCCCGCTGGCTGGCGAAGATGAACAGCGCGCTGGCGCTGATGTCGAGGATGCCGGCCAGCATGCCTAGCCCGGCGCGTGGACGATCGAGAGCCAGTGGGGCCCGGGTTACGGCGACGGCAACGGCAGTGGAAGTGAACGACCCGATGCGCGAGATCGCTGCCAGCCAGACCGCCGAGCCGCTCGCCTGGTGAATGCAGAGATAGAAGCCGGCGAACCCGACTCCGGCGAGCGCGGCCATGCCAACGCCCGCAGGCCGGCGCGATGCGTCATACTCCGAGTCGGCCGGGCTGGCTTCCGGTCGCGTGATGAGCCAGATGGCGGCGATGGCCAGCGCGAAACCGGCAATCGTCCAGCGGCTGGGCGCGCCCTCCATCGCGATGTCGGCCAGCGTGGGGATGGCCGCCCCGATCAGAGCAGCAATCGGTGCGGTTAACCCCATCTGTCCCAGGGACAGGGCGCGGTAGAAGATGGACAGCGCGAAGCCGCCTACCGCGCCGGCGAGCACCGCCCACAGGATGCTCGTACGCGATGGAAAAGCGCCATGTTGCGTCAACGCAATGCCAAACATGAGCGCGAAGGCGCAGACATGCGAGAACGCCGTGAGAACGAAGGCATTAGCCCTGCGGGACCCGTAGCCTCCGGAAAAGTCGGCAGCGCCCCACAGGCATACAGCGGTGACGCTGCACAAAGCGGGCGCAAATTGAGTGAACCGGAGCACGCCCGTCGAGATTAGCACGCCACAGCCCAGCACACGGCGAGCGAGGGGACTATCCGCGGATCGGGATCGCAACCGTGCCATGCAACGCTAGCCGGCAAGCGAATTGACTACCAGCCCTGCCGCCTCTAACATGGGGGCCAATTTGCAAGCTGCGCCGCGAACCGGTTTCATCGGCGATGGTCGCGCCGCCGCTTTGCAAACGGGTTCTCTCCCACATGATCGGACAGACCATCTCTCACTACCGGATCGTGGAAAAGCTGGGCGGTGGCGGCATGGGAGTGGTGTACAAGGCCGAAGACACGCGCCTCCATCGCTTCGTCGCGCTCAAGTTTCTGCCCGAAGACGTCACCCGCGATCCGGCAGCCCTGAGCCGCTTCCAACGCGAGGCCGAAGCCGCCTCGGCCCTGAACCATCCCAACATCTGCACCATCCACGACATTGGCGAAGTCGACGGGCGGGCGTTCATCGTCATGGAGTTCCTCGACGGCGCGACCCTGAAACACGTCATCAACAACCGCCCGCTCGATCTGGAGACGCTACTCGGCGTGGCGATCGATGTGACCGATGCGCTCGACGCCGCCCATGCCAAGGGCATCGTGCATCGCGACATCAAGCCCGCCAATCTTTTCCTGACCAGCCGTGGAGCGGCCAAGATTCTTGACTTTGGCCTGGCCAAGGTCGAGGTCGTACCCGTCCCCGGCGACGCGACCCAGACCAAGTCCGATGCTCACCACCTGACCAGTCCCGGATCGACCGTCGGCACCGCCGCCTACATGTCGCCCGAGCAGGCAAGAGGCAAGCCGCTCGATGCCCGCACTGACTTGTTCTCTTTCGGTGCCGTGATCTACGAGATGGCCACCGGAACTTTACCTTTCCGCGGAGACACAACCGCTGTGCTGTTCGAGTCGATCCTGCACAAAGCTCCGGTCGCCCCGGTGCGGTTGAATCCCGACTTGCCGGCGGAACTGGAGCGCATCATCAACAAGGCGCTCGAAAAGGACCGGGATCTGCGCTACCAGCACGCTTCCGACCTGCGTGCCGACCTGAAGCGGCTGAAGCGGGAGATCGATTCGAGCAGGAGTTCGGTGTCGGCGGCTGAAGGAGAGCCCGAGGCCGTCGCGTCCAGCTCTGGCGCGACCGCGAAGAAAGAATCGAGCGGCAAAGCTGCCGTCGCGAGCTCGGCGTCAGTGGTTTCCCCGGCGGTCACGCAACCACGTTCCAGGATCGGCGCCTGGATTGCTGCAGCAGCCGTTGTCATCGTCGCGGCATTGGCCGCCGGCTACTACCTGACCCACCGCCCCGTTGCCAAACTCACAGAGAAAGACACGATCGTGGTCGCGGACTTTGCCAACTCCACCGGCGACCCCGTCTTCGATGACGCTCTCAAGCAGGCCTTGAGCGTGTCGCTGCGGCAGTCGCCGTTTCTCAATGTTCTCTCCGACGACAAAGTCGCGTCCACGCTGAAGCTGATGACCAAGCCCGTCAACACACCCCTGACTCCGGACGTGGCCCGCGAATTGTGCGAGCGTGCCGACAGCAAGGCGTATGTCGCCGGGTCGATTGCCAATCTGGGCAGCCAGTACGTGGTTGGGTTGAAAGCCGTCAATTGCCTCAACGGAGACGTTCTGGCGCAGGAGCAGGCGTCGGCCGCCGGAAAAGAGAAAGTGCTCGACGCACTCGGCGAAGCGGCCAGCAAACTGCGCAGTCAGCTGGGCGAATCGCTGGCTTCAGTGCAGAAGTTCGACACTCCGCTGGGCCAGGAGACCACTCCTTCGCTGGAGGCATTGAAGGCGCAAGCCATCGGCAGAAGGGCCGAGTACGAGAAGGGGCCGGGGGCAGCCCTGCCTTTCTTCCAGCGCGCGATTGAACTCGACCCGAACTTCGCCAGCGCCCTCGAGGGTGTCGGCATCACGTACGGGAACTTGGGACAAAGCGCCCGCGGGAACCAATACCTGAGCAAAGCGTTTGCCTTGCGCGACCACGCCAGCGAGCGCGAGAAGCTGCACATCACCTCCATGTACTACATGCAGGTGACGGGGGAGATGGACAAGGCGATCGAGACCTACCGCGAATGGGAAGAGGACTATCCCCGCGATGACACGGCGTACAACAACCTCTCGACCGCCTACGCCGCGCTGGGCAAGCCACAGGAAGGCCTCGATCAGACACGCAACGCGTTGCGCCTGAATCCCGACAATGTGATCACCTCGGGGAACCTTTTCGCGTTCCTCGTGTCCACGCAGCGTTACGATGAGGCCCACGCACTGTACCAGCAAACCCTCGCCCGCAAGCTGGATGGCGAAAGCCTGCACGTCGACGGCTATGGTCTGGACTACATTCAGGGAGACCAGAAGGGGATGGCGGAGCAGGTCGCCTGGTTCGAGACCCGTCCCGAGCTGCAGAACGAGATTCTAGGACCGGAATCGGACACAGAAGCCTACGCCGGGCGCTTCGGCAAAGCTCGCGAGCTCACGCACCGCGCGGCGGAATCGGCCCTGCGCGCCGACAACAAGGAGTCGGCGGGAGTGTGGGAGGCGGTTGCCGCCTGGCGCGAGGCCCTGGTCGGTAATGATGAGCAAGCCCGGCAATATGCCCGCGCGGGCCTTTCTACGGCTCCGGACAACCGAGACACACAGCAACTCGCAACGCTGGCCCTAGCTCGCGCCGGCGATACTGCCGGAGCACGTGAGCTGGTGCAGAAACTCACTCAGCAGTACCCGTCGTACACCCTCGTGCAGTCCTATTGGCTGCCTACGATCGAGGCGCAAATCTCGCTGGCGGAGAAGCAGCCACAGGCCGCCATCGATCAGGCGCAGAAGACGGCGAATCTGGAGTTCGCGATGGCCGTTTCTGTGTTTGACAACTCGTGCATGTATCCCACCTACCTGCGCGGCGAAGCTTATCTCGCGACTGGACAAGCTGGTCCTGCTGCGGCTGAGTTCCAGAAGATTATCGATCACCCCGGCATTGTCTGGAACTGTGCGACGGGCGCCCTGGCGCATCTGGAACTGGGGCGGGCTGAGGCGCTGGCCGGCGACAAGGCGACGGCCCGCGTCGCTTATCAGGATTTCCTTACGCTCTGGAAAGATGCCGACCCGGACATTCCCATCCTGAAGGAAGCCAAGGCAGAGTTCACGAAACTGCAATAAAAGTAAGCCCCCTGCCAATAGCCTGGACGCCGCCGATCAGATAAGCTATCTCCGTTTGCGGAGGATCGCTGTGAAACGCTTTCTCGTCGGTATCGCCTGCCTTGTTTTTTGCATTCCCGGTTTCGCCCAAAATGCCGATGAACCAGCCTCGAAGGACGACGTGATTCTGCTCCTCCGTACCATGCACTCCCACGACCTCCTGCAAAAAATGATGGAACTGCAGGCGCAGTCCATGCAGCAGTTAACCCGCAACATGTTGCTCAAGGACAAAGGCTCTGTGCCCGCGGATTTTGACGAGCATTTCCAAAAAGTGATGGGCGACTTGATCAAGGGCATGCCTGCCGATGAAATCACGCAGGCGATGATCCCCGCCTACCAGGCGCATTTCACCCATGGCGACATCGAGGCCATGAACACTTTCTATTCCTCACCCGTTGGGCAGAAGGTCGTGCAGGAGTTGCCGGCGGTCACCCAGGAGGGCATGAAGACGGCGATGCCGATTCTGATGAAATACCTCAGCGAATGGCAGGAGCGCATGAAGCACGAGTTTGAGCCGGCACAGAGGAGCTCACCGGCTAAGAGCGGGGGCGCTGGTGCGCCGACGCAAAACTGATTGGTGTGCACGCTTTTCCAGACGGGGCATGCTCGCATCCTTCCTGTCTCGGCGCTCGCAACTGGGTGCTCGCAACTCCGTACTCGGCACCGCTTTCCCGCGTGTTAGAATTTCCCAAGTGTTTCCTGGCAAGAGCACGACCCTGTGCAAGCAGGTTTTGAGAATCAGGTTCTGAGGCCCCCAGGCCTCTGAGGGTCCGGTTTGATCGAGCTGGCGCCGTCGATTCTTTCCGCCGATTTCGCCCGGCTGGGCGAGCAGGTATGCGCCGCCGCCGAGGGAGGCGGAAGTGTCATCCACGTCGACATTATGGACGGACACTTCGTGCCGAATCTTACGATTGGCCCGCCGGTGGTTAGGTCGTTGCGCAAAGTGACGGATCTGCCGCTCGACTGCCACCTGATGATTGAGCATCCGGACGAGTTCATCCCTGCGTTCGCCGAGGCGGGCGCGGACTGGATTTCGGTGCATCAGGAAGCGACTCGCCACCTGGATCGCACCCTGCATCTGATCAAGAGCCGCGACTGCCTGGCCGGCGTGGTGATCAACCCGGCAACGCCGGTCGATACCCTCACGGAAGTGCTCGAAATCGTGGACTATGTGCTGGTGATGTCGGTGAATCCGGGTTTTGGAGCGCAGAAGTTCATTCCGTCCACCTTGCACAAAATGCGGGCTTTAGCCGATATTCGAGGCCACCGCGGGCTGAACTACCGCATCGAAGTCGATGGCGGGGTGGGGCTCGATACAGTGGCCGATGTGGTCCGCGCCGGAGCGGAAATCCTGGTGGCGGGCAACGCCGTGTTCGGCCACGGCGATCCAAGAAAGAACGCGCACGAATTGCTCAAGGCGGCGACCGAAGCCGCCATGCAGAAAGTCTAGAACAATTTACGATTGCCGATTTGCGATTGCCGATTGAAAAGCGGGGCTGGCTTGAAGTCGAAAATCGGCAATCTGCAATCGAAAATGTCTCCCGAGGTCTTATGTCACGTCGAATCTCGCTGATTGTCGTCCTTGCCCTTTTGCTGGCCCTTACAGCCGCCTGTACCAACAAGAAGTCGCAGAACCCGCTGGCCAACCTGGGGTCGAAGCAGCCCGACAAAGTTCTGTTCGACAAGGCCATGGACGCCATGCACCACAACCGCTTCGATGTGGCCCGCATGACCCTGCAGGTGCTGATCAACACCTATCCCGACTCCGAATTCATCGCCCGCGCCAAGCTGGCGGAAGGCGACTCCTGGTACGCGGAAGGTGGAACCGCCGCGCTGGCCCAGGCCGAGCAGGTGTATGACGATTTCGAGACCTTCTTCCCCAACATGCCGGAAGCGGGCGAGGCGCAGCTGAAAATCGCCAACATTCACTTCCAGCAGATGGAAAAGGCCGACCGGGACTACACCCACGCCAAGCGCGCGGAAGAAGAATACCGCAAGATGATTTTGACCTACCCCGACAGCAAGCTGGTGCCTGAGGCCAAGCAGCGCCTGCTCGAAGTGCAGGAAGTGCTGGCCGATCGCGAGTTTCAGATCGGACGCTTCTACTATCTGCGCGAATCCTACCCGGCCTCGATGGCGCGCCTGCAGTCGCTGGTCGAGAAATATCCTCTGTACAGCCGCGCCGATGAAGCGCTCTATCTGCTGGGGCAGAACTATGAGGGGCAGATCGCGCGCTTGCGGCAGACCCCCACCTGCGACGCGCACGGCATGCCCAAGGGCTGTACCCTCGAAAAATATAAGGCCCAGTACGCCGACGAGTTAACCAGGGGTGCGGCAAAAGCTTACGGGCAGATTCTTACCCGTTATCCGATCATGGATCGCGCCGACGACGCGAAGAAGCGTCTGACCGCCCTGCATCAGCCTGTTCCCCGTCCGACCCGGGCTGCGGTCGCGCAAAACAAAGCCGAAGACGCCAGCCGCACCGAGGCCACGGGCTTCAAGAAACTTCTGGCAGTCGTCAAGAAGGGCCCCGACGTATCGAAAACCGCCAAAGTCGGCGAACCCGCGCTCTACGATCCCACGCCGGTCGCTGCACCCGACGTCGTCCGAACCGAGGCCATCGGGGCCTTCAACGCGGGCAAGGGCAAGAATGACAAGCTTGGCGTCGAAATTATAAATAAGCCCGATCAGCCCGCTTCTCCGGATACAACCGCGAACGCGGCCGAGGCCGGCGGTTCACCATTGGCGCAGCCCACCCCCGAAGCCCAGCCGGCGACCCTCGACCCGAATGAGCTGAAACCGAACACGGCCGCCAACTCCAACGAATTGGCGCCGAATGCCGGTGCGAACACCGGCGCAGCTTCCAACGAACTCACACCGGCCGACACCACAGCCGATCCCACCTTGCCCCCACCCGCTCAGGTCAACGAGATCGCGGGACAACCCTCGTCTTCTGCCGCCGCCAGCGCCGACAATACTCTGGCCAGCGACAAGGAGATCTCCAGCAGCAAGAAAAAGAAAAAGAAAGGCTTGCACAAGCTGAATCCGTTCTAACGAAGCGTTCTGACGAAGCGATCTAACGAAGCGCTGGGACGAAGGAAGACGCTCCGCGATCGCGCCGAGAGGTTGCTTGAGGGCCGATTCCGCTCCGGTAGGTGCTGACCACTAGTAACCGGTTACTTCCCTTGAGGATCATTGACTTAGGTTGAGGCGCAGGTTACCTTCGCGGTATCTCCCCTCATCAGAGGAAACCCTTTGGCCCGGAAGATACTGCTCGCCGATGACAGCGTAACCGCTCAGAACATGGGGCGCAAAATCCTCACGGATGCCGGTTACGAAGTCATTACCGTCAATAACGGTTCCGCGGCCCTGAAGAAAATCAGCGAGTGCAAGCCCGACCTGATCGTGCTCGACGTCTATATGCCCGGCTACAGCGGGCTCGAAGTCTGCCAGCGCCTCAAAGAAAACAACGAAACGGCGCGCATTCCCGTCTTGCTGACGGTGGGAAAACTGGAGCCGTTCAAGCCGGAAGAGGCCAGGCGCGCCCGCGCTGAAGCCTTCATCGTCAAGCCGTTTGAAGCCAGCGAGTTGCTGAGCACGCTGACCAGGCTCGAAGAAAAGATTGTGCCCCGGCCGGAGGGGTCCAAGCCCGGCCGCTTCGCCCGCGCCAACGCCGCGCTCGACAACGAGAGCCGTTACGACAAGACGGTGGCCAATGAGGAGGACTCGGGCTGGAAGAACCGGATTGCCTTTCCCTCCAGGAAGAAGGAAAAAGCCGTGGAGGCGGAGGACGGCGACGATCCGGCGATTTACAACGCCGTGAATCGCGACCTGCGTACCACGGTCGACCGCCATCCCGACCACCCGCCGCAGGAGGCAAAAGCCCATCAGGACAAGGCGGACGACGGCCGCGTCGATCTGAGAGCGCTGGCTCCCGAGGGCCTGCCCAAAGACGTAACTGCGGAAGAAATCGCTGCCCTGGCTGCGGCTGCCGCCCAGGTCAAAGGCAAGTTCGGGGAGAGTGCCGAGACCGAGGCCGAACCGACCGAACACAAGAGCGACGCCAAGCCGGAAGGCAAAGAAGGGAAGGAAGGCCTGCCTGCGCTTGAGCCGCCTGCAGAAGTCTCCGCGCCCGTCATGGCTGGGGCAACCTTTGCCGAGCAGAAATCGGAAGCTGCGGAAGCTGACGACCGGAGGGTTAGGGTTGAAGAGACGAGCCTTGGCCTAGCCGGGGCGCAGGCCGCGCCAGAAGCGGCCAGTCTTGCCGCCACCAGCCCTGGCGGCGAGATGTCGCGAGCGGCCATTTCTGAACCTGCGCCCACATTTGCCGATGCGAGTTCCGGCAACGGATCAGGATCTCACGCACCGGCGCAACAGCCCGCTGCGGAACCGATCACCATGGCCGCGGCCGCTGGGGCCGGATCGGCGGTTACAGCTCCGCATTGGACGGCGGTTTCCGTCGATCTCGCCCCTGAGGAAGCTTCAACTTCTCTCGAACTCGAGATGCAGAAGGCGCATGCCGCCTTCGCCGCTGTGGAAGCGGCCAGGACCGGATCGGTGGTGATCATTCCGCAAGCTCCGTCGGCGCCAGAGCCGGCAGTCGCCGAACGTTTTTCAGCCGAGCGTCCCTCGTCCGAAGCTTCCTCAGTCGAATCTTCCCCGGCGGTTGAGGCGGCAACAGAATCCATCGCGACCGTGATTCCCGTGCCCGAAAGCACTGCGGCATTGAGCGCTGAGGCTGGCTCTGCCAGCGAATCGATCGAGGCCAAGGTGAAGCAATTCGAGAGCGTCTCGGCCTCGTGGGCGATCACGCAGCCGCCCTTCCCAGCCGAGCCTGCGATGCCAGCATCCGAGCCACCGGCAACGGCGGTCTCGGACATCAGGTCGCAGCCGGAAGTTAACCAACAAGTCAGCCAGGAAGTCAGCCAAGATATCCCGGTGGCCAATATCCCCTTTGCCGAAGCCACTCCGTCGACGCCGGAGATCGCCAAGGAAGCGATACCGGATCTGCCGCGCCAAGAAGCCAGGACCGAAGGCGCCGTACAAGAATCGAACCAGGAAGCGCCGTCACCGGTTGAAGCCGCCGCAACCGTGGCGCCCGAGACCGCGACAGCTCCCAACCCAAGCCCATCCGAAATCTCGTCTGCTTCTGCGGAAGACCACGCCGCCGAGAGCGCAAGGCCTTCCGAAATGGCAGCCGCATCCTCGGCTGCGCCCGCTCCTGTGGAAGAGACAAATCGAACGGGGAAAAGAGAAAGAGAATCGGATCTGACCGACACCACCGCCGCAGCGTGGGCCACCTGGCGGCGCATTCGCGAGTCTGGCGATCCCGCGAGCGCGGCCACTTCTGCGCAGTCTGGTGCGAAGTCTGGAAAGAACGAAGGCGCCCCGGAAGATGCGTCAACTCCCGATCAGGTCGAAGAGGTATCTGCCATGGCCGCTGCCGCCAGTGCCGAGGGTGCCGCGCAGGATGCGCCGCTGGATTCTGATTCTCCCGAAATCGCCAGCATCGTGGACAGCGTTCTGGCCGACCTGCGCCCCAAGATTGTCGCCGAAATCTCCAAGAAGCTGGGCAAGAACAAGAAGAAGTAATTCTCTGCAATCCGCCGGCAGCCATCGGAGAGTTGAGGCAGTTCTTCTCGCAAGGTTCGCAGTGGTCGCCACCCTCCAAATTGCACCTTCGGTCGGGCGGCGTTTCACCGTTGGACTAGAATGACGCCTTGGACTGAGTCGTGCGATCCCTCTTGAGCGAAGCGCTATCAATTCCTGTTCTAACAATCGTCTTGCTTTGTTTGACGGTGAGTTGCAGGCATTCATCTGCAGCGAACGCCAGGCCTCACTTTCCCTTCGCCTATGTGCAGGAGGACTGCGGTCCAACGGACGGCATTGCCATGGAATTCTATTTCACCGCGACGCAAGGTCAGGCTGGAAAGTACAAAGAACCGTTTCTGCAGATTGAGGTGAACAAGATTCTGCCGGCATCCGCACCGCAGAGTTATTCAGTAGAGGCAGGCAAATGGGATGTACTGGCGGAGCGCTGCCTCAAGCCAGGGTCCTGTGAAGCCGCTACTTCAGGATTCCTACACTTATTGAAGCTCAGCCCCGGCGCGGGAGGCTCCGGGGATTACGAGT
>DATFNR010000042.1:0-43315 GCA_035266285.1 Candidatus Sulfotelmatobacter sp.
GAGATTGTCATCGGCGGATTCAGCGGCGACTATGGGAAGAAGGGTTGGGCGCTCGTGGAGGGCGATAAGTTGGAGGTCGCGGTGTGGAATCCACAAAGCGGCTCCGGGCCGGCGACGTTTTGCGCGGCGGTTGTTTCGGCAGGCTCGCGATAGCAGGCTGTAAGAGTAATTTCTGTCAACCAGTGCGACCTCTGCGGCTAAAGCCGGCATCGAAAATAAGCCGGTTATCGCAGCGCTGAAGCGCTGCGCCACCCAAGATCAAGCACCGAAGCGAGTTTTCAGCAGATTGTAAAGCCGGCTTTCAAAAATGAGGCCAGTTATCGCAGCGGTGAAGACTGTGCGTGAGAACTGGTGCCGTCCCTCCCGGACTTTGTTCCCTCTTCCCGCTTACCCGGGGCTTACGCCCCGGGCTATCCCATGCCGCCGCTTCGCGGCTGGGATCTTCCGGGTTTTGATCCACGGCTCGCGTCAGATTCCGGTTCCCACGCGCACTGAAGCGCTGCGCCACCCAAGATCAAGCATTGAAGCGAGTCCTTCAGCAGTCTGGTACAAGGCTCGTTACGAACCGTCTTAGTTTGTCGACGTTCCCGCGGCGGCTGAAGCCGCCATTGATTTCACGATACTGACGGCGCAGCTCGAAGCCGCGCACCTTTCAAAGCGGAACTATAGATCGAGTCTTTCAGCAGCCTGCGAGGGAGTTATAGTTATTCTAACTTCCACTTGCTTTCATCTTTAATTGTTCTTCACTTACTTCATCGTGACATTACTTCGAACACGTCTTGGCGAACGCGGTCAGGGCGTTGTTCGCGGCCGTCACCGTGCAGAAATAGTTCACGCCGGTGGAATCGATGGCGTTGTAGAGCTGGGCCGATGACTGGTTCATGGAGTTGACTAACTGGCCGCTGGAGTTGAAGACCAAGGTGTCCTGATGCTCGGCGGCGTTGGTGAGCAGGCCGGTGAATGTAGGTGTGCCGCCCTGCGAGGCGAACTGCTGGAGGTCGTAGGTCTGGGAGGCCGTGGTGGTCTGGTTGATGTTGCCGTTCGATTGCGCCAGCTGCACGATGTCGAGCAGGCTACTCGCGAACCGGATAATGAGAAGTGCTACTCCATCTGGACGATGACTTTGTCGCAAGAGTTTGCGGTCAGGGGTCGATGGAATGGGTCCTGAGGAGAGGTGCAGCAGGAAATTGTACAAACTCATGACAATGTCATGACAACCGGCAGGGCAGCGCGCCGTTAGCATCGCGGAAGTCAGCCGGGCCAGAGAAAATCGCGGTTCTGTGCGAGAGAGCCTATCAGCGTCCTCACCCTCCTGGCGCGGCAAACACAAAGGAGATTTCCCCATGCAACGACGCATGATCGCCCTCACTGCTGGCCTCGGACTGTGGTTGATGTTCGCGTCCAGCGCGGCCATGGCGCAGTACAAGCTCATCAATTTGGATTCCAATCAGGTCGGACAGGCATCCCACGCGGATCAACTGCTCGTGAATGGGTGGGGAATTGTGCACGGACCCGGCACACCCTGGTGGGTTTCCGACAACAACTCCGGATGGTCGACGCTTTATGGCGGCAACGGAATGCAGAACAAGGGGCTCAAGGTTTTGATTCCCACCGCGGGGAACGGCCCGGATTCGGGGAACGGTCTTAACGGGCCGGGTTCGCCGACCGGAGTTGTCTTCAACGGAAATGGCGGGTTCAACGTAATGGTAGCGGGCGGGAGTCCCTGGTCTTCGTTCTTCCTGTTCGCCACCTTGGACGGCACCATCAGCGGATGGGCGCCGCAGGCGAACTTCAACCAGGCCATTCTGGCGGTGGACAACTCGGCGGCAGGTTCGGTCTACACCGGGCTGGCCATCAGCAACAACGCAAAGGGGCCGAACTTTTTGTATGCCGCTGACATGGCGAACAACAAGGTTGACGTTTTCGACTCCACCTTCACCCCGGTGAAGAACGCAAATGCGTTCAGCGATCCGGCGGCGATTCCGGCGGGCTTTGCGCCTTTCGGCATCCGCGACATCAACGGAACTGTCTACGTAACGTTTGCCAGCGTGACCGGCGGCAGCGGCGGTTTTGTGGAGCTGTTCACAGAAGACGGTACGCCGGTGACTCCGGGCAAGGCTCTGATTCACGGTGCGCCTCTGAACCAACCCTGGGGTATTGCCCTGGCCCCGCGCAATTTTGGAACGCTCAGCAACACGGTGTTGATTTCGAACAACACCAATTCCGGGACCATCAACGGGTTTAACAGGACTACCGGAACGCTGGTGGGCACAATGAAAGATGCCACGACGGGAAAGCAGATCGTCATCAATCAGCTGTGGGGGATCGACTTCGGCGATGGGATCGGAGGAAACGGCCCGACCAACGAACTGTTCTTCGCCGCCGGACCTGCCAACAATCTGGCGGGGACGTTCGGTACGATCGAAGTCAAGTAGGCAAGGACCATACTGCAACGCACGAAGGCCGCCGAGTGGCGGCCTTTTTGTTTCGAGCGATGCAACGATGAGAGGTTGTTATGGTGGACTCGAACTCGCGAGCGCTTGGTGGAGGGGTTCTGATTTCTTTGTCATTGTGAGCGAGCCAGCGAACTGTGTCGCATCAAAACGTCGGTCTGTTGTTAGCTATGAGCTATACGAATTCTCATAAGATGAAATCCATAAAACTGGTGAGAACAATAACTAACAACCACGAACGGAATGTATGGCTCCTCAAGAGCCAAAGCTTACGGCTAACTGTTATGGAAGTGTGATTGCTCTAGCGTGAGAGCTTATCCAGTTCTTGAGCAGGAACGGCGTTCCTCCGGCTGTATGCAAAGTTTTCGTCGGTTAGCTTCCGCTCAAGCAGTTCCCCCTGCAGAAGTTGGTTACGAGCGTTTCGGAATACTTCAGCCCAGGAGAATCAAGAAGAGTATGAAGCTAGCCATAACAGCGTGTGTTATTGTGTTAGTTCTGGTTTTGTCCCTGCCCACCTTTTTGTCCGCTCAGGCGAGTTCCGGTCTGGCGGGAGTTGTGACGGACTCGTCCGGCGCGGTTGTGGCGGGCGCCGAGGTTAAGCTGACAAACTCGGCAACTGCTTTTTCCGCAAGCACCACGACCAACGGAGCAGGCGGCTATCAATTCCTGCATGTGCCGCCCGGGGAGGGCTACACGCTGACAGTGTCGAAGACGCAATTCCGCACAGTGACGATTGAGCAGTTGTCGCTTGGAGTCAGCGTGACCGAAACCAGGAACGCAACGCTGGTGGTAGGCAGTACCGGGGAGACCATCGAAGTGACGGCGTCCGGCGAAGGCACTGTGAACACAGTGGATGCCAGTATTGGAAACGTGCTCACTCCGCAGCAAGTGCAGGACCTACCGAGTCTCATTGTTGGTGATGCGACGGCGTTACTTGTGCTTCAGCCTGGGGTTCAGTCTGGCGCCGTGGGGGATAGTCAATTTGGGTCAGTCACGGGTTCACGCGCTGACGCGGGAACTGTGACCCTGGACGGATTGGATGTGAACGACGAGAGAATTGGAGTGCCGTTTTTTGCCGTTGGGCGGGCGCCGATTGACTCAGTTTCCGAAGTTCGTACCATTGTTGGTGGGGCGGATGCCTCCTTCGGCCGCAGTGGAGGAGCGCAAGTAGACCTGGTGACCAAGACCGGCACGAATCATTATCATGGCGATCTTTACGAATACAATCGCGTGTCGGCAGAAGCGGCCAACGATTTCTTCAACAACTTCAGTGGGCTTCCAAGGGCTCAGCTGACCCGCAATCAATTTGGCGGCAGCGTAGGGGGCCCGATTCTGAAGGACAAGTTGTTCTTCTTTTTTGACTATGCTGGGCGCCGTGATGCGGTCGGCTTGCAGAATACCCTTACTGTGCCATTGGACCCATTCCGGGCGGGACAACTTTCGTATGTTAACCAAAACAACCAGTTGGCGACGATACCGGCGACGGGTACGCCCGGAACAATAACCACGCAGAACGGTCAACGCGTGTTTACACCCGGTTCTTTGACCGTCCAGGGATTCGACCCTCAGGGGATTGGCGCAGACCAGGCATTCCTAAGCTATCTTGCGAGCCGTCCTTATCCGGAACCAAACGACTTTGCCCTTGGCGACGGCATCAACACTGCCGGTTTTCTGTTCAATGCGCCCTCCTACGTAAGGCAGAACACGTACGTCGGACGAATCGACTACACCCTGTCCTCGCGCCACAGTCTGTTCGCCCGGGGGACGTGGGACAGGGATAACAACACTCAGGTTACGAAGGCCTTTCCGAACGATGCCGGGCCAGTGCTTTTCAACTTTTCCCACGAACGTTCCTGGGTCGTTGGCGACACGTGGACCATCAATTCGCGCATGTTCAATAGCGCATCTTTTGGGCTCACTCGCCAAGTGGACGACTTCCCATTCAATCCTAAGTCAGCGGCGAATGCACCAATCCCTAACCTCTACGGTTTCGACGTGATTTCCGGTCCCTTCGGGGATCCGCGCGGACAATCGAGCAACGTCCCGGTGCCGGAAATTCGGGATACGTTCAGTTGGTCCAAGGGAAGGCATAACCTGCAATTCGGAGCCGATATAAAGCCGATCAGGGTCCACTCATCGAATACAAACGACGTGAGCTTTCCGGCCCTTGGTCTCAATGGGGCGATTACGACATTGAATACTTCGCTGCGACCGGCTGACATCAGTGGAAATTTTCTGAGTCAGTGGGACAACGCGTTCACCACGATCCTGGGGCGGTACACCTCGAACACGGCGCAGTATAACTACGATGTTGCAGGCAACCCGGTTGCTCAGTTCAGTCCGGCGATACGGGACTTCCATTACAACGAGTACGAGATTTTTGCGCAAGATTCGTTCAAGGTGCGCTCGGACTTAACCCTGACGTACGGGTTGCGCTGGAACTACCACAGCGTGCCGTTTGAGGCCAACGGATTCGAGTCGGTCGCAAACATTTTCGAGCAGCAGATGTTCAGCACGCGCCAGCAGAATGCAGCGAACGGTGTCAATGGATTTGCCGCCTCTCCGTTTGTGGCTTACAACCTGGGCGGGCCCAAGAATCATGGTCCGAATTACTACAACTCCGACTGGAAGGATTTCGCTCCGCGGGTTGGAATCGCTTATTCTCCGTCATTCACTGAGGGGATTCTCGGGCGCCTGCTGGGTGACCGCAAGACCAGTATCCGAGCCGGAGCCGGAATGGCGTACGATCGGGTGTTGAGCACGTTGAGTTTCGAGATTGATGAAGCCAGCGAGATCTTTGCTACCTCCGCGACTCAAAACTTCGGCACGACCAACGACCCAGTGGATTCCCTGCTAATCAACCCGCCCGCCGGTTTTATCGGTTCGCCGCGGTTTACGTCGATCAGCGCGCCCCCTCCCCAGCCAGGTCCCGGCATCGGCCCCGGCAGTCCTACAATTCCTCGTCCGTTCACACCGTTCGTTACTACTAGCAACGGATCAAACTGCCCAATCGGCGGACTTATCAATGCAGTCAACGGAATTCTGGGCGCGGGTGGAGCGAGTTTCGTGCCCGCGGGGCAACCCTGCGGTATCGGATTGCAAACTTTGCAGACCTTGTTCCAACTCAATAACAACCTAAAGACGCCTTACAACATTACGGCTTCGTTTGGATTTCAGAGAGAATTGCCCAAGAATTTCCTTCTGGAGGTCACGTATTTTGGGAAATTGGGGCGGCGGTTGCTGGGGACGGGCGATCCGGCTCAGCAGTTGAATTTTGTCGACTCGGGCGCGGGGCATCAGAGCCTCAATGCTGCCTACGGCAATATCCAGGGAGAGCTCTGCGGTTCGTCGGGACCGCGGCAGCCTTGCAACCTTGGCAACTTGAACCTGGCGGCGGTGACACCGCAGTCGTGGTTTGAGAACCAAGTGCAGGGCGCAATCAATACCGTCAGCCCTAGCATTAATTGCCCAACGGTTGGGCAGTTCCTGCTGCCATTCCCGGTCGCCAACTGCACCACTTTGGCGGCTAACCTGTTTCCTATTAGCTTTGCCACGGGAGATGTCTCGACTGTGGTATCCAATCTGGCGAATGCCGGGCTGCTGCTTCCGAACTCGGGATTGCCATACCAGACCGGCTCCATCGCGAACGTAGGGAATTTTGCAGCATCGGATTACCATTCGTTGATCGTCACGGTGCGTAAGAAGTTCTCCGACAACCTGTACTTTGATTTCGACTACGCTTATGCACACGGCATCGACAACGTTTCCGACATCACCAACGACGCAGTGTTCTCCAACTTCAATGGCCAAGGCCTTATTTGCGACTTGAGGAACCTGCGCGCCTGCCGGGGCGACGCCGATTTCGACGCCCGCCACACCATCAGCGCAAACTACGAGTATCAACTGCCCATCGGGCGCGGACAACGCATGCTCGGTTCGATCCCGAAATGGGCGAACGAGGTTATCGGTGGCTGGGGGACTTCGGGAATCGTCAGTTTCCATACAGGTTATCCTTTCCCCACGGTGACTAACGCTTTTCCGATCAACTTTACGCAGCTTGGCCCGGCAGTTTTCCTTGGACCTAGTTCCGCCGTTAAGGAACACGTGCACGTAGTGACGAACCAGAACACTGGAACGCCTGCGCTGGAGCTGTTTGCGAACCAACAGAACGCGGTGAGTGCTTTCGGGTATCCGTTCGGAGGCGGCACGGGAGATCGCAATACGCTTCATGGTCCCCGTTACTCGAACTTCGATATGGCCCTGCTTAAGGACTTTAAGATCACCGAAGGCTCGAGCTTGCAGTTCAAGGCTGAAGCCTTTAACGTTTTCAATCACGCCAGTTTCAATAACCCCAACGTTAACGCGAATGCCATTGGGTCGATCTTGTTCAATAATGTCAACATTCAGAACCCTAATCAGTATGGGCTCATCACCAGCACAGCGAATTCTCCGAGGCAACTCTCGCTGGGATTGATACTCCGTTTCTAGAGTTCTCCGCTTTGCTGGAAAGGGCCGGCCTCGTTGGCTGGCCCTTTATTGTTGGCGCTTTTCCCTGATCACTTACTGAGGACGAACAGCGTTATCCAATGCTCCGGTGCGCGCCAGCAAAGTGACGAACTCCATTGGAAATGGTGGCGTGGGGAGTGCGGAGCCGCGGTCAACATGAGCCTACGCCTCGTCCCTGTTCGATCTTAGTCTGCCATTTCAAGCTCGAATTGATGAAGGTTTTATGCAGCCGATTGCCCGTGCTGGACGGGCGGGGACGCTATGCTTACAATCAAGGGAGTGATTGCGCGGCGGCTCGGTGGAAAACGGTGGATTGAATCAGACCGAAAGGGATCCGCTGGGCATCTCAAATAACCGTTACAATTTCTTCATAAAGATGGGCGCGTAGCTCAGGTGGTAGAGCAATGCCCTTTTAAGGCATGGGTCGCAGGTTCGAATCCTGCCGCGCTCACCAATTTCTTCTAAACCAGTTGGGCAGGCTGCTGAAAAAATAATTTCCTGCCCGCCCGACCTCAAGGGCTAAGGCGGCTTTGAAAATAATCCGTTATCGCAGCGCTGAAGCGCTGCGCCGCCCAAAATCAAGCGCCGAAGCGAGTTTTTCAGCCGCCTGGTAGGGCCTGACGGAGCGAATCGAGGCAGGGAACGTGGAGGAGGAACCGCTGCGCGATTCCTCCCGCACGATACTCAAGCGCCGCGCTGTGGTCCGCGCGACAGAATCTGTTGCAGCCTCCCACTACTTTCGCCGCGGTTGTTGCTTTTGCTGCAGATGCTGCTGCTGTTGCACGTGCCTTTGCTGCAATTGTTGAGTCTGCTGCTGGTGCCGTTGTTCCGTTTGCTGCCGTTGCGCCTGGCTGGCGCTTTGGCGGTCCATTCTCTGGTGTTCCTGCTCCTGCTTTTGCTGCAGGTTCTGCCGCTGCTGTTGCTGCTTGGCAAAGAGCTGGTCTTGTTTCTGCTGATATTTTTGGTCGCGGTTGGCGTCGCCAGTGTTGGGTTTCGCCATGTGTTCGATCGGAGGAAGTTCGTTCGGGTGCGTGAAGGTCCTCCCACCGCTGCTCTCCGCGCGCGGAGTTTCGCCGCCACGATTGGCCGGCGGATGGTAGGGCGCTCCTGCTTCTCTGGAGGCCATGACTTCGTGGCCGGAGAATTCCCCCGGGCGTCCAGTGGCGGCGATGGGCGGCCTGCCTTGATTTACCGAAGCGCGCAACTCACGATTGCCGCGGGCTTGCTGGAAATGTTGGGTCTGCGCCGCCACCGGCCCGATGTGTCGGTCGCGTTCCGCAGCCTCCTCCTCGGGACGAGCACGGGCCATGATTCCGCCTTCGCCGCCGTTATAGCTGATGCGGTTGACGGTGACGTTGACGTGTTCGTTGTAGACGTTGTGAATGTTGACGACGTTGATGTTGGTCACTTCCCGGTTATAAAAGAAGTGATCGTGATCCCAGCGTCCGCCGACAAAGCCGTTGCCGAAATAACCGAAGCCGTAGTTGACGCCGCCGTAGAAACCAATATGCGGGCCCCACCAGCCCTCATGGAAGAAGAACCTGCCGCCCTCCCAGCCCCACCAGGGAGGAGTCCAGAGGTAGCCGACTTCAGGCGCGGGCACCCACGTACCCGGCACCCAGTAGTAGTCGCCCGCATCGGGATCCCAGGCCCAGTAACCCGGAGTCCAGATGTAACCATCGCCGGGGCAGACGGGCTGTTCGTAAACGGGCAAAGCCGGTGGACCGAAACCCACTGAAATGCGGATTTGAGCGCACACGCTCGTGGACATGCTCAGCACGACCAGAGCGAGCAGCACAGTACGGACAAGGGCGATTCTGCGCATGGTGGTGTCTCCTTCCTGCATGCGCAAGTTTACGGGTTGAGCCGCAGCATCAGCAATGTCCGGGGTAACTCGGAAGGTCCCCGCAGCGAAAGCTTCAGGCCGTGACTTCGGTTGGACGTGCGAGGATGCCTGCCTGCTCGTTCTCATCGCGGATTGGGGAGTGGGTTTTCGCGACCAGCATATAGATCGACGGCACGACGAACAGGGTGAAGCCGGTGCCGATGATCATGCCGCTGACCAGCATGATGCCGATGCTGTTTCGCGCGCCCGCACCGGGGCCGGTCGCAAAAACCAGTGGCAAGTGCCCGCAGACGGTGGCTGCGGTCGTCATCAGGACCGGGCGGAGACGGGTGCTGGACCCACCGATCACGGCGTCGAGCTTGCTCAGACCGGTTTGCTGCAAGTGGTTGGAGAACTCCACAATCAGAATCCCGTTCTTAGCAATCAGGCCCACCAGGGTGATCAGGCCGACCTGGCTGTAGATGTTCAAGGTGGTGAATCCCAGGAAGGAAAACACCAGGGCGCCGGAGATGGCCAGCGGCACGGACCCGGCAAGAATGATGAAGGGATCGCGGAAGCTCTCGAATTGCGCCGCCAGCACGAGGTAAATCAGGATCGCCGAAAGCAGGAAGGTGCCGAGGAACTTGCTCCCCTCAACGCGGAGCTGTCGGGATTCACCGGCGTAGTCGACGGTGAATCCCTGGGGCAGAACTTCTTTGGCGTCTTTCTCCAACTCCGTCAGCGCTTCGTCCAGGGGGACGTTGGGAGGGATGGCGCCCTGAATGCGCACGGCGTTCAGTTGCTGGAACTTGTTCAGCGATCTGGGCTCAGTAGTGTTGCGAAGCGTGGCAAACGTGGAGAGCGGGACGAGTTTGTCGGCGGAGCCCTTCACATAGATCTGCGAAAGTTGGTCGGACGTAAGCCGGTCGATTCGCTTCACCTGCGGAATGACCTTGTAACTGCGGCCCTGAATGCTGAAGCGGTTGACATAGTTTCCGCCTAGCATGGTCGACAGATCCTCACCGGCCTGGCTCAGATCTATGCCTTGGGAGCGCAGCTTGTCGCGATCGAAGACGACCTCGGTCTGGGGCTGATCGAACTTCACATCAGTATCGGCAAACATGAATTTGCCGCTGGCCATGGCTTTCTGCACGATCTGCTCAGCGAGTTGGCTGACCTGCGCCGGCTCATTCGCGGAAACGATGGCAAAGTCGACCGGGAAGGTGCCGCCTCCGGGAAGCGACGGAAAGGTGAGTGGAATTACGCGAATGCCGGCGATTTTGGAAAGCGGGCCACTGACCTCAAGCAGCAGCTGCTGTGAGGTCTTCTTGCGCTGGCTCCAGGGCTTGGTGACCATCCCGGCAAAGCCGCCCGAGGGATTCATGAGCTGAAAGACGCTGTCGCTCTCGGGGAACGAATGGTAGACATCATAGACCTGCTTGGCGAACAGGTCAGTCTGATCGAGAGTGGCGTTGGCGGAGGATTGAATGATGCTGAAGACCGCGCCCTGGTCCTCGTCGGGAGCGAGTTCGTGCTGCGACATCATGTAAAACGGAATCATGAGCAGGGCGACGATCACCCACAACGTCAGGACGACGGGGCGATAGTGCAAGGTTCCCGCGAGCAGCCGTCCGTATAGGTTTCGAACCTTCTCGAAGTGGCGATTGATCATGCCGGCGAAGCCGCGCTCGGTGTCGCCGGAGCGCAGCAGCTTGGAACTCATCATGGGCGACAGAGTGAGGGCGACAACACCGGAAACGATCACAGCGCCGGCCAGGGTGAAGGCGAACTCGCGGAACAAGGCTCCGGTCAGGCCGCCCTGAATGCCGATGGGCGCGTAGACCGCCGCGAGGGTGATGGTCATGGCGATGATGGGGCCTACCAGTTCGCGCGCCGCATCTATTGCCGCCTGGAAGGCCCACTTGCCCATGTGCAGGTGGCGCTCGACGTTCTCCACCATGATGATGGCGTCGTCGACCACCAGTCCGACCGAAAGCACGATCGCCAGCAGGGTGAGCAGGTTGATCGTGAATCCGGCGATGAGCATGAGGAAGACAGCGCCGATGAGCGAAATCGGGATGGCGACGACTGGAATCAAGACGGACCGAAACGATCCGAGGAAAAGGAAGATGACAATGACGACGATCAAAAGCGTTTCACCGAGCGTATGCAAAACTTCGTTGATCGCGTCCTGAATGTATTCGGTCGAATCGTAGGGTACGCCCACCTTCATGCCAGCCGGCAACTGCTGTTCGATTCCCGGGAGCTCTTTGCGGACGTTGCGAATGACTTCCAGCGAATTCGCGGTGGGAAGCACCCAGATGCCGATGAAGGTTGCGTTCTCGCCGTTAAAACGGACATCCTGGTCATAGTTCTCGGCGCCCAGGACCACGTCGGCGATCTCACCGAGGCGCACCACGGTGCCGTTCTGTTCCTTGACCACCATCTGGCGAAAGTCTTCCGGCGAGCGCAGGTCGGTGTTCGCGACCAGGTTCACGGAGACCATCGAACCCTTGGTGCTGCCCAGAGCCGAAAGATAATTGTTTTTCGATAAAGCATCGCGCACATCGGAGGGAGAGACGCCGCGGGCCGCCATTTCGGTGGGTTTGAGCCACAGGCGCATCGCGAAGTTGCGGCTGCCATCGATGTCGGCGCGCTGCACGCCGCTGACCGCGCTCAGTTTGGGTTGCACCACGCGGGTCAGATAGTCGGTCATCTGGTTTTGATCGAGATCGGGGGAAGAAAACCCGATGTACATGGCCGCGAACTCGGTGTCGGCGGTTTGCAGATCGATGGCCGGAATCTGCGCATCGGGAGGAAGATCGTTGCGGACCTGAGCGACCTTTGCCTGGATCTGGGTGAGCGCTGCCGTAGTGTCGTAGTTGATCTTCAGGTGGACCGTGATCGTGCTCAGGCTCTGCGCGCTGGTGGACTCCATGTAGTCGATGCCGTCGGCGCTGGCAATGACGCGCTCGATGGGCGTGGTGACGAATCCTCGAACCAGATCGGCGTTCGCGCCCACATAGACGGTGGAGACGGTGATGACGGCGATATCGCTCCGGGGAAACTGGCGCACGCTCAGAGAGCGAATGGATTGCAGACCGGCGATCAGAATGACGAGGTTCACCACGATCGCCAGGACCGGCCGCTTGATGAACAGGTCGGTGAACTTCATTCGCGCTCCTTGCTGCCAGCCTCGCTCACGGGCTCGTTCTCTTCTCAGGCGCCTTCGTCTTAGTTATCTTGCGGTTTGGGATTGGGACTGTTTTCGGGTTTGACCGAATTGTTGATCTCGATGGCCGCGCCATTGCGCAACTTGAAGGCGCCGGCGCTGACCACTTCGTCGCCCGCGTTCAGGCCAGAAACGATGGCAACCTGATCGCCGCGGCTGCCCTCGATTTTCACCACCTGCTGCCGCACGCCGCGGTACGAATTCCCCTTGGCATCCTTCATGTCGGCGACCACGAACACGGAGTCGCCGTAAGGCGCATAGTTGATGGCAGTGGCCGGCAGGGGGATGATGTCGCGCGCATTACCCAGCGGCAGTTCCACCTGCACATACATTCCGGGACGCAGCAGGTTTCCCTTGTTGGCGAGGAGAGCCTGCACCTGAATCGTGCGGGTCTGTTCGCTGATCACCGAATCGAGGGCAGTGACGCGTCCGGAGAAGGCCATCCCCGGCAGATCGCCGTTGGTCACGCGCAGAGTGCGGCCCATCGCCACCTTGGGAGTGTCCTGCTGGGGCACTCCAAAGTTCACGTAAATGGGGTTCAATGACTGCAGGGAGACAATGGCCTGACCAGCCGCCAAGTACTGGCCCAGGCTGATCTGGCGAATGCCCAATACCCCAGCGAAGGGCGCGCGAATCGTCTTACGAGCGATGGCGGCGCGGATGTCGCCGACCTGGGCTGCGGTGGCTTTCTGCTGGGCGGCGGCATTGTCGTATTCCGAACGGGCAATGACGCCCTCCTTCAACAACTGCTGCGCCCGGCTGTAGTTGATCTCAGCCAGATCGCGTTGCGCCTCCATGTTGGCAAGCTGGGCTTGTTCCTGGCGAGTATCGAGCTCGACAAGGATGTCGCCCTCTTTTACCCACTGACCAGACTCAAAATGAATCTTGTCGACCGTGCCGGGCAGGTCCGCGCTGACGGTAACCCCCTCGATCGCAGCGGCCGTGCCGATCACGGTCATGATCGAGGGCCAGGTCTGGCGCTGGGCGACTACCGTAGTGACGGCGGTCGGCGGCGGCTGGAAGCTGGCTCCCTGGGCGATTCCGATCTCAACCTGCCGGTACTTCAGAAAGCCCAGGCCCCCCACCACCACGGCCATGACGGCCAACATCAGGATCATTCGTTTCGCCATGAATTCTCTCTGGTGATACAAAACATACACTTGGTGTTTAGACGCGATTTTGGCCAGTGAAGCAGCCCCAAAGACACTTTTTACATAGATTTCGGCCGGAATTCAAAGGATTCACCGTTCATGCCTCTTGCGTCCTGAATCGCCGGCCCGCAGACTCCCTGCCTCGCTGGTTAGACGAAACAGAAGTCAAAAAATCGACAGGAACCAGGTAACTTTCAACGAGGAAAAGACGGATGGTTGCCCCTCGCAGATGTTTCCGCTACCGTGATGGCTCGTGCGGGGGGGCTCAAATCCCCGCCCTTGGCAGTTCCATACATTCGACTCGAGGTGCAGCCGCCATATGAAGAGTATAAATCTTCGCTTTTGCTGTTTGTTCCTTTCTCTTGCCTGCCTGGCGACCCTTGGGCGCGGGGAGTCCTACAAGTACTTTCGGCTGGGGAACAAAGAGGATGTTCAGACCAAGCCGGTCGCCGGTATTGCCATGATGGGCGGCGGAAGCGACCTGGATGAGGCGTTTCGCTGGCTGTGCGAGCGGGGCAGCGGCGGCGATTTTCTAATCTTGCGCGCCCGCGGGGACGATGCCTACAACTCCTACGTGAACGGGCTTTGCAAGGCGAATTCCGTGGCGACGCTGATCATTCCCGACCGGGAAGCGGCGCAGGAGCCGGCGGTGGCCGAAATCATTCGCAAGGCGGAGGTGGTCTTCATAGCCGGCGGCGACCAGGCCAACTACATCCGAGGCTGGAAGGGAACGGCGGTGCAGACTGCCATGAACGACCACATCGCCGCCGGAAAGCCGATCGGCGGCACCAGCGCGGGACTGGCGGTTCTAGGCGAGTTCGTCTATGGCGCGCTGGGCGACAAGCCGGACGACAAGGATCTGGCGTCGACGGATGTGCTGCCCAACCCTTACTTCGAGCGGGTGACGCTGGTGCCGGATTTTCTCAACATTCCGCTCCTGGCCAATCTGATTACCGATTCGCATTTTGCCAAGCGCGACCGCATGGGCCGGACGCTGGGGTTTCTGGCGCGCATCATCAAAGATGGCTGGAGCGCGTCGCCGCGGGAAGTCGCGATCGACGAAAAATCGGCGGTATTGGTCGAGGCGGATGGGAAAGCTGCCGTCATTGGCACAGGGAAGGGCGCGTATTTCCTGCGGCCTGCGAAAGCTCCGGAGGTTTGCACGAAAGATACGCCCCTTACCTTTCACGACATAGCTGTGTACCGGGTCAGCAGCGGTGGGCGCTTTGATCTGAACTCGTGGACCGGCGACGGAGGCACGGCGTATGTCCTTTCCGTCGAGCGGGGAAAGATTGAGAGCACGCAGGCGGGCGGTGGGATCTATTAGCGGCACCAATTCCTAGGTAGTGTCCTAAATCGGCAAACCACAAAGGGCACAAAGGAACACGAAGGAAAGCCTGAAAAATTAATCCCTTCGTGTGACTTCGTGCCCTTCGTGGTTCCAGAATTTAGGACACCGCCCGATCCCTCGCAAGGTAGCCAAGATTCGACAATCGGCGTATAGTTGCGAAACGTTACTTTTTCTTTCGTTACCTTGCAGCTTGAGAGGGAAACATGAAGCGCTTCGTGTCTTGCGTTGGTCTGCCCGGATTCTTCTCCTCAATTCTCGCGATCGTTCTTGTCGCGGTGGCCGGGCTGATGCTCAGCTGCTCCAAGGCTGCGGTTGAGCCGCAGCCAGAGGCGCCGCGCACTTCTGCCATTAAGGTTGAGGTGCGGGCCAACGGCCCGATTGTGATCACCACGAGCGCGGCAGAGTTCCAGATTCTGCCTTCTGGTTTTCTTCAGGCCACGCTGCTCAAGGACGGGAAACGCCTGACGCTGGATGATCCCGGCGCTGCGAGCGGCAATGGGATTACGCACGGTGGAAAAGAACTGCAGTTCGTCCCTGACCTGGCCTCGGCGAAGGTTTCGGATGCGGCGGGAAAGCTGGGATCGGGGAAACGAGTGGAGATTTCGTCGCACCCAGCCGCGGCTGGCGCGGCGATCGAGCGCACTGCTGTGGTTGAGTCCTATGACGACTTCCCGAACCTGGCCTTCGTCAGCGTGCAGTACAAGAATGCGGGGACGGCTGATTTTCAACTCGATCAGGCTACGGTGCAGCAGCATCGCTTCAACGCCAAGCTGGTGGATGCGAAGCTGCAGCCCTACGACATGTGGTCGTATCAGGGATCGAGTTATGACTGGGGCAAAGACGACGTGCAAAAGCTCACGCGTGTTTCCTCGCAGCCGAACCTGATGGGTGAAGCGATCAAGGGCGGCTACGGCGGCGGGATTCCGGTGGTCGCATTCTGGACGGCGTCGGTGGGCGAAGCCATCGGCCACGTGGAGACGCTGCCGTGGACGCTTTCGATCCCGGTGAAAGTGGAAGCGGACGGGCGCGTGAAGACGGACGTCGTCCTCCCGGCGAATACGGCGCTCAAGCCGGGAGAAAGCTACTCGACGCCCCGCACCTTTGTCGCGGTCTACAGCGGCGACTTCTACGAGCCGCTGCGCATGTGGTCGAGCGTGCTGCAGAAAGAGGGATGGGAAATTCCGAAGCCGTCGAACGAGGCCTATAACGTCAGCTGGTGCGGCTGGGGATATGAGTTCAACGTGACTCCGGCGCAAATGCTGGGCACGGTGCCGAAGCTGAAAGAGATGGGCATCAAGTGGGCGACCCTCGATGACCGCTGGTTCGATACCTACGGCGACTGGAATCCGCGCAAGGACACGTTCCCCGGCGATTCGATCAAGCAGATGGTCGATGACTTTCATAAGCAGGGGATACTGGCGCAGCTCTGGTGGCTGCCGCTGGGAGTGGAGGATGGCGACGGACGGTGGGAGTCGCATAAATACGTTGTGTCGCAGGTGGTGAAGGATCATCCGGACTGGTTGATTCTCGATAAGAATGGCAAGCACGCGCGCATGACCCGCAATCTGGCGGCGCTGGATCCGTCGTTGCCGGAAGTGCAGGCGTATTACAAGCAACTCACGGAGAAGTTTATTCGCGACTGGGGCTTCGATGGGTCGAAGCTCGACAACATTTACAGCGTGCCGGCGTGCTATAACCCGGCGCATCATCACAAATCGCCGCAGGAATCGGTCAACGCCATGGGCGAGGTGTACAAAGTTATCTTTCAGACGACGCGGGCGATCAAACCGGAAAGCGTGACCCAGGCGTGTCCGTGTGGAACGCCGCCGTCGCTGGCGTGGCTGCCGTTCATCGATCAGGCGGTGACGGCCGATCCGGTGGGCGGCGTGCAGGTGCGCCGGCGCACCAAGATGTACAAGGCGCTGCTGGGGCCGGAAGCGGCAGTCTACGGAGATCACGTGGAGCTTTCGTCGATGACCCCGGTCGGCCACGGCAACTGGAGCGAGCACGGGTCGGACTTCGCGTCGTCTCTGGGAACGGGCGCAGTGCTGGGAACGAAGTTTGTGTGGCCCGATCCGGGACCGAAGTACAAGCCGGTGAATCTGACCAGCGAGAAAGAAGAGCACTGGAAGAAGTGGATCGCGCTCTACAACCAGAAGATGCTGTCGAAGGGCGAGTTCCTCGATCTGTATGTGACCGGTTATGATTCGCCCGAGGCGTACGCGATTGAGAAAGATGGCAAGATGTACTACGCGTTTTTCGCGCCCGAGAATGAATCGTTCAAGGGTGAAGTGGAGCTGCGCGGGCTGAAGCCGGGGAGTTATGAGGTGGAAGACTATGTGGACGGGAAGGATCTGGGGACGGTGCAGGCCGCAGACGGTGCTGCTCCGAAGCTGAAGACGGAATTCAAAGATCATTTGCTGCTGGAGGTGAGTGGGAAGTAGCGGTGGTCGTCGATGTGGCTTATTCAACAGCATGTGTTTCTTAGGACGTTATGCCACCAGACAGCGCGATAATCACGAGAATCTAGAAGAGACCAACTGGGGCGAGGTAAAACCAGCCGTAGCGCCGCCGCGCGGCCTTGATTGCAGAGAAGTGAATTACAGCAAGAGTTCCCCAACAGAGGGCGCTTTCGGTCGCCGATCCGGGCTCTCTCTTTAGCCAGAATAACACCCAAGCAAACAACCCAACAGTGCTGCCGAGGCCCCACCAATTGGTGCTTCGAGTTGGGGGGACCGTCGTCGTTATCTCTTGCGGTTCCATGATTACCAGCGTAGCGATCGTTCACCATCGCGTCTACACTACGTGCGTCGCACGACCCGTCACGGTAGGAAACTCGAGGCAGCAGACCAAGTCCGGCAGCGTGATTGGCGTAATGTCGAGTTGGGCTCGAACATCTAGCGTCGCAGGAATTGCTCACGGTGAGCCGTGTCGCGGAAGGCTTCTGTCCCGCCGGGGCGCGTTGTCGAGAGCGCTCCGGCAAGATTGCCGCTGGCGAGGCATGTCGCTAGATCAGACCCGCGCACGAACTCGTGCAGGAATCCGGCGTCGAAGCTGTCCCCTGCACCCACGGTGTCGACCGCCTCGATTTCCTTTGTGGGCATAACGATTCTCTCCGCTCCGCGCTGCGCCATCGCTCCTTTGCGGCCGAGTTTGACCACCACCAGCGGCACCAGCGAGCTTAGTTTCTTCACCGCAGCTTCCAGGTCCTCGGTTCCGGCGGCTTTGCACGCTTCGCGTTCATTCGGCAAGAAGACATCAACATGGCGCAGGACTTCTTCCAGCCCACCCTCCCACTTGTCATCGGGATCGTCGTTGGTGTCGAGCGAAATCGTGAGTCCTCGCGATTTCAGCACCCGAAACAGTTCGGCGACGCGGGGCCGCAATCCCCGCTGCAGGTAGTAGGACGACAGATGAAAGTGCCGTGAATCGGCCAGAAAGTCGAGGTCGAGATCCTGCCATGTCAGTTCCGCGATGGTCCCGGAATAAGTGAGTATGTTCCGCCACGCATCGTGGTGAAGGATGATGGAAAGTCCGGTGGTGACCGGCCCGGAAACTTTACGCACGCGCGATACATCGACGCCGCCCTGCTGCAGACGCTCGAGCGCAATCTCGCCCAGGGGGTCGTCGCCGATGCGCGATTGAAATCCGACGCGGCTGCCTAACATCGACAGATTGTGAGCCACGATCGCTGAAGACGATCCGAGCGTGAGCATCATGCGGTCGGCGAGCACTTCGCGCTCGGGGGCGAATTGCTCGGGCAGGCCGTAGAGGATGAGGTCGAGGTTGAGTTCGCCGGCGATGGTGACGTCGAAACGGGGCATAGGAAAGTCAAAATGAAGAAGTCAGAATGCGGAATCAAATCGCAGATTGCAGATTTCAGATTGCCGGTGACTGCGCATAAGAGGGCTTCATTCTGCGATCTGAAATCTAACTTCTGCAATCCGAGAATTACACCAGCGTGACTTCAATTCCCGCCTGCTTCAACACGCGCAGGTCGGATTTGGGCGCTCCACGGTCGGTAATGACTTCCTGCAACGCCGAGGGCGGGGCGATCAGCGACAGGCTGCGGCGGCCGAACTTGCTGGCATCGCAGACGGCGACGGTTTTCTTCGCGACCTCGACCATGACGCGGTTGACTTTTGCCTCCAGCAGATTCGGAGTGCTGAGGCCGTAGTGGACGTCGAAACCATCGACGCCAAGAAACAACAAATCGGCGGTCAGGCGGCGCAGCGTCTCTTCTGCAATCGGACCCACCAGAGAGAACGAATTCTTGCGCAGCGTGCCGCCGGTGAGAATGACTTCCACGGCGGTTCCCGCAAGTTCGGCGGCGATGTTGACGGCGTTGGTGATGATGGTGAGGTTCTTGAGATGGCGCAGAGCGCGCGCAATCGCCGTAGTGGTCGTGCCCGAATCGAGAATCAGAACCTGGCCCTCTTTCACTTTTGCGGCGGCGGCCTCCGCGATGCGCAGCTTTTCCTGACGGTGGAGCTGCTCCTTTTCACGTAGCGTCGGATCTTCGAGGGCGCCCTCGCGCGCGGGCAGCGCTCCTCCGTGCGTGCGGTGGACCAGGCCGTTGGCGTGCAGAATCTCGAGGTCCTTGCGAATCGTAACCTGCGAGGTTTCGAACTGGCGGGCAAGTTCGGTGACCAGGACCCGGCCGTGATGGGTTAACAGATCGAGGATGGCGCGACGGCGTTCTTCGTTGAGCACAGGAATTGTGGGCGACGAGATCGGGTTCCAGGGTCCGCAATGCTGGATTTCTTTTTATAGCGTTTTGTTTCGTTTGTCCACTGAAAACATGCTTTCTGGTGCGGAGCCTGGGACGAGCGGCGAGCTCTGAATTGTCCCCCGGTTTGCCCCGGGGCTACGTCCGTAACTCCTTGTTTTTGTAAATAGTTCGGGAACCACGAGGGGTGATAACCAACCCAATACCTATGCTGAACTCTGATTGCTTCAGGCGTGGGATTCTGCCCTAATCTCAATATGTGACGAAAGCGCCGGCATTTCGTTCGGCGCGGTTTCGAAGGCAGAGTTGTTACGAAATCCGGAATCAGGAGTTGGGATTGGCAACCACACAGGCAGAACAATCTTTGGTCCGGTCACAGTCGGTGGTTTCGCGCGTGGTCGCAGGGGAGACCCTCATCGTGCCGGTGCGCTCCCGAGTCGGAGATTTGGCCTCGATCTACAGCTTCAATGGCACAGGCTCGTTGATCTGGAAACTGCTGGAGTGTCCGCGAACGGTGACGCAGCTGGCTGCGGCGGTGGCGGGGGAGTATGAAGTCGATCCCGCGCAGGCCGAGCGCGATGTGACGCAGTTTGTCGAAGAGATGAAGGCAGTCGGTCTGGTCGAGGTTCCTGCAGCGCTCGCGATGGCTGGGGACTAGCAAGCTTCCGATGTGCGGGAGGACTGGCGGCCGTGGGCGGGACCATGCGCCCGGTGCTTTTCAGGACGGAGGCAAATTGGAGTATCAGAGCTACGGCACGTTCAGCGCAGATCTGCATCAGCGGCAGGCGGGCGAGCGCGTGCCCTTGCAGGTCTCGATCGAAGTGACCCGGCGCTGCCCGCTGGAGTGCCTGCACTGCTACAACAACCTGCCCATGAACGACATGGAGGCCAGGCGGCGCGAACTGACCAAAGAAGAGCACTTCCGCGTCCTCGACGAACTGGTCGAAATGGGCTGCTTCTGGATTCTCTATACCGGCGGCGAAATCTTCGCGCGCAAGGATTTCCTCGAGATCTACACCTACGCCAAGAAAAAGGGATTCCTGATCACGCTGTTTACCAACGGGACGATCATCACCGAACAGATCGCCGACTATCTGGCGGAGTGGCCGCCGTTTGCCATCGAGATCACGCTGTACGGGCGCACCCGGGAGACCTATGAAGCGCTGACCATGATTCCGGGGTCGTATGACCGCTGCCTGCGGGGAATCAGGCTGCTGAAGGAGCGGGGATTGCCGCTGAAGCTGAAGACGGTGGCGACCAGCATCAACAAGCATGAAGTGATGGCCATGCGAAGGTTCGCGGAAGAAGAGTTGGGAGTGGAATTCAAGATGGACGGGCAGATCAATCCGCGGATTGACTGCTCGCAGAGCCCGCTGGCGGTGCGGCTGACGCCCGAGGAAGTGGTGGCGCTGGATATGGCGGCTCCCAAGGGAAGAAGCGAATACCAAAGGTTGGCGAAGCATGACTTGGAGAACCCGCCCAACCTTTCGCGAATCGACACGGTATATCACTGCGGCGGAGGAATGACCGGCTTCGCGCTGAATGCCTATGGCGAGATGGGCATCTGCGTGATCTCACAGCAAGAGACGTTCACTGTCCGCGAGGCCGGCGTTCGGCAGGTCTGGGAGAACGCCCTGCTGCGGATGCGGTCGCAGAAGCGCACGAAATTGACCAAGTGCGTGCAATGCAGAATTCAGTCGCTGTGCGGGATGTGTCCTGCCAACGGCGAGATGGAGAGTGGCGACCGCGAGAGTCCGGTGGAGTTTCTCTGCCAGGTCGCGCACCTTCGCGCTGCGGTGGTGGGTGTCGAGATTTCGGCGCATGGGCAGTGTGAGTTCTGTCCCGGGGGTACGCAGCACGCTGAGATGTTGGAATCAGCGCGCCGCATTCGCAGCAAGGAGATCGATGTGGAGAGCTGGAGCGGGCCGCAACAGCTGCTTCCTATTCTCGGCAATTCCGCAGCGGTGTCCGCGTGCGGCAGCTGCGGTCATTGACCGCATGGCAACGACCAACAAGGAGGCGGAATGAACCAAGAGCAGAATCCGGTCGAAAGCAACAAGCAGAAGTATGAACCGCCGAAAGTTGTGACGATCAGTTTGCGGCCGGAAGAAGCTGTCCTCGGCCACTGCAAGACGTCCGGGTCGGCAGGACCTACTACGGGCAGTTGCGTTGTCCTGTTCTGCAGCAGCATAGGGTCTTAGTCGACGTCGTTGTCAAGAAGACACAATGAGAGCCGTTGCGCACGAAAGCCGCCAACAGTCTGGAGACTCGGGAGTTGTGCACCGCAGCGCATTTCAGGTCGGCGGAGTATCGGTTCAGGTGGGCGGACACAGTCCCGACGATGTGGCTTTGTTTCCTTCCCTTGCGGCATTTCGCGCTGATGGTTGCAGGTCGGACATCCGTCTTCGGATCGAGTGGGTTGAGAGCCTTGGTGTTCCTGCCGGGCGGGGCCTGTTTGACTCTGGTTCTGTCTGGCGATTACGGGAAGATGGCGCAGGCTTCGTCTTCGACTTCAGTTCTTCGATCGTGGCAAGCCAGCCCTACAAGCGGCTGGTTGTGGACAGGGAATTCCGCCGAGCGAAACTCCAGATGAGCAAAGAATCCCTTGTGAGTGCGGGACGTCCGGTTTCTCCGCTCGAGTATCCGCTCGACGAATTACTCATCATGCACCGGCTCACGCAGGAGAAAGCCATTGAGCTGCATGGATGCGGGATTGTGCGGGCGGATGGGATCGGGAATTTGTTCGTCGGGCATTCGGGAGCGGGGAAGAGCACGACGACCCGGTTGTGGACGGCGCGCGAGGACGTTGAGGTGCTGAGCGACGACCGGATTATCGTGCGGAGGGATGAAAAAAAGCAGGTTCCTCACCGCCGCTCCGCGCCGGCTCGGAATGACAAGGGCAACTTTGGTCGGGATGACAGAACGATAAGGATGTACGGAACGCCTTGGCATGGGGAGGCGATGTATGCGTCCCCGAACAGTGCGCCGCTGGCGCGGATTTTCATTCTTGAGCATGGACACGGCAATGTCATCACGCGGCTTTCGCCGAGCCAGGCGGTGGCGGAGTTGTTCGCGCGCGCGTTTGTGCCGTTTCACCGGCATGAATACGTCGAGTCGGCGCTGAACTTCCTCGAGGAAGTCGTTGCGGAGATCCCAGTTTATCGCTATGCCTTTGAGCCGAACGAGGCGGCGGTAAGTGCAGTTGCAGATTTTCAGGATTGAACGCAGCGCCCGCAGGGCGAACGCCCATATTTAGGGGCGAACTTATTTAGTCGCACATTGGGCGCGGCTGAAGCCGGGTCCGTTCAGAATTTCTTTCTGGGAACAGGTGCAATCGTCCTCCATGGCGATTCCAGGAGCCGACTCCGAGCTCTTTCAGGACATCACCCGCGAATTGCTGGAGCGGGGGATGGGCATGCGCTTTCAGGCGCGGGGCGCCAGCATGTCTCCGGCAATTCGTGACGGTGAAGTGGTCGAGGTTACTCCCGTAATCGTGGCCAAATTACGAAAGGACGATATTGTCTTAACGAAAAGTAATTTTGGTCTTCGGCTGCACCGGCTGGTGATCGCAGATCACGACCACGACGCGTTTGTTACCCGGGGCGATTGTGGCCAGCAAGATGATCCCGTGTTGCGGGGAGACCAGATTCTCGGGATCGCGCAAGCCAAGGCAGTACAGGTAGGGCGAAGAATCGTGCAGGCCAGGTTCAAAGGAATTGGTGGAGGCGTGCTGCGCTGCGCGGCGCGAGGCCAGTCTGTCTTGCAGAAAATGCTCAAGCTGGCATGTCTTGGGCCATGGCGCAGGCAGGTTTTCAGACGCAGTACTCCGCCGTCGTACCTGAGCATCTCAGTTCTTCTGTTCCTTCTGTTGGCGGCAACCGGCGCGTATGGGCAGGTGGGCGTCGACGCCACCAGCAACTCCTCATCTACCAGCAACGGGCGACTCACGGGGCCGGGAACCGTGGCCCTCACCGCATTTGCGCACACTACGACAGCCACGGCGAATCGCCTGCTGATCGTGGGCGTGGCAATGGACATCACGAACAGCACGGGGGCGACGGTGTCGAGCATCACATACACCCCCACCGCCACCGGAGTGCCTGTCAATCTCACTTCTTTGGGCGCGCAGAATGATGCCGCGCCGTCGCGCCGGGTTGAGCTGTGGTCCCTGCTCGCCCCCGCCAGCGGAAACGCCAACATCGTCGTGAATGTGAATGTTCCCACAGCGGCGACCATCGGTGTGCTGGCCGGCGCGACCACGTTCAGCGGCGTGGATCAAACCGTTCCTCTGGGAACTTTCGTATCCGCGGACGGTGAAGCTGCAGGTTGCATCGCGAGCAATGCGACCGTGAATTCGCAATGCAACTCGCAAGTCAACGTTCCGAGCGTGGTCAACGGCATGGTCTTTGACACGCTGGCGACCGGCGAAAATGTGGCCGTCACGGTGGAAAGCCCGCAGGCGTCACAGTGGAGTGTCACAACGGGCGCGAATGCGAATCGAGATGTCAGGAGCACGGGCAGCACGCGAGCCGGCGCTCCCAGCGTGCCCGTGGCCGAGTGGTTCACCAACGCGACTTCAAACTGGGCGCAGGGAGCGATCTCGATCAATCCGAGCGCGGCCGACATTGGTGTGACCACCAGCGTGGCCGCAGTATTTCAAGGCACTAACACAACGTACAACATCACCGTCTTCAACAACGGTCCTTCGGCCGCCAATACTGTTTCCCTTTCCGACATGCTGGCTTCCGGGATGACCTTCGTTTCCGCGACGCCCAGCACGGGCAGCTGCGTCACCACAGGGAATCCCATCACCTGCAATCTTGGAAATCTGGCCAGCGGAGGAACGGCGACCGTTGCCGTGGTAGAAACGGCCGCCACTTCGGGCGCTTACGCCAACACGGCGTCGGTTACGGATGCGCTGACCTCGCCGCCTGATCCCAACACGGGTAACAATTCGTTCACTGCCGTGGCAACAGTGCAGTCGGCGGCATGCGCCGCAGTTGCCCAGGCCACAGCGGGCGGAACGCTCACGGGAGTGGTGAACACCTATTATCCCGGGACGACCAGCGTAGCTGCGGGAGCAACGTCGATCCCGTTGGGTGCCGCAACTGGGGCGGGGACTGCCATTGCCGCAGGAAACCTGTTGCTGGTAATCCAGATGCAGGACGCGACCATCAACACCTCCAACAGTGTGGCTTACGGAAACGGCAGCACAGGCGCGGGTTTCACGGCGCTGAACAGCGCGGGCGACTACGAGTTCGTCACCGCGACCAACGCGGTGCCTGCGGCTGGAGGCACGTTGACGATCTCCGGAGCAGGCGCCGGCGGAGGGCTGGTTTTTGGTTACGACGCCGCGGCCGAAACGGCTGCGAATGGGCAGACCACTTATCAGGTGATTCTGGTCCCGCAGTATACGACCGCGACTCTGAGTTCGGGACTGAAGGCGAGCGCGTGGAATGGGTCGACGGGAGGCGTGCTGGCCCTGGACACATCGAGCACGCTGACCCTGGGAGGCGCGACCGTTGCAGTCGACGGTCTTGGATTCCGTGGCGGCGCGGGATTGCAGTTGGGTGGTGGGGGAGGTTCGGCCGGCGATTTTCTGGGGCCAGCACCTGCTACTTACACGCCTGCCGGCACCCCCCCGCCTCAAACCACAACCCAGGTTGGATGGCATGCGGTCAAGGGAGAAGGAGTTGCCGGCACGCCGTTCTGGGTCCAATCGGGTGGAACATTTCTGGCTACAGGCACTGGCTACCCCAATGGTACCGGAGCCGACGGCAGCATGGGCCGCGGTGCGCCGGGCAACGCCGGCGGTGGCGGGACTGACGCTGATCCTGGGCCGGCTCCTCAGGCCGGCAATGATCAAAACGCCGGCGGCGGCGGGGGTGGCAATGGCGGATCGGGCGGATTTGGGGGTGACTCTTGGAGTACGAATCTCAGCGTCGGTGGCGAGGGCGGCGCTGCGTTTCCCGCCACGGTCAATCGTGTGGCCATGGGCGGCGGGGGCGGAGCTGGTACAAGGAACAACTCCAACCCTGACCTCCAGGCCAGCAGCGGATCGGCGGGCGGAGGAATCATCATCATCCGCGCCAACGCGCTTAGCGGAACAGCCACTCTGACGGCCAACGGCGCGCCGGCCTACAACGGCACACTCAACGATGCCGGCGGCGGCGCCGGCGCCGGTGGTTCGATCGTGGTGCTTTCCGCCAATGGCGGCGAAGGCGGCCTCACTCTCAACGCCAGCGGCGGCACCGGCGGCAACGCCTGGCAGATCGAGGCCTTTACTCTAGGGAACCGTCACGGACCGGGCGGCGGTGGTGGCGGCGGCGTGGTTATAGTTTCGGGTGCTCCGGCAGGGGTCAGCGTGGCTGGCGGAGCGAGCGGCTTGACCGAAAATCCTGGCGTGGCATACGGCGCGACAGCGGGTGCGGCCGGCTTCAGCGTGACGAACGCCTCGATCCAGTCCACCACAGGTACGCAATCAGGCGCGGACTGCACGCCCGACATGACGCTGGGCAAGAGCCATGTTGGGAACTTCGTGCGCGGCTCAACCGCCAGCTATACCGTGCCGGTCAGGAACCTCAGTCCTTTTGGGCCGAGCAACGGCGTGGTCACCATCAACGACACGCTGCCCTTCGGGCTGACGCCTACGAGTGCGATTGGTACGGGTTGGTCGTGCTCGGTGTCATCCCAAACGCTGAGTTGCGTGCGCGGAGACAGTGTGGCGGGGAACAGCGCCTATCCCTCGATCACCATCAATGCAAATGTTTCCCAATCCGCGCCTGCGACCGTCACGAACACAGCGATTGTCGCTGGAGGTGGCGAAATCAACCTCGCTAACGACACCGCGACCGACGTGGCTAGTGTGGTTTCGAACGCTGATCTGTCGGTGACCGACAGCGGAACGCCGAACCCGGTGGCGGCGGGAGCGAACATCACCTACACGCAGGTGGTCACGAACAATGGACCGAGCGCGGCCGACAACGCCACCCTGGTCGTCAACATTCCCGCGAACACGACATTCGTCTCTATGGCAACGCCCGCAGGGTGGAGCTGTATAGGCCCAGGAGGCGGGAGCAACGTCGTTTGCACCAACGTCGACATGGCAGGATCGACTTCGGGGACGTTTACGCTGGTCGTGAAAGTGAATGCCGGCACCGCCAATGGAACCGTGATCACGGCTATGGCCTCAGTGAGCTCGTCGGCGAATGATCCTAATTCCGCTAACAACACCGCGACGGTGACGACGATTGTCGGCAACACTTCGCAGAACTTGTCGGTGACGAATGTGGCTTCGCCGAATCCCGTGCAGGCGGGCAACAACATTACCTACACACAGGTGGTGACAAACACAGGAACGACAGCGGCGACAACCGCCACGTTTACCGAAGCGACCCCGGCCAATACGACGTTTGCCTCGATCACGATGCCCCCGGGATGGACGTGCACTCCGGCTCCGCCACCAGTGAGCTGTCAGAACGCAAGCGTTGCGGGAGGGACCTCGGGCGTGTTCACGGTGGTCTACACGGTGAATGCAGGCACGGCCAGCGGCATAACGATTTCGGATACCGCGACTGTCAACGCAGCGAACCAATCCTTCGGACCGAATTCCGCGACCGCAACCGACGTTGTGGCCGCCGGAACACAGGCCGATCTCGCTCTCACGACGGCCGCTACGCCGGGCAATGTTCTTTCCGGAAATAACATTACTTACACGCAGACCGTGACCAACAACGGACCAGCGGCTGCGACCGGCGTGAGCTTCACTGAAGCCACGCCGACCAATACCACCTTTGAATCGGTCTCACCGCCAGTCGGCTGGACGTGCACCACGCCGGCAGTCGGCGCCACGGGAAATGTAAACTGCACTGACCCGAACCTGGCTGCGACCGCGACGGCCGACATCGTGGTCGTGGTGAATGTTCCGGCAACCGTAGCCACGGGCACCATCACTGCGAATTCCTCGGTAACTGCGACCACCAGCGATCCGAATACGGCCAACAACAGCACGACCGTGAATACTCCGGTCAGCCCTGCGTGCGATCTGGCCGTGAGTAACAGCGGAACTCCGAGTCCGGTTGCGGCCGGCGGAACCATTACTTATACGCAAATCGTGACCAATACGGGTCCGAGCAATTGCAGCACCGCGACCTTCAATGAAGCACTTCCGGCGAACACGGCCTTTGGTTCAGTTTCCGTGGTCACGACCGGCGGCGGCGCGTGGGCCTGCCCGAACGCCTCGCCCATTGCCTGCACCAATCCCAGCGTGCCCCCGGGATCGAAAGGAACGATTACTGCGATCTACACGGTGAACGGAGGCACAGGCGCCGGCACGATCATCACCGACACCGCAACCGTGGGCACTGCATCGCGCGATACGAACCTGAATAACAACTCCGCCACGGTCAACATTGCGGTCGCTTCCAATGGGCAGGCTGACCTGAGTCTTTCGAATACGCCCAACCCGACTCCGGTGACCGCTGGCAGCAGGATTACCTTCACGCAGGTCGTCCAGAATCTTGGCCCTGCGACCGCTGGATCAACCACGGCCGGGTCCATCACGTTGACGGAGACTTTGCCGGCAAACACGACCGTCTTCTCCTTGACCGGTCCCGCAGGGTGGACCTGCAGTACGGTAACCCTGCTGTGCACGAACAACGCCAACACGACGTTGGCGGCAAACACCAGCGCGACCTTTACTTTCGTTGTGACGGTCAATTCCGGAGTGGCCTCCGGCACCACGATTACGGACACCGCATCGGTGGCCGACACCACGCCAGTGGACCCAAACAATGCCAACAACAGCGCGACGGCGAGCGTGCCGGTGGCAGACGGAGCGGATCTTTCGGTCACGAACACGCCGAGCCCGGTTCCGGTGCTGGCAACCAACAACATCACCTATTCGCAAGTGATCAGCAATGCCGGCCCCAGCACAGCGACGAATGTCACGGTTACGGAAACTCTGCCCGCGAACACAACCGCGCAGACGCTTTCCGGGCCCGCGGGATGGATTTGCAATGTGGGCACGCTGACTTGCTCGAATCCCAGCTTTGCGCCCGGCACACCCGCCACGATTACATTTGTAGTGAAGGTCAATGCGGGCACCGCTTCGGGCACAACCATCAGCGATACAGTAAGTGTCAGTTCCGCGACTACAGACCCGAATTCCTCGAACAACAGCGCGACGGCCAACGACGTAGTTGCGACCGGCGCACAGGCAGACCTGTCGGTGACGAACACCGCCGCCCCGGGTTCCGTAGCGGCTGGTAGCAACGTCACTTACACCCAGAGCGTGCAAAATCTTGGGCCATCGGCGGCCAACGGGGCTACCTTCACACAAACTACGCCTCCGAACACCACGTTCCAGTCGATCACGCCGCCTGCGGGATGGACCTGCCCGATCGTTCCGGCAGTGGGCAAAACGGGCACCATCACCTGCAAAGATGCCGGGAATCTGGCGCTTAATGCCACCGCGAACTTTACTCTGGTGCTGCAAGTGGTCGGCAGTACACCTTCGGGAACAAGCATCACCGACACGGCGACCGGGACCGCGACGAACGGAGACACGGGAGCGTTCAACAGCAGCGCCAGCGCTACGGTAATCGTTGCCAATGCCAACAGCGCGGACATGGCCATTGTAAAGACAGCGACTCCGAATCCTGTGACCGAAGGGACGCCGCTGACTTATACCCTTACGGTCACCAACAACGGCCCGGCCACGGCCACGACCGTTACCGTCACTGATACACTGCCTTCCGTCGTTACTTATCTGTCGTCGACCAGCACCCAGGGCACGTGCTCGGAAGCGGGTGGCACGGTGACCTGCCAAGTCGGCACCATGGCCAACGCAGCGACGGTGACTGTCACAATTCTGACGATACCGGGCGCTCCGGGCGTGGTCTCGAATATGGCGACCGTTACTGCAGACCAGACCGACCCCAACCTGGCGAACAATTCTTCGACGCAGACCGAGACCATTACGGCCCCCACGAAAATCACGCTGCTCTCCTTCTCAGCCCACTCCGGCCTCGACAAAAACGGAGCCAGCCGTGTGCTGCTGACGTGGAGGACGAGCGGCGAGGCGCACAATCTCGGCTTCAATGTTTACCGCGAGGAGAACGGGAGCCGTGTGCGCATGAATCCGTCGATCATCGCCGGCTCGGCTCTGCTCATGGCAGGCGCTTTGCCCAAGCACGCCGGCAGGAGCTATGCCTGGATCGATGCAGCCCCCGCGGCCACGGACACTTCCTACTGGCTGGAAGATATCGACGTGAACGGAACACGCACGCTGCACGGGCCGATCTCGACCGAGGCAGGACTCGATCCGGGCAGCAAGGCGCTGGCATCGGAGACTCGAATGTTCAGCCAGCTCTCTCAGGCGCAAGCTTTGGTGCCTGGCGGTGAGAAGAGCCACGTGGTTGAGACTATGCATTCCGCTTCGGCGCCGACGCCCAGCCAGATGGAAAGACAGTTCAATCTGGCGGCGAATCCTGCGGTCAAGATCTCGGTTCAGCACGAGGGATGGTATCGTGTGCCGCAACCGGCGCTGGTGAAGGCCGGGCTTGACCCGAATGTGGATCCTGCAACGTTGCATCTGTTCGCGGAAGCCACCGAGCAGCCGATGCAAATCACAGGCGCGACGGCGGGTCCGGGAGGTTTTGGTCAGCAGGCGGCCATCAACTTCTACGGCACTGCGATTGACACGGTTTTCTCGGGCACGCGGGTTTATTGGCTGGTGGCAGGCGAGGGTGCAGGCGCACGCGTTGTCACGTTGCCCGCTTCGTCCGGATCCAATCTGCCACCGGCCGGCTACCTTGCCACGGTGGAGTTGAAGCAGCACACCACTTATTTTGCGGCGCTGCTGACGGCAAACGGGGAGAACTTCTTCGGAGCGCTCGTCTCTCCGACGCCAACTGAGCAGGTGCAACAGGTGCTGCATGTGCCGTATTTCGACGCGAAATCGACGCAGCCGGCGCAGCTGGAAGTCGTGCTGCAGGGCGTGATCGTCGCTTTTCCCCACGATGTGAAGGTGGAATTGAATGGCACTTCCGTTGGGGACGTGATGTTTACAGGCCAGGATAAAGGGACGCTGAAGGTTACTCTTCCACCCGGATTACTGCGCGGCTGGGACAACACCGTCACACTCGCCGCGCAGAACGGCGACTTCGACACCAGCCTGGTCGAATCGATTCGGATTACCTATCCGCGCTGGTACGCGGCGGACTCTGATGAACTGGAGTTTACCGGGCGTGCCGGCGACGAACTGCAATTGAGCGGCTTCACCAGCGCGCCGACGGTTCTTGACATCACCGATCCGAATAACCCGGTGCAGTTGACGCCGCAGGTCACCTCGAACAGCGGAAAGTATGGCGTTGCGCTGCAGGTGCCGTGGACAACCACAAATCCGACGGCGCCGACGCTCCATACTCTTCTAGCGGTGGGAGCCGATCGCGTCGCCGCTGCTGCCGGCGTGCTGGCCAACCAGCCGTCTCATTGGCACAGTGCGCAACCGGGCGCTGACATCGTGATGGTCACTTCCGGAGCATTCGAAGGAATGCTGGGGCCGTTAGTTCGCGCTCATCAGGCCGAGGGCAAGTCGTCCGCGGTAGTCCCGATCGCCGATCTGTACGATGAGTTCAACTTCGGTGAGCGCAGCCCGTTTGCTATCCGGCAGTTCCTGCAATCCGCGACCACGAATTGGAAGAAGGCTCCGACTTATTTGCTGTTGAACGGCCGGGCATCGTTCGATCCGCGAAACTACTTGGGCTTTGGCCCGTCGGACCTGGTTCCGACGCGGCTGTTGCCGATCACCGGACTGATGACCGCATCGGACGACTGGTTCTCCGACTTCAACAATCGCGGCATGCCAACCATCGCGACTGGACGCCTGCCGGTCGGCACAGCGGACGAGGAAAAGGTCGTAGTCGGCAAGATCGCCGCTTACGAAGGCGAATCTAACAGCGGCGCGTGGACAGGGCAGGCGCTAATGGTCGCCGACAGGGACGACACGGAAAGCTTTACGCAAGACACGAAGATGGTTGAGAAGAATCTTCCGGCGACCATGCAGGTCGCGGAAGTTTTCGCCGGTACCGTGGGGGCGCCGGCTGTGGCTCAGCAGGACATTGTGAGCGCGATCGATAAGGGAAAGTTGCTGGTGAACTATCTGGGGCATGGATCGGAAGAGCAGTGGTCCGGATCCGCCATCTTCGACACGAACTTGGTGCCCTCATTGACCAACGGATCGCAGCTTCCGGTCTTTCTGATCATGAATTGCCTGAACGGATTCTTCCAGGACGTGTATGCACAACCGCTGGGCGTGACCTTGCTGCTGGCGCCGAATGGCGGCGCTGTGGCCGTGCTGGCCTCGACCGGCCTAAATCAGCCGGTGCCGCAGGCTCGGCTCGACGGATTCATCGTGCAGAATGCTCTGAGCGCGTCGCGGCCGACTCTGGGCGAATCGATTCTCAAGGCCAAGTCAAAAATCGGTGACGAGGATGTGCGCCGGACTTACGTTCTGTTTGGCGATCCGGCCATGCACATTCAGTCGCCATCGCAGGCGACGACACACTGATATCGCCATCTCCCTGACGCCCTCCTTAGGATGCTGCGGGCAGTCTTGAGACTTGCCGCAGCGGTTCGACCAACGCCTGCATGACCTTGGTAAAGCCCGCGAAATCCAGGGACTGTGCGCCGTCGGAGAGCGCGCGCTCCGGGCAGGGATGCACTTCGATGATGAGACCATCGGCTCCCACGGCGACCGCTGCCCTCGAAACGGCTGCGATCAGGCTCTGCTTGCCGGTTCCGTGCGAGGGATCGGCAATCACCGGCAAGTGCGACAGATCGCGAGCCAGGGCAACCGCAGCCAGGTCGATGGTGTTGCGGGTTTCGGTTTCAAAGGTTCGGATGCCGCGCTCGCAGAGGACCACCTGAGAGTTTCCTCCGGTGAGGAGATATTCGGCGGCCAGGAGCCACTCTTTGACCGTCGCGGACGGGCCGCGCTTGAGTAAGACGGGCCTCTTCACCGTGGCCAGACGGCGCAGCAGCGCGAAGTTTTGCATGTTGCGCGCGCCCACCTGCAGCATGTCGGCATATTCGGAGATGACGTCGACATCTTCGGTGCTCATGACCTCGGTCACCACGGGCAAGCCGGTTTGCTCCTTCGCTTCCCGCAGAATCTTCAGCGCCTCCAGGCCGAGCCCCTGAAAATCATAGGGGGAAGTGCGGGGCTTGTAGGCGCCGCCGCGCAGCATGGCGGCGCCGGCACGCTTGACGGCATGCGCGGTCTCGAACAGTTGCTCGCGCGATTCCACCGAGCACGGCCCGGCGATGACCACCACCTCGGGTCCTCCGATGGCCACGCCGTTTACCTTCACGATCGAGCGCTCGGGCCTGACTTGCCGGCTGACCAATTTGAAAGGCTGAGCAATCGCGACGACGTTGTCCACGCCGGGCGCGACCTGCAAGGCCTCGATCTCGTGGCGGCGTCCGCTGCCCACAGCGGCCACGATGGTGCGTTCGGTGCCGCGCGTGACGTGAGGCTGGTATCCGGCCTCCCGGATTCGTTCGATGATGTGGTTGATTTCCTGCTCGGTGGCTTTTTCTGACATATTGACGATCATCGGGTCGATGCTCCTGGTATAGGTTGTTTAAAAAACAAAAGCCGCGATCGCTGGATCGCGGCTTGCGCCTGAAGCTTGTTCGTTCTGGGTGACGCTTAAGTTATTCTCACCCCAAGCCAGGTCGCAGCCGCCTGCCAATACCAGTAGTAGGCGAAAAACGCGAAGGCTGAGGTAAATCGTGTCATAGAATCCGGTCGAATCTTTCCGATCAACGACGAGCAGCGCTCTGGACCGCTATTACTGGATTGAACTCGCTACCTGCGAGAACGCGTTGTTGGCATTGGATCCAATCAGTCGAACGGTTCCGACCACCAGAACCAGAATGACGGCCAACATGACGGCGTATTCGGCAATATCTTGTCCTGCCTCGTCCGTCCAAAGCACGCGAATCAGTCTGGACATTTGCTCTCCTCCACCCGCAGTGACTGCCTAGCTCGAAACTTGTGAACACATGATGCACCGGCCCAAGGCCCTTGTCAAATGCGCGTTTCAGGATTTCCACAGAAAATCAGCGTGCCCCGGCCGGCGGCGCTTGGAGCGCCAACGGCTGGACCTGCGCCGCGCTGGCGGGACCCGTGGGCGGGGCTTGCACCAGCAGCGTCTGGGCGGAGTCGCGGGCGTACTGCAGCACACGATTGGGGAGAGTTCCGAGGTAGATCGTGGCCACGACGCTGACGGCGAGCGCAACCCCGAGGCCGAAGGGAACAGGGGTCACGGGAGCCGCTTTGCGCGGTTCGCGCATGTACATCATAACAATGATGCGCAGATAGTAGTATGCGCCGATGGCGCTGTTGACGACTCCGATCAGGGTCAGCCAGATGAGATTGGCCTTTAGAGCGGCGCTGAACACATAGAACTTGGCGAAGAACCCGCCGGTGATGGGAATGCCGATCAGCGAAAGCAGGAAAATCGTGAGGGTTGCGGCCAGCAGCGGGGAACTGCGGCCCAGGCCTTCGTAATCCTCGAGGGTGACATAGCGTTCGCCGGCATTGGCAAAATGGCCGATCACGGCAAAAGCGCCCACGTTCATGGCCGCGTAAGCGGCGGTGTAAAACATGGCTGCGGAAATCCCCGTTGCGGAAGTCTCGTTGCCCGTCATGGTGAAAGCGACCAGCAAATATCCGGCATGGGCAATCGACGAATAGGCCAACAGACGCTTAACATTTGTCTGTACCAGAGCTCCAACATTGCCCAGAGTCATAGAAAGCGCGGCCGCGACCCAAATGAGCCAAAACCTCCCCGGCGCATTGATGGCGAACACAACCCGCAGCAGAACGGCAAATGCCGCGGCTTTGGGCGCGGTCGACATGAAACCAACCACCGGCGCGGGAGCGCCTTCGTAGACGTCGGGAGTCCAGACGTGAAAGGGCGCTGCCGCAACCTTGAATCCGAGGCCCACGAACATAAAAGCCATGGCGACGTAAACCAGCAACTGGACCGGACCAGCCTGCAATGTGCGGCTGATCGACGTTATATTCGTCGATCCGGTAGCGCCGAACATCAGCGCGACTCCATACAGGAAAAACGCGGTCGCGAAGGAGCCGAGAAGGAAGTATTTCAGCGATGCTTCGCTGCTCGCGGCTTCCTGCCGGCGAAATCCCACAAGAATGTAGGTCGAGATCGAAGAGATTTCCAGCGCGATGAAGATCAGCACCAGCTCCACCGCCGACGACATGAACCCCATCCCGACCACGCCGAACAGAATGAGGGCGTAGTATTCGCCCGCCCGAATGCGCTGCACCGCCATGTACTCAAACGAACTCAAGATGACAACCGCGGCGATGGCGAGGATAAGGAAATGGAAGAACACGCTGAAACTGTCGACCCGCAGCATGTCCGAAAAAGCCAAGCCGGGATACTGTGCCATGTACCAGGTCGAAACCAGGCCGGCCAGGGTGCCGGCAAACGCAATCAACCCAAGAGTCTTCTGGCTCTTCTCTTCGTCCACCAGAGGTTCGAGCAGCATGACCAAAATGCCGAAGGCCGACAGGACTAACTCAGGAAGAATGCGGATGTAGTCCGCGGTCTGCGGAATGACTTGTGCCTGGGCCAGCAGCGCGGTCATTGGCCTACCATCCTGCTGGCCAATTGCGTGAACGGAGTTAGTGCTGCCTGTACGGCTGGGTCAATGGCGCCCAGCCAGAGAATCGGGGCGACACCCATGACCAGCGCTGCGGCAGCGCACGGCCAGATCGCGGCCTTTTCTACTCCGATTAGGTCCGCCATGGAATTGTTCACGGGATGCGTCACTTTGCCGAAGAACACTCGCTGATACATCCACAACAAATAGCAGGCGCTCCAGATCACTCCGGTCGCGGCCAAGATTCCGTAGATCGCGCGTGCCCGGAAAGCCCCGCTCAGCACCAGAAATTCGCCGACGAAACCGTTGAGCAAGGGCAGGCCCACGGATGCGAGCACAATGAAAAGATAGGAGGCCGCGTATACGGGCATGGGCGAGGCCAACCCGCCGAACTCGGAGATCTCGTAAGTATGCCGCCGCTCGTGGAGGATGCCTGCCAGCATGAAAAGCGCTCCGGTAGAGACGCCGTGCGCCAGCATGACGAACATGGCCCCGTTCAAACCCAGCTGGGTAAAACTGAAAATGCCCAGCACCACAAAGCCGAGATGGCTGACCGAGGAGTAGGCAATCAGCTTCTTCATGTTGGGCTGCACCATGGCCACCAACGCGCCGTAGATGATGCCGATCAGCGCCAGCACCATGATCCAGGTGGCGTTGGCGCGGGATTGCGCCGGGAACAGGCCAAGGTTGAAGCGCAGCATGCCGTAGGTGCCCATCTTCAGCAGAACGCCGGCCAGCAGGACGGATCCGGCGGTGGGAGCCTCCACGTGAGCGTCGGGCAGCCAGGTGTGGAAGGGGAAGAGAGGAACCTTTACAGCGAATGCCATGAAAAAGCCTAGGAAGAGCCACTGTGCCGCCGCCGCGAAATTAGGAATCGTACTGATGTGATCGCGGATGACAACAAAATCAAACGTGCCGGTCTTCGCGTACAGCCACAGAATCGCCGCCAGCATGAATACAGAGGCGATCATGGTGTACATGAAGAACTTTACGGCGGCATAGACCTTGCGCTCGTGGCCGAAGACGCCGATCAGCAGCGCCATCGGAATCAGCGTCGCCTCCCAGAAGAAATAGAAGAGGAAGAGATCGAGCGAGGTGAAGACGCCGATCAGCGCAGTTTCCAGAATGAGCAGGAGGATGAAGAATTCCTTGACCCGGTCGTGCACCGACTTCCATGAGATCAACACGCACAGCGGCGTGAGGAACGTGGTCAGAACCACCAGCCACATGGAGATGCCGTCGATGCCCATGTGGTAGTGGATGTTGGGAGTCGAAATCCACGGTGTATTGATCTCGTACTGAAAGCCCGGCTGGCCGCGATGGAAATAGACCGGCAGGTGCAACGAGAGAACGAACGTCAGCAACGAGACGACCAGAGAAAAAATGCGGATGTCGCGGTCGCGCCGGGGCAGCAGAACCAGCAGCAGCGCACCCGCCAGCGGGACAAACGTCACCAGCGTGAGGATCTGATGGTCGAGTGCGTTCACCGTCCCACCCCCAGACAGATCATGTAAGCAATCACGGCTGCTGCGCCGGCCGCGATCCAGCCCGCGTAGGAGCGCAGGTTCCCGGACTGCATGTGGCGCACTTCATCCGAGACGTGGCGCGCGCCATCGGCTGCGTCGTTGATCGAGTCATCGATGACTCTGCGATCTACTCCCTGCCACAAAATGTTGGTTGAGCCATCGACCAGCGGCTTGACGAAGACCCTGGCGTAGAGTTCGTCGACGTAATACTTGTTCAGCACGGCCTGGTAGAAGCTGCCGAGCGAGTCGGCAATCTTTTGCGGCAAGTACGGCTTGCTGACGTAGAGCACGTACGCCAAAAACCAGCCAAGCAGCGCGACCGCTACCGATATGCCCATCAGTGCGTATTCCGTTGTGCTTTTCGCGGCCTCACTCGGCACCTCCGAAACGGAGCCGAAGACCGGCGCAAGGAAGTGCTCGAAGCGATTGCCGATGCCCACCAGCCCGCCCACCAAAGAAAGTAATGCGAGAATCACCAGCGGACCTAACATCACCCACGGGCTCTCGTGCGGCTCGCCCTGGCCATGCGCGTCATGGCCGTGAGCGCCGTGTCCAGATTTATCACTCTGACCGCCGCGATAGTCACCGAAAAATGTCATGAACAACAGGCGGAACATGTAGAAGGATGTAATGAACGCGGTGATGACGCCGATCAGCCAGAACACCCAGCTTCCATGTTCGCTGGAGTATGCTTTCCACAGGATTTCGTCTTTGCTCCAGAAGCCCGCAAACGGCGGAATTCCGGCGATGGCCAGCGTCGCGATGCCCATGGTCAGGAATGTCCACGGAATATAGGAGCGAAGCCCGCCCATCTTGCGCATATCCTGCTCGCCGCCGACGGCGTGAATCACCGATCCCGCGCCAAGGAAGAGCAGACCTTTGAAGAACGCATGCGTCATCAGGTGGAAGATTCCGGCCGAAAACGCTCCGACGCCGCACGCCATGAACATGTAGCCGAGCTGCGAAACCGTCGAGTAAGCGAGAACCTTCTTAATATCCGTTTGCGTGATGCCGATGGTTGCAGCGAACAAAGCAGTGAGCGTTCCGATGATCGCGACGACCATCAGGGCGGCGGGGGCGCGCTCAAAAATTGCATGCGAGCGGGCCACCATGTAGACGCCGGCAGTCACCATGGTCGCGGCGTGGATGAGCGCGGAAACCGGCGTGGGGCCTTCCATGGCATCGGGAAGCCAGACATAGAGCGGGATCTGCGCCGACTTGCCGCAGGCGCCAAACATCAGCAAGATTCCGATCGTGGTCAGCAAGGTCTCGGTTCCTGGGCCGGGAGTCAGGTTCGCGACCCCGTCGAACACCTGGGTGAAATTCAACGTCCCGAAATGCTGGATGAGCAGAAAGAGCCCGATCAGAAATCCGAAATCTCCGATGCGGTTGACGATGAATGCTTTCTTTCCAGCCGACGCCGCCGAATCTTTCGTGAACCAGAAACCGATCAGCAGATACGACGCCAGCCCCACGCCCTCCCACCCGATGAACATCAGCAGGTAGTTGCTGGCCAGCACCAGCGTCAGCATGAAGAACATGAACAGGTTCAGGTAGGAGAAGAAACGGTAGTAGCCGGGGTCGTCCCACATGTAGCCGACGGAGTAAATGTGGATGAGAAATCCGACTCCGGTGACGACCAGCAGCATGACCAGGGACAGTTGATCAAGATACAGGGCAAAGTCGGCGGTGAATGTGCCGGAGCGAATCCAGTGAGCGAAGAACTCGGGGTAGGGAAGAGACAGCGACGAAAACCGTGCCGCCACCACCAGGGCCCAGGCGAAGGCCGCGCCGGGGAAGAGCAGGCCAACCACGCTGACTCCGGTCTTCGAAGCGCGTTTGCCGAGAAAGCCGTTGATCGCCGCGCCCGCCAGCGGCAACAGCGGAATCAGCCAGAGATTGAGACTGGACGTCATAGCTTGAGCCGATTCATAACTTAAGAAGGTTCACCTGATCCACATTCAGGGTTTCGCGCGTGCGATAGACCGCGATGATGATAGCCAAACCGACGGCAGCTTCGGCAGCGGCCACGACCATCACGAAGAAGACGAAGACCTGGCCGCTGAGCGGGACAAGCCCCGCGAGTTCTCCTTTGACCGCATGCCAGTGGGCCGCGAACGCCACAAACGACAGGTTTACGCCGTTGAGCATGAGCTCAATCGACATGAAGATGGTGATGATGTTGCGCTTGATCAGGAACCCGGTCACGCCGCAGGCGAACAGGATTCCGCTGAGCACCAGGTAGTACGAGAGCGGAACCATCAGTTCACCTTCCCTGCCGGCGCCGACGGCGGCTTGCTGGCCAGAACCACGGCGCCCATGATGGCGATCAGAATCAGAATCGACGTAATCTCAAAAGGCAGCAGAAATTCGTGAAAGAGCAGCGTGCCGATCGTCTGCGGAGAACCAGGCAGCGCCCCCGCGCTCACGGCTTCTGTTCCCGAATGCCGCAGCATCACCCACGCCACCAGAATGCTTCCGATCAGGGTTCCGGGGACGCCAAACAGCACAGCCACCCGGCTCCCTTTAGTGTGTTCCTCCACCCCGGCGTTCAGAAGCATGATTACGAACACGAACAGCACCATCACCGCCCCGGCGTAGACAATCACCTGCACGGCGGCTACGAACTCAGCGCCCAATAGCAGGTACTCGCCGGCCAGCGCCGCCATCACGGCGATCAGCGAAAGCGCGCTGTTAATCGGGTGCGTCTGGGCCAAGAGATTGATCGCGCCCGCCAGCGCGACCGCTCCGAACGCCAGAAACAGGATGAGATGAATGCTCATTGAAGTCGGTACTCAGTACCCAGTACTCAGTACTCAGTACCTAGTACTCAGATAATTCTGAACCTTTACTCAACCCCTCTCACTGATTCGACTGCGTTCTGCGCACTGAGTAGTGAGTAGTGAGTACTGAGTACTGGGTACTGAGTACTGAGTACTGAGTACCGAGTACTGCTCCTCTCACCACGCGACCGCGATCGCAGTCCCAATCAGATTGACCAGCGCCAGCGGCAGCAGGAACTTCCAGCCGAACGCCATCAACTGGTCGTAACGGAAGCGTGGCAGCGTACCCCGCACCCAGATATACAAAAAGAGAAATGCAAAAACCTTGGCCGCGAACCAGAAGACTGGCAAGAACACTTGTAGAATCGGGGGCCCAAAGAGCGGCCCATGCCATCCGCCGAAGAAAAGAAGCGTGGCCAGGCAGGCCACGGTGATCATGTTCGCGTATTCGGCCATAAAGAACATGGCAAACTTCATGGCGCTGTATTCGGTGTGATAGCCCGCCACTAGCTCGGTTTCGGCCTCGGGCAAGTCGAACGGGATGCGGTTGGTCTCGGCGTAAGCCGCCATCAGGTAACAGAAAAATCCGATCAACTGCGGGAAGACGTTCCAGCGCGGAATGAATCCCCAGAAATGCCCGGCCTGCGCGTTGACAATCTGGTTCAGGCTGAAGCTGCCCGCCATGATTAAGACGCCCACCAAAGACAGGCCGAGAGAAATCTCGTAACTCACCATCTGCGCGCTCGCCCGCAAACCGCCGAGCAGCGAATACTTGTTGTTCGAGGACCAACCGGCCAGGGCCACGCCGTACACACCAATCGACGTTACACCAAGAATGAGCAGCAGCCCCGTGTTTATGTCGGGCGTAATTTGAAACGGAATCGTGACGCCGCGGATGGTGACCGGATTGCCGAAGGGAATCACTGAGATCGAGGTCAGCGCAAAAATGACCGCGATCAGCGGCGCCGCAATATAGAGCGGTTTGTAGACGTGTGGCGGGGTCAGGTCCTCTTTGAATAGAAACTTGGCGCCGTCGGCGAGCGGCTGCAACAGGCCGAAGGGACCGACGCGCGTAGGGCCCCAGCGGTTCTGCATGTGGCCCACAACCTTGCGTTCCAGCCACACCGTGTAGGCGACGGCGGTCAGCAAAACCACGAGCACGATCGCGGACTTGATCACCGACGCGAGAATAAAGAGCCAGAACGGCAAAGCTTACACCCTCTCCGTAACTCAGACTGCAACACAGGAAACAACGGATCAGTCTGCCGCGACTGCTGCAGGCTTGACTTCGTGACTCTCCATCACCGATTTCAAAGCGCGCGAGTAACGTCCCAGCGTACCCGAACTGAACAAGTTGTCGTTCGCCGGAGCGATCGATTCCGGACCATGCGCTGCGCCGGAGCCGCCCTTTTCCAGCGACGTGTGCTCGCTGTTTCCCGCCAGCAAGTTCATGCGTGAGACGTCATAGCCCGGAACCAGCCGCTGAATCTCATCGAGAATCGCCATCGGATCGAGCGGGCTCAGCTTCGGCTCCAGTCCTTGCATTTCGAGCCACACGGCGTGGCGGTCGGCTTCGCCGGACTGCGCTCCCCGGGACTGGCCCATGTCGGCGCGAGTGCCGCCGCCGAAGGGCACGAGTTTGCGAACGTCAAAGCCCATGGCATCGGCAATGCGAACGATCATTTCAAAGTCGGTTTTCGTGCCCGACACTTCGCCCGCCTTCTTGACCAGTTGGACATCGCCGCACGTGTTCGTGACCGTGCCGGATTTTTCGTAGGCGTTGGCCGCGGGCAAAACCACATCGGCCACAGTCGCGGTCTCGGTCAGGAACATGTCCTGCACCACCACAAAACTCTTTGAAAAGGCGAACGGATCAATATTCATGCGGCCGATAGGATTGGAGCCGACGATGTACAGCCCTTTTAACTTGCCGCCTTTGGCGGCTTCCACCATTCCGGGAGTGTCCAGCCCGGCCGTCTGCGGAATCTCGCCCCATTCCTGGTGGAATGCGCTGTTTCCCACCGTAGGGTGATAGCCCGGCAGCAGATCAGGATAGAGACCCATGTCGGCTGCGCCGCGGGAATTCGAGTAATCGCCAAGGCAGATAAACTTCGCGCCGGGAATACTCGAGCCGAACGCAACCAGGCTGGCCAGGTCCCCGCCGCGAATCTCCGCACCGAAAATGATGACAAGATTCTGCTCGGCTCGCAGCTTGTCGCGCAGAGCGATCCACTGCTCACGTGGGGACGGACGCATTCGTCCGTCCTGCTCTTGCAAATCGGAGGCGGACGCCAGCGCATCCGCAGACGAATCGCTACCCGCCAGAAAACTCGCAACCCTTCCTTCCGCTCCCGCTGGAATCTGCATGAAACTTGCGGCCTGGCGCCGCAACTTGATCGGGGCTGAGTTGATGGCGTAAAGCCGCGCGCGATGGAGCCGCACGTTGTTGCGAATCTGCCAGGCCAGCAGCGGGTGCTGCTCGGTGGGGTCGTTGCCGATCAGCAGAATTGCGGGCGCGGTGTAGACCTCGGCCATGCTGGCCGTGGTGCCCGGCTTTCCACGAAGCGCTGCCGCGAGGGCAGGAAAGTCAGCCGTGCGGTGATGATCGACATTGTTCGTCTTGAGCACAATGCGCGCGAACTTGGAGAGAAGGTAAGCTTCTTCGTTGGTAGTCCGGGTCGAGCCGATTACGCCGAGCGCGGAACCTCCATCCCCGTCGCGGATTTCAGCGAACTTCCGGCCCACAAGCTCGAAGGCTTCTTCCCACGAAGACGGGATCAGCTTGCCGTTCCTGCGAATCAGCGGCTGGGTGAGGCGCTCCTCGTGACTGGCAAAATCGAAGGCATACCGTCCCTTGATACAGAGAAAATCTCCGTTCACGCCGCTCTTGTCGCGGTTGTCGCCGCGGACGATCTCCATGCCGGTATCAGAGCGGCGCACGCCCAACGTGGTCTTGCAGCCATCGCCACAATGCGTGCAGACCGTGCCCACGTGCTTCATCTCCCAGGGCCGAGTCTTGTAGCGATACGCGCCGGAGGTGAGCGCGCCGACCGGGCAGATGTCGATACACATGCCGCACTCTTCGCACTCCAAATGATCTTCTTTGTTCGGCGCGATGATGGAACTAACGCCGCGGTTCTGTACACCAAGAGCCCAGACGTCCATGCCTTCGCCGCAGACGCGCACGCAGCGATAGCAGAGGATGCAACGCGGCCGGTCAAAGAACACCACCGGCGACCACTGCTGCTCGTCTTTGTGGTTCTTCGCCTCCATGAACTTCGATTCGGCGGCGCCGTAGGAAAACGTCATGTCCTGCAGTTCGCATTCGCCCCCCGCGTCGCAGACCGGACAATCGAGCGGATGATTGCCGAGCAGCATCTCCAGCATCGACTTGCGCGCCTGCTTGACCTCGTCGCTCTCAGTGGTGACGATCATGCCCTCGCTGACCACGGTGGTGCACGCGGTCTGCAACTTGGGCATCTTCTCGATCTTTACCAGGCACATGCGGCATGCGCCCTGCAGCGAAAGGTTGGGGTAATAGCAGAACGACGGCACTTCGATGCCTACGCTCTTGCAAGCTTCGATCAGAAGCGTGCCCGCGGGAGCCGTGAGCTTCTTGCCGTCGACCGTGAGATTTACATCAGGCATAAAGAGTCAGATACATCTAGTATTACTGCACGAGACCAAAAGCGAGCAGAACCGATGCCACGGAAAGGAATAGCCCAACTGAAACAATTAAGACGCGATGACCAAGTTGCATCGGTACTCCGGGCTTTCCCCTCAATCGCATCAGCCACGAACGATACCTTGTTCCCGTCAGTCCGTGCCAAACCGTTATAAGGCCGAGGATCGCCCAGCCTAAGCGACTCAGCACGCCGAGCATCGATTGCGAATGCGTAAGAGCGCTCCTCCAGCCTTTCAATGCGCCATCACCGCCGATTCCTCGAGGACGCCTGCTCTTTCATACGGGCAGGGCTTTCCGTCGAGGTGGTCCTCGAATTCCTTGCGGAACTTTTTCACAAACGCGATCGTCGGCATCGCGGCCGCGTCGCCGAGGGGG
>DATFNR010000043.1:0-18974 GCA_035266285.1 Candidatus Sulfotelmatobacter sp.
GCACCCGTCCACGTGCTAAATATTTTCAACGCGAAATTCAGCAGCCCCTGCCTGAAAACCTGCGAGATCGAGGCGGTGGGAGTTTCTTGCGGTCCAGAGCCCCCGGTCGCAGTGTGAAAGGAGAAAGGTGTGAGTGTCAGCAATAGGTCCGCAATTGTGCTCGTGCACGGCGCTTTTCAGAATGCCGGCACGTGGGGGAAGGTGGTATCCGAACTTGAGGCGAAGAACTGCAGCATCGTCGCGGTTAACCTGCCGGGAAGGGACGGCGACCTGGCGGATCCGGAGAAGCTGAGCACGGACGACTACAAGCAAGCCGTGCTGAGCGCGGTTTCGGCGCAGGCAGGGCAAGTTGTGCTGGTCGGGCACAGCTTTGGCGGGATCACGATTTCCAACGTTGCGGAAGCCATTCCCGAAAAAATTGAGGCGCTGGTGTACCTGTCGGCCTACCTCCCGCAGGACGGCCAGTCGATGCGGGACCTCGCCCAGACTGACACGGACTCCCGCCTGGGCAAGGACGGCAACTTCGTCATGACTCCGGACTACAAATACGCGTTTGTAAAGCCGGACCAGGCGGTCGCAATCTTCGGCGATGACGCTACCGGGGCAGATCGCGAAGCCATTGGTGAGAGTCTGATCCGCGAGCCGCTCGCGCCCATGGCCAACATGGTCAAGCTGACGGCAGAACGCTTTGGCCGAGTGCCGAAGTACTACATTGAAACTACCGCGGATGCAGTGGTGAGTCCGGCGCTGCAGGAGCGGATGATGGCCGGCACGAAGCTGCGGAGGACGTTCAAAATCAACGCAGGGCATGCTTCCTATGTGACCAGGCCGTCGGAGGTAGCGGGAGCGATCCTGGGAGTGCTGTCTGAGGTCGGGGCGGTGAATGCGACCGAATGAGGGCAGCGCGGCCAGCATACTGCTGAAAGCGAGGGCACAAGATGCGAATTGCGGTCATTGGAACCGGTCATGTGGGAGGCGCTCTGGGCACGGGCTGGGCTCGAGCTGGGCACGAAGTGATTTTCGGCACCCGCGACCCCGATACCCCGGAGTTGAAGTCGTTGCTGCAGAGCGCCCCCAAGGCAGGTGCCGAATCCGCACCCAGCGCTGCCAGACGTGCGGAAGTGGCGGCTCTCGCCATTCCCTGGAGCGCGGCGCCTGAAGTGCTTGCCGAGATTGGCGCTGAACTGCGGGGCAAGGTGCTCATTGATTGCACGAACCCGGCCAAGGCGTGGCCTGCGATGGACCACTCGGCCGGGTCGGGAGCGGAGCAGATTGCCCGGCTCGTGCCCAACGCGAAAATCGTGAAGGCGTTCAACACGACCGGCTTTGAGAACATGCAGAACCCGGAATTCAGCGAGGGCGCCGCCACGATGTTCTACGCCGGCGACGATGCGGAAGCCAAGAAGGTCGTGCACGGCCTGGTGAAGGACTTGGGGTTCGATCCCCTCGACGCAGGCGGACTGGCCCAGGCGCATGCCCTGGAAATTCTGGCGTCGCTGTGGGGAACGCTGGCTTACGGGCAGAAGATGGGCCGGGGCATCGCCTTCCGGCTGATGCGGCGGTAACGAAAGGAAGAAGGAAGCAAGACATGGCTGGTTCCGAAACCGCAGTCGCGAAGAACTATCTGAAATCCCTGCGCGAGTACCTGGATGCGCTGAAGAATGTCGGGGAGTTAGTCGAGGTGGAGCGCGAGGTGGATTGGAACCTCGAAGTGGGTGCGATCATTCGCCGGGTGTATGAGACGCAGGCGCCGGCGCCGCTCTTCCGTCGAATCAAAGGGATTGAAAACGGATTTCGCATCTTCGGCGCGCCTGCGGGAGTGAGCCGGCAGCCGGGGTTGTATCTGGCGCGGGTGGCAATCTCGCTCGGCCTGGATGCGCGCGCCAGCGGCCGCGAGATTGTGGAAGCATTAGTGGCGGCAAAGAAGAGCAAATTCATTTCGCCCAAAATCGTGGCGAGCGGGCCGTGCAAAGACCATATTCTGACGGGAGACGCGATCGACCTGCTTCGTTTCCCGATTCCGCTGATTCACCACGGCGACGGCGGCCGCTACTTCGGAACCTGGGCCACGGTGGTGGCGCAGACTCCGGACAAAACGTGGACCAATTGGGGTATTGCGCGGGTCATGCTGGTGGATGGGAAGCGGCTGACCGGGATCGTTCACCCGCTGCAGCACCTGGGCCAGGTTTACGGAATGTGGAAGAAGATCGGCAAGCCCATGCCGTTCGCCATCTTTCAGGGCGGTCCGCCGTTCATTCCTTTTGTCTCGTCGATGCCGCTGCCGGCGCAAGTCAGCGAAGCCGACTATATGGGCGGGTACTTCGGCCGCCCGGTCGAAGTGGTGCGCTGCGAGACGGTGGACCTGGAGGTGCCGGCGGAAGCCGAGATCGTGGTGGAAGGCTACTTGTCGAATACGGAAACGGCGGCGGAAGGCCCCATGGGCGAGTACGCTGGCTACGTTTGGCCGGGGCCGGGGACCGAGCGGCCGGTATACAACGTGACGGCGGTGACGTATCGGAACGATCCGATCCTTCCGGTGGTCGCCGCGGGCGAACCGATCGAGGAAGATCACACGGCGCAAGGCATTCCCAGCGCTGCCGAATTGCTGGTGGAGCTGCGCGACGCGGGCATTCCGGCGACCATGGCATGGGTGCCGCTGGAGAGCGCGAATCACTGGCTGGTCGTCACTGTGCCGCGGGACTGGAAGAAGCGAACGGGTTGCTCGTCGGAGGAATTGTGCCGGAGAATCGGCACTCATGTATTTGAGAAATCAAAATTCGGTGCCGTGATTCCCAAGGTCATCGTCATCAATGACGACATCGATGCCGCGAACACAGCCGAACTTATTTGGGGCTTTGCCACGCGCTGCCATCCGATCAGCGGTGACGTTGCGTTCCCGGCGGAGGCGACCAGCCCGCTGGTGGCGTTTCTCGAATCGGGCGAGAAGATTGCGGGCAAGACGAATAAAGTCGTCCACAACTGCCTTCCACCCAACGACTGGGGAGATCGTCTTCCGCTGCGAACTTCGTTCCAGCACAACTATGCCGAGGAATTGAGAAAGAAAGTTCTCGGCAACTGGAAGTCATACGGATTCGCCGAGCCGAAGCGGTTGCGGCCCAACCCTGATAGCCCTGCCCATCAGACTAAAACTGCCAGTCAAAATCTGCGGGAGGCTCTCGCGTGCTCAAGGTCGCTGTGGCAATGTGTTTGTTCATGCTGCCGCTCTGTGCGGCGCAGGAGGTGGAGGGGACCGGGAAGAACGCCGCCGCTCTCTTCTCGAACACGAACTATGTTGAACTCAGCACGCCCATCACCAGCCGTGTGGGCGTCAATACTTACGGGTTCTATCTGGGGAATATCCGCGCCAGCATCGAACTGCTGGAAGTTCCGGTGTCGGTTCAGAAGCACTTCACGATCACGCCCGCCTATCTTTTCATCAACGTTCCTCCCAACGGGCTGTCGCAGCTGATCGGGCTGCCGGCTTCTTCAACCTATCGCGAGCACCAGTTCCAGCTGGCGGGCACGTTTCTGACGACGTGGCACGGCTTCAATATTTCGGACCGAAACATGTATGCCAGCCGTTTCACGCCTTTCGGCGCAGTGAACCGTTATCGCAACCGGATCTATGTCTCGCATCCGGTTTCGTTTGGCTCGTACAAGGTCACGCCCTTTGTTTTCGAGGAGATCTACCACGATTGGGCGCCGCCGAAATGGCTGCGCCGCAACTGGGCGGCTGCGGGGGTGAATGCGCCGATCAACCAATACCTGAGCGTGCAGGCTTCCTACATTCGGCACGACGACTCGCTGCTGCGCAGCGTGAACTTTCTAAGCCTCGGGCTGATCATCAGGACGGCCACGCTGACCGGTCGCTAGGGGCGCGTCATTGACAGTTTGCGGAGTCTCCGGTTGAATGAAGTGCGTACCTGAGACTGTGATTGGAAGCAGCATCGAGCCTGCTCGAGGAGGGAAGTATGTCCGCACCCAGCCGCCGGCCGGAGATTCGCCGGCGCCGTACCCGCAAGGAAAAGATTGCGCAGTTGCGCAAGCGCCTGACCGCCGCCAAGACTGACGGCGACCGTACGCGCATCACCGCCAAATTGCACAAGCTCGCCGTCGCTTCACCGGGGCAGCCGTTGCTGAAGTAGGGAGCGGTGCCGGGCCGTCAAACCTGGCGTTTGTCATAGCGAGCGAGGGACCTGGGTGTTTCTTCCGGAGCAATCGTGGCGTAGGCGAAACCAAGGTCCCTCGCTCTCGCTCGGGATGACAAGGCTTTGATTTTCAACCCTGCTACATGACAGCACGCGCTTTCGCCGGGTCGGCTAGTCTGCGGCGGGCTGCTGACCGGTGGGAGCGGGGCCCTCGGCAATCTCGCGATAGGCGCCCATGATGCGCCGCACGGAAATCTCCCAGGAGAATTTCGTAGCCTGCTGATACCCGCGCTCCTTCAGACGTTCACGCAGGGCGCGGTCCTGCAAAACGCGATGCAGGGCGCGCATGATCTCAAAGACATTTTCCGGGTTGACCAGAACTGCGGCGTTGCCCACCACCTCAGGCAACGACGACACGTTCGAGGTCACCACGGGAGTGCCATGGGCCATCGCTTCCAGCGGAGGCAGCCCGAAACCCTCATACAGCGACGGAAAGACGAAGATCTTGGCCTCATCGTAGAAAATCCTCAGCACCTCAATGGGGACGAATCCCAGGAAGCGCACGTCGTTCTGCACGCCGCTGCGGACGACGGTGCGGCGCAAATCGGGGTTGCCGGAAAGATCGTCTCCAATGATGATGAGCTTGAGATTGGGATAAGCCTCGTCTCTTTGCAATTCCGTCTTGAGCGCGGAGAAGGCCTCAATCATGCGGACGACATTTTTGTGCGGGCTGATGCGTCCGGCATAGAGCAGAAATGGATACGTCACCTGGTAGCGCTTGGCGATCAGCTCGCGATCGGCGGTGCTGGCGTGACCGCGCAGGAAGCGTTCGTCAATGGCGTTGTAGACCACCTCGATGTGATCGGAGGGAATCTCGAATAGTTTCTCGATTTCGCTGCGCGTGAAGTTCGACACGGCGAAAATCCGCGCCGCGCCGCGCAGCACCCGCTTGGTCAGCTGAAAATGCAGAGAGCGCCAGAATCCGGCCTGGCCGGGCGAGCGCGACATGTGCTCGAGCATGTCATGCACCGTCATCACGTAGGGGCAAGGCAGTCCGCGCGGAACGGCAAAGAGAGTCGGGATGTGCACCAGGTCGCAATCCAGCCGCTGCAGCGCCACGCGAAACTCGCGGTAGCCCTGGAGGGAGCGGTCCGGAGCGAGCAGCGGGACCGTGTGAAAGTTCGCAGGGAGTGGGCCGATCTCCTGAACCTTTGCCGGAGAACCGATCAGCAGATACTTATTTTCATGGTCGAGCCGGCCCAGGGTGCGAACCACGTTGCGGATGTAGGTGCCAACGCCAAACTCGGTCATCCGCCGGATGTCGATGGCGATCTTCACCGGAGGAATTTAATCACAGCTGGCACGGGGGAACACAGAGGAATTGCGCGAGGTGGCAGAATCGCGAGACCGAAACGGCCCTCATGGGCTGAAGCCCCGTTGTCGGGATGAGACTCTGCGGCACGGCTGAGGCCGTGCCCTTCCCAAAGCGTTCTGGACATCCAGCTTACGCCCTGACCTCAGCCTGCGCTTTCGCCCTGCGCTCGGCATACAGCGGAAACGCCTCGCACAGGTCGAGCACCTGCTTGCGGACTCTGGCCAGCACAGCGGCGTCGGTGCGATGGAGGAGCACTTCGGCGATCCAGCGGCCGATCTGGCGCATCTCGGCTTCCTTCATTCCACGCGTGGTTAGCGCCGGAGTTCCGATGCGGACGCCGCTCGGCTTCAGTGGCGGATTGGTGTCGAAGGGAATCGCGTTTTTGTTAACCGTGATTCCGGCCTCGCCCAGAGCTTTTTCCGCGTCGCTCCCGAGCATGCCTTTGGAAAAGACATCGACTAGCATGACGTGTGTGTCGGTACCGCCGGAGATGATGCGGAAGTCCTGGTCGGCCAGCGTTTGCGCCAGCACCTTGGCATTGGCCACGATCTGCCGGGCGTAGTCGCGGAACTCGGGCTGCATGGCCTCCAGAAAACAAACGGCCTTGGCCGCGATGATATGCACCAGCGGTCCGCCCTGCATGCCGGGGAAGACTGTCTTGTCGATTGCCTGGGCAAATTCAGCTTTGGACAAAATCATTCCCGCGCGCGGGCCGCGGAGAGTTTTGTGCGTCGTCGAAGTCACAATGTGCGCGTGCGGAACGGGCGAGGGATGCACGCCTCCGGCGACTAGGCCGGCGAAATGCGCCATGTCGACCAGGTAGAGCGCGCCGACTTTGTCGGCGATCTGGCGCATGCGGGCGAAGTCGATGATGCGCGGATAGGCGCTGCCGCCTCCGATGATCAGCTTGGGGCGTTCTTTTTCGGCCAGCTTTTCCAGTTCGTCGTAGTCGATGGTTTCGGTTTCTTTGGTCACGCCGTAGGGAACGATCTTGTACGTCTTGCCGGAAAAATTCAGATGATGGCCGTGGGTGAGGTGGCCGCCGTGCGCCAGGTTCAGACCGAGAATCGTGTCGCCGGGCTGTAGAACGGCGGCATAGGCTTCCATGTTCGCCTGCGATCCGGCGTGGGGCTGGACGTTGGCGTGCTCGGCGCCGAATAACTGCTTGGCGCGGTCGCGGGCCAGATTCTCGACGATATCGGCGAACTCACAGCCGCCGTAGTAGCGCCGCCCGGGATATCCTTCGGCATATTTGTTCGTGAACACCGAGCCGGCAGCCTCAAGCACGGCCTCGCTGACGAAGTTCTCCGAAGCGATCAGTTCCAGGCCCTCGTGCTGGCGGCGGGTCTCGTTGTCGATCGCTGCGGCAATCTGCGGGTCGGTTTCATAGAGGGGGCGGTACATTCGGTCAGATTTCGTCATATCGTTTGCCTGACTGCAATCATTCTATTCCAGGTCGTATGCAGCGGCACATGCAGCGTTCAGAATGCCGTCCGCAGAAACGAAGCCATCTGCCAGCCATCCATGTAGTTGAACGGCGTCTCGCCCGTGGTGTAGTGACCGCACGGGAGCACCGCAACTTTGTGATCGAGGCCGTGCCCCGCAAACTCGTCGACCACTTGCTTTGAGAATTCGGGCAGGAATGTCAGATCGTATTTCGCATAAACGATCAGCGACTTCGTGGGCCAGCGCGAGAACTGGTTGAAGTACGACATGGGGCTGATCGCCAGCCAGGCCTGGCGCAGTTCCTCGAGATCGATCTGCTGCTCGATTCCCTGCCGGATATGGCGCGTGGACTGCCCGTGCCAAACGACGTCGGCGAAGTAAGTCGAGGCATGATTGAACACCGCCACGCGAATGCGCGGGTCGTGCGCGGCGGCGAGAAATGCGTAGCAGGAGCCGAGACTCGTGCCCACGATGCCAAGATTGCTGTAGCCCTGCCGCTCGAGCCAATCGAGACAGCAGCGCACGTCGATCACACCTTGCCGGGCGGCGTCAAGCGTGCGTCCGATGTTGGCGGAAACCGCATAGTCGGCGCGGGTTATTTCGGCGGGCATGCGGATGTCGTGATACGGCATGCTCAGCCGAAGCACAGCGATCCCCAACAGATTGAATACGCGGCATAAGGCGGCGTAGGCGATCGCGTCGGAGTTCCAGTGCGGCAGAAGCACGACCGCGCGCCGGCCTGGCGCCGGAAACCAGCGGGCATTGGCCAGATTGTTTTCGGGATACGGCGAGACGACCGGCGAAGTGAAGCGCAGGAACTCGGCGAAAGTTCCTCTGACCTTGGCTTCGAACTTGGGATCGGGCACCGCGCGGGTGGAGAAGACCTGAACTTCGCGCGTCTCCAGGTGAAAATCTGTGACCGGGCGATAAGAGAAGAAGTCGTCGCTGGCCGCGAGGATGCGGCGGTTGTAGTCGAGAAAGAATTTCTCCGGATTCTGTGTTACCTGCCCCGGCCGCCATCCATTGCGGCAGGGCCAGTCGCGCGCCCAGTCCACGCCCCACTCCAGAGGGCGGACGACGCGGTTGTCGTCCACCGACGTGAGTCGGTGCTCCCAGTCGTACATCCACTGTGCGTAGCGGGAAGGCATGGCTGATCTTTCTAGTTTAGCAAGCGGAAGGAGTGCAATCGGAGGTGCTGCATCCAACGGTCGGAATCAGCCACTGGCGGTCAACATTTGGTCGCCGAGTGGAGGGTAAGATTGCCACCGCAAGCACTTGCGACGTTCCATTGCCCGGACATCCTCAACACTCTTGTCATCCCGAGCGTAGCGAGGGATCTCGGTTCTTGTACCACCGCCGTTTTTGGCCGCAGGCAAGCACCTGGATCCCTCGCTTTGCTCGGGATGACAGTTCGTGATGGGAGACAACTATGAAAGCGCGCTAGCTCGGATACCGCCGCGGGACGCGCTTTGAAATATTGCAGAGGATTTCGTACGGAGTACTGTTGGCCCAGCGGGCGTGTTCGAGCGCATCGACGCTCATGCCATCGGAAGCGCCAAGCAGAATGACTTCATCGCCGACTGCGACGCCGGGAATTCCGGTTACATCCACCAAAGTCAGGTCCATCGAGACGCTGCCCACGACCGGCGCGTAGTGCTCGCGCACGATGACGCGGCCGCGGTTGGAGAGCTGGCGGTTGTAGCCGTCGGCGTAACCCACCGGTAGCACCGCGACGTGCGCGGGCGCTTTCGTAACGTAGGTTCCGCCATAACCCAAAGCCTGCTCGGGGCCGAAATCGCGCACGGATAGAATGCGCGTCTTCCAGGTCAGGATGGGCTTGACCGGTAGGCGCAGTGTGCCGCCGCTGACTTCGCGGCCGGCGCGCTGAAAGGGCAGGTAATAGCCGTAGAGCGCAACTCCGGGCCGGACCATGCTGTTGCCCTTCATGTTGCCACGGCTCATGTTCACCCAGGTCTCGCGGCGCGAAATGATCGCGTTGGTGTTGGCCATGTGTACGAACACGGGCTCGACGCCCGCCTCGCGCAGCAGGCGGCGGGCGGTTTCGAAGCTCCTCTCCTGCTCGGCGACGGAGGGCGCATCCATAATTTCGGACGATGCCAGATGCGTCGAGAGACCCTCCAGCACGAGATGCTTGGCTGCAACCAATACGCCCAGCACCTGCGGCAGTTGATCGACGGCAATACCCAGCCGCCCCATGCCGGTATCCACTTTCAGGTGCACGGGATGCCGAGCCACACCGAGCGCCGCGGCGGCTGCATCCAGAGACTCGATCTGCCACAACTCCCAGACCGTCGGGGTCAGGTTCATGCGGATGATCTCAGTTTCTTCGCCGCGCCAGAAGCCGGTCATCAGCAGAATGCTTGAGCGAATGCCAGCCTCGCGCAGGGGAATGGCCTCGTCGAGCGAGGTCACGCCCAGCCAGCGCGCGCCTTCGGTTTCGAGCGCGCGGGAACACTCAACCGCGCCATGGCCGTAGGCGTCGGCTTTCACCACGGCGCACACGGTGACGTTGGCTCCAACGTGTTTCTGCACGGTGCGGAAATTTTGCCGGAGGGTCGTGAGAGAAACCTCAGCCCAGGTAGGACGCGTTGCCACGCGGCTCAGGATTTCGGCGGTTGCCACTTTCGCGATTATAGCGGGAGTCGCCCGAGCGCCCAGGTTACGCCGGGGCTACTCCCGCGCTGGGATTGCGAATCCCACCCTAACCGCAAAGCACGCAGTCAGGATGGGGCAGGCAAATTCACTGCTGGTGCCCTGTCCCGGAAATTCACGAATAAAGTCGGACACAGCCTTGGTGTGGGTCCCCTCGCCTCAGCGGCTAAAGCCGCTATTCCCAGGGCCTCTTTACGGCGCGACTGGAAGCCGCGCCCTTTCAAAACTCGCAAACTTTTGACGCGAACTAACGCGACACCACACTAGTTTTCCGACAAAGTGAACTTCACCGTGATCTGAGTCTCGACCTCGATCGGTTCACTGTTCAGAATGTATGGCCGATAGCGCCACTGGCTGACGGCGTCGATCGCCGCTCCAACCAGCAGTGGATGTCCCGAGATCACCCGAAGGTTTTCGATCGAGCCTGTTTTGTTGATGATCGCCGACAGAACCACCGTCCCCTGCACGTGCGCCATCTTTGCCGGATAGGGATAGACAGGCTGTACGCGGCGAATCATACTGCCTTCGAGCAAGCTCGACGGGCGGAACTGGCGGACGGCCGACGCAGGTGGAGGAGGCGGTGGCGCAACCGAGCGGATGGAGTCGCCAATCGATCCCCAGATTCCGTTACGCGAGCCCACACCGGTCGACCCTTCGACTCCGAACTCGTTGTAACTCACCTGAGGCGGGGGTGCCGTTTCCTCGATGTGAGCCACCTGCCTGGGAATTTCCCGAGGTGCGATCAACACGTCATCTGCAAGATTGCTCTGCACAATGGTCGTGGAGCGCTGATGCTGAACGTGCGGTGTGGGCGCGGGCGGGGTGCCCCACGAGACCGGCGTTGGTAGGGCGCGGCCATACGGTGGTGTAACGGTTTTCAACAGCGGCAACAAGAGAAGCAAGCCCATCACCGCGGCTTGCACTCCGAACGAAGTCAGAGCTGACCAGCCCCGGCGCGAGCGCTGGGACCAGGATGTTTGCAGCATGCTGTCGGTGAACATCGAATGGCCAAATGTGATCTCCTTCGTCATAGCGTCCTCCCCAGTGAAATGCGTTTGCTGCTATGGACACCACGAAAGGCTGGAAGGGCGGCGGCGCTGCAAAGAAAAAAGGCCGCGTGGTTACGCGGCCTGCGGGAACTTTTTGAGTGCCGAAGGTGTCGCCGTTCTCAGTTCTTCGGTGGTTCAGCGGGCTTGGGAGCCGGTTTAGGAGTTGTTCCAGAGCCTACGGACGGCCTTGGACCGGCCGGCTTAGCCCCTGTGCCGGTAGTGGAAGGAGCGGCCACACCGGACTGTACGTTGTAAGCGTCCACAACGGCCTTGGTAATGTCGACGCCCTCGCCGGAGATCAGTACGGGACTCTGCGGCCACGGCTTGGAGGTGTCGAGGATCATGCCGTATCCGTTGTCCTGGGCATACTTGCCGATAATCGGGCCCATCTTCTGCAGAATCTTGCTGGCGACATCCTGCTGCTGGTTGCCGAAATCTTCCTGAGCGTCCTGCAAAGCGCGATCGAAAGCTTTTTGCTTGCCATCAATCTGCTTCTTCAAAGTGTTGAGTGCATCTTCGTTCAGCTTGTCCTGCTGGGTGGTGAGCTGCTTCTTCAACGCATCGAGCTCGTCATTCTGGTTCTTGAGCTCGGCCTGCTTGGGCTCAAACTTCTTGCCCAGCGTGTCCATGTCGCGGCGACCTTCGTTGCAGCCAAAAATCGCGGCTTCGATATTGATCGAGCCCACCTTAGTGCCGGTGAGGGTGACCGTCGGCGCGGCCCCCGGTGCAGCCGCAGCGGCTGCAGGAGCTGCGGGCGCTGCCGTTGCGCCGGACGGTGTAGCTGCACTGCTGGTTTGGGCGAAAGCGGAAATCGCTACGAAAGCCGCAGCCGCCAGGAGAGTTTGCAGGAACTTGCTTTTCATTGGATCGATTGAACTCCTTGGAACCGGCTCTTCCGCACGGCTCCGCGAATGAACTTTGATTTCGCTCTCAGAATCGCTTTCAGTCAACGCCGGGCCGCACTGAATGAGGTCTCCGCCGCGGTAGCGGCCGCCGTCGGAAAGGGCGCACTAGATTGCGGGCGTCAAACGCGCGACTATGCGCGCGTGTTGTCCATCACCTCAAAATCCCTTGAATGGCGTGGATCGACAGCATTATAGAGACCTCAAGCGGGCCCAGTCAAACCTCTCAAGCCTCCCGTTGCCCGATCACAAACGGCAGACGCAACCAATCCAGCCGGATCCGCCGCAATTCAACTGCATCAGAACGTGGTCGCGACCGTGAAGCGGAACGTCTTGCGCGGCTCGCGCAGCAGGAACTGAGGAGCAAAGGTTTGCTTCGCCAGGTTGTAGGTGAAGTCTCCGGCGGCGCCGGCGGGAAACATGGCCCGCGTAATGGCAATGGGCGGAGTCGTCTGCTCGTCGAGCCGTACCGGGTTGTAGGCCCAGTAAATGCGGAACGGGGCGTTGACCACGGGCAGGAACATCTGCAACTCCAGCCCGGCGGAGGCACGAGGCTTCCAGTTCGTCGATTCCAGCACCTGCAATTGCTGGGAAGGCAGCGGATTCAGGCGAGCTCCGCCGATGCAGTTGAAGGCGGAATCAAGCTGCGGACAGCCGAACAGCGTGCTGATCACGCCGTCATATTGCACATTCGCAATCTGCAACTGGGAGCGCCGCAAAATTGGATCGATGCCGGTATCCCAGAACGGCACGATGGCCACCGGGCCGGCAATCGTGATGCGGTACTCAAAGTTGGTCCAGACGCTGAGATCGCCGCCCGGGAATACGATCTGGTCGACCGGGATGGGGATGGTGTAATTGCCCAGCGCTGGATTCCGGGGGTCGCGCAGGACCGGGTGCTGATCCGGATTGGTCAGGGTAATTACGTTGGCACTGGGCAGAAATGCAACTGGCGATACGGAGCGGATATCAAAGCCGCGAATATCGTTTTCACCGCCCATGTAGAAGCGCTGGAAGGGCGGGGCGACCAGGCCGTTAAAGCCGCTGATGAACGACCCGTTGATGTTGAAGCCGAAGGCATTTCGCCTTTTCTGGACCGGGAAGAAACGCTTGTACTGAATGATCGGCCGGATGGAATTGACGGTTCCGCCCAGGCCGGCGATCTCTGCCCCGACCACGAATTGGTGCCCGCTGTGCGGGGAGATGCCGCTATCCAGCGTGTTGAAGGAGAAGTTGGGGAAGATCTTGCTGGTGATGATTCCATTGACCGAGTTCGGGCCCGAGATGCCGCGGAAAGCAATGAAGTCAAACAAGCTCTTGGACGCGGTGCTGAGCGGCAGCAGGGTCGAACGGTCCAGGGAGTAGGTGATGGCCAGGCGTTTAAAGGAGCGCCGCAGCGGATAGCTCAGCGATGTGGTGAAGCCGACGCTGGACTGGGAGTAGTTCTGCAGGTTCTGCAGCACCGTGTTGGGCAGATTCAGGTTCTGCCCGCTGAAGATGGAAAGCTGCCGCGCCTGATTGAAGCTGACCTTGTTGCCGAACACGCTAAAGCCGAATTGCAGCGGCCGGTCGAACATGTAGGGCTGGGTGTAGCCGAACAGAACGCTGCGCGCCAGGTTTCCCAGGCTGACCTGGACCTGCAGGGTCTCGCCGCGCCCGAGGAAGTTGTTGGTGGAATAGTTCACCCCGATGAAGGCGCCTTCCAATCCGCTGACGCCGCCGTTGAGTCCGACGCTGTTCTTGCCTTTTTCATGGACGTGGAGCGTCAGGTCGACATAGCCGTTCTTTTCGTCCAGCTTCTTGTCGGTCACGTTGGGGTCGTCAGGCTTGAGCTGGTCGAAATAGGAGAGCTGGTTCAGGCGCAGCAGGCTGAGTTCCCATAGCTTCGAGTTGTAAACGCCGCCTTCCTCCAGGGCCAGCTCGCGGCGGATGACTTTGTCGCGCGTGGTAGTGTTGCCCTGGAATTCAATCCGGCGCACGTAGAACTGTTTGCCTTCATCCACGTCGATCTCGAGAAAAGCGAGTTTCTTATCGTCGTCGAAGGTAGTGGAAGGGACGCCGGTGTAGTTGATGTAGCCGTATTGGCCATACGCCGTGCGCAAGTTCTCCAGACCCTTGGCAATCTTCTCGCGGCTGAAGATGTCGCCGTCTTTGAGCGGGAACAGGGTCCGTAGCGCGGCCGAGTTGGGCAGGGCCTTGTTGTTCTTAAAAGTAATTTTACCCAGCCGGTAGCGGTCTCCCTCTTCAATCGGCATAGTCAGGTCGACCGCCTTGCCCGCGCCTGCCTGCAGCAACGGGATGTGGAAGCCCTTGTGGCCGGTGTCGTGCATCTGGGTCTTGGGATCGTTCACGACCACCTTGAAGTAGCCGCGGTTCTGATATTGAGCCCGGACCCGCTCGGTGTCCTCTTCCAGCTTGGTGGCGTCGTAGGTTTTCGCGAAGATGTTTTCCAGGAAAATGGAGTGTGGGACGCCGATGGGCCGAAGGTTTTTCATGGCCGCGCGCAGGACGCGCGAGTTGATGCTCTTGTTGCCTTCGAACTTGATTTTCCCGACCTTAACCTTGGGGCCTTCCTTGATCACGAACGTGATGCCCACGGCAGCGGGCGGAATCTGCCGCACTTCCGTGCGGATGGTGGCAAACTGGCGGCCGTGCTCGGACAGCAATCCCTTAATCGCCACCTCGGCCTTCTTGATCCGGGTGGGGTCGTATTGACTCTCGACACTCAAGCCGACCTTAGCTTGTTTGAAGCGGTCGAGCACGTCGCTGGTGGAGACAGAACTGAGGCCGAGGTAGTTAATCTCGCGAATCGTGGGCTTTTCTTTTACCTGGACGATAATGCGCCAGCCCTTCGGCGTCTGCTCGCGCGAGAACTTGATATCTTCGAAATAACCGGTGTTCCACAGGGAGTTGAAATCGCGCTCCATGGAAGCCGGATCGTAGATATCACCGGGTTTGCTGAAAATGCGAGCCTTGATGGTTTCCTGCGGAATGCGGCGGTTGCCGATGACGTCGATTTCCGAAATCACCTCGGTCTGCGCCCATGCCGTTCCGGCGGCCAGCAGAAGCGTGCACAGCAGGATCGCCAGCCCGCTCGAAAAATGACCTGCCCGCCGCGCCGGTTGTGTCCAAGCCCGTTGAAATGAAGGAGATGGCACGGACATGCCGCTCCCGGCACACGCGTGCTCGGGCGCAACAGAACTCTCCGGATGAAAGCGAAAAGGAATCGCTACGACCTCAGGCTCTGGGATGTAAGAAAACTGTCATTATACGGTAGAGCAGCGGAAAGCGTCCAAACTGAGGCTGCAATGCGGGCGTGAGCCCCCAGCCGAGATCCTGGCCCTGCGCGAAATCGAAGGGGAAGGACCTCGTGCAGCCGTACCCGCCTCGTTAGCTTTCGATTTGCAACCCGTCTTAAGCCTCGCACGCCCCTTGCACTACTGCTTGGTGTTTGGCTGGATTCGTTCTACCTCAACCAAGACGGAATAAAACGTGGCCGAGTTGCCCATGTCGGTAAGTTTTTCTGACGTGAGGCTGTTGATGCTTTGGAAGCCTGAGGTCATCTTAGCCCAGCTGAGCGTTGCCGAAACGACTCCGGGCTGAACTTTGCCGTCGACCCGCGCTTTCAGCAGAATCTCCCCGCGCCGGTTGAAAACGCGAACTGTGTCGCCGTTCAAGATGCCGCGCGCTCGCGCGTCTTCGCCACAAATCTCCAGCAGGCCGGGTTCTTCCATCTCCCGCACCGAAGGCAAGTTGGAGAATGTGGAATTGAGGAAGTTGTCGGCCTTGCGGGCCAGCAGTTCCAGAGGCAGCGTCTTGTGATGAAGTTCTCCGTGCCGAGATTCGGAGGGTGGAGTGAAATCAGCCACGGGATCGAGCCCTTGCGCCTTAAGCGCCTGGCTGTAGAGTTCGGCTTTGCCCGAAGCGGTGCGGAAACCGCCGCGAGCGAAAGGAAGAAAGGGCTCTGGTTGCGTAGGGACAGCCGCCCTCGGCTGTCCAGCGGAGCGAAGCTCCGCAGCGGCTGTGAGCGGGTGCGCGTCCGAAGCTGCAAAATTCAACCGCACATGCTTCTCCTGCTCGAGTCGCTGACGATCGATCCCCGTCAGCCAGGGGTCGGCTGAATCCAGCGCCGAATCGATCATCTCATCCACAGTCTCGCGGAAACATTGCTCTTCGAAGCCCATGCGCAAGGCCAGCGCCCGGAAAACCTCCACATTCGAGCGGCACTCGCCCCCGGGCGCGATTGCCTGATTCGAGACCTGCAGGTAGTAGTGACCGTAGGATTTCTGCAAATCCTTGTGCTCAAAAAATGTTGTCGCGGGCAGCACGATGTCGGCGTAGTCGGTCGTGTCGGTGAAGAACTGCTCGTGCACGACGGTGAACAGATCTTGCCGCAGCAGGCCCCGCACAACTTCATTGTGCTGGGGACAGACCGCCGCCGGATTCGAGTTGTAGACGAACAACGCTTTGACGGGCGGGTCATTCAGCGCGTTCAGCAGACGGCCCAGTTCGACCATATTGAGGATCCGGGCCTCGCGTCCAAGCGCGGTGGTCATAAGGTCGGGGCGCTTGAGGGCGTGGTCATCGAAGGCGAATGCACCGCTCAGCGACATCTGCAACCCGCCACCGAGTTCCTTCCACGATCCGAGGATGCACGGCAACATGACGATCGTGCGCGTGGCCATGCCGCCGCGCTCGGAGCGCTGCACGCCGTAATTCAGCCGGATGACCGAGGGACGCGTGGTCGCATACTCGCGCGCCAGCTTGCGAATGTCGGCCGCGGCAATCCCGGTCCACTGCGCGACTCGCTCCGGCGGATATTCCTTGACCTTTTCGCGCAGTTCTTCAAAGCCAAGCGTGTACTTGGCGACGTAGTCGGCGTCGTGCAGGTTCTCGCCGATGATGACGTTCATCATCCCGAGGGCCAGCGCCGCGTCGGTGCCGGGATTGATCGGCAAATACCAGTCGGCGCACGCGGCGGTGCGCGTGCGATAAGGATCGATCACCACCAGCTTCGCCCCGTTGCGCCGCGCTTCGGTGATGAATGGCCACAGATGCACATTGTTGCCGTGGATATTCGAAGCCCACGCGATAATGTATTTCGAATGTGGGAACTGCTCGGGCTCGGTGCCCAGTTTCACGCCCAGCACAGATTTCAGCCCTGCTTCTCCGGCCGCGGAACAAATTGTTCGCTCGAGCTGTGAGCCTCCCAGGCGATGGAAAAATCTGTGATCCATCGTCGAGCCGTTCAGCGCCCCGAGCGTCCCGCCATAGGAATAGGGAAGAATGGCCTCGCTGCCGAACTCGGCCGAGATCGCGCGAAAGCGCGACGCGATTTCGTCGAGCGCTTCATCCCAGGAGATGCGTTGCCAGATTGGACTCGGCTCTGTTTGCGTGGGGACAGCCGCCCCCGGCTGTCCATGCGGAGCGAAGCTCCGCGGTCGTGTGGCGCGGGCACTCCTGCCCGCGTCCGCGGCGCCAGCCGCGGGGCCTTTAGCCGCAATCCTCCGCATCGGGTACAACACCCGATCCGGCGAATACACCCGGTCAAGATACTTCGCCACTTTGGCGCAGAGAAACCCGCGCGTGACGGGATGTTCCGGGTCGCCCTGAATCCTGGTGGCGCGGCCATCCTGAACGGTGATCAGCACCCCGCAGGCATCCGGACAATCATGCGGGCACGCGGCATGGACGACTTGCTTCATGGAGCTTCAATTATAGGGGAGGATCAGGACATGTAGGGACAGCCGCCCTCGGCTGTCCTCGGGCCGAAGGCCCGACTTGTTGTTTGTCTCGTCCGCCGGCGCCAAGTGCTCTCGGAGCTTCGCTCCGCCGGACAGCCGAGGGCGGCTGTCCCTACACAACTACTTCAACTCCAACACTTCCCTTTCTTTCGCCTTACTCATCTCTTCCATCTTCTTGATTTCGTCGTCGGTGAGCTTCTGGATTTCGTCGAGCGAGCGCTTCTCTTCATCCTCTGTGATCTTCTTGTCTTTCATCGCCTTCTTGATGGCGTCGTTGCCGTCGCGGCGGATGTTGCGCACGGCGGTGCGGTGGTCTTCGAGCGCCTTGTGCAGGTGCTTGACCATCTCCTGGCGCCGCTCCTGGGTCAACGCGGGAACCGGCACGCGGATCAGCTTGCCGTCGTTCATGGGATTCAAGCCGAGATCTCCGGAGCGAATGGCTTTTTCGATCGCGCCCAGCTGCGACGGATCGAAGGGCTGCACTGTGATCAGCTGCGCCTCGGGCGCATGAACTTGCGCCACCTGGTTGAGCGGCATCTGTGAGCCGTAGGCGTCGACGCTGACGCCATCGAGCATATGAACTGAGGCGCGGCCGGTGCGCGTGGCCGCCATCGCCTTGCGGAAATCTTCGACAGCTTTCTCCATGCGCGTCTTCAGCTGCACGTATGTTTCCTTCAGACCGGCGATGCTCGCCATTGTCGCTTGCGCCATTGGGTCAGCTCCGTCTTTCCCTGGATCAAAACGCCGAATTATAAACCCGCAAAAAACAAGCTGCCACGGATTCGCACGGATCAACACGGATCAGCGACCCAAATCCGTGTGAATCCGTGAAAATCTGTGGCGATTTTACGCGCTGACCATGGATCCGATCTTCTCGCCCAGCACCACGCGGCGGATGTTGCCGTGGTGGTTCAGGTTGAAGACGATGATGGGCAGATTGTTGTCCTTGCACAGGCTGATGGCGGTGGAGTCCATCACTTTCAGTCCCAGCTTTAGCACGTCCATGTAGGAAATCTGGTTGAATTTCTTGGCGCCGTCCACTTTGAGCGGATCGGCGTCGTAGATGCCATCGACGCGCGTTGCCTTGAGGATGGCGTCGGCCTTGATCTCCATGGCGCGCAGGGACGCGGCAGTGTCGGTGGAGAAGTACGGATTGCCAGTGCCGCCGGCAAAGATCACAACGCGGCCTTTCTCCAGATGCCGGATGGCGCGCCGGCGGATGAAAGGCTCGGCCACCTGGTTCATCTCGATCGCAGACTGCACGCGGGTGTAGACCTGCTGCTTCTCGAGCGCGTCCTGCAGAGCCAGCGCGTTGATGACCGTGGCCAGCATGCCCATGTAATCCCCGGTGGCCCGCTCGATCCCATGCTGGCCGCCCGACAGGCCGCGGAAGATATTGCCCCCGCCGGTCACGACGACGACTTCGACCCCCAGTTCGCGGACCTCGCAGATCTGGCGGGCCATTTCGTGAATGGCTTCGGCGCAGATGCCGACGCCATCGGCGCCGCCCAGGGATTCACCACTGATTTTGAGGAGGATGCGGCGGTATTTGGGTTGGGGCTTTTTCATGGGCCGGCGCTATTGTAACCATTCCCGGCCAACCGTCAAGATTCCCCAGCGATCCGACTGATCCGACC